>NZ_JBITMQ010000025.1:0-39079 GCF_044466355.1 Actinophytocola sp. NPDC049390
CTAGATACACACCGTCCCACCAACCGACGGCACGTTTCCGCACGTCAACCCCCAGATTCACGGACTATCTCGCTACAACAGCTGCGGAAGCCAGGTGACGCGGGCTGCCACCGTGCGTCGCTACCTGCGGCCGGACCTGCCGCGACCGGTTCCACCGGCTGGGACCGAGCCGGCCCTACTTCATGTCCGACGGTTTGGTCCGGCTGCCAGGAACGCTTACGGTGACGATGTGCCTCGGCACTTCGTCACCTGGCACATCGAACACCGTATGCCCGATGAGCGCGCTCAGGTGTGGTGGAGCCCCAGTTGGATCGAACGCCTTGTGGCGCAGTGAAACCAGGAATCCGATTCGGATATCCGTGGTCTGATACGTGACCGCCTGCTTGAGGTACGCCTGCTTGTCGCTCAAGGGCTGCTTCATCGAATCGACCTTCATCTCGATGCAGATGCTGAATCCGCTGAACTTGAGTCGCAGGTCGATTCGCCCGCCGCCGACGTGCTGGACCTCGAACTCGGCGATCGCGCCCAGGCTGCTGGACTTCAGGTAGTCAAGGAGGTCCTTGTGGATGTGGCCTTCGACGGCCTTCGGGTCGAACAGGTACGGGTACAGGTCCGATTGGGCATTAGTCCGTGAGCTGACGAACTGGATGATCAGCCGAAGAACGTCGTCCACTGCATCCTTCGGCTCCCTGACGTAGTCGGGGCTCGTCTCCAGACACGATCGGATCGCGGAGTACACCTCTGCCTCGATCAGGTTGAGGCTGTGTCTGCCGATGGTTTTGTCGCTGACCGCTTTGGCGAGTTCAGCGAGGGTCTCGGGCGACACTTTCTCGGCAAGTTCGATCGCTGCCGCGGATCCTGGCAGGACAAGTTGGTTGAGGGGTTGCGGCAGCGACGCGGTTGCCGTGCCGCTACCGCCTTTTCCCGGCCCTGCACCGGCCAATGCTTGCGCCTTCGCCGCTTGAAGGACCGTTTGCGCGGCAGTGAGTTTCTCGGTGACCTCGCGTTGACGGTCGCCCGCCGCGGTCGCGGCTTCCTGTTCCAAGGCGTGGGTGTGATCTTCGAGGTTGCTCAGCAGGCCCGCCGTCCTGGCGAACCCCGACTCGATGACCGGCTGAACGAGCCTGAGCAGGCCGCCAATGTCCTCCTCGTGAGAGACGACAGCCGCGGAGCGCGAGCCCAGGTAGATCTGGAGTAGGTCGTCGACAACGACCTCGGCTTTGTAGAAGCTATCCCGCTCAAACTCTTCCCGGAGCCTGCCCAGGTCGTCGGCCAGTTGTGACCACGCCAGCAGCGCTGCTCGCTTCGGATCCCCATACCAATGATTCAGACCCATGGACGTCACGTTGATCCGGCGAACCCGCTCAGCCAGGTCGGCCAGTGCGCGTGGTTCGAGTCGAGGTGTCGACAGGGCCGCCACCTGCGGCCTCGCCGAGGACTCGTCGAGGAGCGCGCACAGCACTTCCACCACGGTCAGAAGGACGCTGGCGTCCTCACGCTCGTAGGAGTCCCAGGCGACCTGCAAGTACCGTGCGGAAGCTTCGAGGTTGCTCAGCATGAGCGGAAGGTCCGCGGCGCGGAGTGCGCCGACCAGTTCGATACCCGCCAGCACCCACGCGGCGTCGGAGGCGACGTCCTCGGGGTCGGCATCTGGACGCAACCGGCCGGCTGGGGGGTCGATCCCAGCGATGACGCGGACAACACCGGCGAGGCTCGCGGCGTGGGGCCAGTGGTCGACGGCGACACCGACGGCGCGGACAACCGCGGTGCCGAGCGGCTTGGGCATCGGTGCATCGAAACGTTCCAGAAGAGCTAGCAACGCGAATGGTGATCCGATCCCGCACAGGGCAAGTCGGGTGCGGGCCTCCAGCGCGCTTGCTGTTCTCAGGGCGGCGCGGCTGTCCGGGTCCGGTAAGTCGAGGAATTTCTGGACAGCATCCTCCAGGGCTTTGGCCAGAACGCCGCCGACCTCGTTCAGCGCGGGTCCACTGGTGAGCAGAGCCTCCAAGCTGTCGGTGAGGATGGCCGGACTCGTGGAGGATGTGACCGCAGCTGATACGCGGCGCATGGCTGCCGGATAGCTGTCGGTCCGGCCGCCGGAGTTGGCTGCCTCGTGCGCGACCAGATGGACGAGCGGCGGAAGCACCGGGCTGTCGGCGAGGTCAGCGGCTTCCCGAGCCAATCGCTCCCAGCCACCAAGCGTCGCGAAAGCGCCCTCGACCGGCGGGCCACCCGCGTTTGCCGAAAGGAGCGCGGTGAGATCCCCCTCCAGCTCGACGGCCGCACTGCCGCTCATGGCGTTCCTCTCGTCAGCAATTACCGTGCAGGTTCTCACCAAACGTAGGCGTTACCCTCCGCGACAACCCGATTGGCTTGCGGAAGTAGATCAACGAGCGGGGCGGCGTTGCGGGTGGCGACGAAGATCTGCATCTCGGCCTCGCCCGCGACGTCCCGCAAAGCCCTGACCATGGTGGCGAGGTCCTCCTCCGGCATCTCCTCGGCGGACGGCGAGTCCAGGACGAGGAAACCGGGGTGGCGACCGATCCCCTCGACGTAACCGTGCTGGATGAGCGCGATGGCGGTCGCGATCTTGACCCGCAGCTTCTCGCCGGCTGTAAGTCCGGAGTAGGTCTGCTTGACGCCGTTCTCTCGGAGCGTCATGTTCGCTCCGCCGCTGAGAGCGAAGCCGCTGAGGTTGTCGGCGCCGAAGCTCTGAGTCAGGCGTTCGATGTCAGCGGAGATCTGGACCAGCATCGGGTCCTGGTCGTTCTTCACCCACTTCTTGAGCACCTGCTCGGCTGCTTCCACGACGGCGAGGTGCACCGGATCGACCGGGTCAACCGTCGCCGGGTCGCTCGACCGGGTCAGCGCCCCCAGAGCACCTTCGGCGCGGGCCAAGTCCAGTTCGAGCACACGACGCTCACTCGCGGCCGATAGAAGTGCGCTCCCCACCTCTACTCGCGCCGCCGCCTCGTCCCGTTCCGTCGTCAGCGTCGCGATCTCGGCAGTCAGCTCCGCCACCGCGGCTTCGGCCGCGGCCACTGCGGCCTGCGCCGCTTCAACCTCGTCCAGGGGCCCTTCTTCAGCATCCGGATCCTCGCCGTCACTTCCGGACGTCCTTGCGACCAGGCCGGCCACGAGCTCGTCCGGTACCGATGCGGCCACGATGACATCGGACTGGAGGGCCTTCAGATTCAGTTCACTGGTGCACACCGAACACTCGTGTTTGTCCGGTTCCGCAGCCTGCCGTTCCGGAGTGACCTGCGCAGCGCAGCGTGGGCACACCGACGGACGCATGTGATGGAAGAACCTAGCCGCGAGCGCGTCCTCGTAGCTGGTATGCACGCGGGCCTTCACTGCCTTGAGCTGTTGACGTGCTGTTCCAGCGAGCGACGTCTGCGCGATCAGCTTCGCCTCAAGCTTGTGAACCTCTCGCGCGAGGTCGGATGCGCGGGTCGCGGCGTCGAGCACCAGCTGCATGTCCGGTGTCTCGGCCGGCAGCTTCCCGATCTTCGTTCGGACGTCCTGGACCTGCTTCTCCGCCGCGCGTCGGCTTGCCTCCACCGCCTCGCCAGCCGCCTGGGCCTTGTCCTTCGCGGCGTCTCGTGCCGTATCCATGCCGCGCCGCGCCGTCATTGCGGCAGCCTGCACCGGTGCCCAGTCCGTACCGATGAACATCTGCATCATCCGCAGGCCGATGGTCTGTTCGTTGCCGACGATAGGATCGAGCTGGTTTGCGCGGACCACAAACGAACTGGAGTACGCGGGCCACGCGTGCACCCGAGCCGCCGTATCTGTCCAGACCGGGATGTTCTCCAACCTCAACCGAGTCATCATCAGCGAGCCCATGACGCCCTCGAAGTCTGCGCCGTCGAACTGCCCGAGGACCGTAGATCTGGCGTCCGAGTCCGCCTCCATAATCCTGATCACCTGTCCGGCGGCCACCCCGTCCACCGCATCGAACTCGACCCGCAGCCGCTCGACGCCCACCTTCCAATCGACTTCGACATGTTCGATCCAGCTGCGGACATCGTTTTGGAACTGCGGACACCGGCCGGTCAGCGACCACATGAGAACGTTCAACAGGGTTGACTTGCCGCGTAGGTTCCGGCCCGAGCCAATCCCGTTGACACCGGGCTGCGGCGACCATTCGAAGTGAAATGGGACCCGCGCCCTTGGTCCTGCCTGTTCATCGACCTCCGATGCCTCACCATGTCCGGCCGAGACCGCTCCGGCCGAGCGCTTGTCAACGACCGGTCGGATCCACTCGGGGAGGTCTGCTACATCGACCAGCGCGTGTCCATGGGCATCGGGGTGATCCGGTTTGAGCCACTTCGTCCCACTGAAGTACATCCGGGTCGCTCGCAGCGGCACTGGCACCGCCTTGGTGCCGCCGAGCGGGACACCGAGCCCGCTGAGGATCTTGTCGACCTCGTCGACAGTGATGCTGAGCGGACCGCCTGCCCGCCGCCTGGCCAGGACCTCAACAACCTCCTTGCCGAGAGCACTCACGTCTGGTCCCCTTCCTGACCGGCTTCTCCAGCAGCCGATACCGATGCGCCGGCGCTCAACGCGTCCAGCCGTTCGCGCACCCGCAGCGCGATCGGCGCGATGGCGACCCCCAGCTCGGTCCCCGCGTATGTGGCCTGCAGGTATTGCCGGTCCTTCAGAGCCTGCCCACCGTCGTCCCCCGCGACCAACGCGACCAGCTTCACCTGCTTGGCGTACCAGCCCAGAGTCGAATCCTTCGCGAGCTCAGCGACCGCGGCGGCCCCGGCCTGCGTCAGGAAGAACTGGTTGCGCTTGCTCTTCTTGCCTGGCTGCCCAGTACGGCGCAACGTGGCGAGGCCGTACGTTTCGAGGATGGAGAACGCGTCATCGAGCTGCTCGTAGGCGCCGAAGAACCAGCGCGGCATCGGGTACCAACGCAGGTCAGGCTCTGGATCGTCCAGGAGCGACCGCGCTGTGTTCAGGTGACCAGCGTCGGCCGTGCCAGTTTCCACCATCGACACCAGCTCGTCGGCGAGGTAGTCCGGGTTTCGCAGCCAGAAGTCCATCGCCTGGAGCCGCAGCTCGCTTCGGACCGACTTGACCGTTCCGGGCGGATCTCCATCCACGGTCGGAGTACCGCATCCATCGAGCAGAACTAGCAACCGAATGGCGTGCTGAGTTCGCGTCGCAGCAGGGCGACCCTCTGTACCTGCGGACTCTGCACCGGTAGCCATCTCGTCCAACCTGGCATTCCCCCCAGAACCACCGCTACTCGACCGGACGACCTTCACCAGAACGGCCGCCAGCATGATCACGGACGACAGGGTTCCGGCCCGTGATCATGTCGCCAACCACGTCGGGCCGGCGCGACCACCCGTTACACTCGGGAACCCTCTGTAACCGATGTGGTATGTAACGGATGCGGGATAGCAGCTGGAACAGGTCCGCCGGCTGCGGGAGTCGTGTGCCGTGAGACCCGAGTCGGTGAAATTGGGCCTCCAAACTCGCAGTCAAGTGTTTCTGCCTCGCCGTGACAGAAACTCATCCGCCAGGCGCTGTCCCAGCGCAATGCCGATGCCAGTGACCAATCCAGCGGTCAAACTGTCCAGCGGCTGGCGCGCGGGGCGGCCTTGCCGGTACCGCATTGGAGCTGCAGCGCCCGGTAGCGCGGCGGGCATCGTGGGCTCGGTGACGGATGCCTCGGTCCCCGGCCTGGGCAACCGGCGGACGTGGTTGACCACTTGTTCGAGTTTCGAGCTCACTGGTTGTCCCTCCCAGGTCAGTACCTCCACCTGGGCCGACTCGCCGTCGGCCAGCGAGGCGAATGCGCGATCGCTGGAGCAGACCGTGAACAGCACGCATCCCTCGGCCTGCATTCGTCTCGCGTGCGCCAGCAGCGCGGTCTCCGCAGCGTCCGGGCCTGGCGACACCCTGAGAGGCGCGACGTTCAGGCAGGCGAGCGCCGAGGCCATGAGGTCGTCCTCGGCATCGGCGGCTGCATATGCCGCGACGGCGTGATGGCGCGGTCCGGCGGCATCGAGCAGGGCGGTGATCCGAGCGCGCAGGGTGCGGGGTTTTGGCCGGAAGCCGACCACGTTCTCCAAGTCGATGAGGACCAGCCGGTCCGTGGGCAGCATCGGTGGTCAGGCCCTCTTCTTCGTGCGCTTGTGCCTGGTGTTTTTGCCCGACTGCCTGCGAGGTCGACCCGGCGCGCTCAGGTCGCGGGAGCTGTTGAGGAAGGAGCTCAGCTGTCCTTCCCAGCAGCATCCGAGCTCGTAGGCGAGCCGGGTGCCGTGCTCGCACGCGACCCGGTCAGCAGGGTGCTCGGCGTGCTCGGCTGCCTGCGGCAGCAGCGTGTTCAACATCAGCGCCAACGTCTGGATGCTCCGCCGCACGATCCCCGCTGCTGACTCATCGAGCGGCTGGCCTGGGTTGTAGTAGACGATCGTCCGGTCATCGGCGGGAATCTGGAAGCCGTCGGGAACCAGGCCATCCACGGTCTCGACGACCTCGTCGGTATAGGGCAGTGACGGAGCCTCACGCAGCAGCACGGCCACGGCCGCCATCACCGGCCGGGCGTTCCGGGCCAGTACCGCGTCATCGACGTTGTCCTGGGCGAGGAACTGGCCAGCCGCCTCGGCGGTGCCGAAACCATGCCATGCCGCCAGCAATGACGCCGTCGTGTCACTCGGGTCTGTCGTCTGCAGCCGGGCGATCGCCTCGACGACCAGATCCAGTGCGGTACGCGAACGGTCAGCGGACGGTGTGGTGGTCACAACCAGGGACGGTAGCCACGAACGCCGTGACACGAACGAGCGATGCCACCCCGGAACGGTCAATTCGGACAGCAGCTAGTCCCGCTGGCAGGGTCACAAGAAAGGTGATCGACGAACACGCTGGCCCCGTGCGAGCAGGCGCATCTGGATCGCGGACGGGAGCTTGTCAACCAGGGTGCCGGTCCATCGAGGCCACCGCCGTGCAGCGGCGTAGTCCTGCCAGCTCACGCGGATCGCGGCTCGGGCATGGTCGGCGGCAGGGATCGCGGCACCGTGGGTTGTGTCGGGTAGGTAGCGCCCCCTGACCGGGCAGTGCTGCACTTCGGCGGCGCGCAGGGCGCAGAGGCGGTGCTGGCCATTGGTCAGCATCTGGTCGCGGTCGTCCCATTCGATCGGATCGATCAGCAAGGTCTGCAGCCACTGCTTGTCTTCGGCCGAGAGCAGGACGTAGTCCGGGTGCCGCTGTGGCTGAGGGTCCTGCCCGTCGGCGGTGTCAAGGATTTCGGTGAGGATGCGGACCAGGCGCGGCCAATCGGGCTGATGGTACGAGCAGGAAGACATGGTACGAGCAGGAAGACATCGTCTCGCGGCCTTCCGCCGACAGGAAAGCTGCGGCGTGGGCGGTCTGCTCGTCTGCCGCGACCGCCTTGTAGGTGTCGGCGATGCGGCCCATCCGGCAGTTGGACTGGCCATGTGGCCAGGGCAAAGCTGACAACGGCACGGTGCGCAGCCCGTAGCGGGACTCCAGCGCCAGCCGGCGCTGAAAGGGGTCGCTGAACCGGCTCGGATACCGGCCGGCCTCGTCGGCCTGCGGTCGGCGCGCCACGTCGATCGCCTCGGCGGCCTGCCGCTCGGCGTCGGTGGGCGCGTGGCTGTCGATGAACACCATCGACGGCTGGCCCGACC
The DNA here is from genome assembly GCF_044466355.1 of Actinophytocola sp. NPDC049390. NCBI lineage: Bacteria > Bacillati > Actinomycetota > Actinomycetes > Pseudonocardiales > Pseudonocardiaceae > Actinophytocola > Actinophytocola sp. NPDC049390. Next base: position 7,674 of record NZ_JBITMQ010000025.1, read on the forward strand.
ACCGGTTGCGGGCCTCCCAGGCTGCTCGCTCCGGATTGGGCACTGCCTGGACCTCGACCGTGTCCTCGCCGCGCAGCATCAGCACACCGGGCAGCCCGTACACGCTGGCCACGACGACGGTGCCACCCCAGACCGAGTCGACGAACAGCTGCTGCGTCAGCTCGGGATTGAGCAAGCGCAGGTGCTCGACTCGGGCGAAGCCCTCGTCGACATCCTGGTCGCACTCAGGCCAGCGATCGCGATGGATCCGCAGATAGTCCCCCACGAGCAAAGCCGAGGCGGACTTGGGGAACCCGGTCGCCCGATACGGCGCACGAGGCGGCCAGTCTGCGTCCGCCCAGGTGACTTGCCCGGTCCACGGTATGGGTTCACGGCGCCACCGGTAAGGCTCGTGGCCCGCGGCCACGGCGCCCCGCAGGAGGACCTTCTCGGCGGGCGGCCACCACGGGTGCGCTTCATCGTGGCGAACACGGCCGGGGTTAGCGTGATCGAGAACGTGCACGTCACCACCGCGCAGCACTAGCGGACCGGGAATACCGTGACACCACACCACTGGCACCGGGCCAAAGTCGACGGACTCGCGCGTGAAGATCTCCCGCGCAAGGTCTTCGGCGAGATGTTCAATCCGTTCAATGCGGGCGAAGCCCTCGTCCGCTCCCCGGCCCGATACCGCCGGACGATCAGTAGTGACGCGAAGGTAGTCGCCGATCAGCAAGTTGAACGAGTTTTGCGGTCCCTTCGGCGCCACTGCAGCCCTCCCCCTTCAGCACCTCACACTGGCCGACACAAGCCTCGTTCCGCCGTGTGAGGCGGCAGCCGGCTCTCACCTGTTTACCGTGGGGCGGACGTTCGGGCTCGGTGCGACACGAGGCTGTGGAGGGGCATCGTCGGGTTCCGCACGCCTCGGGATCACGCCGACCTGATTGATGCGGAACTCGCTTGGTCGGCGCGGAGGGCCGGTCTACGCTGGCCGGTTCGACTCAACACAGAGTCCGATGAGGGAAGCGATGGCAGGCGAAGTGCAGTTCGACGGCGAGTTCTGGTTGCCAGACAACCCGGACAACAAGATCAGCGGAGTTGTCACTTTCTCCCCGACAGCGGGAGGTACGTTGTCGCTGATCGGCAGCTTCGCGGACATCTCCGATCGCATCAATCAGCGTCCGACACCGAACTACCAGCGCATAGTGGGCGAGACCGCTCATGGTGGCCTGACCCTCGATGACTGTCGACGCACTTTCGAGAACCCGTTCGGCCGTCGCCAGCGCTTCGCCGTGGGCAAGCTGCTGGTCAACGCGTACTACGGGCACGGCGAGCCGGTGGACCTGGACCGGCTTGTCACCCGCATCAGCGACCTGGTGCTCTGGCTGCTCGACGGCGCACCCAAGATGGTCCCGGCCCCAGAAGCGCTCGCCGACAGCATCCCGATCGCCGACCAGCAGACCGAAGTCATCCCCTTGGACGCGGGTGCCCGACTCAACCTGATTCACCGGCTGAGCTTCACCGTCGACGTGGGCCGTACCGAACTGCGGCAGACCGCCACACCCCGGTTCGAGTTCGATGCGCCGGTCGAGCTCGACTCCGCCTTAGAGCACGCCTTCGACCTGTTGGCAGCGGTCACCATCGCCGCGGACCGGGTCGTGGCGTTCGACGACGTCCACTACAGCCATCCTGCCCTGACCAAGCCAGACGGCTCGACTCGTCAGCTCGTCGACGTGCATGAGCAGTGGCGAGTGCAGGCGGATCCGCACCGCAAGCAGCTGACCGACGACCGCATGGCGTTTACCTACGCCCAGCTAGGCGGCGTTGACGGCCTTCGGCGCTTCCTCGGCGTGATTCGAGACCATCGTGCGCTGGTGCGGCAAGTTCTGCGTCCACGCTACGACACGGCCCCGACGGTGCAAGACTCTTTCTTCACACGTGTGGCGGCGCTGGAAGGGCTCGACAAACAGCAACACCAGGACGGGTACATCCTGGTGAAGTGGCGTGCTCCGAAGATTTCGGACTCGACTAAAGCGGACTGTATCATGCTGCTTGCTGATCGGTAAACCATTCGTTGAGCACCTCGAACGGTGTCCGGTATCCCAGTCCTGAGTGCAATCGACGCGGATTATAGAAACCCTCGATGAACTTGATGATCTCCCGTCGAGCTTCTTCGCGGGTCGAGAAAGATCGATGGTGGACCCACTCGGTTTTGAACTTCCCGAAGAACGACTCAGCCATGGAATTATCGAAACAGATTCCGGTCCGTCCGACTGATTGCCGGACACCCTCCTCCCGTAGTAGCCGCGCGAAATCGTAGGACGTGTACTGACTGCCGCGGTCGGAGTGAAATATGGCGCCCTGGGGCAACTGAATGCGGCCTGCTGCCATCGTCATCGCCGCACAGACCAGTCCGGCATTGTACTTGTCCTCCACGGACCATCCAAGAACGCTTTTGGAGTAGCAATCGATCACTGTGGCCAGGAACAATGGTCCTTCACCGGTGTTGACTTGCGTTATGTCGCCGACCAGCTTCGCACCGGGCGCCGGCGCCGTGAAGTCGCGTCGGACCAGGTCCGGGATCGGGCCGGTGACCCGATCGGCCACCGTGAGGCCGCGGCGAGGCTTGACCTGCACCGGCATGAGCCCTGCGGTGCGCATGAGCCGCCGGACCAACTCGTCGTCCACCCGCACACCGCGCCGCAGCAATTCCGCGTGCACCCTTCGATAGCCATAGGTACGTTGCGAGCTGGCGAACACCGCGCGAACCTGCTCAGTCAACCATTCCCGACGTCGCGCCTGTTTCGACACGGCGCGACGATCCCAGTCGTAGAAGCCCGAACGCGATACGCCGAGCAATCGGCACATCAGTGCCACATCGAAATGGGCCTTCTCCGCCGCGATACACGCGTATCGCTCCGCTACCGTTGTTCTTTCGCGAAGAAGGCCGCCGCTTTTTTCAGGAACGCGTTCTCTTGTTCCAGCTCACGGATACGCCGTTCCAAGTCGTCCACCACCTGGCCGCGCGCACCGGCGGATTGCCCCTCGTCCCTCTTCTTCTTTTCGGCAGCGACCCAGTTATGCACAGTCTGCGGGACCAGATCAAAATCGCGCGCCGCCTCGGTATAGCTCAGCCCGCCCTCGAGGACCGCCTTGACTACCTCGGCCCTCAATTCTGGCGAGTACCTCTTCGGTTTCCTTGCCACGTAACGACCCTCCGAATCCTCCACCAGTCTACTTGGAAGACGTGTCCGCAGACGTCGGAGCACGTGAGAAGCGACTTCTGCGGCTCGCTGACAACGTGGCGCAGCCGTTCGAGGCGCTGGTGGGACAGGGAGATGCCATCGAACGCTGGTGCAAGCGCGTGAAGGAGCTCCGCAACAACATCGGACACGGCGACCCCGTACCACTGCACCAAAGCGCCGCCGAACTGTACGAGATGTCCGAAAGCGCCTATTGGCTGTTCGTCCTCAACCTGCTCGTCGAGGCCAAGGCGCCGCACGCGGTCTATCACCACCTGATGACCATGTCGCGGCGCTTTCTCTTCCTGAGCAAGCAAGTCCGCCAGTACTACTGAGGCCGCGTCGCCGCGACCGGGGCGCAGCGCGACCCCGGCGAACAGGGGCCGAGGCCGGGGTCGCAGGCGTGCCCCAAGGGGTCAGGCACGCCGCACTGAAGACGTCGTTCCGCAGCTGCCCGCTGTTTCATCCAGTCAGCGCCTCGGCAGGGTGAAGCCAGCCTGGGTCCGTCCCAACGGAACTCGTAAATGAGGTCGGGTCGGTCCTGGCCCACGCACCGTTTGCTCAAGGCCCCGTGTTCGAGTCCGGGTCGACTTGGACTTTGGACGCTGGCGTCGGCGCCCGGCGTGGACGTTGAAGGCCAGCGTCAGGCCGGCCGAGGAGCATGACCTTCATGCTGTGGCCGTGTGAGCTCGGCGAGCACCAGCTGAATCGCACGCCCCAGGAGGCGAGCAAGGTCCTCAATGAAGCGAGCGAGGTCGTCGGTCTTTGCTCCGCCGAGGAGCGTCATCGTCCTCTGGACAGGGTGATCACCGTGGATCTCCGCATTCCGCAACCGGTACGCCTCCTTGAAGAACCTCCCGATCTCCGTTCGCTCGACTCCGAGCACCGGGTCAGCAGCCAGCAGCTGTCCGGCCGCATCCGCCGCGGTGTCCCCTTCTGCCCTCCTTTGATCTTGCGGCGCTTGATGAACAGAGCCTCGGAGCAGATGTTGAGGTCGATGAGTCGATCCTCGGGCAGGGACTTCGAGCCGGCGAAGACGAACCGCCGGAGGGCGACCTGCAACGAGCGATCCCGCGCGACCGCGGGGGCCGCGAGCGCCTCGTACACCCTCCGCACATCGTCGACGTGCTCCTCGGTCAGGAGCAAGGTCGGCCGGTTGACATCGGCGAGGCCGACAGCAGGGAGAACAGCGCTGCCCTCGATGTCCCGAGGCAAGTTGTCGTCATGCTGCAGGTGGATCGGACGCGTGGCTACCACCGATCCTCCGCACACCACACGCAGCGCAGTAACAAGTCTCTGAACAGGCTCCTCCAGCCTGGGAAAAGCAGGGGGCTGCGGCTGTTCGGGCATCCCCTGCTTGTACGACCGAACCGGATAGCTCTGCTCCCTGGTCACGGCCCACTGGTGGAAGCGCGAGACCTGCACGCTGTTGGGGCCGCCACTGAACTCGGCCGGCGCTGCCAGCACCTGGATGGCCCGGCTCATCTGCCGGTCGGTCATCGGACGCATGACCACGCCGCCGGGCAGGGCGATTTCGGTCATGCTCGACACAAAGCCGTTGAGCGGGATGAACTCGACGAGTCGAACGGTGTCGGCCAGCAGGCCGGCTTCGAGCCGGTTGTAGTGCAGCTCGAATGCCGCCTCGTCGAACTCGTAGGTACGAGTGGTGACGATCATCGGTTCGAGCAGATGCTCAATCAGTAACCAGTCGAGTCTGCGCTGTTGGAGCGAGAACTCAACCCCGACCATCGTGTCGACGCGGGCACTCAAGATCGGGTCAGCGTCGATCGCGTCGCGGACAGCGACCATCTCGGCGAACGTGTCCAACCAGTTGACCTTGGTGACGCGCTCAGGCATGTACCAGGCAATGGGCCGCAAGGCGACAAAAGACTCTTGACCGTAGCGCCACCAGTTCCGGAGATCCGGCATCTTGTCGATCTTCGGGGCACCGTCGTGTTCCGCGAGGTCGCCGAGCGCAGCCACAAGCAATGAGACCACAGCCGCTCGAACCGCCGGCCTCTGACTTGACAGCATCAACCTGATCCCAACCGTCACGTCCTGCCCGCCGAGGACCGGTCAGACGCGAGCCGGTCAGAATGCCACGAACGGACCTGCGCCCCAAGTCAATTGCGGATGACACGCCGAATGTCTCCCGCCTGGGACGGTGTTCGACGCCGTATCCTCCGCGGATGACGCAGCCGCAACCCCATGAGCCGGTCGTGGTCGAGCCCGTCGTCAACCGCGAGAAGCTGCGGGAGCTGCTCGCGCTGGAGACGGAGTACCCGACACTCGACTTCAAGTCGGGCTGCGACCTGGGCGAGAAGCGGGAGCAGGTCGAACTCGCCAAGGACGTTGGCGCTATGTCGGTGCGCGGCGGTTTCCTCGTCATCGGTGTCGACGGGCAAGGCAAGCCAACGGGCAAGCTGACCGTCGAGCAGGCGAAACTCTTCGACGAAGCACGCCTGCGTCCCAGGCTGCTGAAGTGGCTGCCGGACACCCTGGAGATCTACTCCCAGGCCCACGGCGTCGACGGTCACCAAGTCGTGCTCGTGCACGTTCCGCCAAACCCGGCGGGCTGCGCGTTCTTCCGAGCAGACGGCCAGTACGACCAGCCCGGCAAGGCGTCGAAAGTCGTGTTCCGCGAAGGAGAGGTGTTCTACCGCGACGGAACGCAGAGCGTGAGACTCAACCACCAGGGCCTGGAACAGGTTATTCGCCAGCGAGTCGAACGCGAGCGAGACCGGTGGGAGGCCGAGCGCGCCGAGACCTACCGACGACTCGCCGACGAGCTCCGGGCCGGCGCCGCCGGACAGCACGTTGCTCAAGGCCCGGCCGTCGAGTTCAACCTCGCTCTCGAACCCGAGGTGCTGGTCGAGGCCGCCATCGAACTCCTGCGCGCCAACGACGACATCCCCCTCCGCCGGCTGCTGAGCCGAGCGGTGCCGGACCTGCGCGCCCTGTTCAGGTCGGGCGACGAGGAGAGCGCCTCTGGGCTGCTCGACCGCCTCACCTGCCTGGCCGCGACCTTCCTGGAGCTGGGGCGCAGGGAGTGGTTTGAGCAGGTCATTGACACGCTGGTGTCGATCTACGGCGTCGGATTCGAAAATGAGGCCCCTATCGTCAACGCTCCGCCGCGCCACTCCGCGGTGTTGTGGCTGGCGATCATCGAGCGGGTGCTGGCTCTCGGCGCGTTGGCTGTCCGGCGTAGAAACTGGCGCGCGGTACGGGACCTGGTGGCCCGACGGCACGCCGACATGCACGAGATGTACACAACGTGGCTTCGGCATGCGATGACCATGGCCAGCCGTGCCGAACTGCTCACGACTCGCGACGGCGACCACGAAGTTCTCGACTCTCTGCTGAGTCGCGCCCGCAACGTCGTCCGGCGCTTGGAGTGGCTGCGGCCCGACGTCGAGCCCGAGGACGAAAAGATCCTCACCAGCCTGACACAGTTCGACTTCCTCGCCGCGCTGGTCACTATGGCCGACAGCAACAACAAGAGCGGCACCTTTCCGAACTTCGCGCGGTTCTACGCCCAACGCACGCAACCCGCCGCACAGCGTTTGCTCCTTGAGCCCGACATGCGCAAGGTTCTCTACCCAGGTGCCGACCACCAGCTCGCCGAGGCACTGCACACGATCGACCGAGAAGCCCAGCGCGCAGGCTTTCGATACGACGGCTGGGAGGGTTACACGCGCGATGTCGACGCCTTCATCCGCGAGCAGGGCATCGATACGGACGAGCCGTAGGGTCACGTCGACGCAGCGCAGACAGCCTTCGGCGTGATGCTTCTTGCAACGGAGCACGGTTCGACGCCCGAGTTCAATGCTGGCGTCGAGGGCCGCTGGCGGTCGCATCCTCGGCTCACCGCCGTCCCCGGACCTTCACTGCCGGGCCTGTGTAGCGCCCTTGTTTCTGAAAGGGCCGGGATCGCCGCGAGCGATTATGGACATCGCGCGCTCCCAGTCCGGATGACCGCGGGAAGCCATTGCAAGCTGGTCGTAGAATTCTGGCTCCAGCCAGCCGCGGGCCAGTCCGCGCATGAGGATTCCGCCGCACGTCGCAGACTTCATGTCAGCAGCCGTACAGATCTCCTTCTCCACCAAGCGTTTGCTGAGCCCGAAGTAGTCCGCAGTGGAGGTTCCGGTGTCGTAGTCGTGCAGCTGGAGGCGATACAACATGCCCGCGATCAACTCACCTCGCGTGCCGGTGTAGTAGCCCTGCGCGAGGATGGCGTCCGCAGAAGTCAGCACCGGTTCGAGATCGCCGCCGCGGGCGGCGGCCGTGAGTGCGTCGGCGAGCGCGCTGCCGTGGGCCCTCGCGAGCAGCGCGTCAAGGTGATTGCTGGTTGGTGGTGTCATGCGCGTTGTCCCAGATCACACGAGCGGAGTGGGTTCGACAGGCGACGCGAGCTCACACGATGTCCCGTCGTAGCTTGTCTGCGAGCTGGGATTCACAAGGCCACGTCGTCGTACGTCAGGACGAACCTGCTGTGGGTCTTCTCGATGGCGGGGCCGGCGAGCTCGCTATCCGGGGTGCCTGCCGGGTGGACGATTAGCGACGGCGTGCGCTGGTTCCGCTCAGGCCCCCACAGCCGGATCTCGTCGCATAGATAATTGGTGAGCTTTGCTGCGGCCGGTCCGTGGCCGATCGCGCCCAGCTCCCAGCACACGTCATCGCCCGTTTCCAAACGGCGGGCGGTGAGGTAGATGAGCGTGTCGCCGTCGACCAGGGCCATGCGCCACCATCCTCCGATCGGGTCGCACACCTCGGGCGGGACGTCGGCGTGGACCTTGATCCGGCACACACGCGGGTCGGTGACGGTGAGCCGAAGCCAGAGCCCATCGTGGGACTCGTTGCTGGCGATAGTGATGCCGGACCAGGCCGTGACACGCGGCTGGTCGAGCACGCCGCGCAACGCGTCGATTTCCACGGCTTGGTCACGGTCCCAGTGCAGCGTAACCAGTTCATCCGCTGTGACCGGACCGCTGAGTTCGCCTTCGTCCTCCACGCCCTGCAAGTACACGAAGCCGCACAGGTGCAGCGAGTCGGAGACCAGCCGGCCGTCGGTGTAGGTGAAGGCGACGCTGCGGCCCTGCCCGCGCCAGCGCAATGGAGCGACCAGGCGTCCTCCAGGAGCAAGCTGCTGCCACCATGCGGCGGGGATGTCCCACGGTGAGACGGTGGCGATCATGCGGTCGTACGGGGCGTGGTCGGGGTAGCCGAGCCCACCGTCGCCGGTGATCACGTGCACGTCGCCGTAGCCTGTTGCAGCCAGCGCTCCGGAGGCTTTCGCGGTGACGTCCGGGTCGATGTCGATCGTGGTCACCAGGTCCGCGCGGCCGGTCAACTGGGCGAGCAGGCACGCGTTGTATCCAGTGCCTGCGCCGATTTCCAGGATGCGGTTGCCCGGTTGGACGTCGAGTTGGTCGAGCATCGCGGCAACCAGCCACGGCGCCGACGCGCAGGACAATGACCGGCCGTCCTCGAACCGGTGGGTGACCACCGCCTGCCACGGGTCGTAGGCAACCGCTAGTTCCGCGTCCGGCACGAACTCGTGCCGCGGTGTGTCGCGCAAAACCCGCTCGACCTCGCCGCGTTGCGCGTGGCCCGCCTTCCGGATCCTCTCGACCATTTCCACACGCAACGCGTCCGGCGATGTAGTAGTGGTGTGCATAGTTTCCCTTCGTGCCAATGGTCGTCGTGTTTGCCGGTTGGCATTAGTAGTCGACGCTCAGCCGTTTCGCGGATGGAAGACGCATTCCGTTATGTCACAACGGTTTCCCATCTGAATCGTCCACTACGGACCGGCGGGAGCATGGGAGTCGCGATACATCGCGGGCGCGATCACGTTGGTACTGCGGGTCATAAGCTCTTCGACGCTTGCTAGCGCCGTCGTGAGATCTGCCAGCAGTGCGGCCGGGAGCGTGCCGTGGCCGAGCGCGCACGCTTCGACAAGGTCGGACAGTTCACGTGTTTGGGAGTCTGTGAGAAGTTCGCGGCAGCCGTTGTGGGCGAGTACGTCGCGGGCGGCGTATCCGTCTCGTGTCGCGGTGGCGTGGTTGATCAGTTCGACGGCGATCTGGCGCGCGGGTGGGTCGTCGATGGTGCCGATGGCGTCGATGAAGGACAACCCGAGCCGTGTGTGGAAGACCACCAAGCCCGGCGTGGAGGTGTCGAGGCCGTGGTACTGGTCCAGGAGCGCGGTCAGGTCAGCGCTCCCCGAGGCGCCGCGGCACTGGATGGTCAGGCACGCGGTCACGGCGTTCTCCCACGGTTCTCCTGGTGTCGTGTCGGCCAGGAGCGCGAGGGCGCTGTCGGTGTCGCCGGATACGGCGTCGGCGATGACCGCGACTTGGCGGCCGTCGAGCATGCGGCGGCCGATGCCCTTGTAGTCGCCCAGTCGGGCGCGTGCTTCCGTCCAGCGGCCGGCGGCAGCGAGAGCACGGCCACCGGTGGCCAGCAGAACCGCCCACAGCCAGCTGCGGATCTGCTGGTGCGTCTCGACCGAGTCGGTGAGGTCAGCCGGGATCTCGATGCCATCGACGTCGGCATCGGCGCGGGACGAGACCGCCTTGAACAGGGTGTCCATCAGCGCGAAGGCACGCACGCCTTGGCCCTCGCGGATGTAGAGGCGGGCGAGGTTGGTGATCGGTTCGAGGGCGAGGCGGGCTACCTGCGCGCCCAAGGGGCGGGCGCGCAGGTAGATGTTCACCTGCTGGTGGCACCACTGCCGGGCCAGGTCGGGCAGGCCGCAGTCGGAGGCGATGAGCGCTGCCTGGTTGTGCACCGCGGCTGCCTCGGTGATGTCGCCGGTGCGCACGGCCTCGCGGGCTCGGTCGCACAGCTCGGCCACCCGCCGGGCCAGCGGGAGGCAGGCCGGGCGGGTGCGGGCGACGAGCGGGAAGCGGCGGGCGAACTGGCCGGTCGGGTCCATGACCATTACTCCCAGGTGACGATCATGGGCTTGGTCGGGCGGTCCAACACCACGCGGCCGGGGTTGGCGTCCGGCTGAGGCGTGGCGTCCGGGATGGCGAAGCGGACCGTGGACGAGCGGAAGCCCTTGTCCCAGGTCGTGATCTCGCTTGCGACCTGCTCGGCGAGTGCCTGGCCGCTGGCCCCATGGCCGATGACGCCCACCTCGAAGCGCCGGCCGCCGTCCGGGCCGGGCTCGGCCGGGCGGATGGTGAGGTAGGCAAGGCTGCCGTCGACGGCAGTGGTGGCCATCGCCACCGTGGGGAACATCGGCCGCACCAGGCCGCTGTCCTTCGCGGCCGGGGCGACCTCCATGCGCATGAGGGGGTTGGGCAGGTGGCAAGCCAGCCACAGGTCCAGCCACTCGAAGGACTCCCTCGGGACGAAGTGCACCCCGGTCCACACCTCACGGGCGGGGGTGTCGAAGACCCCGGCGAGGTTGTCCGGATCGGTGGCGTGGTTGTTGTCCTTGTGCGTCTGCAACGTCACCTCGCCAGCGGTGCCGGTGAGGTCGAGGACACGGCGGGCGTCGTCACCGAGGCCCCGCAGGGGCATGAAGATCGCCATCTCGCTCCCCAGGCTGCTCCAGCCGTCCTGGTCGCGTTCGAAGACGATGCTGCGCGAGGCGCACCCGCGCAGACGCACCGGGGCGACCAGGCGCCCGCTGGGTGCGAGCTGGTCGAGCCAGGCGGTGGGGATCTCGTGGGCGCCGACGGTGGCGATGACGCGGTCGAAGGGCGCGGTCTCCGGATGGCCGAGCGCGCCGTCGGCGGCGACCGCCTCGACGTTCCTGATCCCGGCGGCGGCGAGGTGCTCGCGGGCACCGACGACGAGGTCCTCGTCGATGTCGATCGTGGTGACGTGCCCGGTCGGGCCGGTCAGGGTGGCCATCAGGGCGGCGTTGTAGCCGGTGGCCGCGCCGAGTTCGAGCAGTCGCTCGCCGGGCTGGATGCCGAGCTGTTCGAGCATCATGGCGACGATCTTGGGCTGGGACGCGGCGCTGATGCGGGTGCCGTCGCCCTCGTGCTTGGTGTAGACGGGCTCGTCGGCGTACGCCTCGGTCAGCGGGAGGCCGGGGAGGAACAGGTGGCGCGGCACCTGGCGGAACGCTGCCTCGACGGCGTCGGTGCGGATGGTGCCATCCTTGATGAGGCGCTTGGTGAGCTGGGCGCGCAGTTCGTCCGCGGAGTCGGTGGAGGCGTCACTCACAGTAGTCGTCATTGTCGGAACCCTAACGGTGTTGGAGGTGGTCCCGGCTGGTGCCTGCCGGGTAGGCGTGCTCGGTGAATCGGCATGGAACGCGGATGAACGCCTCGCACTGCAGCAGGCCCGGAGGCACCTCGCACTCGACGGTGCGGATGAGGTCGCAGTGCTCCTCCAGATCCACCATCGTTCGGAACTGCTCGCTGTAGTGGCTGCGGATGCCGGTCCACTTGCCGCGCTGGTGGTTGTTCCGCCGCAGTTCCAGCAGCACGTCCTTGTGCCACTGTTCGGTCACGCCGAGGCCGTCGAGCAACAGGAGCAGGTCGCCAGGGGTAATGCTGGCCTGCCCTGCTTCCAGAGCGGCGATCTTGCTCTGGCCCTTCTCGATCAGCGCTGCCGCTTCCTCCTGCGACTTGCCTGCGAGCTCGCGCAGGTGCTCGATCTCCTTGCCGAGCAGGAGCTTCTTCGCGGTCGGCGTGACCTTGGCCATGCGGTGCCCTTCCCGAGCGGACGGTGAGCTCGTTCCATCCTCGCTGGTCACACAGCGTACTCAAGCACAACCACCCATTCGGGTGCATATCTAAATTCCGATTATCGGAGTAGCGTCGGGAGCTAGTTCCGATAATCTGACTTTAGATGACTGGACACGGTACACCGTCCGGTCGACCGCCACGAAGGAGGGGTCCGCATGCCGCAGTGGCTGCTGATCTACGTGCTCGTAGCGGCGCTAACCCTCGTGGTGGTACTCGCTGGCCTGTGCTGGCTGGCGTGGGCCACTTGCAAGTGGCTCGACAACCGGCGGGACCGGCGGTGCCAAGCCGCACGCACCATGGTGTTGGCGCGCATCGCGGCCGGGCACGTCAACGAGCCCCTCGGCGGGGAGGCTGCTTCCCCCGACAGCGGCCTCCCCGCCGAGGTTCCACAGCGTCAACGAGCGCTCCCGCGGTCGCCAGCACGTGTTTGTCGGCCTTCAACCGATCTGCCAACTGGACGTCACGCCCGCGCTGCCCACTCTGCGAATGGAGGTGCTCCTGTTCGATCACGACGGACTGCATCTGTCAGTCCCGGTTCCTGAACCTCAGATCGAGTGTTCCGCACCCCGCATGCATCAACCGGCCGCAGTCTGATCCTCGGGCTCATACCGATCGGGCCCCGGAAATCCAGTCGCGCAGCCGTAAAGGGTCACCGCGGCCTTACGTGCGTGGTTCGTGCTGAACACTCCAACGTGTCCACAAAGGAGATGATCAGCGGTGGCTGTCGCTACGCTTGACGATCTCGATCAGCTCGCTGGCCGCGAACCCAAATTTGGTCCCACGGCACAGCGTTGCAGCCAGTACTACAACGATCACGGCCTCCCGGTCGCCCTCGACTTCCCGTCTCGGTGCATCTTCCTCACAGTCGGTGGCCTCGTTGGTGCTATCACAACGCCCGCGCCGATCGGGACGAATGTGTTGCGACGTTTGGACATCGCGATGTCTGGAGGTCCAGTGGTCATCGACTCCGGCAGGAAGCGATGGATCTTCCTTACCGGCTCCCCGCGTTCGATCAACGATGACACGGCAGTCGACCTACTTCGCCTCGGTGTGACTGTCCATAAAGGCGGCGAACGGTTGGCGCTCCCCACACCCGACGAAGAACAGCTCGGACTACGACAGTGGCAGCGACGACTGATCGCCGGTCGAGACCTGCCTCTGCAGTCACTCGTCATTGCCATGATCAGGATCGCAGGCTCCCAAGGCCCAGTGACCTGAAGCCCACGCACCTGGCAGGCCGAAGCCATCTCGAATCATTCGCGGATCCATTGCGCGAGCCTGCTGCCGTCAAGAGGAGCGCAGTCATGGCTGAATGCGGACCGCTGACGATCACCGGCTGGCAAACGCTTGTCGTCGTCGTACTCATCGTCGTGATCACCTTCGTCTACGGCGAACTCTGTGCACGAGACGCAGCCCGGAGAATCCGCGACGAGTTCTACGTCGAGGACAACGACTCCGGCGATGAGGAATACGGATGGTCGGCCAACGAGGCTGACACGGGGCCGATCGAATTCGACGAGAGACCCCAGAGACGCGCACGGCACTCGCAAGAGTGAGCGCGAGTACCTGACTGCCCGCGGCGAGCCCATCCATCTCGGACTCGTCCTATTGGGAGTGAGACAACGATGACCGGAGCGCCTCACCCGATGCCCGGACTATGGCTTACCGAGGTACGCGAAGCGGCTGTCAACTACGTCCGCCACGGTTGGCCAGTCCGGCCGGCGCCACTAACCTCCACAGCCGTTTCGGGATTCTGTGACGACGAGATCACCGACGCCGAGGAAGCCCTGGACGTGTGGACCAGGGCACCGTATCCAATACTTCTGGGTTGCGGATCGGCCGTCGAGGCGATTGAGGTTCCCGGCCTGGTGTCGCGGAATGCGATCCACTCCCTCCGTGCCGCCGGCCTGCTTGGACCGATCATCGCCGCTCCATTCGGCACCGACTACATGCTCGCTTCGGCAGGTCAACGACGAACTGTTCTCGAAGATCGCGACGTCGTAGGTCGACAACTTGCACAAGGGGAACGGTTGGTACTGCCGCCGACGGCTGTCGATGCGCCTCTCCACCGATGGCGCATCTCGCCGACGGCCGTTGGCTGGAAGCTGCCGAACTTTTCCGCTCTACAGCGGGAACTGGCTAAGTCATCGCTCCCTCGCCAAAGTGATCCAGCCGTCCTTGCCCGATGTGGACAGGCATGAAGTGCCACCATGTCGCCGACTGGCCCAGGCCGGAAGCCTCCCCCGAGCCGGGGCCACGTCGGCCGTCAGGCCACAGCGTCGAAGACGCACAGTGTCAGGAGGTCGTGAAGGCGGCATCGATCGCCCGGCCTCCGAAGCGGCTCCGCTCCGGCCTGACCTCCGACTGCGACGCGGCCGGGCCCGCGCCCCGATCTACCCGGCCGTGTCGCAGTCTCCTCGCCACACCCCCGACGTCCAAAAAGGACCGACCGTTTGTATCAGGCGTCTGTTCGATTACGCCGTAGCCTCCTCAAATTTCCAGTTCCTCCATGACCGATCGGAACGTCCGAACTTGTTGAACCAAAAGGATTGTGGGGTGTCGAGCCCATGAGTAGCGGGGCCAGCAACCCACCTGAACGGACATTCACTCCCGCCGATATTCCGGTGCTCCCCGGCACGAGCCGCCTCGGCCTGTTGATACTGGCCAGTTCCGAGTGCCCCTTGAGGTGGCAGCCAGGAGTTGGGCGGCACGCGAGTCTTGGCAACGACAGGTGGGTGCTTCACCTTCCGGCCGAGTCACCACTCCTGTTGGCGCAGAGTGTCCGCCGTACCCACGGAGTACTCGGCGTTTCGGTGCAGTCTTCCGGACCCGTCACGGCCGCGGACCGCCTCGCGCTGGCTTTCGCGGAGCACTTGAGCGTTATGCGTACGTCGGACAAGAGTCCTTATCCGCTCAGTGGCGCTTTCGTGACAAGCGCGAAGCGAGACGTCCCCGGTTCCCGAGACGCACTCATCCGGCTGTTTCACTTCGCCTCCGTCCGCACTTCGGCAGGAGTCAGCGACGCGGTCGTCTGGGAATGGATCGACCGTCCCAACGCGGAGGCATGGTTCGGATCACCATTGCCGGAGCTCGGCCCGCTGGAACTCCACCTCGCGGAGCTGCTGCAGCTGCGCCGCGCGGTGCGGGCAAATCGGTATCCCCAAACACCCGACGGCGTCGCCCTCGCTGACGCACTGAAAGACCGGCACTTCTCCAACCGATTCGTGCTGGACAACTACTACCTCGTATGCCGACTGATAGCCGGTCACATCGACAAGGAGAGCAATCAATGAGCCGCACAATGAAAACTCTGACTGCGACCGCGGCCGGCGGTACCGCTTGCGCTGCCCCGGACGGTACGAAGTTTCGACGGCGGGATGCACAATGACTGCGGCCTGCATCGAACGCGCTCAGGCGTACGACCGGAGCTACGGGAGCTGGGCGCGCTCATCCGGTCAACATGCGCTGTCCCCTTGGGCGCCATCGGATGCGGCATCGGCGCAGCCCTTGGCATTTCGATCAGCAATCGCCCCCGATGACGCGTGGCTGATCAGAGCAGTCCGCGACGGGAACATCGCGGCCTATGGCGAGCTGTACGTACGCCATGTCGCTGCTGCATACAACCTTGCTCGTCAGCTCGCCCGTTCGGCCATCGAGGCGGACGACCTGGTGTCGGAGGCATTCAGCAAGGTTCTTAGCTCCCTGCAAGGTGGTCGAGGACCAGACTCGGCGTTCCGCGCCTACCTGCTCACGGCCTTGCGTCACACGGCTTACGACAAAACGCGGAGGGACCGGAAGGTTGAGCTGACCGAGGACGTGACGACCGCGGTAAACCCGGTACTCGTAAGCGTGCAGTTCGACGACACCGCGTCGGCTGGCCTTGAGAAGGAGCTTGCGGCGAACGCGTTTGCTCGGCTGCCTGAGCGATGGCAGACGGTACTTTGGCTGACCGAGATCGAAAGCAGGTCACCAGCAGAGGTTGGTCCGAAACTCGGTCTGACAGCCAATGGCGTGTCCGCGCTGGCTTACCGGGCGCGCGAAGGGCTTCGACAGGCATACCTACAAGAGCATCTCGCAGGAGCAACGGGATCCCGTTGCCAGCCTACGGTCGATCGGCTCGGTGCCTGGACTCGGCGCGGCCTGCCAACGCGGGAGGCTCAGCAGGTTCGTGACCACCTTGCTGAGTGCGGTTCATGCCGCACGCTTTCGTTGGAACTTGCCGAGATCAACACCTCCTTCCGCGTCCGTGCAGCTGGGAAACGGTCTTGCGCCCAGGTTGGTAAGAGCCGTCGGCAGCAGGAACGCGGGCGGTTGCCGTCTGCGGCGCTTGCTGAGCGTGGCACCGCTGCCGTGAAGCTAGCGAGCTAACCGTATTGAGTCTCAAAGTTGTTAGGCACCAACGGAACCACAATATGTCTTCGCGCGCACCGCGGCTGGCCGCCGCCGAGAAGCAGACGATTGTCGACCTGTACCTGACCAAGGTCAACGGACGGTGGCCAACGAATACTGCCATCGCTCGTCAAGTCGGCCGCTCTCGCACGGCTGTGGAAAACACCATCGAGAAGGCCGGGGTCGCACGAGGCAAGAAACGCCGACTGACCACAGGGGAGAAGAAACGCATTATCGCGCTGTACCAGACATGGACTGGTACCCGCTGGACCTCCAGCATCGAGATCAGCAAGATCGTGGGTCGACCGCCCAGCACCATCAATCGAGTAGTCACCGAGGCGGGTATCAATCGCACCATCAGTGAGGCACTGAGTGCGCAAGTGCCCGACCCACTGCGGCAACAGATCATCCACCTCTACACAGCGACAGGCTGGTCCTATCCGAAGGTCGCCGAGCACCTGAAGATCGGTTCGCGTGTGGTTTAAGACGTGCTTGACGCCGCTGATGTCATTGTGCGACAAGGCCCCAACAGGATGGCCAAGGTTCGCATCAGGGAGGCCAGGCGCCTGGTCGCTCTTTATCAACAGGGCCTCTCCGCGCGGGAGGTCGCCGAGCGCACGGGCCGCACGCGCGGAGTCGTCGAGAGCCTCGTACGTGATGCAGGGGTTCAGCGGACCCGCTCCGAGGCCGCACGGATGGCGGCGCGACGACGGGCTGCGCGGACCAAGCTCGCGGCCATGGCGATGCGTCCGTCGGCCAGACGGTGGATCACCGGAACCACCGTTGAGGACTTGTCCAATGAGCAGGACGTGCCGACGGACCTGATGTGGGAGGCGCTATCGCGCACTCTGACGCCAGCCGACCTCCGCCGGAGGCGGGCTATCACGCGTGAAGCGAGCAACCTGGTTCCCCTTGGCGGCGATAGCCGCGAGAGCGAGTGCGGCCTGACGTGTCCTTACGCATGCGCCGCGGTGTGCGCCCGAACCCTGGGGCGCCAAGACCGGCACTCCGCACTGACCGGGAAGACCGGCCTCGTGGACGTCAAGTCGTCGGCTGGATGAGGATCGCGGCGAGCGCACCAACGACGAGGAACGGCCCGAGGGAGATCTCCTTGGTCGGTTCCACCCGCCGGGCGATGCGCAGCACAACCAACGTAATGGCCGCACCGAGCCAGCCGAGCAGTGTTCCCACCAGCAGCGCCGCCCACCCATTCCAACCCAGCGCAAGGCCCAGCATGCCCCCAAGCCGGAGATCTCCGCCGCCGAGCTGGCCAGGTCGAAGGAAGTAGAGCGCTCCGTAGAACGCGAGGAGCGCGAGCAGGCCGGCAGTGGAGCGGAGGACCGGGTACGCGTCGCGGTTGAGCAGGGCAGCCATGCCGAAGAGCGCGGCGAGGATGATGCCGCTGGGCCAGATGAGCTTGGTGGGTAGCGTGCGGGAGTTCCAGTCGATCGCGGCCAGCAGGACACCAGCAGCGGCGAGCCAGGAGTAGGCGAACAGGTCGGGCACGGCGCCGATGCGCCAGGCCAGTGCCGAGAACAGGACCGCGGTGACCACTTCGAGCAGGCCCCGTGGGGCCAGTCGTTCGCACCCCGCCGGGAGAAGCGAGCTTCGCTGGACGGCGATACGCAGGACACTGGCGACAACGAGTCCGACCAGGCCCCAGCCGGCGAGGCTGAGCGCGGTCACCGAGACGCTCGCGCCATTCGCCTGCTCGCGGATGTGACAGAGCTCGTCAACGCTGTACCCCCTGTAGCCCCCTGGTTACGGCCTTCCGGTGTAATGAACCTACTACTCAGCGCCATTTGGACACGGTGTCATTAGCCCATTTGGGTGAACTTTGACCTGTTTTCGCTGTTCCGACACTTGTGTCCCTTCATAGGGACATTGCGGTCTCCTAGGGGGCGCCAGGTAGACGTGAGGAGTACCACACTAGATCGAAAGGAATTTTCGCAGATCCGAGGGGGTGCACGTGGTCGGGGGCAACGTACACGGCCGCAACGGCCGGCGCAGGGTGGGACTGGCGGTTGTTGGACTCGCGGCGCTGACGTTGGCGGCCTGTAGTTCGAACTCGTCTTCGACGCCTGGGGGCACGACTGGGGCGGCAACACCGCCATCAACGACCAGCGCTCCGCCGTCGTCGGCTTCTCCGGCGGACACAGCGCGTCAGCAGGCGACGGCTGCCTACACGGGCATGTGGCGGCAGATGGCCAAGGCCGGTGAAACCGCCGACTGGCAGTCACCTGAGCTCGCAAAGTACGCGACCGGCGACGCGCTCGGGGTGATCAACCGCAGCCTGTACACGGACCATCTCAACGGTGTCGTGACGAAGGGCGAGCCGAAGACGAACCCCCAGGTGTCCAAGGTGGATCCGCCGGACAACCCGACCACGGTCATGATCTCGGACTGCGGAGATGACAGCGGCTGGCTGAAGTACAAGAACGGTCAGCTGCTCAACGACACACCGGGCGGGCGACGCTCGATCACCGCGGAAGTCAAAAAGCAGCAGGACGGCACGTGGAGGGTCACCCGCTTCGCAGTAGAGGCGGTGGGCACGTGTTAAAGCGATTGGGAGTCGTAGTCGGTCTGTCCGCGGCCGTGATCGTGGCGACCGCGGTCCCCGCCTTCGCGGACGGCGGGTGGGGATTCACCGACTGCAGCCAGTACCCCAACCCTGGTTGCGAACTCGGCGCGGGCAAGAATCCCCGCCCTGGAAGCGGTAACCAGGGCAACGGGAACAGCAAGCCTGGCAACCCTGGACAGAGCAAGCCCGGCTCGGGTCAGGCCAACGCCAATGGCGACACGATCATCGGCGGTAACCCCAACCTGGCCCAGTGCGGCTATGTGCGCAGTGATTACCAGGGCCCGCCACCGGGAGGCGTGCAGCCGGCGGCCTTCCAGGTTCCGCCCAAGACCGGCGGAGTCACCGCGGTCCCCGCGGTGTACCGGCCGCAGAGCGCGTCGGCCACCGCGCAGTTCGCGGTCGCGCAGCCGCGGTTCGCGCAGGCCCAACCACCGTCCGGCGCCTGGTACGTCTACAAGTGCACCGGGCCCGGCTTCGCGGATGCGCTGTACCGGCCGCCGGTCTGGATCGCTGACGGCCAGCCCGGCCCGGCGCCACTGCCGTCGCCAGCCGAGCTCGCGGCGCAGGCGCGGAACCAGCTGCGGCTTCCTACTCCGAAGATCAAGGCGAACCCGGCTGGCGATCAGCTGGTCAGCCTGCCGACGTGGTTGTGGCTGGACCGCAGCAGCTGGGGTGACGTCTCGGCCACCGCGTCGGTGCCGGGCGTGTCGGTGACTGCGGTCGCGAGGCCGACCTCGGTGACGTGGTCGATGGGTGATGGCGGCTCGGTGACCTGTACTGGTCCTGGCTCGCCGTTCCCCGCCGGTGGTGACCCGAAGAGCGCCTCGCCGGACTGCGGCTACACCTACAAGACGTCCTCGGCCGGGCAGCGCGCCGACGCGTTCCCGGTGACCGCCACGGTGAACTGGACCGTGACGTGGTCGGGCGCGGGCCAGGGCGGCACGTTCCCGAACATGACGACCTCGGCCTCGGTGGCGTTCCGCGTGGCGGAGAGCCAGGGAATCGCGACCGGCTGAGCAAAGCCTCCCGCCTCACGAGGGCGGGCGTGCACAACGAAACACCCTGTTGCGAACAAGGCACGTCGAATACCCGAGTCGACGCGTCGCGATGGCGTCATGCCTGAAGGAGGTCGGTGGTGACCACTACCGCAGGTTCGACCAGCACGGACACGACGACGCAGAAACCAGCGTCGCCGAACGCGTGGGCTGGCCGTGACGGCAAGACTCCTTCGCGTTTGAGCGGCAGCGGTCGGCGCCGAAGCGTGCCTTACCTATTGCTCGGTGTTCTGCTGGTCCTGGTGTGTGCGGCCGGCGGTGTGTTCGCCGGAATGCAGCTGGGTGACCGGGAAAACGTGCTCGCGCTGGCCCGTCCTGTTGCCGTAGGCCAAGTTCTGACGGCGCAGGATCTCAAGCAGGTCAGCATGGCCGCAGACTCCGGCATGGACGTGATGCCCGCATCGGCTGCGTCCACAGTGGTGGGTCAGCCGGTGGCGTTCAGCCTGCCCGCCGGCTCACTTGTGACCCGTTCGGTGCTCGGCGCCCCACAGATTCCGGCACAGGGCAAGGCAATCGCCGCCGTCGGGCTGAAGCCGGGACAGTTCCCGCCCGACCTGTCGCCCGGTACCACCGTCGCGGTCCTCACGACTCCAGGGCAGGGCACAACGACCGGAACGTCGACCGGTTCCGGGCAGACGTCGTCGTGGACCGCGGTGGTGACAGGCATTGCCACGCGCGAGACCGAGCAGACCACGGTCGTGTCGCTGCAACTATCCGAATCGGACGCTCGCGCATTGGCATCGGCCCCGGCGGGACAACTCAGTCTGGTCGCGATCGCGGGAGGAGGCCGCTGATGCTCATCGCCGTCTGCTCGCTGAAAGGGTCGCCGGGCGTGACCACACTGGCGACCGCGCTCGGCGCCCGTTGGCCGGGCCAGGAGAACCCGATCGTGGTCGAGGTCGACCCCGCCGGCGGTGACCTGATGGCCCGCTTCCGGCTGCCCGACACACCGGGCCTGGTCAGCTTGGCCGCGGCGGCACGAGGCCGTAGCGGTGCCGATCCGAATCTGCTCGCCCAGCACACCCAGCTTCTCCCCGGTGGCCTGCGGGTGGTGCTCGGCCCGGTCGGTGCCGAACAAGCTCGCGCCGCCCTGACGGTGCTGGCCTCGGGCCCGTCCTCGCCGCTGCGTCGGGCCACAGACCAGCCGGAGACCACGGTCATCGCCGACTGCGGCCGGGTCGATCCGGACTCGCCCGCGTTCCCGATCATCCGCAGCGCGGACGCGATGCTGCTGGTCGCCCGCCCGCACGACGACGAGCTCGCGCACGTCGCGCTCAAGCTGCAGGCCGCCCAGCAGTGGTCACGACGCCCGTGCTTCGTCCTGGTCGGCGACGGCTACCCGACCGCGGAGGTCTCCCAAGCGCTGCGCATCCCGGTGATGGGTCGCGTGCCGCGCGACGACAAGGGCGCCGCAGTGTTGTGTGGCCAGGGCACCGGCCGACGTGGGCCCGACAAGTCCCCGCTGGGGCGGGCCGCCGCCAGGATCGCGCTCAACCTTTATGCGCACGGGCACCAGCCGACCGGCAACGGCGCCCGTGCCTCGCACCTGCGGTTGGCCGTTCCGGGTGAGCCGGTCTCGGGTGTGGCGCTGCAACCGCTCGGGCCGCAAACCCGTAACGGAGCGACGCCATGACGCGGCCTGACGTCGGTGATCCGCGCCTGGCGGCGTCGACCAACGGCGCCGGCCCGAACCTGGCTGCCCACCACGCGGCTGGACCGGCGGATCTGCCACACCGGCCTGCCGGGGAAGCCGCCGCGGTGGAACGGCTGCGGCAGCACCTGCGCGAGGAGTTGTCCGCCCAACTCAGCCAACGCATCCGGGCTGACGAGACCGCCGGCCGCCCGCCGATGGACGCCCCAGCACGCCGCCGGCTGGCCGAGGCGATCCTGACCGACGCGGCCGAGGCGCACGCCCAGGCCGAGCTGCGCAACTCCGCCACCGGCGGGATGCTCGTGGCTCCCGAGGTCGAGCAGCGTCTGATTCGCCAGGTCCTGGACGAGGTCTTCGGTCTGGCCGGTCTGGAACCGCTGCTGGCCGACACCGACATCGAGAACATCAACATCAACGGCGACCGTGTCTTCGTCAAGTACGCCGATGGCCGTCGCAAGCGGTTGCCCCCGGTGGTCGGCTCGGACACCGAGCTGATCGACCTCATCCGGGACCTGGCTACCCGTTCCGGAGTGGAGGAGCGCCGCTTCGACCGCGGCAGCCCGATCGTGAACTTCCAGCTGCCCGGTGGCGAGCGTGTCTCGGCGGTCATGGCGGTCACCGCGCGCCCGTCGGTGTCGATCCGCCGGCACCGGTTCACCAAGGTCACGCTGGCCGAGCTGCGCGAGAACGGCACCATCGACCTCGCGCTGGAGAGCTTCCTGAAGGCCCTGGTGCGCGCCAAGCGCAACGTCCTGGTCACCGGCGGCACGGCGATCGGCAAGACCACCCTGCTGCGCGGCCTGGCCTCGGCCATCCCATCGTGGGAACGGCTGATCACCATCGAGGACGTCTTCGAACTCGGCCTCGGCGAGGACGCCGAGGCGCACCCGGATGTGGTGGCGCTGCAGGCCCGCGAACCGAACATCGAGGGCCAGGGCGAGATCTCGCTGTCGGACCTGGTGTGGCAGTCCCTGCGCATGTCGCCGGACCGGGTCATCGTCGGCGAGGTCCGCGGGCCCGAGGTCATCCCGCTGACCAACGCGATGTCCATGGGCAACGACGGCAGCATGGGCACCCTGCACAGCAGCTCCAGCCAGGGCGCGTTCACCAAGCTGGCCGCCTACGCCGTGCAAGGCCCCGAGCGGTTGCCGATGGAAGCGACCAACCTGCTGGTGGCTGCGGCGCTGCACTTCGTGGTGCACCTGGAAAAGCCCCGCGACGACCCGAGCAAGCGCGTGGTGTCCTCCATCCGGGAAGTCGTCGGCGCCGACGGCGCCCAGATCATCAGCAACGAGGTCTGGCGCCCCGGCCCGGACCTGCGCGCCGTACCGGGCGCGCCGCTGCGCACCGACACCGTCGACCTGCTCGTCGAGGCGGGTTACGACCCGGACCTGTTCGAGCGGCGCGAAGGGTGGTGGACGCCATGACCACGACCGCCGCCCTGTTCGGCCTGCTCGGTGCCGGTGTGGCCGTCGGTGTCCTGCTCATCGCCGCCGGGCTGCGCGGCCGGCCCGCCCGTCCGGCGACTCCGTCGCGGCTGAGTGCCTGGCTGGCCGCCCGGCATGACCGCAAGCGGGTCGGCTGGCTCGTCGTGGCCGTGCTCGCCGGCCTGGCCGTCGGCGCGGTCACCGGCTGGGTGGTCGCCGCCATCCTGACCGCGCTCGCGGTAGTCGGCCTGCCGCGGATCCTCGGCTCGAACGTCGACCACAAGCGCCACCTCGAACGCATCGAGGCGATCGCCGGGTGGACGGAGATGCTGCGTGACACCCTGGTGGCCGCGGCCGGCCTGGAACAGGCCATCCTCGCCACCGCCCCGGCCTGCCCCGAAGCGATCCGCGAGGAGATCACCGAGCTCGCCGTCCGGCTGGAACGCGGCGAACGCCTCGCACCGTCCCTGCGCCACCTCGCCGACCAACTGCGCGACCCCACCGCGGACCTGGTGATCTCCGCGCTCGTGCTCGCCGCCGAGCACCAGGCCCGCCAACTGGCCGACCTGCTCGGCGAACTCGCCAGCGAGGCACGCGAGCAGGCGTCCATGCGGATGCGCGTCGAGGCCGGCCGCGCCCGCACCCGGACCAGCGTCCGCGTCATCGTGATCACCACGCTGTCCTTCGCGATCGGGCTGGTGCTGCTCAACCGCGGCTACCTCGCCCCCTACGACTCCGCGTTCGGGCAAATCATGTTGCTGTTCGTCGGCGCGCTGTTCGCGGCAGCTTTTGCTTGGCTGGCACGGATTGCGCGGATGCGTGAGCCGGAGCGCTTCCTCACGGAGCTGGCCACGATCCGGCCCCACGACGCCGACGTGGACGTCGATGACTTGCTCACCGGGAAGGGGGCGTCGTCATGATCAGCGCGTTGTTGTGGGGCGCCGGGCTCGGCGTCGGCTTGTGGGCGCTCGTGGTCTACGTGTTCCCGCCGAGGCCGCCGCTGCGCGCTCTGGTCGACCGGTTGCACGCGACGCCCGCGCCGCCACCGATCCTCACCGCGGACTCCGACGGCTGGGCGTTGCGCGTGGGCCGGCCGTTCATCAAGCCGTTGGCCGCGCTCGGGTTGCCCAACCGCAAATTGCGCAACGACCTCGCGGTCACTGGCAAGAGCATTGAACATCACCTGGCCGAGAAGGCCACGCTGGCGCTGACCGGCCTGTTGCTGCCGATCCTGATGCAACTGCTGCTCGTCGTGGCCGACGCTGGTCTCGGCTGGGAAGTCCCCGCGGTCGCCAGCCTGCTCTTCGCGCTCGGTGGGTTCCTGTTGCCGGATATCAGCGTGCGGCAGGAAGCCGAGCGGCGGCGCTCGACCTTCCGGCACGCGCTGTCGGCCTACCTGAACCTGATCCGGGTCCTGCTGGCCGGCGGCGCCGGAGTCGACGGCGCGCTGTCGGACGCGGTCGGCATCGGCAAGGGCTGGGCCTTCCAACAGCTGCGCCGTGCGCTGGTCACCGCCAAGCTGACCCGCACCACACCGTGGTCGACCCTCGGTCAGCTCGGCACCGAGCTCGACGTGCATCAGCTGTCCGAGCTGGCCGCCTCGGTCAGCCTCGCCGGCACCGAGGGCGCCCGCGTGCGCGCCAGCCTCGCGGCCAAGGCCGCGGCGCTGCGCACCCGTGAACTCACCGACGCTGAAGGCGAAGCGCAGGCCGCCACCGAACGGATGAGCCTTCCCGTGGTGATGCTGTTCGGCGGGTTCCTGATTTTCATCGGGTTCCCTGCCCTCGCGAGCGTGCTGGGAGGTCTCTGAAGTTCCCACAAGGACTGTCCATACCGGATCCCGAACCACAGGGGAGAAGCTGATGTTCACCGAAGTTCAGATCCTCATCGCCCGCATCCGGGCCGAGCTGGAGCGGCTGCGCCGCGACGAGGCGGGCTACTCGACCGAGGCGGTCGTGGTCACCGCGTTGCTGGCGGCGCTGGCCATCGCGGTCATTGCGATCATCGTCATCAAGGTCACCCAGAAAGCCAACGGCATCAACCTGTAGGCCGGTGACCACGATGCCTCGACGCCCCAGCCGATCCCGCACGCCAAACACGCGCGAGCGTCCACACCGGATGCGCGTGCGGGCGGCGCTGCGTCGGCTGCGGACGGATCAGCATGGCGCCGGCACGGTCGAACTCGTCATCGCCACGCCCCTGCTGTTACTGCTGATCCTGTTGATCGCGCAGTTCGCGCTCTACATGCACGCCACCCACATCGCCCAAGCCGCCGCTTCCGAAGCCCTGTCCGCGGCACGCGTGTACGGCGGCAGTACGGCCGCAGGCAATGCCGAAGGACAACGAGTCCTCACCCAACTCGGAAGTGGCCCGCTGCAAGGAACATCGGTCAACGTCCAGCGAGGACCGAACCAAGCATCCGTGACGGTCACCGGAACCGTGATCAACGTGATTCCGTTCGCGACCTTCACGGTGCACGCCGAAGCCGTTGGGCCCGTTGAGAAATTCACCCCGCCGACCGGTGCAGGGGCGGTGGCACCATGACCGCGGCCCGCCGTCTTCCCGCGTTCGCGCGCTCGATGCGCGCGAGCATTCGCGCGCTGCGTCGGAACGAACGAGGCTCCGCTGCGGCCGAGCTCACTCTACTGACCCCGCTGCTGATCCTGCTGCTGTTGTTCGTGGTGTTCTGCGGCCGGCTGGCCGACACCAAGCTGCGGATCAACGACGTCGCGCACCAAGCGGCCCGCGCCGCCACCCTGGCCCGCACCCCATCGCAGGCCACCGCCAACGCCCAAGCCACCGCCAGCGCAGCCCTGGCGTCCGCGGGAATCACCTGCCAGTCGTTGTCGGTGTCCACCGACACACAGGGACTCAAGCCGGGCTCCACGGTGACCGTCACCGTGTCCTGCAGCGTCGGCTTCGGGGACCTGACCTCGCTCGGCGTGCCTGGCAGCCGGACGTTCCAATCCAGCTTCTCCTCCCCGGTCGATGTCTGGCGCGGCACCGCCCCGAACGCCCAAGCGGGAGGTGCGCCATGAGGGTGGTCGCATCGCTGCGCCGCCGAACCGGCCGGCTGCGCGAAGACCAGGACGGCCGGGTGACCGCCTTCGTCGTCATCATCGCCCTCGCCGCGCTGCTGTTTGCCGGGCTCGTGCTCGACGGCGGGCTCGCCCTGGCCGCCAAGGTCCGTGCGATGGGCGAGGCGCAGGAAGCCGCGCGGGCCGGCGCCCAGGAAATCGACCTGACCGCCTACCGCGCCGACGGAACCCTGCGCCTGGTCCCACAACAAGCCAGCGCCGCGGCCCGCAGCTACCTCGCCGCCGCCGGCCACACCGGCACCGTCTCGGTCGCCGGCAACACCGTGAACGTGACCGTCAGCATCGACCAGCCGACCCAGCTGCTCGGACTGGTCAGCATCGGCTCAATCACCGTCACGGGAACCGGGCAGGCCCAACCGCAACGCGGAATCTCCGGAGTACTCCCATGACGACCTTCACATGCTCGTACCCAGTTCAGTGCCACACCGGGGAAGGAGACCAGGATGGCGACGACTGAAGAGATCGAACGCCGCGTCGAGCAAGCCGACGCGGCCCGCAGCGCGAAGCGGGCAGCTGCGGCCAAGCGCGTCGGTGAACTCGCACTGCTGCGGGCAGAGGTGGCCGAGAAACTCGGCGACATCGAGCGAGAACTCGGCGACGTCCTCGCTGAGTCCAGCGACGTCATTAGCGTTGACGAGCTGGCCAAGTTCACCGACGTACCCGCCACCGACCTCACCCAGTGGCTCAACGGGCGCAAGACGACTCGCCCCAAGCGCAAGCGGTCCACCGCCGGCACCGCTACCGCGAAACGGGACGCGAGCCAAGCATCGTCCACATCGAACACGGCGCCGGCCACCACCCAGCAGTCCGCGTTACCCGAGCTCGCCGGACCTCGCAACGGCGCGGCGGACACCTCCACCCGGATTCCCGCGCCGGTGACATGACGCCGCTGGCTCCGCTGGCGACCGCGGAGCCGTAAACCTGTACGTCCAAGGAATCGAGCACGCCATGACCGCACACTCGCACTTCTCTCACCGAAAGCCGATACGGCCGGGGACAGGCCGCCCCGCGTGGTGGGCGCTGGCCGCGGTGCTCCGGTTCGTGCGCGGTCTGCTCGCCCTCGTCGTCCTGCTCGCGCTCGTGGCGGGCCTGCCCTGGGCCCTCGTGCACTTTGTGGGGTGGCCCCTGCCTGACGACGTGCCGACCTGGGACGAGATCCAGGCGACGCTGCTCAACCCGATGAGCGCGCAGTTCCTGCTCAACACCCTGGCGGTGCTGTGCTGGATCGTCTGGTTCTTCTTCGCACTCGACGTCCTGCGCTGCACAGTCGATGCGGCGCGCGGGATCACCTGGCCGCAGGTCCGCCCGCCTGGCCCGCTGCACGGCCTCGCCGCGGCCCTGATCGGCACCATCGTGCTGACCCTGCTCGGCAACCGGACCCCGTACACGGCTCCCACCCCGACCACCGCAGCCTTGGCCGCCGATCTCACGCCGGTCGCCGTCGTCGCACCGCTGACCCCAGGCCCGGCCACGCAGGCCGCGGCTCCGCAGGCGGCCGTCGTCCCGGCCGCCACGTTGGCGGTCGATCGGGCAGCGCCGGCCCCGCCGGGCATGGTCCAGGTCACCGAGGAGGTCCGGCTCCCCGAGGACGGGATCTACGACAGCCTGTGGCGGGTCGCCGAACGCATCTACGGTCCCGGCGGCGGAACCCGGTGGCCCGAGTTGTTCCAGCTCAACCGCGGCGTGGAGCAGCCCGACGGCCGCGCGCTGACCCAACCCAACCTCGTGCGCCCCGGCTGGAAGATCACCGCCTACATCCCGGCCCCGCCCGAACAACATCCTCCCGGCGAGCAGCAGCCGCAGGTGCCGCCTCCGCAGCCGCCACCTCCTCCGACGAGCACTGCGCCGACCACGCCTCCGTCAACACAGCCCGCGCCGAACACGACCCCGGCGCCGGCCGACGAGGCCGGCCAGCACCACGACGACCAGGCCGAACCGGGGCTGGACCTGCTGACCGGCGTGTTCGTCAGCCTTGGCCTGGCCGGAGCGATCACGACGGCCATGGTCTCGGTCCGGATGTGGCGCCGACGCCGCTACCGCATCGGCAGCGGCGACCGTGCCGACCTGCAGCGGCCGATCGCGCCCGTGGTCCGCGCCCTGCGGGCCGCCTACGACCAGGACGACGGCAACCGCAGGCCCGTGGACGACGTGGAGTTCGTCGACCTCGCGCCGGCTCCACCGCGGATCCACATCACCGCCGCCGGGGCGCTGGAGCCCGACGACGAACCAGTCCCGGTGACGACGAGGGTCGGCGTGCGGGGTGGTCGCGAACTCGCCCTGAACCTGGCGAGCACCCGCGGCCTCGGTCTCGCCGGCCCCGGCGCCACCGCCGCTGCCCGCGCACTGCTGCTGCACCTGCTCACCGAACAGCAGCCCGGCGACGGCATCCGCGTGCTCGTCCCCGCCGACGACCTGCACCTCGTCTTCGACGGCGCCGACGTCGAGAACCTGCCGTCCACCATCCACGTCGTCGCCACGCTCGACGCCGCCCTCGACGAGATGGAAGCGGCCCTGCTCACCCGGACCCGCCACGCCATCGAGGAGACCGAAACCCGACTCACTCCGGCCTCGCTCGTGCTGCTCGCCAGCCCCATGCCCCACGCGGAACGCCGCCTGCAAGCCGTGCTCGACAACGGCTCGACCCTCGGCCTGGCCGGCGTGCTCCTCGGCCAGTGGCGCCCCGGCGCGACCGTGCGCGTCCGCCACGACGGCACCGTCAGCGCGACCAGCCCTGGCCTCGGCGACGCCCTCGCCGACACACGCCTGTTCAGCCTGCCCTCCACCGACGCCACCGAACTGCTTGCCGTGCTCCGCGATGCTGAAGGCCCCGCCGACCTGGCCACACCCGACCACGCAACCAGCGGCTTCACCGGCGGCGAACTCGCACCGCCCGCAGACGATCACGACGTTGCACCCACGCCGCCCGTCCCCGCACAGCGCTCGGTCGACGAGATGACCCAGCTCGAATCCACCCGCCCGCCGGAACAGGAAGACAACCAGCAGACCCCACCGGCCCCGAGCCTCCAGTTGCTGGACGTCCAGCCCATCCCCGTGGACGTCCCGCCGAAGGCCCCGGCCGCGCACACCCCGGACGACACCGACGAGCGCCGCACGGCCGCCGAGGACGTCAAGCCAGCCGCCGAGCAGGCACCGGCTGCCGAGGAAACCCGGAAACCGGACAACGGTGACGTGGCAGCACCGCAACCCCCGCTGGTTGTGCGTGTGCTGGGACGCCTGCACCTGGCCCTGCGCGGCGACGAGGGAGAGAAGGAGCTCAGCGGCGCGCTGACACCGAAGCAACGGGAACTGCTCGTCTACCTCGCGCTGCACCCCCACGGCGTCCGCCGCGAAGTCCTCAACGAAGCCGTCTGGCCCGACAGCCGGCCACCGCGGCCGTACAACTCGTTCCACAACACCCTGTCGATGTTGCGCCGCGCGCTCACCGACGCCACCGACGGCAGGATCAACAACCTCATCCTCAACGACGACGGCCGCTACCAGCTCAACAACGAACTCGCCGTCGTCGACTACTGGCAACTCCAGCACGCCCTGCAGGCGCCCCGCCCAACCGACGCCGCGGCGCAGGCCCAGCTGCACGACGCCGTCGAGCTCTACCAGGGCGACCTCGCCGAGGACCTGCTCGTGCCCTGGATCGAACCGTTCCGCGAGGCCACCCGACGCGACGTCCTGGACGCGCTCGGCGCCCTGATCCGCGCGCACGGCGACAGCGACCCAGAAACCATGCTCACGCTGCTGGAACGCACCCGGAAGCTCGACCGCTACAACGAGGGCGTCTACCGCGACATCATCCGCACCCAGGCCCGCCTCGACCAGTACGCCGCCATCCCACGCACCCTCGCGCTGCTGACCACCACACTCGACGAGATCGGCCAAAACCCCAGCGCCGACACGCTGAACCTCGCCGACTTCCTCCAACGCCGCGGCAGCACCCGGCGGCCGGTCTCCACCGACAACGCCGCAGCCAGCTGAACCGCGTCCGCCAGTGCAGCGGTACCTCAGTCAGGCTGATCGTCGTCCTGCGGCTGATCGCCGTCGTCCGGCGCCTTCTGCAGGCGCTCGATCAGATCGATGTTCTCTTCCGCCCAGTCGATCAGAGGCCGCGCCCGAACCAGCAAATCCGCGCCCGCGGGCGTCAGCGAGTACACCACCGACCGCGGAAACGTCCGTTCCTCGACCCGGTCCACAAGGCCGGCTGTCTCCATCCTTCGCAAGGTCCGGCCCAATGCCCGGCTCTGAATCCTGCGAACCGACCCGGTCCACGGATCGAACGTGGTCATCTCCTGGATGGCGGCATGCAGCTCGTTGTAATGCAGCGGCCCAGCATTCAACGCCACCAGAATGTGCGTGATCCATTCCCCGTTCAGCACGTGACGGAGATCCCGCGACCGCGCTAGATACCTAGCGTCCCCCGTTACCATGTACACCCCCCAAACTCGTTCGTGATGGCTCGCCTACACCCCGCCCCCGCGGCACAGACGAGCCCTGAGATTCAAAGATTAGAATCGCCTCCTTTCCAGTTACAGGCGTATAATTTCGCCCGGTACCAGCGGCCTCGATGATCAGTGTCAAGGTTGTCAACGTTACGTCAAACGGGGTACCCCGTGCAGCGTATTTCTACTTAGGACGAACCGGCGTCACCACATCGAGTGACCAACTAGTAGGTCAACAGCACGGTCAGTGACCACCTTGTAGTGTCCTGGTCACCTACCAGACGACGGTCCGATCCAACTACCTGTTAGAGCGGTAGCCCTCCGACGCCGCGAACTGCCTGGTCACGCAGCCTGCAGGGGCTACCGATGCTCCGCCCGACTCGGTGGCCGGCAGGCACATGAACAGTCGATTTGGGTGGGTGGTCGCCTGCCGTTCCTCATGATCCGGTGGTCACCCCGAGTGCTCCGGTCACCATCCTTCCGTACCCCACTTTCCACCGGCTGATGGTTACGCATTGGCCTCACCTCTCGCTGCTCGGTCGTCACGGCTGCAAGCCCCCTGCTGCACACTTGCCGCTGATCAACTTCGGTCGAATCCGATACTTTGTTTCAATTCGCATTCAATCACCATTCGCACTTGACGATCACAATTGCGAGCACATGTCAATACTCAAACTCTACTTGAGTTCTCTTGGCTTGAATCGCGTGAGTGGATAGCTCGAATAACAACGCTCGCGATTCGCCATTTCTTGGCATTTCGCCATCCATAAAGCACAAAGCAAGAGATGAGCTGTCCGCTCCGCTGGGGCCTCTGCCGCGCCG
>NZ_JBITMQ010000025.1:39176-81677 GCF_044466355.1 Actinophytocola sp. NPDC049390
CCGGTCGCGTCCGCTGGGGCCTCTGCCGCGCCGGTCGCGTCCGCTGGGGCCTCTGCCGCGCCGGTCGCGTCCGCTGGGGCCTCTGCCGCGCCGGTCGCGTCCGCTGGGGCCTCTGCCGCGCCGGTCGCTCGCTTCGCTCGCCTCCCTATGCAGCCGCGCGTTGCCGGCACGAATACCGCCTGACCTGCACTCTCACAAGATCATGTAACGGCAAGGTCACAGCGAGGGCATTCCCTCTTGCAGAGTGTCCTACTTGGGTGTCTAATAGACACGTCAGCAGGACAGCTACCGAGGGGGCGACGAGGACCAGGGCACGGCGTCCCTGCGAGTCGATCACCACGGCAACTTTCCTAATGACAACAACCTTAAGTCCCGTATAGCGCGGGCAGCGGCTTGGGCCGTGCGGTCAGCAGCGAATCCGTGCAGAGCGGAATGGTGAACGACGCGTAGCCAAACGCTCATTTCCGAGAGGGAATGTGTAGTAACTGCGCTTGCAGCACCATTTGTATAGCTCTTGCTATAGAGCGGAGTAGCGCGCATAAATGGCATGCCTGCCACAGGTGTGTCCCCAAGATAAGTCAATGGTGGTCTAGCACCGAAAAACGTCGCAATGTGTAGGCGTTCGGGGTTGTTTTAGGCGGTTGCCGACATTGGGTTCCTCTGGCTTGAGAGCGTCGCTCTCGCCTGCCCATAGCACGCTAAACCCTTACGGGCATGGTTCCTTGCGTTGCGCGCTAGACATAACGGCTTATCTCAACAGTTTTAGAGATTCAGGGAATGTGCCATCGGAACGCGCAACCCTCACCACGCGAGTAGTGCCGTATTGCACGGATACAGGATGTGTCCCCTTTGCGGAGATCTCGCAATGGTGAGGGTTGCGCGTTTCGGTGCCAGTTCACAACTGGCCTGAATCGCTGCCAGTCAACCACTTTCGTACACGAAACGGAGTACCGCCATGACTATGTCTCTGATCGATTGGTCCGCCCGGATTAGCGCCATGGCGGACGCTCTGTCCGTTCCCGACGGTGGCTTTTCCGTCAAGCCTGACGACGGTTCCGACGTCCGTACCGGCTATGCGGTTGCCGTACACCCGGAACACGAACGCGTTTTCGACGGTCCCGTGACCAGTAACGACCTGCATGAGTACATCGGGCAAGCGAAAGACGCTCTTTCGCTGCCCGGTCGCGTTCTCGGCGGATGGCGCGACCCTGCGACCGGTCGCGTCTACCTGGACGTTTCCGTCGTGACCGCAGATCTGTCCGAGGCAATGACGCTCGCGCGGGAAACCGCACAGCTCGCCATTTTCGATTTTTCCGCCATGGAATCCATTCCGGTCACGGTCGCGGCGTGAATCAAGGGGCAAACCATGAGTGCAGTTATCGTCATGATCAGCGACGGGCAAACGCGGCGTATCGCGTCCGAGTGGCACGGCGGTATGTCGTCCGCTCTGTATTCCCTCGCGTCATCGGGCGCGATTGACGTTGACCGCGTGCGGGATGAGATCTCCCGTGAACTGTGGCAATTGGACGTCGGAGAAGCGCGACGCGAATTGCTCGCCCTGGACAAATACGTACGAACGGTCGGAGCGCGTCCCGCGCAATCGGGATGGTCCCGCTTGTGGGACGACTCGCCGGTGACCGTGAATCACACCTAAAAGGGACTGAATTGTCATGCCTGCCCCCAGCGATCATCCATGGTTCCGGGCACACCCCGTGAGCCACGAAAACATCGTGTGGCACTGGGAACAGGCCACACCCGACGAAATCGCGCAAGGAATGCGCTGGTATGCCGACGCGCACCACGTGGCAACCGCCATCACGAACGGTGACGCGCATCTGGGCGCCGGAATGCTTGCGATCTACTCGCCCCAGCAAGGATGGATCGGCAATGTCCTTAATGCCGCTCGCGTACTGCGCGAGGGTAAGGGAATCGGTGGGCCCGGTTCCGGGATGTTCGCCACAACCGGGCAGAAACGCGCGGCTGACCGGTTGCTCGCCGGTGAGCGGTATGAGGACATCCTGAACGGTCCCAAGATCCGCGACTTTGCCCACCTGATCGAGTTCGGCGGAGATCAGGACCCGGATGACCCGCGCGTGGTGATCGACCGGCACGCGCTGTCGGTGGCGCACGGTCGCGCGCTCACGTCCGAGGAGTACGACTCCGCGCCGGTGAACGGGTTCCGTCGCAAGGACGGAACGGTTTCCCGTCGGCAGTACGACCACGTGGTGAGCCTGTACCGCCGTGCCGCGGAGCTGATCTCCGCACGCACGGGACAACGGGTCTCGGCACACCAGGTGCAGGCCGTGACCTGGCTCGCCCGTCAACGGCTCAACCAGGAAGCCGAACAACGGCGCGGCCCCAACCGGCTGGACCGGGGACGCAACCGGGCCCGCGCGAATTCCGAACGCGCGTGGAACGACTTCCGAACCGTCTACCTGCCCCATCTGGCCAATTGCCCCGGCACGGGCTACCAGTCCGCCGCCTAACGCATCCCGAGGGAGGTCTCGCAATGACTGACACGCAACGCGATTCGATTCGGATGACTGTTATTCGGATCGGTGATCTTATCTTCCTGGACAGTTTCTCCGGACTCGTGCCGGCCAAGGTGACGGGGTACGCCACGCGCGGCGAAATCGCCGTGTTGGTCACCGCTACACGCGGCGCCTATCGCCGTGGCGAACACACCACGTTCACCCCAAGCGGTTGTGTCCCGCGCGGACACGTGCGCGTGCGTTGTGGACAGTTCCGCATTTTCGGCGCGTGGACCTTTGACGGACTGTCCGAGGAATTCCAACCGCGCTGGGCCTGAACCCGCGCACGCGACCTACCCAGGACCGGACAACGCCAAGGGAGACCACATGTCCACCGACACGGACAACGTCGTTGAGCTCCACTTTCAGTACGCCCAAAACGGCTACGTCATGACTGACGACACCTACGGCGAACAGGACGCCGATAGCGCGGTCGCGTTCACCCGTGACGGATGCGCGTTCGTCGCCTGCGAACGCGCACCGCGCGGACGTTGGCGCATCGATTCTACCGACGGGGCGCCCACTCCGGTGCCGCTGTCCGCCTACCGCTACCGATTCTCAACCCTGGCGGACGCTGCGGACTACGTCGCCAAGAAATGCGGCGCAACCGTCCACCGCGTCGATTCCTGGATCTAACCACAGTCCAGCTCGCCCGGACATGTCACCGATAGTCAGCCGCGTTTCTCGGCGCCCGTTCATGACGGGCGCCGCGCAGCTCTCACCCGCGCGCAACGGTTGCAACGGTCTGATTTTCCGTTGCGGATTGTTCGACTCATCCGCGCGCACGTCATCACCACCGTTTCCGAATCAGCAAAGGAGCTCAACCATGTTCGTGTACGGCGTGTCCCTCACCGATATTCACCACGTCGTACGCGACGTGTCCAGCGCGCTCTACGACGGAAACATCACCGTGCGCACGGGCGAGGATCGCAGCAACCGCGCCGGCCCCCGCGCCACGTTCACCCTCCGCGCCACCGACACGGGAGGCTCCGGCGCCAAGGGAAGCGCGTCCGTGTTCGGCAAGGGCACCGGCCCGAACGGCAGGCGCCGCACGATTTCGGCGTGTTGGCACGCCCACTACGACGTGTTGGCCGAGTTGTTCGCCCGATTCCCGGCCGCTCGTGTGGTCACCGCGATTGCCACCTACACCGCGCCAACCTTCCATGACCGCGCGCTGGCCACCGCGTCGCGGAACGTCGGCAGTCAGTTGTACCCGGTGACCGCGCCGGACTGCTGCGAATGCGACCACTCCGACTACGTCGACACCTTCGACCAGGTCGCCAGCACCGGTTACGTCGACGACTTCGACTGGATGCCGTCGGGCGACGCGATGCGCCCGAACACGGACGTCGACTACTTCCTTGATCAGCTCGACCGCGTGCTCGCCGAACAGTGACCCCCTTTCCCATCACCTCCGCACATTCACGCGATTCGACCGACGAAAGCGAGCACCCACAATGACCACCAACCACCCGACCACCCTGGACACACTGCGCGCGGAACTCGACCGGGAACGCGCACGAGCCGAGTCTCTGGAGACGGTGAACCGCGTGCAGGCCGGCAGCCTCACCAGCCTCGCCAGGCTCGCGGAGGAACTCCGCTGCCAGGTCGCCGACCTGCACGACGACGCGCTGAGCTCGCACCCCATGCCGGTGCAGGGCCTGCGCAACGTCACCGGCCGCATGAACGGCTTGGCGGACACCTTGAGCCGCGCGGCACGCGGCTACTCCGGCGCCCGGACCACAGACATGATCTACCCGACCGTGGACGACGATCTCCGCGCACACGGGTGGACGCCCCGACCGGACCGGGGGCTTGACGGCGTGTTGCCGCCGATCCCGATCACCGAGCTGGGCGACCGGCGCGGCTATGCGCGCGGCTGGCATCGCGGCCCGCAGTGGATCACGTTGTGGTTCACCGGGCCGTGCGCACTGGCCTACGCGGACAGCAGCGACCACGGGCGGCTCACCGACGCCGACGCCGTGCGCGCCGTGATCACCTCCCGCCGGCCGTTGTCCGCGGACGCACTGGCCGAATGGGCAGCGACTCGGCAGGAAGCACACACCGCGCCGTTCGACGCCTCGTACGTCCGGGTGTTCGCGCACCTGCGGTCGTCCTGGGGTGGGGGCCTGGTCGTCGATGACCGATGCGACGAACACGGCGCCCCCGCGCCCAACGGGCCCGGTCAGCGCTCCGTGTGGGCCTGCCCAAGCGATCCCGATTTCCGGCTCTACGTCTGGGGAATCGGCAACGAACCGGCCCACGTCCGCTACTGGGCCGGGCCCGTGGTCGACATGGCCCACCTGGTCCAGATCACCGGCCACTGCCGCTGACCTCCGTCTCTCCTTTCCCGCCGGTCGGCCGTCCCCGTCGACGGTCGGCCGGCGCCCCGTCGTGCGCCGGTTGCCGCCGCACCTCACCACCAGTTCGGCCGGCGCGTCTCGGGCTGGCCGCCGACCCACGGGAGAACTCCATGACCACCCTCGACCTCGCGCACACCGTCGCCGAGCACCTCGGAACCGGGTGGCGCGCCTACACCGGCAAGGCCGACGACGGCTCGGAAGCACACCTCGCCGGACCGAACGATCAGGTCCTCGACCTGATCGACGGCACCACCACCGGCCGCAAGACCGACCAGGGCCGATTGATCATCACCGGTCACCTCGGCTTCCTGCGCAACCACGTCCCGCAGGACCACAAGCAGGACCACAAGATCACCGTCGACCAGGGCAAACCGCCCGACATGATCACCCACGAGATCCGGCGCCGGCTGCTGCCGAACTACGAGGCCGCGCTGCACGCGGCCTGGGACGAGAAGCACGCCAGCGACGGC
The DNA here is from genome assembly GCF_044466355.1 of Actinophytocola sp. NPDC049390. Classification (NCBI taxonomy): domain Bacteria; kingdom Bacillati; phylum Actinomycetota; class Actinomycetes; order Pseudonocardiales; family Pseudonocardiaceae; genus Actinophytocola; species Actinophytocola sp. NPDC049390. The sequence continues at coordinate 44,541 of NZ_JBITMQ010000025.1, forward strand.
ATCGCCGCCGCCCGCGAGCAACTCGCCGCGACCGTCGCGGCCCGCCTGGGCGTACAGCGCCGAGACCAGGCCACCGACTTCCACTTCGGCACGGTCGACGCAGGCGTCCACGGACGCGTCTGCGTGCGCTCGGGCGCGTCCGACTCGGTGTTCACCGTCCGCGTCCCGCACGACCGGGTGGCCGAGTTCGCCCGGCTGCTGGCCACCTTCGGACACCTCACTTGATCACCTCCGGCCGTTCGAGCCGCCTCCGGTGGCCGAACGGCCGACCTACGCATTCCCGATTCCGCTCGTCACCGGCCTGAAGGGACCGATGCCGCCATGACCACCTCCTTCACCGCCCCCGTGGCGGACGTCCTCGACTGCGGCCACCCGCCCACCCCGGACCCCAGCGGGATCGGCACCGGCCGCGCGATCGACCCGACCACCGGCGCCACGAGCTGCTACCCGTGCTCGGACGAACGCGAACGCCACGCGATGACACGCGCGAACACGTTCGTCGCCTACGTGTCCTCGGCCGGTCGCGCGCTGACCACCTGGCCCGGCGGGCACCTGGCCACGATCGACCCCCACGACGTCCACCAGGTCGGCCGGCGCACCTACACCCCGTCCGGCGGGATGTGGACCCGCTACGTCTGGCACGCCACCGACGTCGACGGAGGCCGCTGGGCCGGCATCAACGGCGGCCCTGGCCTCGTCATCCGCGTCCACCGGTTGCGCGCGTGCACCTGGCAAACCGAGTTCGCGACGGCCGACCCCCCGCGCTACTGCCACCGCCGCGCCACCCACGCCGGCCAGGGCGGCGCCTTCGACCTCTACTGCCGCTCCCACGCCCGCCAGGTCTTCGACCTCTACGGCTGGACCACCACCGCCCTGCCACCCCGCGCGCTCGCCCAGACCCGCGCCTGAACCCGCGCCACCACACCGAAAGGGGAGTCCCTCGTGTTCGTGAAGTTCTACGACCGCCTCGACCTGTCACGGGCCCACCTGGACGACGTGCTCACCGTGCCCGCCAACCGCGCCAAGGCGCTCGACGTGGCACGGGCCCGCCACCTTCCGCGCCAGTCGCTCACCCGCGCGACCACCCGCATGGGCCTCTGGGTCTACGTCTTCCAACTCGGCGCCGACGTCCAGCTCGGCACGGTCACTCTGGCCGGCGCCGAGCCCGGCCCCGAGAACGTGGTCACGCTGCCGGTCCGCCAGCTCGACCACTACACCACCCCCGGCATGCCGTTGACCGAGAGGCCGGGCTGCTGGCCGCGGTCGCCGAGGACTACCCGCCCACCGCGCCGACCGCGCTGCTGGCCGACAGCCTCACCAAGGTCCTCGACCTGTGGGCCGACGCCCGCCGCACCGGCCGGACCGCGATCGACATCCGCGACCTCGACCGCGCCGTCACCAGCGAACTCGCCCCCGCCATCCGCGCCTGGCGCACCGGCGACGCCTTCCCACGCCCCCGCCTGGCCGACACGGCCTGGCCCGAACCCGTTCCGAGGTGAACCACCATGCCCATCGACGACCCCACGACCGCAACCCCGTCCGAGATCGACGAAGAGCTCGCCCGGCTCGGTATCGAGCATGCCAAGGCCACCGACACCGTCAACGGGCTCACCGCCCGCGTCCGCCGTCTGGTGAACGACGGGATGGACGAGTACGCGACCGAGTTGCAGCCCCGGATCGAGCAGACCCGCCAGACGATCGCCGAGTGCGAGGCCGCCGCGCGCCCCCTCGATGCGGAGTTCGAACGCCGAGGCGGCTGGACCCGCGCCTGGCTGGTCCTCAACACCGGCGGCCACGTCCACCGCACCATGCAGTGCCGAACGTGCTTCCCGTCCACCCGATTCGCCTGGCTCACCCAGCTCTCCGGGCACGACGAGACCGAGATCGTCGAGCAGGCCGGCAAGGCCGCGTGCACCGAGTGCTACCCCAGCGCGCCGGTCGAGGTCCGCAACCGGCCCAGCCGGATCAAGACCCCCGAGCAACTCGCGCGGGAAGCGGAGAAGGCCGAACGCGCGAAAGCCAAGGCCGCCAAAGCGATCACCGCACCCGACGGAACGCCGTTGCGCACCAATCAATACGGGCAGATCGACACCGAGTTCACCGCGCGGCGCTCCTACATCGACGCGCTGTCCTACGCCCGGCTCCTTGCCAAGCGCAACGTGGCGTTCCACCGCGACACCATCGCCGAGTACCACGAGGATGCGCAGCTCATCCTGGCCGCGCTCGCCGCCAAACACGGCCGGACCGAGGACGACCTGCGCGCCGAACTGGCGCCGAAGGTCGAAGCCAAGTGGAACCGCGAACACCGCAACTGGGGCTAATCGCTCCCGGCAGGCAACCCGTTCTCGCGAAAGGACTCACCGATGCTTCTGGTCGAAACGCTGGAAGACCTGGTGCACAACTACCTCGAAAACCCCGCTCGGCCCGGCTCGGCCGTCGGCAAGGTCAACGCGCAAGACCTGGTCAGCCACGTCGTGCAGCACCTCGCCGAGCGCGGGGTCGACGTGGGATTTCACGACGGCTCACGCCTTACCCTGCCGGGCAACGCGCCCCGGCGGCCGGAGCCCGAGCGGCACCGCCTTCCCCTGGTACTCCAGGAAAACGACGACGGGCACGTCCGCATCTACTGCGACGGGCGCGACTGCGTCTGGTCCTGGCCGCTCTACCAGCAGGCGAGCGCGCAGACCAACGGCGACACGATCACCATCGCTGTCGAGCATGCCATCCGGCGACACCGCCACTTCTGACCACTCCGGCCACCAGCTACGCACCTCAGCGCGATGCCCTCCCCAGCACCAACTCGCCACGGGGAGGGCATCGCGCTGCATGGGCTGATACACATCCGAAGGAGCTCGAACCGCCATGACTACCAACGACATTCACGATGCCCGGCAACTCATCGCCGAGATCGACGTCCCCACGGAACGCCCGCGCTGGGCGTGGTGGGCCCCCGGTGACGCCACCCGGTACCACGCCGCGCTGATCAACGCAGCACCCAGCGCCAGCATGATCGGTCCCGCTTCTGGCGGCACCTTCCGCGCTCTCGTGATCACGATCGACCTGCTCAGCTTGAGTCCCACCTCGATCGTGATCCCGCGGCCCAACGCCGACCTAGACCGTTACACCGCCGAGGAATGGCTCTTCCGGCGGTTTCCTGGTGGCTGGTGGGCCGGTGTCCGGCCGCTGCTGGCCGCGCTGGGCTGGACGCCCACGAGCAACCGTGACACCAGCTACCGCAGCACGGACCACCGCGACATCACCGCGGCGCAGCGCGGCCCAGACGCCGCCCGCTAGCACCAGGTACCGCGGTTCCCCGGCCACGCGGCCAGACCACCCCACCCGCACCCACGCCACACCGGCCTGCGTCCGCGCGGGCCGGCGATGAGGGTCGCCCGCCTTCGGAGGAGATCATCATGAACAGCACCGCCAACACCGATCTGTCCAGCGTCGCCGATACGGCCAACCGTGCAGCCATCTTCGAGCCGATGACGAACGAGGACGAACGGCCGACGATCACCGTCGCCGGAGTCCACGTCGCGCTCTACGTCGACCCGGCCAGCCGGCAGGTCCGAGTCTCATCGATCTCGACGACACCGAGTCGTGGCTGCTGCGCAACGACAAGGACAGCACAGTTCCACTGCGCATCTGCATCCAGGGCGACGTCACGTTCGAGGGCTGACAAACCGATCGCGCGACCGTCGGCCCGCGCTCGCGCCTTTCGCGCACCGTAGGACAGCGCCGCCGTTCGTCCATTCAGGACACCGAATCGCGTCACGTTGATGAAGAGGTGACTCATGCACGCATCAACCACCGAAATGCCGGACCTCACCGCCTATGACGTCATCCTCGTCAACAGCAGCGGCGGCAAGGACTCACAAGCAATGCTCGACGAGGTCTGTACCCTCGCCGAGACTGCGGGAGTCCTCGATCGCATCACCGTCCTGCACTGCGCGCTCGGCCACGTCGAATGGCCCGGCACCAGTGAACTCGCCCGCACCCAGGCTGAGCACTACGGGGTGCGCTACGAACAACGCCACCGCGAGCAAGGGCTGCTCCTCGACCAGGTTCGCCGCCGCGGGCGCTGGCCTTCGGCCTCGGCTCGCTACTGTACTTCGGATCAGAAGCGAGGCCCTGCAAGGAAACTCATCACGCAACTGGTCGCCGAGCTCGGTGATCTGGGCCGTCCGGCCCGCGTGCTGAACTGCATGGGCCTGCGCGCCGAGGAGTCGCGGGCACGGCTGAAGAAGTTCGAGCAATGTTGCACTGGCTGCATCACGGCCCGACGAGGTTAGCCCGCGATCTGGCGCCTGGCCGGTACATGCGGCGACCAAGTTTCTATCACGTGCCCACCGTGTTGATCGAGGTGCGGGGCCACACGATCGTCAACACGGTGTATCCTACGCTCTATTGGTGCTTCCAGCGCATCAACTTGCAGAGATCTGCGACGATCTCTGTTGCGGAGGGTGACGATTGGTTGACGGTCGATGGACTACGGACGTCAGCCGTGGCGGCCCGATGTCCACAGTGCCCGGGGTTGCCACGTTGCATGTGGTGCCGGGCGTGTCGATGCTGCGTCCGGCAGAGGCGGTGTTCGAGAAGACTCTGCAAGGGTTTGCTGATCATCAGCGGGCTCGGCGGTTGTCGAAGGACACGGTGCGGCAGCGGTTGCGGATCGCTCGCCAGGTGCGGGTGGTGGCGGACGGCTACCCGTGGGAGCCGGCGTGGAACCGGGGCCTGTTCGATCGGTGGTCGGCGATGCTGGCCGACAGCGTGGCCGACTCGACGATGCGTAAGTATCAGAACGATCTCGCGCTGTATCTGGCGTATCTGAGTGATCCGGCCTACGAGTGGCCGCAGGTCTGTCAGGAGCTGTTCGGCCGGTTCAACTCGTTCGCGCTGCGGGATTTGAACGCGGTTCGTCATGCACAGGAGTACATCGGCAGGCCCAGCGGGAACCGGCCGCTGACCCGCGAGGAGATCCGGCGGCTGTTCGGCTGCATGGAACCGGAGATCCAGCGGCTGCGCACGGAGGGACACAAGGGCGCGTTGACCGCGGCCCGTGACCTGGCGTTGTTGACCACGTTGTATGGCTGGGGGTTGCGGCGCCGGGAGGCAGCACGGCTGGAGACGCACGATTGGCGGCGACAGGCGAAGCTGCCCGAGTTCGGCGACCACGCGGCGCTGGCGGTGCGGTGGGGCAAGCCCAGCGCCGGGCAGCCGCCCCGGCGGCGGATGGTGATCTCGGTGTGGCCGTGGGCGGTGCAGACGGTGCGGGTCTACTTGGCGAACGTGCGCCCGCTGTTTTATGTCGATCGCGAGGACGACGGTGTGATGTTCCCGACCGAGCGCGATGAGATGATCTCGGAGCGGGCGGTGAACCAGCGTTTCCAGCACTGGCGCGAACTGGCGGGGCTGCCTGACTATCTGGGTCCGCACTGCCTGCGGCACACGTACGTGACCCGGTTGATCGAGTCCGGCTACGACGGTCAGTTCGTCACCGACCAGGTCGGTCATTCCCACGCGGCAACCACGGCGATCTACACGGCGGTCAGCAGCGAGTTCAAGAACCTGAAGGTCCGTGAGCACCTGGACGCGGCCGAGGAGGCCGCCTTGCAGCGCGGCTTCGCGATGGCCGAGACGGAGGCGGAGATGGACGACGACTTCAGCGACGACATCACCGATCATGCGTCGGGCGAGCCTGCCCGCGGTCGGAGGAGGGTGCGATGAACGCCGTGTCCCGGCCAGGGCCGGACGAGCAGAACGACGGCCTGCGTGCCCAGCAGCCGCGCTACGAATGGCGGCTGCGCGAGCTGATGGCCGTCCGCAAGAACTGGTACACCACCACGAAGCTGATCCCGGAACTGCGTAGGTATGGCTTCGAGTTCGACCGCAGTTCGATCTACCGGCTGGTGCGGGCCGAGCGTCCGCCGAAGATGCCGGTCGAGTTGATCCTGGCCCTGTGCAAGATACTCGACTGCCGCTTCGAGGACTTGGCGGTGGAGATCGAGCCGCAGCAGGCCGCCGACGAGCCGCCGCGCCGTGGCCCGCGGCCGGCTGTGCCGGACATGCCGTTGTTGTCCGCGGACTTCTTCGACGCCGAGAGCTGACCGGGCACCGGGGCACGCACGTGGGGAAAGGGCGTGGTGTCTGCGCCGGTTGTGGACGCGACCGGTCTCTGGTCACCAGCGGGCTGTGCCATACCTGCTACCACGCCCGCCGGGACAAGGAGACCTGTGTCGGGTGTGGTCGACTGACCGTTCCGATCGGACGCACAGCCGAGGGGGCGTGGTGCCGGAACTGCAACGGAAAGCGCCTCGCCGAATCGTGCTCGCTGTGCGGCCGGTCCGGGCGGGTGGCCGCACGGCGCGACGGGCAGCCGGTGTGTTCGCGGTGCTGGCAGCGCGAGCGGCGCGTCCCGCAGCCCTGCTCGGTGTGCGGGCGGACGATGAAGGCCACGAAGAACACCCCGCAGGGCCGGGTCTGCTACACCTGCCACCGCAAGACCCTTCCCCGCAAGCCGTGCTGGGTCTGCGGCAAGACCGTCTTGGCCGCCGCTCACACCGAGGAGGGAGCGTGGTGCGAGCGGTGCCGCCAGGCGCATCTGGCCGAACCCTGCTCGCGGTGCGGCCGGACGGCACCGGTCGCCATCCGCGACGAGCAGCGGCCGGTGTGCAAGGCGTGCTACCAGCGCGCGCATCAACGGCCACCGCGCCGCTGCGTCGACTGCGGTGAGGACAAGCCGGCGGCTCGGCTCACCGACGAGGGCCCGCTGTGCGAGAGGTGCGACAACCGGCGTGCGCCGAAGGTGCTGTGCCCGCGCTGCGGCAAGACCCGCAAGGTCGGGACCGTGCGCACCGGCGTCTGCCGGGCCTGCGCTCAGCGGGCTATTCCGCGTCAGCCGTGCCGTAACTGCGGCCGGACCCGGTTGGTGGCCTACCGCGACGCCGACGGCGAACCGTGGTGTGACCGCTGCCGCCGGCGGGCGCAGGCCGAACCGTGCTCGGGCTGTGGCGCCCGCAAGGTCGTGTGCGCTCGTGACCACATTGGACCGTGGTGCACAGCGTGCTGGGAAGTGGTACGGCCCGGCCCACCGTGCGACGACTGCGGGCAACGACCGTCGATGCCGATGCCCGGTGCGGACGGCGTGGCCAGGTGCGTGCCGTGCCACCTGGCCGCCCAGGTCCCGTGCGCCCGGTGCGGAACCACAGCCCGCGCTGAACGGCACTGGCCGGAAGGCCCGGTCTGCCTGTCCTGTGTGGACGCCGTACGACTCACGCACGAGCGCTGCCACCGCTGCGGTGAGCTGGCCGGGGTGTTCCGCCGCGAGGCTGCCGGACCGTTGTGCCCGGACTGCGCGGGCGTCACGTTCTCCTACCACTGCCCAACCTGCGGAGCGATGGGCCGCCTGCTGCGCGGCCAGTGCCCGTCCTGCACCGCCCGCCGCGACCTGGGCGAGGTGTTCACCCAACCCGACGGGCGACCGGCCGCCTGGTTGGCGCCGCTGGCCGAGCTGCTGGAGAACTACGACAACCCCTACTCGCTGTCCCTGTACCTGCGCCGGCCCGGCGGGCAACTCATCCGCCGGATGGTCACCGGCGAGCTGGCCTGCACCCACCAAGCGCTCGACGAGTTGCGGCAGACCACCGCCGTGCAGCACCTGCGCGGCCTGCTGGTGCTCGCCGAACTCCTCGAACCCCGCGAGGAAGAACTCGCCCAGCTCACCCGCGACGTCCAGACCCTGCTGGAGCGGGTGACCACCCCGCACGACAAGACCATCCTGGCCCGCTACGCCCGATGGCACCTGATGCCGCTGGCCCACCAACACGCCGAGCAGGACGCCGGCTTCACGTACTACCAGCGTGAACACCTCCGCCGGAAGCTGGACACCGCCCGCCTGCTGTTGAGCTACCTCGGCACCCGCGGCACCAGCCTGGCCACTCTCACCCAACCCGTGGCGGACCGCTGGCTGATCCGCAATCGGCCCCGCCAGCACCATGCCCGCTCGTTCCTGCTGTGGGCCGCGACCAACGGCCTGGCCCCGGCCCACATCGCGATCGGCACCTCGCGCCACACCGGCGACCGGGAGATCATGAGCGACACCGACCGTGTCCTGCTCGCCGTCACGCTGGAGACCGACGACACGCTGCCACTGGCGGACCGGGTCGCCGGCTGTCTGGTCCTGCAATACGGCCAAAGCTGCTGGCGCCTGGTCAACCTCACCGCCGACGATGTCCTCGCCCATCCCGACGAACCCGGCATCCTCGGCCTGCGACTCGGTCGCGACCCCTTGTGGCTGCGGCCCCGGCTCTCCGCGCTCCTGCACCGGCTCGTCACCAACCGCCGCCCGCTCGCCGGCGCGCTGCGGCACCGCCCGACGCCCTACCTGTTCCCCGGGCTGCGCCCCGACCGGCCGATCACCTCAGCCACGCTCCAGACTCGACTGCGCAAGCTCGGTGTCCCCAGCGTCCGCACCGCCCGCAACGGCGCCTGGCTCTCGCTGGTCGGCGCGGTCCACTGGAAGATGCTCGCCGACCTGCTCGGCGTCGCCGACACCACCGCCAGCGCCTGGCACCGCGAGAACGGCGGCGACCGCGCCAGCTACGTCGCCAGCCGCCTGCGCCAAGGACAACGCACCGCCGGCCCCGAGTAACCGAGCTGGGTGCCGGCCGGAGTGCTCTTCGTTGCGGAGGTCCTGCCGTTGGGGATCGTGCTTGCCTGAGACGGTCCCCTTTTCGGGTTGGCCACCGGCCGGGAGGTGTCCGTGTCCTCGTGATCGGTGGACGCAGGTGCGCTCGTGTCGCGGTTGGGGTGTCAGAGTGGGTTGAGGTGTATGGGTAGTCCGTCGGAGGGCACGGGGAGGGAGGTGTTGTCCCAGCGGATGTGGTAGCCGTGGGGGATGGTCCAGTGGGTGGTGCGCAGCATTTCGTGCAGGATGGTTTTGACTTCGAGGGTGCCGAAGTGCATGCCGATGCATTTGTGCACGCCGCCGCCGAAGGGGAGCCAGGCGAAGCGATGACTGTGGTCTTCGCGGCGGTGTGGGGCGAAGCGGTCGGGGTCGAAGGTGTCGGGGTCGGTCCAGTATTCGGGCACGTAGTGGTTGATGGCGGGGGCGAGGGCGACGAGGGTGTCGGCGGGCAGGTAGTGGCCGAGGATGTCGGTGTCGGTGACGGTTTTGCGCATCACGAGGGGTACGGGGGCCAGTAGCCGGAGGGCTTCTTTGATGACGCGGTCGAGGGTGTCGAGGTTGTCCAGGGCGTCGATGTCGAGGGGGGCGTCGCCGAGGGCGAGGGATTCCTGCCGGGCGCGGTCTTGCCAGTCGGGGTGGGTGGCGAGGTAGTAGGCGGCGGCGGTGGTGGTGATGGTGGCGGTGTCGTGGGCGGCCATCATCAGAAAGATCATGTGGTTGATGACGTCGTCGTCGCTGAAGTGCTCACCTTCGGGGGTGGTGGCCTGGCACAGCGCGGCGAACAGGTCCTCCCCGGTGCTGGCGCGGGCGGCGGGCAGGTGCTGGGCGAAGTAGTCTTCGAGGACTCGGCGGCCGCGTACGCCGGCGCGCCAGCGGGTGCCGGGCAGCGGGGCGCGCACCAGTGCGCTGGCGGCGCGGACGGTGGCGACGAACGCCTGGTTGATCCGTTCGGTGTCGGTGGAGCCGCCTCGGCCGCCCATGAACACCTGGGTCGCGATGTCCAGGGTGAGACGTTTGAGCAGCCAGTACAGCCGCACGGGCCGTTGGGTCGGCCAGGTGGGGATGGTGGCGCGCACGCGCGGGCTGACCTGGTGGGTGTAGCCGGCGAGGCGGTCTCGGGTGAAGGCGTGCTGCATGATGCGGCGGTGCATCTTGTGCTCGTCGAAGTCGAGCAGCATCAGCCCGCGGTGGAAGAACCGGTCGATCAGGAACTGCCAGCCGGCTTGGGAGAAGGCTTTGTCGGCGTTGGTGAACACGCGCTGGGTCGCCTCGGGGCCTGCCACGACGGCGACGCGGGTGCCGAACGCGCCCATCCAGGTGACCGGTCCGTAGCGGTCGTAGCGTTCGCGGCCGAACTCGGTGCCGAAGCGGATGTAGTCGAGCAGGTGCCCCACCACGGGCGGGCCGTAGTCGCCGCGGACCGGCCGCAGGCCGCTGCCCTCGGGTGGGGTGGCCAGGTCAGTGGTGGGCCAGCGGCGGCTGAACCGGCGCCACGCCTCGTCGACCGCCTGGGGTGCTGGTGCGACCAGCACCGAGGACAGGCGCTGCCGCGCCGCCTGGGTGGTGCGCTCGATGATGTGGACCATGACGGCTCTCCTTATGTGGTAGGCGTGCGGGTGAGTGGGGCGAAGGCGTCGAGCACGGCGGTGGTGGCCGACGGGCCGGCGAAGGAAGACGGATACAGCAAGGTCCGCTCGTACAAGCCCGCCCACCGGGCGGCGAACTGGCTGCGGACCTGCTCAGGGGTGCCGGCCACGGCGATGGTGTCGATCATCCGGTCTGACACCGCGGCCACCATCGCCTCCAGGTCACCAGCGCGACGCGCTGCCTGGATGGCGCCCGCCTCGTCAGTGAAGCCGTGCAGAGTGAGGATGGAATCGTAGGTTTTCACCGAGGCATAGAACGCGATCTGCGCGGCGGCCATCCGGCGAGCACGGTCTTCGTCAGGATCCACCGCGCAGATCACATACCCGGCCACCGGCACCGGCCCGGCGCGTTCGGCGCCCGCTGCCAGCGCGGGCCGCACCGTGTGGCGCAGGTATTCCGGGGTGAACAGCGGATGACCGACCAGCCCGTCGGCCACCGCCCCGGCGGCGCGTATCATGCGCGTGTTCACCCCGGCCAGATACACCGGCACCGCCGGCCGCGTCGGGGCCGCGACGGGCGCGGTCGGAACGACGTGTGCGCGGTAGAACCGGCCTTCGTGGCGCACCGGCCCCTCGTCCAGCCGCCACAGCCGGCGCAGCAGCGGCACCAGTTCCTCTGCCCGTGCCGCGGGATGCTCCCCGGACAGGCCATGCCAGTCCTGCTGCATGCGCCGCGTCCCCGTCCCGAGCCCGAGGATCAGCCGGCCGCCGCACAGTGCGTCCAGATCCCGCGCCTCGGCGGCCAGCACCAGCGGCGTCCGGCCGAACCCGTAGGCGATCCCGGTCCCCAGAGTGATCGACTCGGTCACCGCGGCCATCGCCGCCACCGCGACCACCGCCGAGCGGTCGTAGAACTCCGCCGCCCACACCGACTCGAACCCCGCTCGTTCGGCGTCCGCGGCCATCGCCGCCACCTCATGCACATTCCCACCGGTGCACACGAGCGACAGTCCACGATGCCCCGCCGCGGGAGTGGCCGCGTCGCTCGTCATGGACGTTCCCGTTCCCTCGGCCGGTCGGCCATCGCGTCCTGCCCGCGTCCGGGCACAGCACGGGCGTCGTAACCAGCCCGGGCGACCGGGTCAGCGCCGGCAAGGACCCGATCCGCGCCCGAGATCCGCAGCAGGGCGTCGCGCAGCGCACGGGGCGCCAGCGCGAGCAGCCGGTTGACCACCGCCAGCGATCGCGGCACGTACACGTCGAACCGCGGCCGGCGCACCACAGCCGTGATCGCGTCGGCCACTTGCTGCGGTGTGACCGGCCGCACCAGCGGGGACTCACCCAGCCCAGTGGCCAGTTCGGTCCTCACCACCGTGGGCATCACACACGACACCGCCACCCCACTGCCCCGCAGTTCGGCGCGCAACGCCTCGGACAAGCCCACGACACCGTGTTTGGTGGCGCAATAGGTGGCCGCGCCGGGGAAGCCAACTTTGCCCGCCTGCGAGGCCACGTTGACGAGGTGTCCCCGCCCACGCGGAAGCATCCGGCGCAGAGCGTCACGGCTGCCGTGGATCACGGCATGGAGGTTGATCTCCAACTGCCGGGCCGCCACCGACGCCGGCTCGTCACCGAGCGACCCCAACGGCATGATCCCCGCATTGTTGATCAGCACATCCAGCGGTCCGCAGGTCGACTCGACCTGGTCCAGGAACCCGGCGAACGCATCCTGGTCGGTCACATCCACCCGCCAGGCACGGACGGCGGGGTGCTGGCCCGCCAGCCACCCCGGTGGGGCATCGAGGTCACCGATCGCGACTGTGGCCCCCGCCGTGGCAAGCGCCTGGGCGGTCGCCAGCCCGATTCCGCGTGAACCCCCGGTGATCGCCACCACCACACCGGCTAGTGCCGGCACGGTCTCCGCGTGCCGTCGGACGGTCCTGACTCGCTGCGTCACGTCGTATCGCCTCCGTTGCCGACCACCGAATTCTGACAGGAACCACAGTCAGAATGGTTCTGACAGGAACGTATGTCAAGATGGGTGCATGTCGATGCCGAAGCGCAGCTATCGGGGCGTCAGTTCTCAGCAACGCCGCGACCAGCGGCGCGAGCAGCTGTTGGAAGCCGGTTTGGATCTGCTGGGCACCGAAGGGTGGCGGCAGACCACGATGACCGCGGTGTGCGCGCGGGCGGGACTGACCGAGCGGTACTTCTACGAGAGTTTCGCCCACCGTGACGAGTTGCTGCTGGCGGTGCTCGACCGGGTCGCCGCGCGGATCCGTGATGTCGGGCTGCGCGCTCTGGCGACCCCCGGCGGTGATCCCTACTCGAAGGCCACGGCGGCGATCAGCGCGTTCGTCGACCTGCTCACCGGCGATCCGCGCATCGGCCGTGTGGCCATGCTGGAATCCGCCGCCGCCGAGCCGCTGCGCACCCGACGTCACGAACTGCTGCGCGAGTTCGCCCAGCTGATCGCCACCCAGGCCCAGGCTCTGCACGGTGCCGACGCGCTCTCCCCACCCCATGACCAGATCGCGGGTCTCCTGCTCACCGGCGGCCTCGCCGAACTGCTCATGGCCTGGCTCAGCGGCGAACTCCCGGTCGACCGCCAGGACATCATCGATGTCGCCGCCACCCTGTTCGCCGCCGCCACCCGGCGAAAGCCCATCTCGACCCCGTGACCCGGCCATGCCGGCCGCTACCGAAGGATCGACACGCAATGGCTGACCCCATGCCCATCTCGCTGCCGCCGCACCACCCGCAGTGCCTGGGGTGCGGGCCGGACAACCCGGCCGGTCTGCACCTGGACGTCCACCGCCACGGGGACACCGTGGTCACCGACATCACCTTCGACCCGCGGCACCGCGGCGCCCCCGGCTTGGCACACGGCGGCGCGATCTCGGCGGCCTGCGACGACCTGTTCGGGTTCGTCCTCTACCTCGTGGAAGAAGTCGCCGTCACCCGCACCTTGACCGTCAACTACCTCGCGCCGGTGCCGCTCGGCCAGCCACACCGCATCACCGCACGCCTGCAGCACCGCCATGGCCGGCGACTGCACCTGGAAGCCACCGGCACCGGCCCCGACGGCCTCACCCGGTTCACCGCCGAAGCCCTGTTCCTCACCGTAGACCACAACCACTTCGCCCCCCACGGCGCCGACACCGAGGTGCAGGCCATGTTCACCCACCACCAACCACACGACCGCGAACACCACAACTGAGAACCGCGCGGGACACCGCGGCCGGTGGACAACCGATGACCTTGACTGGTTCGGTGATCTGGTCCGTCGGTTCCGCCGGCACGGACTCGCCTCGAACCGGTCTCAGGATGCCTGGTCCTGGTCACCGATCTCCCAGGCGAACCGGGCCAGTGCGGTATCGGCGGCGCGTCGTCCCGCGTCGATGATGCGGGGAACATCCCTTCGTGACCATGGGGAGAGTCGTCGTAGGTCGGGTTCGATGATCAGAGTATCGCCGTCGTCACGTGCGGCGGCGACGGTCGCGGCGGTGACGCGGCCGGTGCCGGGCCACTGCCAGCCTGGGCGTAGCCGCACGGCGATGACGAGGTCCGCGCCGAGGCCGCGGGCGGGTGTGATGGGCAGGTTGTCCGCGAGCGCGCCGTCGACCAGGAAGCGACCGTTCCAGGAGATCGGGGGGAACAGGCCAGGGACGGCGATGCTCGCACGCAGCGCCAGGTCGAGGGGGCCGTTGGTGAGCACGACGGACGACCGTGTGCGCAGGTCGGTGGCTACCGCGCCGAACCGGCGTGGCAAATGCTCGATCCTCGGCTCTGGGCCGAGCACACCGACGGAGGCCGACAGGGCGGAGCTGTCGAGCAGGGCCAGGCGTGGTGTGAGGGTGAACTTGCCGAAGGTCGCCCAGCCCGCCACGCGGACCTGCTCCTCGATGAGATCCAGCGGCAACCCGGCCGCGAACGCGGCGCCCACGAGCGCTCCGGCGCTCGTGCCCGTGACGATCCGCGGCTCGATGCCCCGCTCGGCGAGTGCATGCAGGACACCGATGTGGGCGGCGCCCAGTGCGGCACCGCCGCCCAGGGCAAGACCAACCCGCGGGTTGGGCATGACGCGACTCCGTACTGTTGATCGAGACGTTCAGCGCGGCGGCATCGGGGTGGACCGGGACGGGTTGAGCGCGTCGAGCAGCAGGCTCAGGTAGCGGCGGCGGGTTCGGCGGTCGAGGTTGGTGGTGCTGAAGGCGGTGGTGGCGAGGGCGAGCAACACGGGGATGTCTTCGGGGGTGATGTCGGGGCGGATGTTGCCTGCTTGCTGGGCGGCGCGCAGGATGGGGGTGAGGGTCTGCATACTGCGGCGGAGCAGTTCGCCGGTGACCTCGGTGAGCTGTCCGATCGCCGCGACCAGGCCGGGTTCTCGCAGGATGAGGTCGCTGATTCGTTCGGCGACGTCGAGCAGGGCCTGCCGGGACGCGCCGGTGTCGGCGAAGGTGGCGAGTGCGGGTTCGATCTCGGTGGCGAAGATCTGGTCGTAGACGGCGCAGGCGAGAGATTCCCGGTTGGGGAAGTGCCGGTAGAGGGTCGCGATGCCCACACCGGCCTCGCGCGCGATGCGGGTGAGGGGCCCGGTGCCGTCGCCGGTGGCGAAGACCCGGCGCGCGGCGTCGAGAATTCGTGCGATGTTCGACAGCGCGTCCGCGCGTGACGACATCGACTTAGAAGCCATCGCCGCATCGTCCTCTCGGTGCCCGGGCGCACCCGACATCTCGTGGTGATAGCTTACTCTCGGTTCGAGAGTTCGCTATCACTTGTCGCCGGGGAGTGCACGTGTCGACGTTGCTGTATCGGGTGGGACGGTTCGCCTTCGGCCGGCCCTGGCGGGTGCTGGGCGCGTGGTTGTTGCTGCTGGCGGTGATCGCGGTCGCGCTGGTGGTGCAGCCCGTGCGGCTGACCAACGAGATCCGGATCGACGGGACTCCGGCGCAGGAGACCATCGACCAGCTGGCGAGGTCGCTGCCGGCGGCCTCGGGTGGGCAGGGCGTGATCGCGTTCGCCGCCGAGGACGGGCAGCGCGTCGACGAGGGGGCCAACCGGGCGGCGGTGCTGGCCGCGGTCGACGGGATCTATGGCGCCGACCATGTCGTGGACGCCCGGCGGATGCTGGCCGCCGAGGCCGCGAAAGGTGCGGACAGCCCGCTGCTGCGTGCGGCCGGCGCGATCGAGCAGGTGCGGTCGGCGAGCGCGCCGCCGCCGGGCGCGCCGGTGCCGCTGGTGATGGACGGCCGGCCCGTTCCCGGGGTGGTCGTGTCCGCCGATCGTAGCGTCGCGTTGGTTCAGTTCCAGTTCGACCGGCAGACCTTCGAACTGCCGGCGGGCACCGTCGACCGGGTCGTGGGCATCGCCGAGGACGCGGTCGCCAGCGCGCACATCGAGGTGTTGCCCTCGTCGGTGATGCTGCAGGTGCCGGACGTGCTGGGGGTCGGTGAACTCGTAGGCGTGGTGGTGGCGGCCTTGGTGTTGCTGCTGACCCTCGGCTCCGTGGTCGCGGCAGGGCTTCCGCTGGTGACCGCGTTGCTGGGGGTGGGGGTCGGGGTCGGTGGCGCGTTCGCCCTGTCCGCGGTGTTCTCCATGCACTCGGTGACGGTGGTGCTGGCACTGATGCTCGGTCTCGCGGTCGGGATCGACTACGCGTTGTTCATCGTCAACCGGCAGCGGCGGCTGGTCCTGGACCAGGGCCTGACCGCGCACGAGGCGGCCGGCCGGGCGATGGGCACCGCGGGCAACGCGGTGTTCTTCGCCGGCAGCACGGTCATCATCGCGCTGGTCGGTCTGCTCGTAGTGAACATCCAGATCCTCACCACGATGGCCCTGGTCGCCGCGGCCACCGTCGCGATCGCCGTGCTCGCCGCGCTGACCGCGCTGCCCGCGCTGCTCGGTCTGGTCGGGGAACGGATCTGCTCGCCGGCTGCCCGGCGCAGCGCCGGGCAGCGGACCGGAAAGCGGGCCCGCCACCCGGTGGCACACGCCTGGGCCACCACCCTGACCCGCAGGCCGATCGTGGGCGGGGCCGCGGCCATCGCGGTCGCCGCCGTGCTGGCCGTGCCGGCCCTGGCCATGAACCTCGGCCTGCCCGCGGGTTCCAGCTACGACACCGGCACGCCGCAACGCGACAGCTACGACACCGTGGCCCGCGCGTTCGGTGACGGCTACAACGGCCCGCTGATCCTCGCGGTCACCAGCACCGACCACACCGCGATCCCACCCGAGCGGCTCGCCGGCCTCTACCAGGACCTCTCGGCGACACGCGGGGTGGCCGCGGTGAACCTCGGCGCGCTCAACGACACCGGCACGACCGCGATCCTGTCCGTCATCCCCGCCACCGGCCCCACCGACGAGGCCACCGCCACCCTCGTCCGGACCCTACGCGACCAGACCGCGCGACTGGCCACCCACGGCGTCACCGACCCCGTCACCGATGGCGTCACCGATGGGATCACTGTGGGGGTCACCGGGTTCTCCGCGCTGGGTATCGACGTGTCCGACCGGCTCGCCGACGTGCTGCCCCTCTACGTGGCGGTCGTGCTCGCGCTCTCGCTGATCGTGCTGCTGCTGGTGTTCCGGTCGATCCTCGTGCCGGTCAAGGCCACCCTCGGTTTCCTGCTCAGCATCGGCGCCGCGCTCGGCGCGACGACCGCGGTGTTCCAGTGGGGCTGGCTGCAGCAGGCCCTCGGGATGGACGCGACCTCTCCCGTGCTGAGCCTGCTGCCGATCATCGTGGCGGGCGTGCTGTACGGGCTGGCCATGGACTACGAGATGTTCCTCGTCTCCTCCATGCGCGAGGCCACCCTCCACCACGACCACGGCCGCGACGCGGTCGTGCACGGTTTCGAACAGGCCAGCCGCGTGGTCGTGGCCGCCGCGGTGATCATGTCCGCCGTGTTCGCCGGGTTCGTGTTCAGCCCCGAACCGATGATCGCCCAGATCGGGTTCGCGCTCACCGTCGGTATCCTCATCGACGCGTTCGTCGTCCGGATGACGCTCGTCCCCGCCGTCATGGCCCTCTTCGGCGACCGCGCCTGGTGGCTGCCCCGGTGGCTCTCCCACGTCCTGCCCAACCTCGACATCGAAGGCGACCGTCTGCACGAGGCTCTGCGCACCCAGAACCGTGACCAGCCGGCGGCAGCCACGATGATCACCGCACCCCGCGACGACCGTCCGTAACACGATAGCGAACCCACCACCCGAACTAGCCGCTGCCGGACCGGTCGGCGTTCCCCTCGCGGGAGCCGCGGACCGGCAGTCCGGCAGCGGCGCAAGGCCACCGGAACAAAGTCCGGAACAGAAACGGTGCCAGACGCTGTCCCGGCGGCACACCCCTTGGCCCCGCCGCGACCCTTTACGACCCCGGCCGGTAACGCGGGAGGGGCAGGAGGCGGTTGAGGAAGTCGATCAGGTGGTTGGTGAAGACGTCGTTGTCGTCGCCGGCGACCATGTGTGCCGTGTCGGTGACGGTGGCGGTGTCGGCGGTGGGAATGTGGTGGAGAAGGTGGTCGATGGAGTCGTGGTCGACGATGTCGGACAGCGCGCCCCGGATGAGCAGGGTGGGGATGGTGATGCGGCGGGCGGCGGCGTCCATGCGGGTGGCGAGTTCGGTGATGGCGGCGGTGTCGCTGATGAACTGGAGCAGTTGCGGGTCCCAGTGCCAGTGCCAGCGCCCGTCACGGTGTTGGCGGAGGTTCTTGCGGAGGCCGTCGGTGGTGGCGGGGCGGGGTCGGTGGGGGTTGTAGGCGGTGATCGCGGCGGCGGCCTCGTTCAGGGTCGCGAAGCCGTCGCGGTGGCGGGTCATGAAATCGAGGATGCGTGCGGCGCCGCCGGGGTTGATCCGGGGCGCGATGTCGACGAGCACGAGCGCACGGGCGAGGGTGTGGTCGGCGTGCGCGAGCAGGGCGGTGATGCCGCCCAGGGAGGCGCCGACGAGCACCGGGGTGTCGCCGAGGCTGCCGGTGATGTGGACGAGGTCGTCCACGAGATGGTCGATGGTGTAGTCGCGCGGGCGCGCCCAGTCGCTGTCACCGTGGCCGCGGGCGTCGAGGGTGAGCGCGGTCCAGCCGTGCCCGGCGAGGCGGGCGGCGGTGTGGCGCCAGGAATGGCGGGTTTGCCCGGCGCCGTGGAGCAGGACGGCGGTGCCACGCGGTGAGGTGGCTGGTGGTGCGGACCAGTGGTCACCGGCCAGGGAGAGCCCCGCGCGGCGGTAGGTGACGGGTGTGGGGGTGCTCACGACATCTCCAGGTCGTCAGGGATCTCCGGGTCGTCAGGGGCTGAGTTCGCGGGCGAGCAGGTCGAGGAGATCGGCGCCGCGCTGTTCGAGTTCGGGGAGATGCCGCGCGGTGTCGGCGAGCGCGGTGACGCGGGTGGTGGTGCTGATGTCGGCGGCGGCGATGCGGGCGAGGCCGTGCCAGAGCTGGGTGAGCTGGGCGTAGAGGTCGGCGGCTTGCCCGGCGATGGGCAGGCCGGTGCGGTGGGCGAGGTAGTGCAGGTAGTCGGCTTGCAGCCGGCGGAACAGGCTGCCACCGGTGCCGGCCTTGTCGATGAACGCGGCCAGCGCGGCGAGCACGGTGTCCAGTTGCGCGGGGGTGAACACGTCGGGCCAGCGCCGCAGGTCCTCGGCGAAGACGCGGACGCCGTCCAGGCCGGCGCCGTGCACCAGGTCGGCTGCCCGGTCCTGGTTGTGGTCCTGGTTGTGGTCGTGGTCGGGGTGCCCGGTGGACAACGGTAGCGGCGGGGGGTGGCGCAGTGCGGTAGCGGCGGCGTGGCAGGCGTCGGCGGCGGTGTCGGTCAGGGGCGGCAGGTGGGTGGGGAAGCGCAGGCGGTAGGTGGTGTGCCGGGTGGGTGCGGGGAACCCGGTGGAGTGACGGGCGCGCGCGAGCGCGTCGTAGGGGACGGGTTGGGGGTCGGCGCGGTCGTTGTCGACGACGGTGGCGGTGGCGGTGTGGTCGTCGTAGCCGGTGATCACGATGTCGTGGCGGCTCATGCTCAGCCGCACCCGCAGGTAGGGAAGGTGGGCGATGTCGGCCCAGCACAGCACCGGATACCCGTGGTCGAGTTCGTCGCGGACCCACGCCCAGCCCTCGTCGGGGTCGTCGGTGGCGTGCTGAGTGGCGGTGATCCCGAGACGGCGGGTGAACGCGCCGGTGAGGTCGGGGCCGCGGCCCACAAGGTAGATCGGCGGGCTCATGGCCGGGTGACGCAGGTAGGTGAACCCGAGCTCGCCGGCGAGGCCGAACACGGTGCCCTCGTCCAGGGGCGTGTCGTCATAGGACAGCCGGGCCCACTGCATCAGGTCCCGCAGCGCCCCCGAGCCGCAGTGCCCGGCCACCTGGTGCGGGTAGTCGCTGATGAGGCGTTGTGCGGTCACGACGTGCTCCTGTCCGGTTCGACGGTCACCGACAGGCGGGC
The DNA here is from genome assembly GCF_044466355.1 of Actinophytocola sp. NPDC049390. NCBI lineage: Bacteria > Bacillati > Actinomycetota > Actinomycetes > Pseudonocardiales > Pseudonocardiaceae > Actinophytocola > Actinophytocola sp. NPDC049390. The sequence goes on from NZ_JBITMQ010000025.1 coordinate 64,239, forward strand.
AGCGTCGCGGCCGCGGGTGTCCGCTGGCCGTGACGGTCCGTGCCGGGGGTGGCGTCCGGGCGCCCACACCGTGAGCGCGACGGCCGTGACCGCGGTGATCACGGCCAGGATGCTCAGGGTGTCGTGGAACCCGTCGACGAAGGCGTGGCGTGCCGCGTCGGCAAGACCAGGCCCAGCGGACGAGTCGCCGACCAGCCGCAGGGCGGCGGCCAGCGAGTCGCTGGCGTGGGCGCGTGCTGGTGGGGGAAGGTCGGTGATCGCCGGGGAGAGGTGGGTGCGGTAGCTGCCGGCGAGCAAGCTGCCGGCCAGCGCGATCCCCACCGCGGCACCGAGCTCCCGGGTGACGTCGTTGACCGCGGAGGCCACCCCCTGCTTGGCGCGGGGAACCCCGCGCACGATAGCCGCGGTGGCCGGTGTCGCGCAGACGCCCAGGCCGAGCCCGAACACGCCGAGGAACACCGCCAGCCGCGGATAGTTCTCGCCCACCCCCAGCCCGCCGATCCCGACCAGCGCGACAGCCACCAGCGCCAAGCCGGTACCGGTCATCACCCGCAGGCCCACCCGCTCGCTCACCCACGGCGCGAGCACCGCGGCCACGACCAGCGGGACAGCCACCGGCGCCAACGCCAGCCCGGCCCGCAGCGGCGAGTAGCCCCACACCAGCTGCAGATGCTGCATCAGCAGGAAAAACACCCCGAACGCGGCCAGGAACTGCACCACCAGCGAGACCGCGCCCGCGCCGAACCCGCGCTCACCGAACAACCCGACCTGCAGCAACGGTGCCATACGACGCCGTTCGACCAGCACGAACCCGGCCCCCGCCAGCACGCCACCACCGAGCGAGGCGACCACCAGCGCACTGTCCCAGCCGTGATCGGGAGCCCCGATCACCCCGAACACAATTAGTCCCACCGCCGCCGCCGACAGCACCGCCCCCGGCACATCCAGCCGGGGCGCCGCCGGCTCACGCGAGGCCGGCACGAACCAGCCACCCACCGCCAACACCAGCGCCAGCACCGCGGTGGCCACGAACACCGCCCGCCACGACCAGGCCGCCAACACCACCCCCGCCCCGAGAATCCCCAGCACCGCCCCCGCTCCGGCAAACCCCGCCCACACCCCCACCGCACGCGCGGCCTGCCGAGCAGGGAACTCCGCGGTCAGGATGGACAACGTCGCCGGCATCACCAGCGCCGCACCCAGCCCCGCCACCGCCCGGCACACGATCACCCCACCCGGGGAGTCGACCACCACCGGCAGGGCCGAACCGGCGGCGAACACGACCAGCCCGGCCAGCAACAGCCCCCTTCGCCCCAGACGATCCCCCACCGCACCCGCCGGCAGCAGAACACCCGCCAGCACCAAGGTGTAAGCATCCACAATCCACGTCGCCTGCGTCTGACTCGCCCCAATCGCCGCAGCCAGCTCCGGCAACGCCGTGGTCAGCGACGCCACCCCGGCCATCACCAACGCCACAGCCAGACACGACACCACCAGCGTCCACCCACGGCGCGCGCCACCCGCTGCCCCGGCCGACTCCGCCACGCGTCCTCCGCTACTCTCCCGACACTTGGTGAACCGACAGTATCGAACCTAGACTGACAGTTTCACAAGTCCGGCTGTCGTTAGGCTGCCCGTGCCCTCACAGCCCCAGCCCGATACGCAGGAGATCGATGTCCACCGCCGCAACCCCCACACCCAGCACACCCGACGAAGACCCGCGGCTGGCACGATCCCGCACACGACTGCTCGACGCCGCCACCCGCCTACTGGCCGAAGGCGGCATCGAGGCGGTCACCATCGACGCGGTCACCCGCACCGCCGGCATCGCCCGCGCCACCCTCTACCGCCACTTCGGCACCGGCACCGAACTACTCGCCGCCGCCTTCGAACACCTACTACCCCCCGTCGCACCCGCACCCACCCAAGGCCCCCTACGACAGCGCCTGCTCACACTGCTGACCAACCAAGCCCACCTCATCGACCACGCCCCCCTACAACTGACCGTGCTGTCCTGGCTCGGCATGGCCATCGCACCAACACCCCCGACACCCACCGACAACGACCGGCCACGCCTGCACACCCTGCGCCGCCGCATCATCGAGCAATACCGCCAACCCTTCGACGCCGTCCTCACCAGCGACACCGCCCAGAACACACTCCACCCCGGCACCGACACCACCACCGCCCTCGCCCAACTCATCGGCCCCCTCATCTTCAACCGCCTCGTCACCGGCACACCCAACGACGAACGGTTCTGCACCCACCTCGTCGACCACTTCCTCACCAGCCACGAACACCAGACCGACCCCAGCCAGACAGAGACCCGCTGAACCCAAGCCGCAGCCGCCACCGTTCGCCCGGTGCCTCCTACCGGCCCGCGCCGGCTGCCTTGACCCGCTCAGTCCGCTCATTAGGCCACCATCCCTGTTGCAGCCCGAACGGATAGGGTTGTGACCACTCGGTCCCGGTGGGTGCATGGCCTAGTTCGCGAGCCGTTTGACGGCCACTGTGAGTACTGCCAGCCCCGCCGGGCCGAGGCCGCTTTACCGGCCTTAGGAACATGCCCCGACCTGGTCGAGGGCCGATTAATGAGCTTCCGGCGAGCGTCCTCATCACCGAGCGGGTCCTTCACCAGCACAGAAGGAGCACCGCGCGCGTGTTCGCGGGATGGGACTGGGCCACCGGGTCGCACGATGTGACCGTGGTCGACGATGCCGGGGCGAGGACTGACCGGTGGGCGCTGGCCCACACCGAGACCGGGATCGCCAGCACCTGGCCCGGCTGCGGCGACACGGCGACCCGGCCGGCCTGCCAGTGGCGATCGAGACCACCCGGGGCCTGGTCGTCGACCGGCTGCTGGCCGCCGGGCATCCGGTGATTCCGGTGCACCCCAACGCGTTCAACGCCGTGCGCCCGCGCTGGGGCGCCGCACGGGCCAAGAGCGATCCGGGTGACTCGTTCAAGCTGGCCGACTACCTGCGCACCGACGGCCACCAACTGCGGACACTGGCACCGACTCTGCCCGAGACACTGGAGCTGCAAGCGCTGACCCGACAACGCACCGACCACATCGAGGCCCGCATCGCCGCGGTCAACCAGCTCGCCGCGCTGCTGGACGAGCACTGGCCCGGCGGCAAAACGGTGTTCGCCAGCCTGGACAGCGACATCGCACTGGCCTTCCTCGACGCCTATCCCACCCCCCACGCCGCCGCGAAACTCACCGCCGCCCGGCTGGAAGCCTTCTGCAAGCGGCACAGCTACTTCGGTAACCGACCCGGCAGCGTGCTCATCGAACGCTGCGCACCGCCCCCACGACGGCCTCCCGGCTCGGTCAGCCGATCATCACCCAACTCGTCGGGATTCAGACACAACTGATCCGCGCCCTCCGCGCGACCATCCGCGCACTGGACACCGCCATCACCAACGCCGTGCGCAACCACCCCTACGCACCCCTGATCGCCGGGCTGCCCCGCATCGGCACCCTCAACCTCAGCCAGATCGTCGGCGAGATCGGCCCCATGCTCGAACGCGCCACCACCTGCGCACAACTGACCACCGAAACCGGCGCCGCCCCCGTCACCAAGGAATCCGGCAAACACCGCACCGTCCACTTCCGACACGCCGTCAACCGCCGCGCCCGGCAAGCCCTGATGACCTTCGCCGACAACAGCCGCCACGACAACGACTGGGCCGCCACCATCTACAACCAGGCCCGAACCCGCGGCAAACGCCACCCCCACGCCGTGCGCATCCTCGCCCGCGCCTGGCTGCGCATCATCTGGGCCTGCTGGCGCGACAAAACCTGCTACAACCCCGCCATCCACCACACCACCAAGATCAACAAGACGCAGGGGTTGACTTAGGAAACTCACAGGGCGCACCAATAGAGCACGCAACTCGACGAGATCCCCGACCGAGGCGTTCATCACGCCGCGCTCGGTGTTGAACCGCTCGATCCCGCGCACGTTCACCAAAGTTTCGATTTTGTCGTTGTGACCTGCGGTTTCGTACGCAGAGGAACCCTCTCGCTCGCAACACGGGCGAGAGGGTTCTTGCTGGTCCGGGGTTGTGACCGGTGTTGCGTAGGTCGGGTATCTCCGACCACGCTCGATGGTTGGTGATGCGGTCGTTAGCGAGGTAGAGGCGGCTTAGGTACCCCACTGAACGACGGCGCACCCGACGAGGCGAGGCATTTGATGTCGTGGGCACCGGAGCAGTAGGTGCCACCGAGGTTGACCTCGGCCGCCCGCGTAGCCGACGCTGGGCCGGTTCATCGCCCCTGGCCGGAAGCCCTCGACGGACCCACGGTTCTCCCACGCCGGGTCGAGGAACCCGGCGGTGCAGGCCGGGCGTTGAGGTCGACGGCGAAACCGCGCTGTTGTGGTTGCCCGCGGCGAACAATTCACCGCGGATCGGCCAAACCGCCGCCGGCCGACGGCTCCGCCTGGTCACACTCGGCACCGAAGTCGCCGCGCAACCGCGCCGCCCACAGCTGGTTCAACGGGAACAGCCTCGACGCGTCGACGACCCCGGTGGCACTCCGCGGTCAGGCATCGGCGGCCAAATCCGCGGCGAGGATCGCGTGGGCGTGGCGGAGGATTGGCTCGTCGACCATGTTGCCGCGGACGGTGGTCACCCCGGTGGACGCGGCCACCGCGGCTATGACCTCGCGCGCCCACTCGACGTCCGCTGTGGATGGTCGGTAGGCGGCGCGGATCACCGGAGCCTGGTCGGGGTGGATGCACGCCTTCGCGCCGAACCCCATTGCCACCGCCTCGGTCGTCTCGGCGGCCAGCCCGTCGGTGTCGGCGATGTCGAGGTAGACGCCGTCGACCGCGATGCGGCCCGCGGCGCACGCCGCGAGTAGCACCGTCACTCGCGCGTGCACCACGTGGGGCAGGTAGCTTCCGTCGCTGCGCCGGCTCGCCCTGCCGCCGAGGTCGGCGGTCAGGTCTTCGGCGCCCCACATCAACCCGACGCAGTTGTCCACTTCGGACAGTTCGCGGGCGGCGAGCACCCCGCGCGCGGTCTCGCAGAGGGCGAGTACGTGCCACGGCGCGAGCCGGGCCACGGTCGCCGGGTCGGCCGCTTTGGGCAGCAGCACGGTCGTCACCGGGGTGTCGCGCAGTGCCGCCACGTCTGCGGGGCCCCACTCCCCGTCGAGCGGGTTGATCCGCACTACGCAGCGGTCCGGGGCAACGGCGCCGTCGGCCAGTGCGGTGGCCACGGCGGCACGCGCGGCCGGCTTGTCGGTGGGGGCGACCGCATCCTCCAGGTCGAGGATCACCGAGTCCGCCGCCGCGGCCGCGCGGGCGAACCGGTCCGGCCGGCTGCCGGGGCAGAACAGCAGCGCCGGCCCGATCACGCGTCCTCCTGAGGTGCCCGCATCATCAGTGCGCTGCGCCGGGCCACCGCGACAACTTCGCCGTGCTGGTTGCGGGCCCGGTGCTCGAACACCACGACACCGGCGTCCGGCCGGGACCTCGACTCCCGTACCGAGATCACCTCGGTTTCCGCGTAGAGCGTGTCGCCATGGAACACCGGTTTCGGAAAACCGATCTCGCCGAAGCCGAGGTTGGCCACCGTCGTCGCCTGGGTGAGGTCACTCACCGACAGCCCGACCAGGGTCGATAGCGTGAACAGGCTGTTCACCAGCCGCTGCCCGAACTCGGTGCCTTCGCTGAACTTCGCGTCCAGGTGCAGGCTCTGTGGGTTCATGGTGAGCGTGGAGAACAGGGTGTTGTCCGCCTCGCCGACCGTCCGACCGGGACGGTGCTGGTACAAGTCCCCGACCCTCAGCTCCTCGAGGTAGCGCCCGCGGGCGATGATGGGGTTCACAACCAGTTCCCCCTCGGTACGGCGATCTCGGCGGTGGCGTTCTCTGCCGGCCAGATGATCTTCTTCTTTTTGCCGTTCTGCCACGGGGTGCCGAGGTGGGGCATGCCGGTCTGCTGAGCCGTGTTCACCCTGTGCGTGCCGCCGAAAGTCTCGACCTTGCTGCGGGCCAGGAACTGGCGGATCTTCTCCGGATCGTCCTTGCCCGCCTCGATCGCGGCCGCCGTCTCCTTCGCCTCGTCCCGTATGATGTCCGCGACCGCGACGGCGCGGCCATCAGCGCCGAGTGCCGGCGCGATCGACCAACCGATTCCACGGTCGCCTACGGTAACCAGCGCGACGCGTTCCATCTCGCCTCCCGATTCGTTGTGCGGGTAGAACCTCGGACACCTCGCGGTCCGACCTCATGGTGGCTCACCGGCTCGACGGGCTTCGCGTCGCCGGGTGCGCCAATGGCGGTCCCTCGGAACGATGGTGCCGGCGCACCACGACGGTGTGAGCACCGGCCGAGGCACGTCATGCGGCGCCTCCGCGTCGCGCGTTCTCCAGCAGGTCGACGACATCGGCGAATCTGTCGTGCTGCGCTAGGGGGTTAGGAGCGGCCGGCACCAGCACGAACCCGTCGACTCCCGCGTTACGCAACTCCGCCAGATCGGACGCCACCGACTCCGCGTCGCCGACCAGCGCCCAACGCTCAAACCGCTCCAGCGGCAAACGGTACTGCCCGCAAAAGACCCGGTCGGCCTCTTGCCGGGCACCGGCGTCTTTCGACACGTTCGCGAACACCATCATGAGGGTCTTTGGTGTCGCCCTCCCGTGGCCACTAGCCACCTGCTGGACTTGCGGCCCGCGCGGCGGCCTCCGACCAGCCAGCCTGGCGTCGGTGGCAACCACCCGCAGGGCGGCCGCCAGTGCCCGGTTCATACCCGCGCCGACCGCCGCACCCCTGACGCGGCCGGGGTAGGCGCCCGTATCCGTCCGACTCGTACGAACGACTCGTAAATGACACCGAGTTCACCGTATGCCCGCTCGGCGGTGGGGTCGGCTCCCGAACCGGCGAGTGTGGCCAGATGAGCCCCGGAGCAGAACGAGCTGCCCTCGCCCCGGATCACGATCGCACCGACCGACGGATCCGTGTCGACCTCGTCGAGCGCGCCGATCAGGTCGCGCGACATCTCGGACGTCAACGCGTTACGCCGCTGCGACGCGGCGAGCGTCACCACGGCCACGCCCGCGTCTGTGTCGAGTCGTACTTCACCCACTTCGTCTCCCTGGGTCGCTCGCGGTGGCGTCACGTTCACTCGGCGACCGCGGCGACGCGTACCAGCCGGTCGACGTCGCTGGGGGTCAGACCGGCCTCGATGAGGATCTCGCGGGTGTGCTGCCCCGGTCGCCGGGGCACCGGGCCCGCTTCCGTGTGCCAAGCGCTCATCGGGGGCAGGGGGCCGACCACCGCTGTGTCGTTGGCCAGCTTGTCGTGCCGCGCCTGTGCGAAGGCCTCCGGAATCGAACGCACCGGTGCCACCGCGGTGTCCACATCCGCCAGTCGTTCCAGCCACTCGGCGAGCGTCGCCTCGGCGAACACCCGCTCGAACGTCGTCCGGACCTCATCCCACCGCTGTGGTGCGTGCTGCCAGTCGGTCATTTCCGGGTGCCCGATCGCGGCGCACAGGGCAGCGAAGAACTTGGGTTCAAGAGCGGCTACCGACAGCCAGCGACCGTCCGCCGTGCGGTAACAGTCGTAGAACGGCGCCGCGCCGGACAGCAGACCCTGGCCCCATGAAGGGTCTGATGCACCGGCCGCCGTCCACGCCGCGCTGGCCTGCAACAGACCGAGAAGTCCCTGGTACATCGACACGTCGATGTGCGTGCCACGCCCGGACAGGCCGCGCCCGTGGACCGCGGCCAGGATGCCGAACGCGGCGAGCAGCCCACCCGCGGCGAGGTCCGCGACCACGTTGAGCGGAATGCCCGGTCGCTGGTCGGGCCGGGTGGATGCGGACAGCAGGCCCGACTCGGCGAGGTAGTTCAGGTCGTGACCGGCACGCTGAGCTAGCTCGCCATGCCGCCCGTACCCGCTGATCGAGCAGTACACGATGCCCGGATTGCGCTCGGAAACCACGCCGTAGCCGATGCCCAGCCGGTCACACGTGCCGGGGCGGAACCCCTCGAGGAACACGTCGGCTGTTTCGGCGAGACGGAGCAGCACTTCCCGGCCGGCGGACTCCTTGAGGTTGACCACGATCGACCGCCGGGACCGCGACAGGCCGGTGCCGGCATCGCGGGCCGCCGCACCCCCATAGCCGAAGAGGTCATCGATCACCGACCCGGCGCGGGCCTGCGCAGGAGGCTCGACCGTGACCACGTCGGCCCCGAGGTCGCCGAAGAGCATGGTGGCGAATGCGCCTGGCGCTAGTGCCGTGAGGTCGAGCACCCGCAGCCCGTCGAGCGGACCTGATCGGGTGCTCATCGCGCCGGCCCGGCTGTCGACACCTTGACAGATCGCGTGAACATGGCCATCTCGTTACCCACTTCCGCTGGCATCCGGTTCTCCGCTCACGCCGCACGGCAGGCGTTCCGGCCTCGCTGACGGCGCGGTCGTGCGGGACGGCCACGGGTGTTCGGGGCCGGCATGCACCCGCCACCCGGACTGATCGCCCACGCATCGGCGCCGCCGTACTCGTCCCGAACGAACAGAGCCGAAGGGCCACATGGTGCGGTGGGTTGCTCCGGGGGCACCCGAGAGCACCGCGTCGTTGATCGGCGGAGGCTTCCCCGTCCGGCCTGGCGGCCGGACTGGGTGCGCGGCAGGGTCGTCATCGGGCCCTCCGGGTGAAGTCGGCAGGCCGCTTCTCGGCGAACGCGGCACGGCCCTCGACGGCCTCGGGGCCGTGCAGCGCCAACGTGGCCGCGAACCACTCCACGTCGAGGAAGCGGTCGAGCTCGGGGTCGGCGGCACGGATCATCCGTTTGGTCAGCATCAGCGCGTCAGGGGCGCCAGTGATGAGCCGCCCGGCCAGTTCCACGGCGGTGTCGAGTGCGTTGCCAGGCGGGACCACGCGGTTGACCAATCCGGCCGCGGCCGCCGCGGGTGCGGGAAGACGATCGCCGAGCATCAGCAGTTCAGCGGCGCGGTTTCGGCCCAGACTGCGAGTGAGAAACCAGGCCAGCCCGCCGTCGGGCGCCAGCCCGCGTTGGGTGAACGGGGCCGCGAAGAAGGCGTCCTCGGCCGCCACGACGAGGTCGCAGCAGAGCACCAGGCTCCAGGCGACGCCAACCGCGAAGCCCTCCACCGCGGCGATCGTGGGCACCGGCAGGCGCATCAGCCGGGTGACGACGCGGTGCCCGACGGACAACCTGGCGGAGGGCGCGCCGATCCCTTCGCCCCGCGATGGCGAGCTCTTCACGTCCCCGCCTGCCGAGAAACAGCCCGCGGCACCGGTGAGCACCAACGCCCGGGTCACCCCATCCTCACTCGCCTCCCCCAGGGCCGCGTCCAGCTCGGCCCAGGTCTGCCACCCGATCGCGTTGCGGTGGTCCGGGCGCTGCAGAGTGACCACCGCGACGTCGCTCGTGGGCCGGTCCAGGCGCAGCTCCCGGTCGCTCACCCGGTTCCTCCGAACCGTGCCGGCCGCTTCTCGGCGAACGCGGCCAAGCCTTCCCTGGCGTCCGGCGTTCCGAACAGCCTCGCCACACCGTCGGCCTCGGTGCGGAAACCGGCCCGCCGGCCACCGTCGAGCCGGGCCAGGACCGCTCCCTTGATCGCCGCCAACGCCGCACGCGCCCCGCCGGCCAACTCGGCCGCGAAGTCTGTCGCCGCCTCCCGCAGCCGGTCCGCCGGCACCACCCGATCCACCACCCCGAGACGCAACCCCTCTTCTGGCGTGAGCGCCCGGCCGGTGTAGAGCAACTCCAGCGCCCGGCCCTTGCCGACGGTCTCCACCAGTCGTTGCGTGCCGCCCGCCCCGGGGAGCAGCCCCAACCGCACCTCGGGCAGGCCGAGACGGACCCCTTCGGCCACGAACCGCAGGTCGCAGGCGAGGGCGAGTTCCAGCCCGCCACCCATGGCATGGCCGTTGACCGCCGCGATCGTCGGCAGCGCCAGCCGCTCCAGGTCGTCGAAGCCGCGCTGGATCGCGCTGACGAACCTCGGGAACAGAGAGTCACCGAGCCCGCGCATCATCTTGATGTCGGCGCCCGCGACGAACCTGGACCCGGTGCCGGTGATCACGACGGCGCCGACGTCTCCCCGTTGCCCGAGCGACGTGACCGCCCGGCTGAGCTGCTCCACGAGTTGCAGGTCGAGCGCGTTGGCGGGCGGCCGGTCGACAGTCAGGACCGCGACCGCGCGATCGACCTCGACCCGGACATAGCCGGTCTCCATGGGCGTTCCCACTGCGGTCACCGCCATGCCGAGAAGTCCGGGGCCCGCTTCTCCAGGAACGCCGAAGCGCCCTCATTCTGCTCGCCCGAGGCCCAGAAGCCAGGATTGACCTGACTGATGATCTTGAACCGGTCCTGCGCCTCGCGAACCGGGGCCAGGGAGTCGTCGAACGACTTCTTCACCAGCTTCAGCACCGTGGGGCTCAACATGAGCAGCTCCTCGCACCAGCGCCGCACCTCCGCGTCCAGCTCCTCCGGCGACACCACCGCGTTCACCAGACCCCACGAAAGAGCCTGTTGGGCGTCGTAGCGACGGCACAGCATCCAGATTTCCTTGGCTCGCTTCATGCCGACGACTGTCCACAGGTGGCTGACCAGCCAGCCCTCCGCCGGACTGGCCACCCGCGGTCCGTTCTGCCCGAACACCGACCGATCCGAGGCGATCGTGAAGTCACACAGGTACGCCATGTGGTGCCCGCCGCCGATCGCGTACCCGTCCACCCGCGCGATCACCGGTTTCAGGCAGTCCCGGAACGCCTTCTCCAATCTGGTCGTCGTTATCGCCCAGACTGGAGACGAGTGGAGCACGACCGGAAGACTGGTTCAGCACTACGTCCTTCCGTTGCTCCGCAAGCACAACATCCGCCTGGTCGAAGTCGCCCGCAAGGGCCCGACCAAAAAGGACGGCATCGCCGTACTCCAGGACACCCGGCAACCGTACCGGCTGCACCTCGACGGCGTATACAAGCTCTCCCGCGAGAACCGCGTCACCGGCACCATGCCGCAGCTCGGCGGAGTCCGGAAGTGCAGCCAAAAGGCGAAGGGCGCACCGCAGGATGCGTGGCGTACCAACGAGTTCGGCGACAGGCCCTACATCCACGCGATCGGGTTCAACGTCCACGAGGAAACCAGGATCACGCGCGACTCCGCGTATTCCATGGGCGGGCAACGCATCCCGACGTACCCGATCTACGAGTGGGGATGGAGCCGACAGGACTGCCTTGACTACCGTTACCGCAAACTCGGCGTAGCGTGGCCGAAAAGTTGCTGCCGACACTGTCCCTACGCTGGCAACAAATCCGGCTGGCCCGAGCAACTCGCACGGTTCGCCGCGCTCCCAACCGAAGCGGCACAGCACATCATCGACGAGTACGTCTGTCTGGCGCTCAACCCTCGATCCGGCCTGTTCGGGCCCGGCAAGTCACTGATCACCCGACTGCGCCGTGACCAGGTGACCGAGCCCATCACCCTCGCCGTCAACCGCATGAAGACGATGCCGTGGGCCATCTACCGCGTACGCCGGCTCTACTACGCGCCGGCCAACGCTGCCCGATCCGTGGACAGCGTCCTGCTCGGCGGACACCGCACCGTCCACACCGCGCTGACCGAAGTCAGCCGGCTCGTCGACATCCCGCTGACGAAGAACGAGGAGATCGCCGGAGCACCGGCCCGCGATGGCGATCGAGATACCCACCCCCGGCTGTGGCTCCGCAAGCGCGGCGACGGGACCTATCCGACCCAGGAGGAGTTCTACACGGTCGCTCCCGCCCAGGCACAGGACAAGGAGCTCGACAGCTTCGCCGACGCCTGGACCGACCACACCGACGAGGCACTGGCCCGGCTGGAACGCCGCGTCGACACGGCCGTCGCCGTTGTGCAGCAAGCCCTCATCGAGGGCCAGTGCCGCGGCAACGCGGCCTGAACCACTCACCGGAAATTTCCGCACTTCTCGAAGGGATACCGCCATGTCTCGGTTCGATCTGCACCCTGCTCACATCGACGGACTCGTCAACGCCGGACTGCAATTCGGCCTGATCGGCGTCTTCGACGACCTCACCCCGTTCGGCCAGATGCTGCTCCGGCAGCACCAACCTCACCGCGACGTCGAGCAGGAGCGGGGCGAGCCGCCGGACTACGCCGCGACGGTGACCGACCGCGCGCTGCATCCGATCGCGGTGCTGTGCCTGCTGGAGTGCTACGAGTACCAGACCAGCGGCACGATCGGCTGGCACACCAGCGAAGCGCACGCCTGGATACAGCGCCTGCGCGAGACGGTACTGACCCGGCTGCCCGCCGAGGCCAAAGCCACTGTGCGGCATGGCGCCGGCTACCTCCCGGCCTACCGGCTCCTGGCTGCCTACACCGAGACACCCTGGGGCATCACGGAACTCGACCAGATCCCCGAACTCGGGGACGGCGTCATCGAGGTCCCGGTCGTCCGGAAGGGACTGCGCGCGGAGATCCTGACCGGCCCGATCCATTGCCCGAACAACGGTCTGTCATCCCGCGTCCGCTACGTGACCATCCTCGGCGTCGGGGAAGACCGGACGCTGCCCGCCTTCGCCCGGATCTTCGAACCCTCGGACGACGCGCCGGGCGTCTACCTGCTGTTCCAGTACGGCCGCTACGTCGCGCGCCCGGCCGATGCCCCGCCCGGCAAGTGGTTCATGGCCTCCGGTGCTCACATCCACACCGGCGATTCCCGCTGGCGCGAGCTGATCGGCCACTGCCTGCCCATCCCACTACACGACCGCACAGAGCCCTAACCGGACCAGCACCGGCAAGGCGCGGAACCCCACCGACCCACCAAACCCATCCAGGAGTGTGACGATGCCTTCACGCGATGAACTGCACGCCAGGCTGTTCCTGCTGCGCGCAGCCGAACCACCAGCACCCGCCATCCACCAGTACGTCGCCGTCCACGGGCCGGTCGACGCCCTCGCGCGCATCCGGCACGGCACCGCCCCCGCTGCCGTCCTCAGCGAAGTCACCCGGCCCGAAGCCCAGATCGACGACGACCTGCGGGCCCTCGACAACGGCTCGGCGCGCTTGCTCACGCCCGAAGACGGCGACTGGCCGCTCGGGCGGCTGACCGGCCTGGCCAGCCTCGGCGTCCCGCTCGCGCTGTGGGTGCGCGGTAGCGGCTCATTGGCCGAGCTCACCAGCCTCGCCGTCACGGTCACCGGCGCACGTGCCTCCTCGGCGTACGGAAACACGATCGCTGCGGACCTCGGCTACGAGCTCGGCCGCGCCGGGGTGACCGTCGTCAGCGGCGGCGGCCTCGGCGTGGACGAGGAGGCGCACCGCAGCGCACTGGCTGCTGACGGCCGGACGATCGTCGTACTCGCCAACGGCGTCGACCTCACCCATCCGCACCAGCACGCACGGCTCTACCAGACCGTCATCGAGCAGGGCGGATTGCTGGTCAGTGAGTACCCGATCGGCACACCCTCCGCCCGCATCCGGTTCCACGCGCGGTGCCGGCTGTTGGCTGCTCTCGCCGCGGCGACCGTCATCGTCGAGGCAGGACAGCGCAGCGGTGCCCTCGGCGTCGCCCGTGCCGCTGGAGAACTCGGCCGCCGGGTCTACGGCGTGCCGGGCTCGATCCACTCCGTGACGTCGAAGGGCGTGAACGAGTTGCTGCGCACCGGCGCGGCCACGGCGGCCAGCTCGGTCGAGCACATCAACTACCAGGAGGGAGTGCGATGACCGGCCCGGACGCCTTCCGGGCCGCCCTGGCCGCCCTCGACCTGCCGCCCGAGTGGCAGGTCGAGGTGGCCATCCGTCCACGACGGCGCAAGACCGGCCTCCAGGTCAATCCGGGAGGAGGTGTCGCCGCGCTGATCCCACCGACGGCCGCCCCGGAGCAGGTTGCGCGGTTTGTCGGCAGCCATCGTCGATGGATCACCGAGAAGGTCGAGAGCGCCACGCGGTTGGCCCCGAATCACGCGGTCAAGCAGTTCGTCGACGGCGAGGAGTTCGACCTGCTCGGCCGGCGCTACCGGCTCCAGCTCGTCGACGCCGCGCCCGCGGGCACCGCACAGCTACCTCTGGTCACGTCCGACGGCATCCTGTCCGTGCGGAGACAGCGGACAGAGCTGGTCCGCCGGGCAGTGATCGGGCTGTACCAGCAGGTCGGGCTCGCCTGGTTGCGCCGCGAGGGACGCCAGTACGAACTGGACGGCCACATCACCGGCCTGAGCTACGCGGTTCGCGACCTCGGCCGGCGCCGATGGGGCATCTACGAGGGACCGTCGAAGCACACGACGACGCTGCACTGGGCCGTGTTCGGCCTGCCGCTCCGGTTGATCGAGTATGTGCTCGTCCACGAACAGGCCCACGCCACCCAGCCCAACGGAGCAGCTCATGGCCGCGCCTGGAAACGGCAGATGTACCTGTGGATGCCCGACTGGCAGCACCGCAAGGCCGAGCTTGCGGAGGTCGGCAGGCACGCCTGGCTCGGAGACCACAAGCCAGGCGTGCGGTCGACCTAGTCGCGAGCAGCCAACCGGCGGGCGACCTCGGGCGCGACCGGAGGTCGCCCGCCAGCACCAGATGTCCTAGCCACAGGGATGATAGACATGTGTGATAGACACAACGAGACGACGAACGTTCACCGTGAGCAAGACGGTGACGCCCTGCGAGAGAGGCTCCCCGATGAGCGACCCCGAGGAAGTCCTTCAGCTTCGTGCCTGCCGAACCGAGGTCGAGGGGATCAAGAAGGAACTGGACGACGCCCGCACCCAACAGGCCGAACTCGAAGCCAAGATCAACGGCCTCCTGGCCAAGCAACGAGAAGCGCGGAAGAAGCGGCGTGAGGCCGTACTGGCCGCGGACGCCGCAGGAGTGCCCCGCTTGAGGATCTCCAAGGAAGTCGGGATGCAGCGCAGCAACGTGTACAAGCTCCTTGAAGGCGACACCGCCGACGAATCGTAACAACCTTCAGCAGCCTGACGGGCGAGATTGAATATACTTAGCCTCCTCATTGACACGTCGCCAGGCGTCATAGTTAACCGGTTGGAGGCGGAGCTTGGGTACGGAAATTACGCTCGATGTGGCTGGCGTGTCGATCACGTACAGCAAGAATCACCGCGGATTTGATCACGGATCGATTTTTCAGGAACAAGATCGAAAGGCGATCAAGAGCGATCAGATCGACTACGATTGGTACGAGGAGAACGACGAGGACCCCACAGCCTCGGAGATGGCGTTCACGCGACCGCTCAAATACGTCGTTCCGCGCCTCGAACTCCTTGGTTTCAATCTAGAGCACGTCCGGCGTGAGTACGACGCCGTCGCGCAAAACTGGCTGGAGGAGAGGAAGTATCTTCAGATCGGCGGCGAAGATCTCGTTCCTGACCTGATGAACTTTGTGGAATTCGTCGCATTTGCCGCCGCGTACCCGCTCGACAGTCTCGACGACACCTTTGTTCCGTATGCGGACGATGCAGGCAAAGCGAGGATACGAGCTCGCTTCAAAGAGGTGCAGGTCGAGCGGATCCCCGCAGATCGACCCTCTGGCATTCAAGTCCATTCGGAGCGAAATTTCTTCGGCTCTTTGGTGAATATTCTTCACCCGTATTCCGTGTTGCGACTCTTGGCGGAGATCGAAGCGAACAAGGATGCGCCTGTCGTCTGGCAATATGGACCATTGGTGCAAGCCGGGTGGGCGACCGAGCGGGAATTTGTGCCCGATGCCCGGCGAACCGAGACGTTCCTGATTGCGACTGAAGGCAGTTCGGACGTCCATATTTTGTCGCATGCGCTCACGCTGCTGCGGCCAGGGATAGCGGATTTCTTCCGCTTCATCGACGTGAGCGAGCGTCACCCCTTCTCCGGTACGGGAAGCCTGGTGAAGTTCGCAGAAGGACTCACAAAAATAGACGTTCACAACCAGGTTCTTTTCGTGTTCGACAATGACGCGGAGGGTCTCGATGCGCATCAGCGTCTGTCGAAGCTCACCCTTCCTGTGAACATGCGCGGAATCATGTTACCTGAGCTTGAGGAGTTCCGCTCGTTTCCAGCTCAAGGCCCCGAGGGGCTCCACCACTCGGACATCAATCGGCGCGCTGCGGCAATCGAGTGTTATCTCGATCTTGACGTCGGCGGTTATCCGCCGGCGAAAGTGCGCTGGACCAATCACAAGGAGAGCCTAGATACCTATCACGGGGCGCTGGAATTTAAAGAGGTCTACAGCAAAGAATTTCTTAAGCAGACGGCCGAGACTTTGACTGAAGGGGCGTATGACGTGCGCAAGATTGAGGTCGTCCTAGACTCCCTTGTCGCGGAATGTGTAGCGATCGCGGCCGATCAATGGGACACCCGGCGGGGATCAAATTGAGACATACCTTCTGATAGCTGAAAGTGCGCCTGGGCCGAAGGTGCCGATCAGGTCGACCCGGTCGGCTCGGAGGCCGGCGATCGGGCCAAGAGTGCCGGTGGGTTGATGAGGACGCCACGGCCAGCCGTGGACGCCAAGTCCGAGGTTTGCGGCAGACTGGCCCCATGACCGAACTCGCGTACATGGTCCGGGAAGATTGGGGACAGCACGGCACCGCGATGCGGCAGCAGAGTGCCGTGATCCAAGACTGGCTCGGAAGTCCGCCATACGTTTTCGCTACGGCCGATCGGAAGACGTACGAGTCGGACCACAGCGCTGACCGTGAGTTCATGACCTTCGTCGCCCACGACGCCGACGAACGGCACGTCATCGATCTGTCAGACCTCAATGAGCTCCGACGCACCGACAAGACGATCAGCCGTCCGCTCATCGTCCTGCATCCCTACAAGGAACGGGATTGCGACTTGCTGCGCGAGATCGTCACGACGGAGTCCGTCGCAAGACTGTTCGTCATCGTTTGGTCACCGCACGATATGGTCCGCACCTGGCTCGACGGGATCGGCGCCACGAACCTGCACACCGGGTCCGCACTCGAAGCACCAGACGCCGTGCAACTTGAGGCCGCGAAGTGCTGGGTAGGTGAGCAGTACAACGGGCTGTCGGGTGGCAACGGCAAGGATGCCGTCGTGCAGCTACTGCGCGTGGTTTACCGCAGCCGGCTATCCGCTTGACGCTGACACCTGGCTGCGTGCCTTCTTCGCAGCAGGCGGTGAGTTCGACGAAGCCACAAAGGTCGCGAAGCTCATCAAGGAGATGCAGGGGGGCACCCAGCACCGCATCAAGGCGCGCTACCGGCCCGACATTCTGAGCGTGCTACGCGAGCGCGCCACTGAAACTGCATGATCGCCCCGAGTTGAAGCGGAGCCCGACAGGGGCAACCGCTGGGCTGTCACCCCTGAACGTCCGACGGAAGAAAGTCAGCCTAGCTATATCCACTTTAGACGCGAGTGTAGGTTCTCAAGATTGTTTTCGTTTGATCTTGACGCGAGCTGGGCGGACGTCGGGTTTCTCACGGGTGTTGCGCTGGCTGGTTCTCA
>NZ_JBITMQ010000026.1:0-65660 GCF_044466355.1 Actinophytocola sp. NPDC049390
CGTCATGTTGTGATCCAGCGCGGGGCCGGACCGTCGTGGTCCGGCCCCGTCAGTCCTTGTGGAACGGTCAGCGTCAAGCCGCCCTTCGTCCCGGCCGCGGCTGGACATTCAGGACGTCAGCCAGCGTTGTCGCTCCATGACCCTCGAACCTGGATCGATCTCGGTCGGCCCGTGGCGATGACCGAACGGCTTGACCTTGTGGGAGAACTGGTAGTTCGCGGGCTCCGGGCACTCGCTGAGGTCCCAGCTCGCCTCGAACTGTGTCGGGATCTCGATGCCGTCGCGGAACAGGTGTGCCTCGACGGCTCTCTCCTGTCTGTGAGCCGTCACCGAGGACCTGCGACGGCACGCGCACAGCTCGACCGGCCTGGCAGCTTCCTGCACCGGGCCACCCCGCTGTACGCGACGGCGATGCGCGCGCTGGTGACCATGCCGCGGCTCTGCGGTGGGGGACCTGGACGCACGCCGGGCGCCCACGGTGTCGCGGGCCTACGGGTTCCGCATCCTCGCCGCCGAGGCCGACCGGCGGGCCGGCAACGTCGACCGGGCGTTGCGCCAGCTGACCGAGGGCCTCGCTACCGGGCGCACGAGCAGTGACTTCGGTTGGCGACGCGGTGTCGCCGACGGTTCGTGGGGCCACCGTCAGCGACACCGCGTCACCGAGTTCGTCGCGCCAGTGGGGAGTCCACCAATGTCGGTGGGTTTGTCGGTGGATCCAGGTTTCGGCTGGCAAGGCGCCGATCCTCCCTCGTACTGGGTGTACTTGGGTGGATCGGCAACGCCGCCAGCGGGAAGCTGGGCCACCGAGAAACCCGGCGAACGTTGGCGGACACCCCACTAGCTCACCGGGCTGCAGGTGCGGTCGCCGACGAACACGTCGTCGACCGCCCACCAGCCCGACCACTGGCCCTCGTAGTGGAACCGCAGTCGCACGTCGGCCTTCCCGACGGCGGTCGGCAGGGGCACTGCCTGCTGACTCGGCCCCTCCACGCTGGGGAAGCCGTCCCGCCGCCACACCGTCGACCAGGTCCGGCCGCCGTCGACGCTCAGCTCGACCGTCGCCTCCGAGTTCACCGCGGCCTTCAGTTCGGTGCCGAACTCGACGGCCGCGTTCTTCCGCCCGGTCAGGTCCAGCGCAGGCGACGTCAGGTACGTGTCCTGCACGTGATGCTGACCGAGGTGGTCCGAGTCGACGATCGCGAACCTGCCGCTCCCGCCGGTCTCGTTCGTCCGCTCGCCCGGGTCGTCGAACACCCAGCCGCGCCGGGAGTCGTAGCCCGGGTAGCCCGGATCGACGTTGCTGACCTGCCACTTCGCGTTCCGGTCGAAACGCTGCCACGTTCCGTCCCTGGTGACCGCGTAGCCCGGCGCGGTGCAGACGAACGACACGACCAGCTCGACGTCCCGCACCAGCCCCTCCGCGCCCACCGTGATCGAGGCCTCGTACGGCTCGTAGCCGGGAGGCGTGGCGGCGACCCGCATCGTGTAGGTGGCGTCGGGCACCACCGGGAAGCGGTACGCGCCGGTCTCCGGGTCACTGACCGCCGTGGCCTCGAAGCCCGACTCGTGGGTGACCACGACCTCCGCCCGCAGCGGGCTGCCAAGCCCGGAGCCGTCCAGCACCACACCGGACACCTCGACCCGTTCGGTCGGTTCCAGGGTCACGTCGTGGCGGAAGGTCGTGTCGCGCGCGACCGTCACCGTCCGCCGGTCGTCGACGTACCCGAACGGGCCGGTCACCGTCATGTCGTAGGACCCGGCCACCAACTGGAACTCGAAGCTCCCGTCGGCGCGGGTGCGGGCCGACCGGGAGACCGGGCCCTGGGCGCTCACCTGAACACCGGCGAGCGGCTGCCCGTTTCCGTCGGCGACGACACCCTCCATCCGGGACGTGCCCGTCGCACCGGCGGCGACGAGCGCGAGGGCGTCCAGGCGACCTTGGCCGTAGACGTTGTTGTAGTCCTCGTCGCCGCCGCACTGGTCGTCGAAGGTGTTGATCGCCGTGATGTCGAGCAGCAGGCGAGTGCCCGCGATGTCGCCGACCATTTCCGGGTAGGCCGACCACAGCAGAGCCACCGCACCTGCCACGTGTGGTGTCGCCATCGAGGTGCCGGAGATGGCGTTGTAGGTCCCGCCCGGCCAGCTCGATCGGATGTTGGCTCCCGGCGCGGAGATGTTCGGCTTGATCGTGCCGTCCTGTCCGGTGCCCCGGGACGAGAAGGTCGCGATCTTGTTGTTCACGTCGTAGGCGCCGACCGAGTACGTCGCGGTCCGGCTGCCCGGGCTGCCGCTGGTGCGGCAGGACGGCCCGTTGTTGCCGTTGGCGAAGACCCCGAAGATGCCCGCGTCGGCCCACGCCTGGACGACCTCGGGCATGAACGGGGCGTCGGTCGGTGACGTGCTACCCCACGAGTTGTTGATGACGTGCGGTCGTTTGGCGGGGTCGGCCGTGTCCGGCGCGTCGGTCAGGTCGCGTGGGGCGAGGAACCACTGGCCCGAGGCGACGATGGCGGCGTCGTCCGGGCAGCAGCCGTTGGCCTCGATCCACCGCGCGCCCGGCGCCACCCCCACCTGGTTGCCTGCGCCGTCGTCGCCGACCATCGTGCCCGTGGTGTGGGTGCCGTGCCCGTTCTCGTCACACGGCGCGTCGCCGTCGCAGGCACCGGCGGCGTCGTACCAGTTGTAGTTGTGGTCGAACGTGCCGTCGCCGTTGTTGCCGCGGTACCGGCCGACCAGCGCCGGGTGGTCGTACTGGGTGCCGGTGTCGATGCTCGCGACGGTGATCCCCTCGCCGGTGACGCCGTACTGGGACCACACGTCGTCGGCGTTGATGTTCGCGACGCCCCACTCGACGGCGTTCACCTCGGCCTGTGCCGTGCCGGCGATCGGCTTGGGCACCTGGTAGGTCCGGGTGGGGATCAGCTGGCGTACCGCGGAGTTCGCCGCGAGCTCCTCGGCGAGGTCGGCCGTGCCGTTCTCGATCCTGATCGCGTTCACGATCCAGTACGGCTGGTAGTCCACGCCCCGCTCGTCCAGTTCCGCTCGAACGGACGCCTGGGACCGCTCGGCCGTTTCGGTCAGCGTGTTGTAGACGTGCCAGCCGCGCTCGGACCAGTCCTCGATGTCCCGCGCCGCCGACGTGTCGGCCCGCTCGTCGAACCGGACCCAGAAGTCCTGGGGCTCCTGCTGGTAGAGGCTCGTCGCAAGTCCTGGCGCGATCTTGTCCGCGCCAGGACGAGGCTCCGGTGCCGGTGCCGCCGCTGCCCAGGCCGGCGCGACGACTCCCGCCAGCAACCCGGCGACCGCCAGCATCGTCACTCGAGACCGTGTGCGTACGGTCATCACTTCCTCCCGCAGCTCAAGTGGGCGACCTGGGGGGTCGCGGTGACCGGGATCATCGTGCCGCCGGTGCCCTCGAGGCGGGCGACGGCGCCGCTCACCCAGATGTCGTTCGGGCCGGTGCCTGCGATGTCGGTGGCGTAGTACCGGTGCCCGTACAGCTTGGGGCCAGGCCATTCCGCGCTCTGCCAGCCCGTGCCGTCCCAGTGCAGCAGCGTGCTCGGCGCACCGTCGCCGTGGGTCGCGACCACCCAGGCGTCGTGCTCGGACGTCGCGTACACGCCGACCACGTTGACCCGGTCACCGATGTCCGGATCCGGCAGCTCCTGCCAGCCGGACCCGTCGTGGCGCAGGATCAGCGGTTGGCCGAAGACGCTCTCCGCCGCTCCTTGCAGTCCGACCGCCCAGACGTGACCGTCGTCGGTCACGCTCACCGAGCTCAGCTTCGCGGGTCGCCGATCTGCCGGAACCTCCGGTGTGGAGACAGTGGTCCAGGCCGAGCCGTCGTAGCGCATCACGAGCGGTCTCGAGTCGGTCCAGCCACCGGTCTCCGGGCTGACCTGGCCGACCGCCCAGACGTCGGTTGGGGACACCGCGGTCACGTCGAGCAACTGTGTTCCCCTGGCGGTCGCCTCAGGATGGTCGGCGACCGTCCACCTGGTGCCGTCCCAGTGCTCGATCAGACCCAGCGGCAGGCCCTGCGGGTCGGTCCGATGGCCGACCGCCCACGCATCGTCGGGTGCCAGCGACGTCACCGACATGAGCTGGAGCACCCCGCCGGTGACCGGGTCGTCCGGTACGGCCGTCGGCGTCAGCGTCCACCGGCCGTCCTGCCAGTGGGCCGCGGTGTCGATGCCCGCGTCGGCCCGCGGCGGAAGGTCGAGCAGCAGCCAGCCCTCCTCCGGCGACGCGTACGACGAGGACCGTACGTTGTCGACGGACCGTCTCAGGCCCGGCGACGGGGTGGACGTCTCGGTGATGGAGCGCCCGTTCCACGTCATCGACCACGAGGTCGTCCCGTTGACGCTGCCGCTGATCCGGACGTCCTTCCCGGAGATGGCGCTCACCGTCCGTGCCTCGACGAGACCGGTGGTCTGTTCGGGTGTCGGCACCAGCTGCCACTGGGCGGTGCACGGTCTGCCCTGCGGCGCCGCCGGTGCCGACATCGCGCTGGTGAGTGGGACGACCAGCGCCCCGATCGCCAGCGCTGACACGAAGGTCCTGGTACGCATGAGTCCTCCTAGAACGCGCCGATGCCGAGGGGAGTGCCGTGGCCCGTGGGTCCGTCGTAGCCACGGACGGCCGTGCACAGGTAGCTGCCGCCGCACTGGCCGTTCGCGCCGGTGGTGACGTCGTTGAGCTGCCGGTGTTGGCGGGCCAGCCGCCGGGCGGGGTCGGCTTGGTCGGTGTTGCCGGCCAGGGCGTAGACCCCGCCGATCAGCGCAGCGGCGAGTGGTGTGCCGCTGACGGCGAGCCAGCCGGGGTAGCCGTAGGTGTCGTACACCGCCACTGGTGTGTCGATGTCCGCGACCGCGGCGACGTCGGCGACCGTGCGCTTGTCGCCGCAGAGTCCCCGCTCCTGGGTGGCCGGGCGGGGCACGTACACCGAACAGCCGGATCCGGTGTTCGGCATGGCCGTCTCACCCCAGCCGCGGGCGTTGGTGTCGCGGTAGAGGGACGTGCCGCCGACCGCGACAACAGTGCCGTAGGCGGCGGGAACAAGTTGTGTCCCGGTGTTGCCGAAGCCGAACCCCGAGTCGCCCGCAGGCGCGGTGATCACGGTGCCCGGGTGGTCGTAGTGCCCGGCATCCGCCAGCTGACCGGGGTACTCCCGTGCGCCGAACACGGTCACGATCACGTTGGCGCCCTGGATGGCGGCCTGATCGACGGCCGCGTTGAGGTCGGCGAGATCACTGCTGTCCGCGCCGACCAGCAGCAGCCGGCAGTTGGGACAGGCCGCCGACGCGACCTGCAGCCCGGCGTTGATGTTCAGGCCCCACCCCGTGTGGCCGGGTGGCGGCTCGCTGCCACCGCGCTGGTTCACCCGCCTCAGGCACGGGAAGTCGGCCGTACACGGCGCGAGGTCGTTGGCCGCACGGTAGGTCGCGAGGTCGGCTTCGGCGTTCGGGTTGTCGTACGGGGACACGACGGCGATCGTCTGCCGCGCACCAAGACGCTCCGATGGCAGCTGGTAGGCGTCCTGGAGATCGGCGGCGGTGTATGGGCGCAGGTCCGCGGCCGCCTGCGCGGCAAGGTCCAGCGGCGTGCCGTCGGTGCCGGCGGCGACCGCCAGCAGGTCGACAGCCTGTGGTGTCACGGTGACATCCGAGACTGGCCGAGTCGGCTGGGCTTGCGCCGAGCCGACCACCGCGAGGACCGCCATGGCCGCCGCGGCCGCGCCGACTCGCCTACCCGTGCAGCGCGTACGCATGGATGAGCTCCTGTTCGACAGAGTTTCCGGCCGCGTCCCCGGCGTGCACCCGCAGCGAGACGAATCCACTCGTCTCGCCGAGCGGCGGGTGCTGGATGGGCAAGGCGAAGGTGCCGTCGTCCCGGCTCGTCGCCGGCCGCGGATCGGTCCAGGTCGCGCCGTCGTCGAAGGACACCGCCACCGTCGCCGACACCCCGGTGGGTGCCGGGGCGGCCTGCTGGCCACTGACCCGGAACGCCACCTCGAACGGCGACGCGGCCGGGGCGGTCAGCCCGTAGGTCAGGTCGAGGTCGTAGTTCAGGAACAGCAACGGAAGCAGGGAGCAGTCGCGGCTGGTGTCCGGTCCGCAGTACATGTCCGGCGGCAGGTCGACCGCCGGGTCGTCCGGTCCGGAGCGGAAGCCCCACCGGGTGGTGGTGGAGATGGCCGGGTCACGGTGCTCGGTCGTGGTCCAGTCCAGCCGGTAGGTCGCGGCCTCCGCCAGCAGTGGCAGGGTGAGGCCGTTGGGGGTCACCTGGTCGGGGCCCACTCCCCGCGGCGGCGTCCTGAACGCCAGTTTGTCGTTGCGGTAGAAGGAAACCGCTGACGTTCGGCCGTAGATCATGTCCCCGTGGTGACTCGGATCGGAGTCGGCGAAGGGCATGACGTAGACCATGCCGTTGGTGTCCTGCCGACAGGCCGTGCACACCGTCGCCCTGGGGTCGAGCACCGGGACGTCCCCGGCCGTGCCGGCGAGGTCGATGGTGGTGTCGTTGGTGTGGAGGTACGGCGCGAACGGGGACGGGACCAGCGGACCCCTGAGCCACTCCGTGACGAGCTGCTCACCGGGCCTGATGGTCCGGCGCGGCCCGTAGACGACGATGTGCTGGGGTTGCGGGGTGCCCACCTCCTCACGGGCGACGTAC
This sequence comes from Actinophytocola sp. NPDC049390, assembly GCF_044466355.1. Classification (NCBI taxonomy): domain Bacteria; kingdom Bacillati; phylum Actinomycetota; class Actinomycetes; order Pseudonocardiales; family Pseudonocardiaceae; genus Actinophytocola; species Actinophytocola sp. NPDC049390. The sequence continues at coordinate 6,676 of NZ_JBITMQ010000026.1, forward strand.
TCCTGCCAGAGCGTGAGGCCGGGGTCGCTGGTGTACCAGTAGTCGACGTGCTCACCTGGGGGCAGGACCGGCGGTTCGACGCCGAGGGTGTTGACGCTCCACGGGAGATACAGCTCGACGACGTGGTTGGGCACGGGTGTCGCGGCGTACACCGTGGTCCGGACAGTCGTCAGGTCGGACTCGCCGATCGAGTTCGTCAGGGAGTCCGGGATGCGGCCCTCGGTCGGGAAGGCCAGCTTGTAGGACGGCCGAGCCGGTGCGGCGGTGTCGGTCGGATCCTGGGAGAACTGGGCCAGGGCGGCGAAGTCGAACGTGCCCTTGGTAACCGGTTGGGTGGGGGTGGCGTACAGGACGCCGTTGTCGTTGATGTCCGTGCCCGGGAACGACCACATGCGCATGAAGATCATCGAGAGCAGGCCGCCGAAGCTCGCCTGTACCCGACGGTCATCGCCCCGCTCGCCGGTTCGAGTGAAGGTCAACATGTCCTGCCGGTACTCCGGCGTCTCGAGCGGTGCCTCCAGCGTCGTCTCGAACGGCACCGCCTTCCGGGCGTCGAGGTCGACGGTGGTGTCCGAGTCGACGACCACCTCCGGTTCGGCGACGAAGGTGGACGGCACGCTGTAGTCACCGACCGGTCCGTCCACCACGGTGGTGGTGATGCTGTAGGTGCCCTCCGCGACGCTGAAGGTCCGGGGAAAGCCCTCGCCGATGATGAAGAAGCCGAGCTCGACACCGTTCGGGCTCAGCCGCCCGTCGTCGACGTTCTGCACGAACCCGATGGCGTGGCCCGGATCGCCGGTCCTGGTGACCGGGTTCAGCGTGAGCGGGTGGAAGGCCGGTCCGGATTCCGAGGCGGAGGATGACGGAAGCATCGCCGGCGCGGGCGGCAGCTTCGCAGAACCTGACTGGGCCAGTTCGATGCGGGCGATGCCGTCCAACTGTCCGACGGGCGTGCCGGACCGCCCGGACTCGGCCTCCTGCCAGCGTTTCGCGAGCAACTCGCCGAGCTGGAGCGCCTGCCCCTTGACGATCCCGGCGCTCGCCTTACCGTTGGCCGGTGCGGTGGTGGTCACGCCGGGTAGCGCGGTGGCCCCGCCACCCCGGTAGGTGATCGACACCGGCAGGGTCTCGCTGTGCTCGTCGTCGAGCCCCGCACGGGCCAGGTAACTCACGTTGAACAGCCGGATGTCCAGGGTGGACAGATAAGGGATGGCGACGGTGGGCACGACGTAGGTGTCGCCGCCGGCCTGGAGCTGGATGAACGCCGCCTGCTCCGGAGTCTTTCCGTCGCCGGGGCGGGTGGGCAGGATCGTCACGCCGGGCGGGCGGCCCGTCGTCGCATCGAGGCGTATCCGGTGACCCGTCACCATGGTCAACGTCGACCTGGTGGTCGTCACCTGCTCGGTCGTGGTCTCGGCGGTCGCCTGCGTGCCGGCCGGTGTGGCCGTGACCGGTGCCGCGGCGGCCGGGCCGGAGCTCGCCGAGGTGTCCCGCGTGCTCAGCGGCTCCGAACTGGACACCGCGACGACGGCACCGGGAAGTGCTGACGCACTCACCGTCAGCACGCTGACGGCGGCTACCAACCGCGCGGTGAACCCGCGCAGCCTAAACCGGCTCATATTCATCATCTCCACTGTCGGACTCGCGCTCCTGGTCGTCGTCGACCTCTGCCGCCTTCGCGGCGTGCTCGAACTCCTTCGGTGTCTGGGGATCTGACATCTGGGAATCGTCGGCCGCGCACGGTGGTCCCCGCGACGGGACAGATGTCCCAAAGTCGCGAGTGGAGGGTGCCTAGCGCTACGACACCTGGGAGCCGGTGCCGCGCAGCCGCAGCGCGACGGCAGTGCGCGAGGTGACCTCGAGCTTGCGCATCACCGAGGTCAGGTGGCGTGCCACGGTCTTGGGCGAGAGGTACAGCTCGTGCCCGATCTCACGGTTGGTGCGACCTTCGGCGACCAGCCGGGCCACCTCCAGCTCCCGAGGGGACAGCGCGTCGCCATAGCCGCGGCGCCCACCGTGCCATGGCCGGGACACCTCGGTCCCGTGCTCGCGCAGCGTGCGGGCGATCCGGTCGGCGTCCCGCCGGGCGCCCAACCGCTCCAGGCGTTCGAAGGCGCTGGTCAGCAGTTCGACACCGGGACCGTGGCGCCCGACGCGCAGCGACAGCACCGCCTGTCGTTCGACGGCCAGGGCGGCCTCGTACGGCCGGGGCAGCGCCGCCCAAGCCTCGGCGGAGCGCTCGAACCCGGCGAGCGCCGTCTCCACCGCGCCCGTGGCTTCGGCGAGCACGGCCCGGCAGGTCACCAGTGCGGCCAGCGGCGCGAGCGCGGTGCGACCGACCAGTCCGTCGGCGAACACCTCGACGGCGTCGATCGCCTCACCGACCCGGCCGGCACGCACCAGGGCGGTGACCCGTGGCTGCATGAGGTCGGTGCCCCACAGCCACAGGCCGGAGCGGGCCAGAACGGCGAAGGGCCGGTCGCTGGCCGCGAGCGCGGCTGCCACGTCGCCGCCCGCGAGCTTCGCCTGGGCGAGGCAGGCCGCCGCCCAGGTCGGCAGCTCCTGGTCGCCGTTGGCCTCCGCGGCGTCGAGGACACGGGTGAACATGTCGGCCGCCCGGTCCCAGGCTCCGGCCGTCAGATTGTGCAGGCCGTCCACGATCTGCCACTCCTGGTTCACCGGGTGGGTGGCCGTGCGCTGTTCGGCCGCCCGGCGTGCCACTCGATCCCGCTGGTCCCACCGGCCGAGGTACCAGTGCAACCGCGCCTGGGAGGCCAGCGCGGCGGTGTGCACCCGCTGGTCGTCATCGGCCGCGGACACCTCGACGGCGAAGCCGAGCCACTGTTCCGCCTTGCGGTAGCGGCCCCAGAGGGTCGCCGCGTTCCCGAGATTGGCGTTGGCCCTCGCGATCTCCCGATGCGGGCTGCTGCCAGTGCCCTTCCAGTGCTCGGGCGGTCCGGTCCACTGGTCGGGCAGACCCTCGGCGACCGCCCAGCCGGACTCCTCGCCGAGGAACACCAGCGCCATGGCCCGGTCGGCCTCGAGCACCGTCCGCAAACCGGGCTCGGGCACCCGGCTCGCCATCGCCGCGGCCCGGTTGAGCCACTCCAGTTGCTCGGTGACCGGCTTCGGCTCGGCAGATGGCCAACCGAGGTAGATCATCGCGTGCGCCGCGCGGAGCGGGTCGTGGTCCAGCCCGGCGATCGCGAGCTCCAGCTCGCGGTGCCCGGTCTCCCAATCTCCCAGCTGGAGGAGCAGCCGCCCGCGCCGCTCCCGGACCTCGGCGGCGTCCTGGGGGGAGAGCCCGGCGGAGGCGAGCACGTCGTGCAGCGTGCCGGCTACCGTCACCTGCAGGTCGTCGACGACCTCGTGGCGGAACAGTGCGGCGTCGGCGAGCTTGCGGGCGATCCTCGCCGTCAGTGCCGGTGGTCCGCTGACCGTGCGCACCACGTCGTGCAGCAACGTGGTCGCCGCCATCCGGTCGCCGGCCGCGATGGCCTGGTCGGCGGCCCGCTCGGCGTACTCCCGCCAGCGGTCGGGCTCACCGGCGGCCCGGAAGTGCCGGGCGAGGCGGACGAGCGGCGGCGGTTCGCGTGACTCGAGTGCGCGCCCGGCCCGCAGGTGCATCGTCCGGCGTTGCGGGTCCGGGATGGTCTCGTCGACGGCCTGCCGGTTGAGCACGTGGCGGAACGCGAGGTGGCCCTGGCCGTCGTCCTGTAGCCAGCCCGATCCGGTCGCGACCGCGAGACCGTCGTCGACGTCGGTGTCGGACAGGCCACTGACCGTCGTGAGGGTGGCCTGGTCGGCCGGGTCGGCGAGGACAGCCGCGGCCTTGAGGACCTGCTGGACGTGCGGCGCGAGCCGGCCGAGGCGTTCCAGGACCGCGTCCCGGATGCTGGGCGGCACGTCGATGCGGTCGAGGCGGCGGCGCACCCAGCCGCCGTCCCGGTGGGACAGGTCCGAGCGCGCGTGCATCAGCCGCATCAGCTCCTCGACCGCCAGCGGCACGCCCTCGGTGCGGTCGAAGAGGAAGTCGCGGAACCTGTCGGTGACGACCGTGCCGTCCAGCATCGACGACGCCAGGGACGCGGTCTCCTCCCGGCTGAGACTGGTGAGTCCGAGTCGCAGCCGGCTCGCCTCGCCGCCGGGACGACAGGCGCCGCAGCAGGGAGTCGGCCGGGACCTCCTCCGGGCGGTAGGTGACCACCAGCGCCCGGTCACCGCCTGCCCGCGAGGAGCTGTGGAACAGCAGGAACTCGAGGGTGGCGTCGTCGGCCCAGTGCACGTCCTCGACCACCAGGACTCCGACGTCGAGCACGTTCAGCAGCTCGGCGATGGCCCGGAACAGGCGGTGCTGGGCGGCGGTGCTGTCCGGCAGTGGATCCAGGGCAGGCGGCAGATCGTCCGCCCACTCCGGCAGGACCGGTCGCAGAGCCCCGGCCAGTGGGGTCAGCGCCAGCCCCGCGACACCGTCGGTCGCCTCGCGGAGGGCGTCGACGAGCGGGGCCAGGCTGAACGGCTCCCGGTAGGGCGGGCACAGCGCTGCGACGACCCGGGGCGTGCCCGCCGGCCGGGACTCGACGTACTCCCGAACCAACCTGCTCTTGCCGATGCCCGGCTCACCCTCGATGAGGACCAGAGCGGCCGGCTGGGCAACGGTGTGGGCCAGTAACGCCAACTCCTGCTCGCGGCCGGTGAACGCGGGCCTGGTCATCGCCTCGGCCGCGGCGACGACGACCATCTCAAGCCTCCGCTCCCACGACCACGCGACCGTAGTCGTCGCACGTCGGTCAACGTAACAGCGTCCGGCCCGTGGGGTCGATAGGCGAATCACCACCGGTCAGCGGCGGTGCGTTTCCAATCGTTCACGCTCAGTCAGGACCAGGACCAACGGTTGGTGATCTACCGCGCCGTGGACGATGAGAGCCAGCCGGCGATGGAGCGGTTGTGCGCGCGGTGCTGCTGCCGGGGGTGAGCGGCCAGGCGGCCGTGGTGGCCGAAGCGCTGGCCGCGACGGGCTGGGCACCGGCCGACCTCGGCTACGTCGAGGCCCACGGCAGCGGCACCCCGGTCGGCGACGCGATCGAGGTCGACGCGTTGCGGCGGGCCTGGTGAAGACGGTGCTCGCGGTGCGCGACGGGGTGTTGCCGCCGACGCCGCACTTCACCCATGGTCACCCGGAGGTGCTGGTCGAGCAGGCGGCCCAGCGGCCCCGGTCCACCACCGGTCCGGATTGGACAGTACTCGCCCTCCCGCGACGGCGATTCGCTCAGAACTTCTGTCGCACGATGAGCCCGCGTATGCACCACGACTTTCCGGCGCTTTGACTTTCGACCGCCAGGTAGGAGCCTTCCTGGTCGATCGCCTCCCCGTCGAGTTGCCCACTCAGGAAGAACTCCACCCACACTCCGCTGGAACCGCGCGCCTCTCCGACGTGCACGGTGAGGTGATTCGCGACGTCGCCAGGGAGCGTTTTTCGCAGGAGGTTGGCTTGATGGGCGGTGCACGCCCGTTCGACGACCTTCCCGACATCGCCGTTGTTGATCTCGGACGCGATCTCCTGCGCTGTGGGCAGTGCCTCCGCAACTTCCGCGAGCGGCGCGCTCACGGCGAGAATGGCAATGCACCAGTCGCCGTCCGAGCCGCCCGAGTCCAGATACAGGCTGCTCTCGTCGTCGATCGGCTTGTCGTTGACGGTCCCCATCACGTCGACAGTCAGAGAGTCGGAAACGTCGCCCGCGCGACGTAGCTCGGCCGCCTCGGCCAGTCCTACGACCTTCGCCTCGCCGAGCTCGGTCTGCGGATCACAGAAGGCCCCGAGGACCGGCTCGGCCTTGCCCGCGTTCAGGTCAGCCAGCACCGCGTCGACGAACGTGTTCGCATCCGCCGCGGAGTCACGACCCGCCGGGTTCTCGCTGTCCTCCAGCAGGAAGCCGGGCGCGACGAACGCGGTGACCGCGAACCCGCCACCGAGGACCACCACGAGTGCGAGAACGACGCCGACGATCAGCCCCGTCCTCGCCTTCGTCGGCGGCTGTGGCGGCCATCCAGGCGGCGGCACCTGGGGTTGCTGCCATCCGCCATAGCCGGGTGCCACACCCTGCGGGTGTCCGTCGCGAGGTCTCACGCGCGGTGTGACGTGACCGATGCCGCACCCGTTCCATCGAGCCCGTCATGGTCAGCCGGTCACCAGGGTCAGGCCGTACGCGGCCAGTGGTTCGGCGATCGGCTGGACCCAGGTCGTGCCACCGGACGTGCAGTTGCCGGAGGCACCCGCGACCAGGCCCACCGCGCGGACGGTGGTACCAGACCCCGGATTCGTGACCACCGGGGCACCCGACGAGCCGGGACCGGGGCACATCGAGGTACGGATCAGGCCCGTGACACAGCCTTGCGGGTAACACACCGTCTGGTTGATCGCGGTGACGCTGCCGCACCGCCATCCCGTCATCGGGCTCGAGTAGCACACCGAACTGCCCACCGGCGGAGTGGCGACACCCGTGATGGTGACGTCCACGCCGCTGCTGTAGCGGTCCACCAACGGGGTGGAGAGTGCGGCGGCCGACGCCACCTGGATCAGCCCGAAGTCGTTGCCGGGGAACGACGAGCCGGCGCTCGGGCCGATGTAGCCACCCACGCCGGACCAACTGCCCGCGAAACTCGTGCAGTGCCCCGCGGTCACCACGAAGCGGGACGTGCCGTTGCGGGCGTTGAAGCCCAGCGTGCATCTCGTGCTGCCGCTGTAGATCAGCTGGCCGCTGATCAGGTCCCAGGTCGCCTGTTCGGTCCGCGATACCGACGTCGTCGGGCTGGACACGGAATCCGCCGCTGCCGGGGTCGCCGCGGCAGCGAGCACAAGACCCAGCGCCAACAAGACGCCCGCCCGCAGGCGAGCCCGGAAGATGCGTCGCATTGCGTCCTCCTCATCCGGCGCCGACCGGAGACGCCGGGCACCGACGAAATTATAGGCCGTCCGGGGTAAACAGTTGCCATTTCGGAGTTCACTCGGACAGCCGACGCGCGGCATCCGGAAATTCGGCGCACATCTCCGGAACTTCTTCGCCGCCGCGGACAAGCCCGACCGGCAGCCGCGTACCGGTCTGCCCCGTGCCCTCCTCCGTTCGGTCGTCTACAGCGACCTGCCGTCGCGGCGGTACGCCAGGGCCGACTTCCGTGTCGCCACCACCATCCACGGTGTGGACGGGAGGCTTTGACCGGCGGGCGGCATCCTCAATTTCGTCTGGAGTTTCCGGGACCGGACCCGACCACCTCGCATAGCATCAAGGGTTCGGGATTCCTGAGCGCGAGGGCGGGCGTGGATGTACGAGGGGTTCGACGGGTTCGTCAAACTGCTGCAGGAACTGGTGCGGCGTCCACGGCGCGGCGAGACGCCGCCACAGCAGAGGGGCGCCAACCGGCGCTGGGGACTTCCGCTGCTGTGCTTGGTGCGGTCTGAGGACGCCGCTGACCTGCTGCGGGACATCAGGGTCTACCTGAAGAATTCGCGGCCGACCCCGATACCGCATGCGTTGTACGAGTTCGAACCGGACGCCGCCGCCGAGTCGGCGGCGGCTCCGGAAACCCCACGTGAACCGGTCACGGACGCCGACCTGGACAACGTGGCTGGTGCGTTGTTCGAGATAGCGAAGCAGTTGCTCGTCGGCCCCCACAAGAAGAACGGCCGGATCAGTTTTCGCCGGTTCGAAATGGTGCGGTGGTTGATGCGACAGCGGCTCGACCCCGAGCAGATGAGCCACGACGCCGAACTGTCCCGGCTGATCGAAGGGTTCGAGGCGAGCAGGAAAAGGCGGATCCCACCGCCGGAAAGCCTTCAACAGGAACTCCCGTGGTTCGCGCGGCTCACGATGTGGCTACTGCCGCCGCTGTGGTTCCGGCTGCGTTTGCGCGCCGGCGCACGCTACCGGTGGTTTCTCCGGCAGCCGTTCCTCGCGCCGAACGACCCGGGTACGTTCCTCGGGTTCGCACAGCGGATCACGGGCTGGCTCGGCGAAGGGCCCAGGCGCAAGGTCGACGGTGAGTCCAAGGAGGAGTTGCTCGGCCTGCTCGTGAACGCGTTCCTCGAGGACGTCCGTGCCGGCTACCGGCGGCGGCGTCCGCGCGGCGCCCGCCGGGTCGCGTACCCGGTGGTCATGCTCGATCGGATCACCAGACGAAACGGCGGCTACCGGCTCTTGGAGACCGTCAACCGGGTGCGCAACGAAACCGGGTTGTTCGACCCCGTGTTGTTCGTCAGTGCCAGCCGCAAGGTGCCACCGGACGCCTATCCGCCCGGCAGCACTCCGAGGAACCTGTGGGAGATGTCGCGGTCCAGTAGGGCGTACCAGTCCTGGCGGGACGACTTCCGGCGGGCGAGTCGCGAACGGCAGGACGCGGCCTGGTACCTGCCGATCCGCGGGACGATCGCCGAGGGCGGTGACCCGGCGGTGGCTCCATCCACGGACACCCTGGAGCTGCTGGCACCGCCGTTGTGGTCCCGTGCCGCCGTGCTGCCGACCGCGGCGGTGCTGGTCGTGGCGCTCGTCGCCGGTGGTCTCGTGTGGCTGGACTGGTTACGGGAGGAAAGCGAGCGCGCCTGGCAGGACCGGCATTGCGGTCTCGAGCGCACCGCCCCGTTCGCGGACTACCTGCTCACGATCGACGACGAGTGCATCGGCGTCAGCGCGGAACCCGTGCCGGTCTTCGAGGCCCCGGCCGAGCTGCGCGAGGTGCAGAAGGTGATCACGCGCCAGAACGCCGAGGCGGAGCGGTTGCGCGAGAAGCGCCCGGGGCGCAGGTTCATCAGCGTCGCCTACGTGTCCGAGATCAGTGCGGCCGCCGGCATCCAGCCCGCCGAGGTCGAACGGCTTCAGGGGATCGCGGCGCGGCAGCGGCGACAACTGGACGGCAACATCGCCGACCCACTGGTGCGGATCGTGTTCGTCAACGCGGGCCGGGAGATGCGGCACGGCCCCCGGGCAGCGGCCATGCTCGCGAAGCTGGCGGCGGAGGACCGGACCGTCGTCGGTGTCGTCGGGCTGGCGGTGAGCAGCCGTGCGACGGTGGAGACCATCAAGGCCCTCGGCGCCGCGGGGCTCCCGATGGTCGCCTCGTCGTTGACCGCGGACGGCATCCAGCGGGAGTCTCCGCTGTACTACCAGATCGCGCCCCAGAACCGGCGCGAGGCGCAGGTGGCGGTCCGATACGCCCGCGACGAACTGCACGTCACCGGTCCGGTGACGGTCGTGACCTCCTCGGACGAGGACGACCTGTACGCGAGCACGCTCGCCGGGGATGCGCGGGACGAGTTCACGCGCGCTGGTTTCGTCGTCCGGCTGCGGGTGTACACGCCGACGCCGGACGTGGCCACGCCGGACGAGCCGGAACCGCGCGAGGTCGGTCAGACGCTGTGCGGCGCGGGTGGCCTGGTCTTCTACGCGGGCAGGCCCGCCGACTTCGAGCAGATGCTGGACGGCGTCAACGGGGTCTGCAAGTCCGCGCCGCCGCGGATCCTCGCTGGTGACGACGTGTCCAGGTACGTCGCGAACAAGGATCAGCGGGAGCGCTTCCCGCAGATCCCGTTCGACTACTTCGCGCTGGCACCGGGCGGCCAGAACTGTTTCTCCGGCGGAGAACTCAGCAACACGCTGCGCGTGCTGTTCCCAGGCCGGTGCGCGCGGACCCGCGACTCGTTCCTCGCCGACGATGGTTCGACCGCGTACGACGCGCTCACCGTCGTCGTCGCCGCCGTGAACCAGTTGCGCGGAACCGTGGTCAGTCCAGGAGCGGTGTGGCACATGATCAGCGGGCTCACCGGGAGCAAACGCGTCGACGGCACGAGCGGGGTGATCGACTTCGGCCGGAACGGTGCGCAGGTCCCACTGGACAAGTTCTTGGCCGTCATGCGGGTGGACGGGCTCGGCGCCCCTGCCGTCCAGGGCACGTGCGGGGACATCCGCGACTCGGCCCCAGCCACGTGGTGCCCGTAACCTGCCGCAGCGAACACGGCACCCGCGCGACCGGTGCCAGGACATCAGCGGCGGGCAGGCGGTCCGGGGTCGTCAGCGCCTGGGCGTCGGTTCCGAGCATGACTCCAGCGTCCCGGCGCGCAGCGGCCCGGCAGGGCACCGCGGCACGGTTACCACACAGCGACCGTTCGGTGGCGCAACCGCCTCACTTCCGCACGCTTGCACGTACTCGAACAACGATGAAAGCGGTCCCGCTATCGTCCCGGCCGGAGAGGAGGCTCGGAATTCGATGCCGCGACGGTACGACATGAACAAATCACGTCTTCAGCCGAGGAAACGGACCTGCTCGCGTCGTAACGCAACGGCGAGATCCACAACATCGTCGTCGACGTCCCGGCGGCCACCCGGACGTCAGCAGCCCACCTCCAGTGTCCTGCTGGGCCGACCGGTCGCCTCGTCGAGGACGACGTCGACGGCCCCTTTCCGGGACAGGTGCACGCGCAACTCGTTCGTACCCACCCATTCCACGCGGGTGAGGGAGTCCACGTCGGAGTTGACGCAGCCGAGGTCCCACTCCCGTGTCGCCAGCCCGGTCCCGGCGAGGAGCCGCAGTTCCCACGTGGGGTCGATCACGTTCATGCCCCCGTAGACCACCAGCTCCCGGGCGTCGTCGTGCGACGGGTGGTGGCTGACTTCCTCGAGATCCTCGCGGAACGGGAGGGTCAGCATCGCGATCATGGCCCAGAACGCCGCGAGCACACCACACACGCCGGTCAGCACGAAGCGCCTCCAGGGGCGGAGGACGCCCAGCCACGCGGCGACCGCCAGCAACACGAGAGCGGCGGTGCCGAACAGGCCCGGCCGCCTGAGCCAGCCGAACACCACGAACGCACCCGGCCGCCACGCCCCGACCACGAGGGCCGCGACGAGCACCCCGGCGAGTACGGCCGCTCCGATCCACAACGGGTCGCGCCGCCGGGCGGCGGTCGATGTCTCGTCCATGCGGCCCGGATCGTAGCGCCTCGTCACCGCACCTCGGCGGTTTTCGACGCGCGATCGATCACGGCGGTGACCGGGTGTTCTCACGACCCGACGCGGCTGAGTGGGAACCCGACCGCGATTCTGCCCGCGTGGGCGATGGCCGCCCGGATCGCGGTGACGTGGGCGGCCCAGTCCTGGTCGAACTGAGTGGTGTCGGCGCGGCGCATGTTGGTGGTGCCCGCGAGCGCGATCTGCGCCGCTTCGTGTACGGACCGCCCTCGTTGAGCAGCCGGTACGCCTCTACCTGGTCGTCCTCCGCGGACGCGTCGACGATGGACACCTTGGGGGAAGTGGTGCAACGCGGCGGCCGATCCGTCCAGTGCCGCCTGTGCTGCGTTACGTACCGCGGCCCTGGGTTGTCGGCGAAGATGCCGAAAATCGCTGTCCGGTTGTCCTCGGCCGCGCGGTTGATGGCGCCGGCATGAGGAATTCGGTGACCGCGGCGGGGTCGTCTTCGTCACCGCCCGCGAAGGCGAACTCGGCCGCCGATCTCGTCCTGCTCCCAGTGGCACCGGTGCCCCGACCGGAAACGCCCCTCCGGCCAGCGGTTCCGGGCCGCTCCCGACGCGGCCGGCCAAGGTGGCCCGGGAACCCGCACCGTCGTCATCGTGGCCGGGATCGTGTTCGGGGCCGCGCTGGCGGTGTCGCCGATCGTGCCAATCGTGACTGCCGCCGCCGTCGGAACGCCCTGCGGGAGAGGCAGTTCTCACCAGTCGTCCGGTGGCCTGACGCCATCCAGCGAGTCCCGCCCCTTAACGCAGAGCGCGGGACTCGCTGGATGGTCAAACCGGGTCAGTCGAACAGGTTGTGCAGCCAGCCGATCGCGTCCTCCGCCTTGTGATGCGTGGTTGCGCCAATGCTTTCATAGTGGTGCTCGAGGAATTTCTTCGCACGGTTTGAGGCGACCATTCTGGCAATCTTCAGGCCCGGATGAGGGAGCGGGATCGCGCCAATGCCGGTAATCACATGGTTGACCATCGCCTTGCCGAGGGAGGTGTGGAACTCCTTGCTCTCCCACCCATATGCAAGACCGTTCGCCGCGGATGCTTCATATGCGGTGCCAATCGAAACAATTTTGAGACCGAGGCTGATATACTCCACTATTCTTGGTCTTTTGGTCATGCCAACGGTGGCGAGACCAAGGGCAAGATCGATCTTGCCGGCCCACTCAGATACTCCGTCGAAGTATTTTGACGCGTATACCGCGAGGTCATGGGGGCTCATGTGCTCGAAAAACCACGTGGCGAAGACCGAGGCGTCGCCGTGTGCGTCGGGGTCATCCGAGCAGAGGTCGGTGCCGGCATCACTGTGCTGCCGGGCCTTCGCCGCGCACCTCTCCGCCGCCAGTGCGGCTTCGGCGTCGGCGGCCTGGATGGCGATGATCCGTGCCTCGGTCGCCTCGGTCGCCGCCGTGGCGGCGTCCTGGCCGGCCTGGATGGCGGACGCGCGGGCGTTGTTCGCCGAGACCTGGGCGTTGCGGGCGTAGCTGACCGCCTGGTCCGCGGAGTCATATGCGCACAACATCGAGTAGTTCGCCGAGCGTCGAGCCTTGTTCGCGACAGCGGCCGCGGCCGCCGCCTGGTCGGCGGAGCGCTTGGCGTCCGCGGCGGACTGCTCGGCGGCGGCGGCGTTGTTCGCGGCTTCGGTGGCGGACTGGTTGGCGTCCGCCGCGTACCCGGCTGCCTTGTTCGCCCAGGTGACCGCTTCGTCGGCGGCCTGTCGGGCTTCCGCGGCGGCCTTCGACGCAAGGGCCGCGTTCTCAAGCGCCTTCGAGGCGATCCGCGCCGCGTGCGCGATGGCCGCGCGGATCGCGGCGACGTGCGCGGCCCAGTCCTGGTCGAGCTGGGTGGTGTCGAACTTGGTACCGCCGACGAAGCCACGGCGCATGCTGATGGTACCGGCGAGCGCTACCTGCGCCGCTGCCCTGGTGTACGGGCCGCCCTCGTTGAGCAGCCGGTACGCCTCGACCTGGTCGTCCTCGGCCGACGCGGTGAAGATGTCCACCTTGAGGAAGTGGTGCAGCGCGGTCGCGGATCCGTCATCCAGTGCCGCTTGGGCGGCCGTGCGCACCGCGGTCCCGGGGTTGTCGGCCAGGAGGTTGTAGATCGCCACCCGGTTGTCCTCTGCCGCCGCGTTGATGGCGCCGGTCGTGAGGAATTCGGTTACCGCGGCCGGATCGTCGTTCTGCAGGACCTGGGCGGCGGAGGTGGCCAGCCGCGCCGTCGACACACTGGCGATGGTGGCCACGGATTCGACGTCGTCCTGCCGCTGCGACAGCGGCCGATCAGTGCGGAGCCAGTTCAGTACATCCTCGTCACTGCCGGCGTAGGCGAATTCCGCTGCCGATCTCGTCCAGCTTCTGGTGGCACCGGTCGTGATCAGTTTGAGTGCGGCCTGCCGGCCCACGGTGGCCGCCTGGCCGGTGTCGCCGCCGCGCAACGCGGTTTCGGCGGTGGCTATCAGGGTTCGGGTTTCCTCGTCGGTGAGGGCACTTTGTGTTCGCTGCCGGAGGATCTTGTCCCGCCTGTCCGCCTCGGTCTGCGCGTCCAACCGGGCGAGTTCGATGGCGAGTTCCGTTTCCTCGGTCAGTTTGGTGGTTTCGGCCTCCCGCGCGGCCTGTTCGACGGCTCGTGCCTGATTGACCGTGTCCATGGCCAGGGTGGCGGCGGCGACGGCCTTCTGGGCGGCGGCGGTGGACCGGTTGGCGTAGTCGATCGCCTCACCGGCGTGGTTGGCGGCCTCCTCGGCGGCAGCCGCGGCGGCTTCCGCGTGGCTGGCCGCACTGTTGGCGGCATCGCGTGCGTTCGCGGCCGCGGTCGCGGCCTGGTTGGCGAAGGACCGTGCGGCGGAGGCCGCCCGGTTGGCGCGGTCCGCCGCGGCATTGGCCACGGCCGCGGCCCGGCGGGCCTCGTCTGCCTGGGCCTGGGCTACCCCGGCGGCTGCCGCGGCGTCGGCTGACGCGTTCGCCGCCGCTGCCGCGTCGTTGGCTGCTGCTGCCGCCGAGACGCAGGCTCCGACCGCGCTCCAGCTGGCGATCCGGGCCTGCTCGGCGGCACCCGCGGCATTACGTGCCTGCCCGGCGGCGTTGCGGGCGGCGACGGCGGCCTGTCGTGCGGCGGATGCCGCGCTCGCGTTCTTGGACGCGGAGATGGCCGCGTTGTAGGCGCGGGCAGCTGCCTGACCGGCTGCGGCGGTGGCGTGTGCGGCTGCCTGGGCGGCGTAGGCGGCGCGGCGTGCGGCCTGTTGTGCGGTGCGGGAGGCGCTGATCGCGGTGGTCGCGCAGGCGGCCGCGTTCTTCGCGGCGCGGGCGGCGGCGTTGGCCGCCTTCGCCGAGCGGCGCACGTCGTTCTGTGCTGCGCGGGCCTCGTCGAGTGCGGCGAGCGCGGCCGCCTTGGCGTTGGCCGCCGCTTCCTTCGCGGCGTTGGACAGGGCGACAGCCTGGTCGGTGCACTGCTGGGCGATGCGGCCTTCCCGTTTGACGATTCCGACCAGCTGCTCGATGGTGGCGGCCTCTTCGTCGCGGGCGCGCGCGATGTACTGGCCGGTGCGCAGGAACCAGTCGATCGCCCCAGGCGAACCGTCGTCGAGCGCGCGCTCGGCGTACAGCTTCACCTGCGGCGACGCGGTATTGAGCATGGCGAAGACGGCCACCCGGGCGTCCTCTTCCCATGCCGGGTACTGGCCCTCGTCGATGAACTCGGTGAACGCGGCCAGGGTATTGGTGTTCAGTGCGTTGGTGGCTGCCCGCTGCACCGCGGTCTCGCCGGTGTTCTTGATGGTCAGTACCTCGACCCGCTTGTCCTCGGTGACCGCGGCGTTGTAGCCCTCATTGAGGAACGCCGACATCGCGGCGCTGCCGCCATCCAGGGCGTTGCTGATCCCGGTGGTGGTCGCGCGGCCCGCGAAGGGCAGTGAGGCGAACAGCGCGAACCGGTGATCCTCGTCGATCGCCTGCGGAAGCCGGGTGTTCAGGAAATCCGTGATGTCCGCGTCAGAACCGGCCATGGCAGCCACCGCCTCGCGACGAACCGCCTTGCCGCCGATCTTGTACTGCCACAACGCCCGCCCTCGGGGTGTGTCCGGCAGACCCGCCACCGCCGGCTCGGCGTCGGCGAGTGCCGGGTATGCGGTGGCGAGTGAGACTCCGGCGGGCAGTGCGGTCAGCGCGGCGGCGCCACCGAACAACCGGAGTAACCGGCGTCTGTTCAGTTCGTTCGAAGACATCACGGTTTTCCTTTCTACGTGGAGGAAGAGCCTGTGGCCGCGGTCTCGATGGGCCTTGGAAACTGACGTTGCTCAGGCCGGTGCCGTACTGGATCTGGTCGAACCCGGCTGTGTTGATCGTCTTGGTGTAGGTCAGCGTGATCGCGCCGACCGGATCGACGGCCCCGGCGGGAGTGGCGGCGAGCGCCGCACTCCACGGATGCTTCATTCGGGTCTCCTCATGGCGAGAATCCCAGTGCTGGCGTGCCGGGAAGTGTTTGACGCGGAGCAGACGAGGACTGGTTCGCCTGCCGCCGCCCGCTCGAAGTCGGTGCGTGCCTGACCGGTCAGGCCGAGCCCGGCCGCGATGAGCCGGACCGTGTCGCGGCGGGGCCGGTTGACCCGGCCGTGCTCGAGGTCTCTGATCGCCCGGACGCTGACCATCGAACTGGCGGCCAGTTGCCGCTGGGTCCTGCCGAGGCTGTGCCGGTGGTTCCGCAGCAACTCGCTGAAACTGGTCTGATCCTGCAGCACGGGCATGCTGGCCAAGCAAGTCGACGGCGCTATCGCGGAGGCATCACGCGCGGCCGGACCGCGATAACCCCGTGATAACGGGCCAGTGCGCTCCGGCAGTTCCACGGCACGATCACCGATCCCGCTCACCGTGGACCCGGCCGCAGCACCGACCGCAGACACGTGTTCGACTCGCCGCTCGCTGACGCCCCGCTGATCGCGGTCGAGGAACTCGTGCTGTTCAGCCTGCCGCACCTGTTCAGCACAGACCTCTCCCAGCTGGTCGAGCGGGTCTTCACCCGGCTGCGCGACCAGCCCTGCTACCGGGCCCGTAGCGAGGCGGTGGAGGACGCCGCGCCGCACCACCTGGCCGGCGTGTTCACGAACGCCCGGGTGCTGCGCGGCGGCACGCGTCACACTGACCGACGAACGCGGCGAGTCGCTGACGCTGGAGCGCAGGCGCGATCCACCGGATTTACGCCGTCGTGCCGACCGCGGACACCTTCGACCCGCTGTCCACCATGCTCGGCCTGGGCATTTTCGATCGGGTCCACGTTTCCGAGCAGCCGAACGAGGCAGGCTGGAATGCGACTTGAGCGTCCTGCGTGAGGATCTCGATGCCACCGTGTTTCATGCCCAGACCGCGACCCAGCTACACACCGGTGCCCACGGCGCTTGCCCGTGCGATGGTCTCGGGGTCTCGCGTCCGCCAGTGGGGGATCGCCGCGCCCTCGAGACGGTGATCAGGCGTGGGCGCCTGGGGATGTCTTGAGTTTGGCGGCGAGGCGTTCGGGTTTGGGCCAGCGGACCTTGGACACCCAGCCGAGCTTCTCGAAGACCCAGACCAGCCGGGCGGAGATGTCGAGCTGGCCGCGGCGCACGCCGTGGCGGGCGCATGTGGGGTCGGCGTGGTGGGAGTTGTGCCAGGACTCGCCCATCGACGCGATCGCCAACGGCCAGAAGTTCGCGGCCTTGTCCCGGGCTTCGAAGGGGCGGTCGACCCGGACCAGGCTGGCCCAGAAGAACGCGGTCAGCGCACCCCACCACGACATCGTGATGAGTCCGCCGAGCACGGCGGGCGCGAGCAGGGTGACGACACCGATCATGGGATAGACCCCCGGTCTCCGAAATGATCACAGAGAGCAGGAGTGGGATCACCGCAGGCCAAGCTTTGCTGGGGGGCCTGTCGTTCGTCTGCGACAGGTGTCGGGCATGGGGCGGACCGTGCCGCGGGGAACGTCGCTTTCACATCCCGATGGGAGCTGCGTCGACGGTGAAAGTTCCGTCGGGGAACCGGTCGGCCAGCCGCTGCCGTTGTTGCTCAGCCTCGCTGCGGGTGAGAAACGCCCCGAAGACTTGGGGATCGGGAGCGATCATCTGGCCGATGACGACGTAGATGTATCGGTAACGCGTCCGGTCTTCGACAGGAGACTTCCCTGCGGTGGCGATGGCGTCGACGAGTTCGTCGATGGTGGCCATCGGGGTGCCCAAGCCGCCAGTCATGCCGTCGAGGGCAGTCTGCGCCCATCGAGGCTGGAGCGTGTGCGACCAGGGCGCGGTGCCCCTGGAGGGATCCGCGAAGTAGCTGGGCTCGCCGAGGTCGTGGTCCTCGTGCCATCCGACAGCCTGCGCGACGACGTAGTCGAACCCGCCGTCAGAGTCCAAGACGAAGTAGCGGGATCCCTGGTCGAACTCGTTGACCGAGGGATCGTAGTAGGTGATTTCAGGTGTCTCGCTGCGGATTCGGTCTTGCTCAGTGGGCGTCGCGCATCGGATGCGCAGTCCGTTGTAGTGGCTGCGGACCTTCATCACGGCGACTGCTTTGAAGAGCACGTCTATCCGGGTTTCGCCGTCGTGGCCTTCGCTACGCAACAACAACTGGCCGTGGCTGGGGGTGTAGTCCCACCAGGTGAAGTTCCGATCCGAGTGGTAGAGCTCCGCGCCCGCAAGGAGTTGCTCGCTGCGGTTGAGCCAGACATCGACCACCATGTCGCTGATTGTCCTAGATCGGCCTGCGCCAGATACTGGGTGGGCGCTGTGAGAGCGCCTGTGGTTCGGGGAGTCAGTCGGTTGAGTTCGGTCGGCCATGACCACCAGGAGAAGCTGCCCGGCGTGGTGGGTGCGGACCAGCGAGAACCGGTCCTGTGCGAGCGCGGTGAGCGACCGACAGCCCGTTCGCCGCCAGGCCCGGTACCCGGGCGACTCCTGCCATGGCCCGTAGGTGGTCCGGGTCGCGGTGCCGAAGTGCCCGTCGACGTACTGGGCGGCCGCGATATCGCCCAGCACTTCAGCGCGCCGGGTGGGCGAGCTGAAGTGCGTCGGCGAGGGCGGTGGCCGAGGTGGGTGGCTCGTCGAGCGTGTGGTCGATCAGACCTGCCAGGCGCGCGGGAACGGTGTCGAGACGTTCGCGTATGGCGACCGGTCGTTGGCGCAGCACGATCGCGATCGGGTCGGCGCGGGGAGGGAAGTCGTGTGGGGTCGTGCCGGTCAGCATCCAGTACAGGCAGGCGGTGATCGCCCACACGTCGACGTCTGGTGTGGCGTACTTGTAGTCCACGATCTGTTGTCGTGGCATGAACGCGATGCTGCCGCCCATCGCGCCGGTGAACGTGTGGCCGGACAGGCCGGCCTTGTCGAACGCCTTGGCCAGTCCGAAGTCTGCGATCTTCAGGCCCGTCTCGGCGAGCAGCAGGTTCTGCGGCTTGATGTCGCGGTGCACGAGGCCGTGCTCCGTGGTGGTCGTGCCGTCGGCGAGCCGGACCGGGACCGGCGCCTGGTGTGCGTACGCGAGCCCGTCGAGCGCCTGCAGCGCCAACGGCACGGCCTCCGACGGGGGAAGCCGGCCGCCACGGTGCCGCACGAGGTCCGCCACGCTGCCGCCCGCACAGTACTCGCACGTGAAGCAGAGCGGGTCGGCGAAACTGTCGCGAAACCGGACGATGTTGTCGTGCCGCAACGCCTTCGTGCAGTCGAGTTCGCGGACGAACGCGGTACGCGCCGCCGGGTCGATCTCGCCCTGTGCGGTGAGCGTCTTCACCGCGACGAGTTCGCCCGTCGTCGCGTGCCGCGCCAGGTGGACCACGCCTTGGCCGCCGCGGCCCAGCTCCCGGATGACCCGCAGGCCGGCGACGGGTTCCGCACGTACCTCGACCCGGATGGTCGTGTCTCCGGCGCGCAACTCGTCACCGTCCTTCAGTTCCTGGTCACCCGTCACACGGGCACCGTTGACGAACGTGCCGTTGCGACTGCCGAGATCCCGCACGGACAGCAACGGCGGATCGACGTCGAACGCGCAGTGCCTGCGCGAGACCTTCTCGTCGGTCGCGACCCGGATCGAGCACACCCGGTCGCGTCCGAGCACACCCGCCGCCGGTCCGGTGAACACGTGCTCGTCAGCGCCGACGAGCAGTGTCACGGACCAGGGCATCGGTCAGTCACCGCCCGGGAAGTCGAAGTCCCACGCCAGGCCCCACGCCCACATGGTCGAGTCGAAGTCGGTACTGGCCAGCAGCGTGCCGTCCCGGCTGAGTGTGACCTCGTGGATCTGGGCCCGGTGGCCCTCCAGGGTGCGCAGGCACTGTCCGGTTTGGACGTCCCAGATCCTGAGCAGGCGGTCGAAACCGCCGGTGACCACGAACGACCCGTCGGCGCTGAGCGCGTAGGCCGTGGGACTTTCCGGCATCGTCAGGACCTGGCGCGGCTTTCCGGTGGCCGTGTCCCACACGCGCAGGCCGTTCTCGTCACGCGTCGCGGCGAGGCGGTGGTCGCCGTCGAAGGCGATGAAGGTGTCGAGGCCCCCGGTGCTCACGTCGCTCCGGACCGAGTACCGCATCTTCCCGGTGTGCACGTCCCACGCGCCGACGAACAGACCGCTCGAGAGGAACAGGGTCTCGCCATCCGCGCTGAAGTCCAGCCGTTCATCGCTGGAGCGCGACGTGAGTGTCCATGCGGGACGGTCCGCGTCGGCCGGCCACAGGTGGACCTCGTTCTCGTTGCCGGGGCTGCCGAAATGGTTCGCTGTCGGATGGGTGCCGCCGCGGGTGGCGGCGTACCGGCCGTCCGGGCTGATCGCCACCGCGTCGACCCTGCCGCCGTGCGCGGCGAGTGTGCGCAGGATCGCGCCGGCCGGCAAGTTCCGCAGCCGCAGCGTACCGTTCTCGTCGCCGATCAGAATCCGGTCACCGTCCGGGTTGACCGCGAACGCGGTGATGTGGCCCGTTTCGTTGGTGAAGATGTGTTTGTGCAGGCTCGCCAGGTCCAGCTGCCGGATCGTGCCCGCGTTCGTCCGGACGGCGAGCAGCTGATCGGCTACGGCGAACTGGATGTCTTCGGGCTTGCCGCCTTCGCCGCGGTCGAAGACGTGCAACCGTTCCCCGCCCGCGAAGTCCCACACGTCCACTTCGCCCGTCCAACGGCCGGTGGCCACGACGAGGCCGTCCTTCCGCATGGCGAGCGTCGGCGGTTGGGTGAACACCCGCTTGCCGTCGAAGTGGTAGAGCGGGGACGCACTGAGCAACGCGGATCGTCGACCGTGTGCCCCGATCCGTGCCCACGCTGCCCGCAGGTCCGGGTGGCGGGCGAAGCCGGGCACCTGCTGCGCCGCTCGCAACGCCGTCGCCGCGGCGGCGAACCGGCTCCGTTCGGTGAGGTTCTCCGCCTCGGCCAGCCGTGCGCGGAACGCGTCTTCCGCGCTGGTGAGCTCGCGCGGGGCCCTCGGCCGTACGTAACACCAGGGTGCCTCGTAGCCTGCGGCAGGCAGGGACCGGAGCAGGACCCGGCCGCGGTCCGAGCCGAGCACCGCGACCCGGCCGTCCGCGCTGACAGCCGCGGCGTGACACTGGCGGTCCAAGAGTTCCACTCCGTCGAGCACGCGCAGACTGCGGCCGGTCGTCGGGTTCCACGCCTCGACCGGAACGCTGATGTCGCCCGCGGTCACCGCGGTCGGCCCGGCACCGGCGACCGCCAGCGCCGTGACGTCGCGCCACCGGTGCGGAACCTCACTGACCACGGTGGCCCGGCGGGCGTCCCACACCACGAGCGGTCCGTCCCACCATGCGACGACGGCGTACCTGGCGTCCGTCGACACGGCCGCCACGTCCATCGGCAGCGCCGCCCGTGCCGGTCCGGTCAACGTGGCCGTGCAGGACCCATCGAACACGTCCCACGAACGGACCGTACCGTCGCCGTCCGCGCCCTCGCCGCGGAACGACGCCGACACGGCCCGCCGACCGTCCCAGCTCAGCGCGAGCGACGTGATACCACCGGTGTGGCCCTGCAGCATGGCGACGTACTGGTCGTCGGGCGTCGCGACCACGATCAGGCCCTGGGTGTTGCCGGCCGCGACGTACCGGCCGTCACCGCTGACCGCGAGGGCGCGCACGTCACCTACCTTCATCAAGCCGCCCCGCGCCCGGCCGCGGCGCAGGTCCCACAGTTCGATGAAGCCGTCGCGCCGGACGGCCACGCCGAGCGTGCCCGCCGCGTCCATCCCGACGGCGTCGACCGTCGACCCGCGCCGGGCCAGGGTGTGATGCGCCCGCCGCCCGCGTTCGCCTGGTCTCCACAGCACCAGCCCGCCCTTGCGGTCCCCGGTCAGAACGACGCCGCCGTCGGCACTGGTCGCGACCGAGGACACGGTCACACCCAGGTAGGACTTCTTGGTGTGCTTCTCGTGCACCCGGTGGTCGGCATGGCGTCGCGGCTCGCGTTCGCGCCACGCGGTCAGTGCCGCCGCGACGTCCACCCCGTCCGGATCGGCGGCAGCAGCCTCCCGCAACAGTTCCCCGGCCAGGTCGTCCTCGTGCCGTTCCAACTGGACCGCGCCGAGCAGGAACGCACTGTGTGCGCTGGTATCGAGCGCACGGGCGGCTTCGACGCTCGAGACGAGCTCCTCACCAGTCTGCCGGCCCGTCCGCCACCGGTGCAGACCGAAGTTGTAGACCGACGGCAGGTGGTGCGGGTCGTTGCCGATCGCGTACCGCCACAGCTGCTCCGCCTCCTCGGCCCGGCCGAGGTCCAGGAGCGAGAGAGCCTGGTTGGACAGCCCGTCGGACAGCAGCCGTACCGGCTTCGGCGGGGGTCGTCCGTACGAGGCGGCGAGCACCTCGCCGTGCACCTCGGCGAGGGACGTCGCGAGCTCGTCGAACCGTGCCGGGCGGGCCGCCGGATCCGCGGCGAAGCACTGGCGCAGCAAGGCGACCACTGCGGGCGGGATCGTCAACCGGGCGTCCGCCAGCACCGTCTCCATGGCCTGCGCCGCGGCCTGGCCGTAATGGGATGGCCGCCGTCCGGCGAACATCTCCAGCACGGTCACGGCCCAGGACCATACGTCGGTGGCCGTGGTGAGACGAACGTCCGGATCACCCGCGGCGGCTGCCTGCTCGGGAGAGCAGTAGGCCGGCGTCAAGCCGCCGAAGCTGGCTGTCAGCGGGATGTCCGGGGGCCGCTCCGACTCGCCCGCGGCACGTGCTTTCGCCAGGCCGAAGTCGGTGACCTTGGCCGTGCCGTCGGCGTCGAGCATGATGTTCGCCGGCTTGACGTCCTGGTGGACGAGGCCCGCGTCATGCGCGTGCGCGAGGCCCCATGCCGACTGTACGGCGATGTCGAGCACACGGGCCAACGCCGCCCGGTCGCCGCCCGCGTAGAGCCCACCGGTGTGCACGGCCTCGGCGAGGCTGCCGCCGTCGACCCACTCGGCGAAGACCCGAGGCACGCCCTCGATGGTCCGCACGTAGGCACAGTTCACCGTGTGGGGGTGCAGGCCCAGCCCCACCCACGTGCCGGCTTCGGCCTCGAACAGCTCACGGCCCCGCGGCGTCGCGATCAGTGCGGGCCGCGGCGTCTTCACGGCCATGTCGACCTGCCAGCCGCGGTGCCGGACCCGGTGCACAACGCCCATGCCGCCGCTGTGCACCACGTCGAGCACCTCGTACAGGCCGAGTATCACCTCGCCGCGCGCCCACTCCATGGTTCAGTCGGCGAGCGCGACGAAGAACGGCGTGGCCAACAGCACGGTCATGCCGTCGTGCGCGTCGAGTTCCGGGTACGGGCTCGGCCCGTGCGCGAGCTTCTTGGCGAGGAACTCGACGTCCTGCTCGACGCCTCGCACCAGCCGGTTCGCGGTGTGGACGGAGGCGATCACGTCGGGCGGCGCTTCGTCATCGGCGATCGTCGCGGCGAGCCCGTCGAGCAGGCCGGGCATCGACGACGGCGCGAACACCTGGTCCGCGGGAGCGACCGTACCGAGCACGTGCCCGCTCGCCCCGCCCAACCCGACGATCGTCTGGTCGGTGCTGCCACCGAAGTACACCGCCTGCCCACCGGCAAGCGGCCCCCATCGCATGGTCAACCGGCCACGCACGTACTGACCCGGCTCGTCGACGGTGCCCACGTCGCAGAACTCGTCCACGTACCGCACCACCCGCTCGAGGCGTGCTACCCGATCCGCCTGAGCGTCCACCGATCGCTTGGCCGACAACAGAGGCAGACTCACACCCACCTCGGCGGACCGCTTGCGCGCGAACCCGGGATCGATTTGCGGCAACAGCATGTCGACCTTGGCATCGCTGATGTAGAGGTAGTACCTCAGAGACACCTCGAGCCCCCTCTCGACCGTTCCATCCTAGAAGGGTGGAGCAGGCAGTGTCGCTGGGTGTGGGGTTCGTCCGCGAGGGTCGTTCCTGGGATGGCACTGAGCTGGCGTACCGGTTGACCACCTCGTGCAGAACCGCGACGAGAAGGGAACGGCGCGTCCGCGACGGCACCACCCACGCTGCCCTCGTCTTCGACGGCGTCGACTGCCTCGGAGGGTGCCAGTTCGGCATCACCTGCTTCTTCACCGGCGATCGCGATCGCGATCGCGGCGGCGCCCTGGCCGAAATCGCCCGTCGCGACGGCGGACTCGTCGAGGGCTACCCCGAGGAGAACGACGACCGAACGCTGTGCGGCTTGTTCCTGCACACCGGGCCGATGGCGGCATCGAATCCACGGCTTCACCCGCACCGGCCGATCGCGCCGCACTGCTGGGTGGTGACCCGGTTCGTCGAGGCCGACATCGGTCAACACGGTCTTGGCCCGAGTGCCGTTCCGGGAATTGCCGGTCCCACGGCCAGCAGGGGCATGCTTGTCATAGCCGAGGTGGTCGGTGATCTCGCCGTCCAGGGCGGACTCCAGCAGCCGCTTAGTCAACTGCTGGAGCACACCGCCCTCACCAGTCAGCTTCAACCCACCAGACTTCGCCCGGCTCACCAACTGCTCAACAAGCCGCTCCTCCAGGCCATCCAGACCAGTCTCAGGCGTCGAGTGCTCAACGTTCTCCACGCCAGACATCACGGAAGTGTTGTGACCACGTGGGGAGGTCGCCCAGCCACATGGTCGGTCGCCAGGGTGTTCCGGTAGTGGCCCAGGATTTCCTGTTTGCCTGCCTCGGACTTGTAGATCACGACTCCAGCACCGCCTGCAGGTAGTCGAGAACCTGCCGCGTGTCGGCCAGGCCGCCCAGTACCACGACCTTCATGCGTGCTCGTTCCTCGTCGTACGTCGTCTTGAGGTGCGGGGGCTGGTCGGCCGGATGGGTGCGCATGGCCGTGAGCAGGGCGCTGACGCGGTGGGCGGTCTCGGGGCTGACGGCGTCGATCTCGACGATGCTCGACACGTCCACGTGTCGACGCCGGACCACCTCGGATGGGTCGACCACAGGTGCGCCGACGAACGACTCCAGGTCCTCGCGGGTGATGCGGTACTGCTTGCCGATGCGGACCGCGCGTAACCGGCCGTCGCGTAGGTAGCCGCGCACCGTGCGTACATGGAGGCCGAGTTGCTCGGCCACCTCCTCCGCCGAGTAGAGCTGTTTGGCCATGTTATTACCTTAATAGCCCTGTCAGGCGATGAGATACGACTGTTTGAGTAACGTTGGCTGAGTTCGGGTGGTGACCCTTGTCAATCGCGGGAAGGATCGTTTAACGTCCGGTTGACCGGTCAACCGTTCAAGTGGATGGACGCGCTGATGTTGGATCGCGGTAGTTCGGCCGCACCGCTGTACGCACAGGTGGCGCGGTTGCTGGCGGCGCAGATCGCCGGCGGTGAGTACGGCGCGGGCGACGTGTTGCCCAGCGAACCGGGCCTCGCCAAGGAACTGGGTGTCTCCCGGGCGACGATCGTCAAGGCGTTCGACACGTTGCACCGCGAAGGGCTGATCCAGCGGCGGCAGGGCCTGGGCACGTTCGTGGCGCCGCGACCGCAGCGGCGCAGCCTGTCCGAACTGACCAGCTTCAGCTCGGTGACCCGCTCCGACGACGGGGTCCCGTCGCACCGGCTGATCTCCTACACGGTGGTCGGCTGCGGAGACGAGCGCGACGACCTGCTCGGGGCGTTCCCGGCCTCGGCCGACGTGGTGGTGCTCGGCCGGGTCCGGTTCGTCGACGACGTGGCCGTCGGTTTCCACCGCACTGCCTTACCCGCCGACCTCGTCGAGGCGGCCGGGCTGTCGGAAAACGTCGTAGCGGCCGAGGATTTCTCGCTGTACCAGGCATTGGAGGCCGTCGGCCAGCGGCCGTGGTCGGCGGAGGAGTCGCTGCGCGCGGTGCCGTGCCCCGCGACGATCTGCGAACACCTCGCCGTGGGGGAGGGCGCGCCGCTCATGCAGGTGCGCCGCCTGTCGAAGAACCGCGCGGGCCAACTGATCGAAGCCGTGGACGCGTTCTACGTCGGCTCTCTGTACCAGTACCACACCGAACTCTCGTCACATCCGGTAAATGAGAAAGAAGGGCCCGCTCATGAGGTCAATGAGGACGATCGCGGCAGCCATGTCCGGGCTGTTGTTACTGAGCGCGTGCGGCGTGACGCCCGGCGAGGGTAGCGGCGGCGGGTCCACATCGGACAAGAAGGCGGCACTGGTCATCGCGCAGGGCGGTCTCGGCGACGAGGCGTACAACGACCTGGCGTACAAGGGTTTCAAGGCCGCCGCCGAGGAGAACGGGGTGGCGGGCAGGCCGATCGAGTCCAAGGACATCGTGGCCGAGGGCGAGCAGTTGGTGCGTACCGCGGCGGGCGCGGACTACGGCCTGATCGCGGACCTGGAGTTCTCCCACGCCGACATGCTCGGCAAGGTGGCGAAGGACTTCCCGAAGGTGCAGTTCGCCATCGTCAACGCGGTCGTCGAGGGCCCGAACGTGACCAGCGTGGTGTTCAAGGAGCACGAGGGCTCCTACCTGGCGGGCGTGCTGGCCGGGCTGATGACCAAGGCCGCGAACAACCAGAAGGTAAACGCCGACAACAGGATCGGCTTCGTCGGCGGCACCAAGAGCACGGGCATCGACAAGTTCCTGATCGGCTACATGGAGGGCGCGCGGTCGGTCAACCCGTCGGTCACGTTCGACATCAAGTACGCCGACTCGTTCGGTGACGCGGCCAAGGGCCAGCAGATCGCGAACCAGATGTACGCGAGCGGCACCGACATCGTCTACACGGTGGCGGGTGGCACCGGCGCGGGCGTGATCCAGTCCGCGAAGGACACCGGCCACTACGCGATCGGCGTCGACACCGACCAGGACGCCATCGCGAAGGGCTTCGTGCTCACCTCGGTGATCAAGCGGACCGACCTCGCCATGTCCAACCTGGTCAAGGACTTCGGCTCCGGCGAGCTGCAGGGCGGCGAGACGGTGTCCTACGGCCTCAAGGAGGACGGCGTCGGCCTGTCGGAGATGAAGCACACCAAGCAGGAGGTGCCCGCCGACGTGCTCGCGAAGGTCGACGCGGCCAAGGCCGACATCATCTCCGGCAAGGTGAAGGTCTGGGACGTCACCGAGCAGGGCTACCCGGACTGGGCCAAGTAGGGGTCACGATGAGCACGCCACGGTTGGGGGCCGACCGCATCACGCGCCGGTTCGGCTCGGTATCCGCTCTCACCGACGTCACCTTCTCGGCCATGGAACGGACCGTGCACGTGCTCCTCGGCGAGAACGGCGCGGGCAAGACGACGTTGATCCGGGCGCTGTCCGGGCTCGACCAGCCCGACGAGGGGTGGGTGGTCGACCGGGGCGAGCGGGTCCGGTTCAAGGGGCCGAAGGAGGCGTTCGCCACCGGCATCGCGGTGGTGCAACAGGAACTCGCGCTCAGCCCGGACCTGACGTTGCTGGAGAACCTGGTGCTCGGCGGCGAACCGGCGCGTGCCGGGGTGATCGACTGGCGGAAGGCCCGTGCGCGGGCCGAGGAGATCGCCGAGTCGATCAGCGCGAAGCTGCCGTGGCACCGGCGGGCGGGCGAGGTCGAGGTCGGCACCCAGCAACAGCTGGAGATCGTCCGCTGCCTGTACCGGGGCGCGGACACGCTGATCCTCGACGAGCCGTCCGCCGTGCTCGCCCCGGCGCAGATCGAGGGCCTGCTCCGGTTGCTGGCCGGGCTGCGCGACCAGGGCAACACGATCATCCTCATCACGCACAAACTGGAGGAGGCACTCGCGGTGGCCGACGACGTCACCGTCCTGCGCGGCGGCCGGGTGGTGCACGCGCAGGCCGCCGCCGGGCTCGACCGGTCCGCGCTGTCCCGCATGATCGTGGGGGAGGACCTGCGGCAGGTGCGTGCGCCGCGGGTCAGCGAGCCGGGCGAGCCGGTGCTGGAGGTCAGCGACCTGCAACTCGCGGGGCGGCAGCGTGCGGTGGGCCCGGTGAGCCTGGAGGTACGCGCGGGCGAAGTACTCGGCATCGCGGGCGTCGCGGGCAACGGCCAGGAGGACCTCGTCGAGGCCATCGTCGGCCTGCGGCCCGCCCGGGGCGGCACGATTCGCTTCCAGGGCAAGGACATCACGACGGTGTCGGTCGGCGACCGCCGTGCGGCGGGCATGGGCTACATCTCCGCGGACCGGCGGCACGAGGGTCTTTCGGTCACCGAACCGTTGGTGGACAACGTGATCATCGGCGCGCACCGGGAGGCGCCGGTCGCCCGGCGGGGCTGGCTCTCGCCCGGCGCGGCCCGCCGCCACACCGCCGAGATCCTCGGCCGGTTCCGGGTGCGGTACGGACAGGTCACCGACCCGGCGTCGCTGCTGTCCGGCGGCAACCAGCAGAAGGTCGTGTTCGGCCGGGAGATGAGCGCCGGTCCCCGGTTGCTCGTGGCGGCCCAGCCGACGCGCGGCGTCGACCTGCGTGGCATCAAGGAACTCCAGGAGACACTGCTGGCGGCCCGTGACGAGGGCACCGCGATCGTGTTGATGAGCCAGGAGCTCGACGAACTGATCACCTTGAGCGACCGCATCCTGGTGATGTTCCACGGCATGCCCGCGGGCACGTTCGACCCGGCGGACACCGACGCGCGCACCGCCATCGGGCGCGCCATGCTCGGCGAGAACAGCGGCACGGAGGTGGTTTCGTGACCACGCAGACCGAGACCGCGCCGACGCCGCTGGAACCCGCGTCCGCCCCAGGGACCCAACCGTCCCGGCTGCGGGCCGCGGGCGTGGCGGCGCTGCGGGCGCTGGCCCCGGTGCTGGTCGCACTGGTGATCGGCGCGCTCGTGTTGCAGTTGAGCGGAATCAACGCCCTCGCCACCTACCAGCTGATGTTCAGCAACGCGTTCGGCAACGTCGACGGGTTGGCGGGCACACTGACTTCGGCGACACCGCTGCTGTTCACCGGCGTCGCGACCGCGATCTCCTTCCGTGCCGGGGTGTTCAGCCTCGGCGCGGAGGCCGGGTTCGTGTTCGGCGGGCTGACCGCGGCCTGGCTCGCCGTCGCGGTGCCGGGGCCTGCCCCGGTGGTCATGGTGGTCGCCATGGCCGGGGCCGTGCTCGCGGGCGCGGTGTTCTCGTTGCCCGCCGCGGTGTTGAAGACCAAACTCGGCGTCGACGAGGTCGTGTCGACGCTGATGTTGACGTTCGTGGCGACCGGGCTGGTCGGCTGGATCGTCAACTCGTACCTGCTCGCGCCGGGACAGGCGAACTCCGCGACACAGGCGGTGCCGTTCTCGCTGCCCCGGCTGCTGCCGCCAGCCTCGCTGAACATCGGGTTCCTCATCGCGCTCGCGCTCGTGGCCGGGTATTGGGTGTTCCTGCGGCGCACCAGCGCGGGCGCCGAACTCCACCACGTCGGCGTCAACGGACGGTTCGCCGCCGCACAGGGGATCGGCGTGAACCGGGTGGTGCTGTGGGCGATGGTGGCCACCGGCGCCATCGCCGCGCTCGGCGGCGCCGTGCACGCGATGGGTGTCGTCGGCAGGTTCGTGGTCGACGGGTTCTCCGCCGACTACGGCTTCACCGGCATCGCCGTCGCGTTGCTGGCCAGGCGCAGCGCGTGGGGCCTCGTGCCCGCCGCGATCATGTTCGGCGCCTTCGCCAGCGCGGGCACCACCATCCAGCTGTTCGACAACATCCCGCTCGACATCGTGGACGTGTTGCAGGGCACGGTGATGGTGTTCGCGGTCGCCAGCTTCGCGCTGCACCTGCGCCGACGGAGGGCCGTCCGATGAGCACTGTCTTCACTTCGGCCCTGCTGCTGGTCGTCCCGTTGCTGTTCGCCGCGATCGGCGGGCTGGTGCACCGGGCGTCCGGCGTGGTCAACATCGGTCTGGAAGGCCAGATGCTGGGCGGGGCGCTGGTCAGCGTGCTGGTCAGCGGCTACACCGGAAGCTGGGTGCTCGGCATCCTGGCCGCCGTGGCCGCCGGTGGGATCACCGGGTTGCTGATGACCCTGGTGATCACCCGGTTGCGGGCCAACCCGATCATCGTGGGGCTCGGCGTCAACGTGCTGGTGGCGGGCATCATCGGCTTCGTACTGAAGTGGAAGCTCGGCGTGTCCGGCACGCTGCGCATCGACGGGCTGGACCGGGTGCCGCGCTGGCACATCGACGCGCTCGACGGCGTGCCGGTGTTGCGGGAGCTGGTCAACGGCAAGGACGTGCTGTTCGTGCTCGCCCTGGTGTTGATCCCGGCCACCGCGTGGATGCTGCGCAACACGGCGTTCGGGTTGCGGCTGCGGGCCGCGGGCGACGGTGAGGCCGCCGCCGCGAGCCTCGGGCTGAACGTGCCGATGCTGCGGGAGTTCTCCGGCCTGATCGCCGGGGTGTTCGCCGGGCTCGGCGGCGGTTACCTGGCGCTGGCCCAGGTCGGGCTGTTCAACGACCAGATGATCGCCGGTCGCGGGTTCATCGCGCTCGCCGCGTTCTACTTCGGCCGCAACCGTCCCGTCCCGACGGCGATCGCGTGCCTGATCTTCGCGTTCTTCGACGCGCTGCAGGGCAGTCTGCAGACCGGCACGTCGATCGGTCAGCTCCTCACCACGCTGCCCTACGTGATCGTCGTGGTCGCGCTGGCCTCCTCCGCCGCCCGGCAACGGGCCCGAGCACGAAAGCTGCCGGCATCATGAGCAAGACCGCACTGGTCCTCGTCGACGTCATCAACGACTTCTACGACCCGGCGGGACCCAACTACTACCCGCGCGTGACGCAGACACTCGAACCGTTGCGGCGGTTGCTGTTCACGGCGCGGGAGTCCGGTGCGCTGGTCGTGCACGCGGTGGAGCGGCACCGCGAGGGGGTGACGGACGCCGAGCAGCCGAAGCTGCCCGTGCACTGCCTGCAGGGGTCGTTCGAGGCGGCGTTCTTCGGCGGGTTCGAGCCGGTGAAGACCGAGGTGGTGGTGCCGAAACGGCGGTACTCCAGCTTCTTCGCCACCGACCTGGCCCTGGTGCTGCACGAACAACGGGTGACGCGGATCGTCGTCGCCGGCGTGAAGACCAACGTCTGCATCCGGGCCACGTGCCAGGACGGCTTCGCACACGGGTTCGAGGTCGTCGTCCCGCGCGAGGCGACCAACTCCAACCGTGAACACCTGGAAACCGCCTCGCTGGAGGACATCGAACGCTACTTCGGTTCGGTGACCACGCTGGACGAGGCGGCCCGGCTGCTGCGGGAGCACCCGTGACGGCGCGCTGTGTGGTGGTCGGGTACGCGGGCGTCGACTTCAAGTTCGCCACCGAGCCCTTCGGCGGTCCCGGCCACACCACCATCGTCCGGCATTCGTTGCACGGCGCGGGGGTGCTGCCGGGTGCAGCCGCCTACTTCGCGTTGGGGCTGGCCGGGAACGGGGTGTCGGTGGACCTCGTCTCGTGGGTCGGCGACGACGAGAACGGCACGCTGTTCGTCGAGCACCACCGCCGCGCGGGCGTGAACGTCGAGGGCGTGTCCCGGACGGGCACCCGCTCACCGGTCACCCACATGTTCTGGCCGGACGAGGGTGAACCGGTGGTGTTCTTCGACCCCGGCGACGTCGACCAGACGTTGACCGAGGTACAACGGGAACTGCTCGCGACGGCACCGGCGGTGCTCGTCGGCGTCGGACCCGAGACCGCGACCGCCGCCGCGCTCGACGTCATCCCGGACGACGCGCTCGTCATGTGGGCGGTCAAACGGGATCCGCTGTCGGTGCCGCCGGACCTGGCCGCCGCGCTGGCGGCTCGCGCCGACGTGATCTGCCACAGCGAAGCCGAAACCGACTTCCTGAACGACATCTGCGGGCTCGACCTCGACGCGCTCGCCGCGGCGGGCACGCTCGTGGTCGAGACCCGTGGCGCGCGAGGCGCCGCACTGCGCACGGACTACCGGCAAACGGTGGTGGCGGCCCCGAGGCCGGTGGCGGTCGAGGACACCACCGGCGCGGGCGACACCTTCGCCGCCGGGCTGATGGCCCGGCTGCCGCACCGCACCGATCTGGCCGCGATCGACCTGGAGGCCGCGGTCCTCGCCGCGTGCGCGGACGCGCACGCCCTGCTCCAGGCACGGACGAACGAGAGATGAGGATGGCAGACAACTACACCGAGCGGGCCTGGTACCTGAGGTGCGCCGCCGAGGACGTGGCCGAACGCGGCGTCCTGGTCGGCGACCGCGGGCGAGTGCTGGTCGCGGCCGAACTGCTCGACGACGCCCGGATCCTCAACGAAGACCGGGGGCTGACCACCGCCACCGGCACCTGGCGCGGCACACCCGTCACGATCAGTGCCTTCGGTATGGGCGCGGCGATCGCGGCGGTCGTGCTGCACGAGCTGACCGCGCTCGGCATGCGGTCGGTGGTGCGCCTGGGGACCGCGCTCGCCGTGGGGGAGGCCGAACTCGGCGACCTGATCGTCGCCGACAGCGCGCTGCGTGGCGAGGCCACGTCGGCGACCTACGTCCCCAAGGGCTATCCCGCCGCCCCCGACCTGGACCTGACGCTGGCGCTGCGCGACGCGGCGCGGCGATCGGGACGCCGGACGACCACCGGGATGATCGCCAGCTACGACGGCTTCTACTCCGAACTGTTCGCCGACGCGACGATGCCGTCGTCCAAGTCGGTCGACGTGGCCGAACTGGTCCGGGGCGGCGTGGTCGGGCTGGACATGGAAAGCAGTGCCGTGCTGGCCATCGGGCGGTCGCTGGGCGTGCGGAGCGGGGTGCTGTGTCTGGCCAGTGTGGACGGTCGGGATCACGGCAAGATCGAGGGGACCGACCGGATCAGGGCCGAACAGGACCTGTTGACAGCCGGTCTCGACGCGCTGTGCGCGACGCGGTTGAAAGATTAGGAGCGATGCGATGAGCGTCAGCAAGTCATACCTGGACACGATGGTGGAACGGCTGCAGACCATGCGGGACACGCAGCTCGATGCCATCAACGCCGCCGCGCAACTGTGCGCGGACACCATTCTCGGCGACAACCTGGTGTTCACCTTCGGCACCGGCCACGGCGGGTTCGCCGCGCTGGAGATGTTCCCGCGCACCGGCACGATCACCGGCTTCCGGCCGATCGTCGACACGCCGATCGCCCTGATGCACCACGTGTGGGGCGACATGGGCACCTTCCAGTACCGGTTCCTGCACTCGCGCCCCGGCTACGGCCCGGTCATCCTGAAGGCCAACCGCGCGCGCGACGGCGACGCGCTGATGTTGTTCTCCCACTCGGGAATCAACAACGTCATCCTGGACATGGCGTTGGAGTTCAAGGAGAAGGGCCGCAAGGTCGTCGCCATCACGAGCATCCCGCACTCGTCCGCCGTGCCGAGCAGGCACGCGTCGGGCAGGCGGCTCTACGAGGTCGCCGACATCGTGGTGGACACCGGCGTGCCGAAGGAGGACGCCTCCCAGTTCATCGAGGGCCTCGAACACCCGGTCGGGCCGACGTCCACCTCGATCGCCATCGCGGCGGGCCACGCGATCGTCTCGGCCACCACCGAGGAGATCGTCCGGCGCGGGAAGAAGCCGTACATCATGGTCAACACCAACACGGCGACGGTGGAGGAAGCCCACCGCAAGAACGAGGAGAACTACGAAGAGCTGTGGCGGTTGATGTGCAACAGGTAGCCGATCGCGGCCTGTTCATCGGCGGCGACGTCGTCGAAGGCACTGAGTCGCGACCCGTCCGCAACCCGGCGGACGGGTCGCTGGTGGCCCACTACGCCGTCGCCACGCCCGCCGACGTCGACCGCGCGGTGGCCGACGCGCACGATCGCGGTCGCGTGTGGACGGACATGCACCCGGACGAGCGGGCCCGCATCCTTCTCCGCGGCGCGGCGGCCATCCGCGAACACGTCGACGAGATCGCCCACGTGCTGACCCTGGAGCAGGGCAAGCCGATTCCCGACAGTGTCAAGGAAATCCTGTTCGGCGCGGCCGTCTTCGAGTACTACGCCGAGGAAGGCCGCCGCGTCCACGGCACGCTGCGGCCCAACGCGAGCGCCGACACCATGAGCATGATCAGCTACCACCCGGTCGGCGTGGTGGCGGGGATCGTGCCGTGGAACTACCCGGTCGACCTGTACGCGTGGAAGGTGGCGCCCGCGCTCGCGGCCGGCTGCCCGGTGGTGGTGAAGCCGCCGGAGGAGGCGCCGCTGGCCATCGGGATGGTCACCGCGCTGCTCATCGACGCGGGCCTGCCGCCGGGCGCGCTCGCGGACCTGCCGGGTGGCGCCAACGTCGGCCAGCGCCTGGCCGCGCACCCGGACGTCGCCGTGATCACCGCGACCTGCTCGACCGCGACCGGCAAGGCCATCATGCGCACGGCCGCGGAGCACCTGACCAGGGTGAGCCTCGAACTGGGCGGGCACTGCCCGTTCGTCGTGCTGCCGGACGCCGACGTTGCCTCGGCCGCACGTGCCGCCGCGCGGCGGTCCTTCTCCAACATGGGCCAGATCTGCATCGCGGTGAACCGGGTCGTCGTGCACGAGGAAGTGGCGGATGAGTTCGTGGCCGCGCTGCGGGCGGAGGTCGCGGGCTACGTGCTGGGCGACCCGTCGGAGCCCGGTGTCGGGTACGGACCGTGCACCACCGCGCAGGTGGTCGAGAAGGCCCGCGCTCACATCGCCGACGCGGTGGACCGGGGCGCGCGGCTCGTCATCGGCGGCCGGGAACCGGACGGGTTCGCGGCGGGCCACTACTTCCTGCCGACGGTGCTCGACCACGTGCCCGCCGACGCGCTGGTGATGACCGAGGAGACGTTCGGGCCGGTGCTCGCCGTCCACCGGGTCGGCACCATCGCCGAGGCCGTCGCGGTCGCCAACGCCACCGACTACGGGCTCGCCGCCTACGTCTACGGCGAGGACCTCGGACAGGCGCTGGCAGTCGCGGAGCAGATCGAGGCCGGTGGTGTCGGCGTGAACGTCAACGACGTGTCCGAGCTGCAGGCGCCGTTCGGCGGCTGGAAGCAGTCCGGACTCGGCCGGGAGCTGGGGCCGGAAGGCCTGCACGCGTACCTGGAGACCAAGCACACCAAGGTTCGGCGGCCGGTCGTGGTGGCGGGCAGATGAGCGGCGTTCCCGACAGCACTCCGGACCAGGTGCGGGCGAGCCTGGTGGCGGCAAGGGCGGCCGCCCCCGTCCTTGCCGCCTCCTCGCCTGCCGAGCGGGCCGAGTGGTTGGGGGCCATCGCGTCCGCGCTGGAGGACGACGTCGCCGGGCTCGTCGAGCTGGCCGACCGGGAGACGGGCCTGGGGCGGGAGCGGCTCACCGGTGAGGTGCATCGGACGGCCGGACAGCTGCGGCACTACGCCTCGGCGGCAGTGGAGGGCTCCTACCTCGGCGTGACGATCGACAACGGCACACCTCGGCTGGTCCGGGTGAACGTGCCGCTCGGGCCGGTCGCGGTGTTCGGCGCGAGCAACTTCCCGTTCGCGTTCAGCGTGCTGGGCAACGACACCGCGTCCGCGCTCGCGGCGGGCTGTCCCGTCGTGGTCAAGGCGCACCCCGCCCACGCGGGCCTCAGTGACCGGCTGGCGCGGCTCGCCGAACGGCACGCACCCGAGGGCGCTTTCAGCCTGGTGCACGGTTTCGAGGCGGGCCGCGACCTGGTGACCGCGCCGGAGACCGCGGCCGTGGCGTTCACCGGTTCGCAGGCGGGCGGCCTGGCGTTGTGGCGGCTCGCGAACGAACGCGAACGGGTCATCCCGGTCTACGCCGAGATGGGCACGGTGAACCCGGTGGTGGTGACGCCCTCGGCCGCGGCCGATCTCGACGACCTCGCCGCGGGGTTCGTCGGCTCGTTCACGCTCGGCTCCGGGCAGTTCTGCACCAAGCCGGGGCTGCTGTTCGCACCGGCGGGGCACGACGCGGCAAACCGTGTGGCGCACGCGCTCCGTGCCGCCGAGCCGACCCCGTTCATGCTCACGGAGGCGATCGCGTCGGGTGTCCCGGCCGGGGTCGCACGCCTGGTCGACGCGGGCGCCCGGCTCGTCGCGACGACCCCAGACACGCTCGGGCCGGGGCGCACGGCGGCCGCCGCCGTGCTCGCGGTGCCGATCGGGTTGCTGGCGGCGGGAAGTCCGCTGCTCGAAGAGTGCTTCGGGCCGGTCGCCCTGGTCGCCGAGTACGCCGACACCGGCGAACTCCGTGCCGCGCTGGGCACGCTCCCCGGCAGCCTGGCCGCGGCGGTCATGCCGGCCGGCGACGACGATCCCGACGCGAGCTGGCTCGTGGCCACGCTCGCCACCACGGCGGGCCGGGTCACGGTCGGCGACTGGACCACCGGGGTC
This sequence comes from Actinophytocola sp. NPDC049390, assembly GCF_044466355.1. Taxonomy (NCBI): domain Bacteria; kingdom Bacillati; phylum Actinomycetota; class Actinomycetes; order Pseudonocardiales; family Pseudonocardiaceae; genus Actinophytocola; species Actinophytocola sp. NPDC049390. The sequence goes on from NZ_JBITMQ010000026.1 coordinate 42,379, forward strand.
GCCTACACCTGGGCCCAGCACCACGGCGGCCCGTGGCCCGCGACCAGCGTGCCGTGGGCGACGTCGGTAGGCGCGGCGGCGCTGACCCGGTTCGTGCGGCCGGTCGCCTACCAGTCGGCGCCCGACTCCTGCCTGCCCGTGCCCGCCCGCGCGGACAACCCGTGGCGCGTGCCGAGGCGGATCGACGGGGTGCTCGCATGACCGGGTTGCCACTGGAAGGCGTGCTCGTCGCCGACTTCAGCCGGGTGCTCGCGGGCCCGCTGATGACCGTGATGCTGGCCGACCTCGGCGCCACGGTCGTGAAGGTCGAACGACCCGGAGCGGGCGACGACACCCGGGCGTGGGGGCCGCCGTTCACCGACGACTCCAGCACGTACTTCGAGTGCGCCAACCGGTCGAAGAAGTCGGTGACGCTCGACCTGCGGGACCCGGCCGATCTGGCTCTGGCCAAGGAACTCGCCGCCCGCGCCGACGTGGTGGTGGAGAACTTCAAGGCCGGCGCCATGACCGCGTTCGGGCTCGACTACGCCGCGGTCCGGCAGGTCAACCCGCGCGTCGTGTACTGCTCGATCTCCGGTTTCGGCCCGGACTCGGACCTGCCCGGCTACGACTTCCTGGTGCAGGCCGTCGGCGGCCTGATGAGCATCACCGGCGCCGACGACGGGCCACCGACGAAGGTCGGCGTGGCGCTCGTCGACGTGCTCACCGCCAAGGACGCCACGATCGGCGTGCTGGCCGCGCTGGCGGCCCGCGACCGTGACGGCGAAGGGCAACTGGTCGAGGTGAACCTGTTGTCCAGCCTGCTGGGTTCGCTCGCCAATCAGGCGTCGGCGTACCTGTGGACCGGCAAGGCGCCGGGTCGGCTCGGTAACCGGCACCCGTCGATCGCTCCGTACGAGACACTGTCCTGCCAGGACGGTCTGCTCGCCGTGTGCTGCGGCAACGACGGCCAGTTCCGGCGCTGTGTCACGGAACTCGGCGACCCGGCCCTGGCGGACGATCCGCGCTTCGCCACCAACGCCGACCGGGTCGCCAACCGGACGGAGCTGGTGGCCGCACTCGAAACCCCGCTCGCCACCGACACCACGGACTCCTGGATCACCCGGCTCACCTCGGTCGGCGTGCCCGCGGGCAAGGTCGGCGACCTCGCCGACGCGTTCGGACTCGCCGACCGCCTCGGCCTCGACCCAACGACGCCCGTCGGCCCCGGCCGGTCCCCGCAGGTGCGGCACCCGATCAGCTATTCCAGAACCCCCGTCACCCGGTACGCGCCGCCGCCGCGACTGGGTGAGCACAGCGACGAGATCCGCCGCTGGCTGTCCACTGAGGAGTAACGATGACCCCCGTCAACGACCTCGCAGGCCTCAACGAACTGCTGACGCCCGAGGAGCGGGCCGTCGGCGCCTCGGTGCGTCAGTTGTGCGCCGAACGGATCGACCCGTACGTCGGCGAGTGGTTCGAACAGGGCGACATTCCCCGAATCCGGGAACTGACAAAGGAACTAGGCGCACTGGGTGTCCTGGGGATGCACCTGGAAGGGTACGGCTGCGCGGGCATGTCGGCCACCGAGTACGGCATCGCCTGCCTCGAACTGGAGGCATCCGACTCAGGGGTGCGGTCGCTCGTGTCCGTGCAGGGCTCGCTGGCGATGTTCGCGTTGTGGCGCTACGGAAGCGAAGAGCAGAAACAACGATGGCTCCCCGCGATGGCCGCGGGCGACGCGATCGGCTGCTTCGGCCTGACCGAACCCGACGCAGGCTCGGACCCGGCAAGCATGCGCACCAAAGCCCGTCGCGACGGCACAGACTGGATCCTCGACGGCCGCAAGATGTGGATCACCAACGGCAGCGTCGCCGACGTAGCCATCGTATGGGCCCAAACCGAAGACGGCGTGCGCGGCTTCGTGGTCCCCACCGACACCCCCGGCTTCTCCGCCCCGCTGATCAAACACAAACTGTCCCTGCGCGCCTCCATAACCAGTGAGCTGGTACTGGACGGCGTCCGCCTCCCCGCTGACGCGATGCTGCCAGAAGTAAGAGGTCTGAAGGGCCCACTGGGCTGCCTGAACGAGGCCCGCTACGGCATAGTCTGGGGCGCGATGGGCGCTGCCCGCACCTGCCTGGAAGCAGCGATCGAGTACGCCGGCCAACGCACCCAGTTCGGCAGGCCGATCGCGGCTTTCCAGCTCACACAACAGAAACTGGTCGACATGACGCTGGAGTACACCAAGGGTGTGCTGCTCGCACTGCATCTCGGCCGCCGCAAGGACGCGGGCAGCCTGCGTCCGGAACAGGTGAGCCTGGGCAAACTCAACAACGTCCGCGAGGCACTCGACATCTGCCGTACGGCCCGCACAGTGCTCGGCGCGAACGGAATCTCGCTGGAATTCCCGGTAATCCGCCACATGAACAACCTGGAATCGGTACTCACGTACGAAGGCACCGTCGAGATGCACACCCTCGTGCTCGGCCAAGCACTGACAGGCCACGCAGCCTTCCGCTGACCAAGACTGTCCCTCGCCCGCCTCCACACGACGACGTACCTGGCCCAGGTTCCGGCCAACCGGGTCGACCGTCCCGGCCTGGCTCTGGTTTGCCTGGGTCTGGTGGCCGGTTGGTGGCGGCTTTGCCAGCGGCTTGGCGGTGGCTGGCGGTCGAGCCGCAGATGCGCGGTTGGCGGCGGTCGGCTGTTGAAGGGCGACAACCCTGACGCTCTGTTCGTCAGCACAATCAGCGTGCTGCCGGCCACTCCTGCCGGCAGCGACGATGACGAGGCACACGGCATGGTCCGAATCTTGTCCGAGGACATCGCGAATTCCGAGATTGACGCCGCGGAGGAGTCCCACCGCCTCCAGGTCCTGGCTACGGTCGATCAGCTGCCCGTCACGCAGCGCACCGAACTCGGCCGATTGCTGCTGAACAATCTGGACATTGCGCGCAACGTCGACGATGACCGCGAGGTGAGGTGGCAGTTCCGGGTCTACCAGTTCCCCAGCCCCGCTCCCCAGGTCGGGTTCGGTGTCTGCTCCAGACTCGACGAGGCAACCCGAGCAGGATTTCGAGCCTGGCTGCTGCTTCGTCACCACGAACACGGCACCCACGGCGGGGACCTGGCGGCGCTCATGTCCGTCGGAGTCCTGCTCACCCCACGCCACGACGGCTACCGCGACTGGGACCCCACCGCGCTGGCCCACCGCGTGACTGTTCGACGACGGCGTGTTCTCTGGCGCGGTCGGTGGTTGAAGGACGTTCGCGGCAGCTGGCCCGAGAAATCTCGGCTGGTGGCCTTCCCGGAGGCCCCGTATTTCGGAGTTAAGGGGTGTCCGGTTGAGGGCATTGGGAGGAGTTGTGGTGAGTGACGTGTTGTTGCTGACGCCGGCGCAGGCGGCTGAGGTGTTGCAGGTGCGGGAGTCGTGGTTACGGAGTCGGGCTGCGGAGCGTCGGGTGCCGTGTTGTTTTGTGGGTAAGCATTTGCGGTTTTCGCGTGCGGATCTTGAGGCGATCGTGGCTGACGGCGCTCGCCCGGCCGGGGAGGCGGCGCCGCTGCGTCGTCGCCGATCTTGGCTGATCCGGTGGTTCACCCGATGGGCGGTGTGACCACATACGGGCTTGCTCTCTGGGGTGTGCGGAGCGTCCATGGTGCCGTGTCCCCGCGTGGTTGGCCGGGGACGTACCGTGCGGCGGTGTGTTGGGGGAGTGGGTTCGGCGTTGGGCGGACGCGCACGATGTGGGGGCGGGGGCGTGGGCGTGGGCGTGGGCGAAGTATGACTCGCATCTGCGGAACCACATCCTGCCCCGCTTCGACGACGTGGAGTTGGGTGAGGTTGGGCGGATGACGGTCAAGGCGTGGGTGAAGGTCCTGCGTCGGTCGCTGGCTGAGCCCACTGTGCAGGATGTGGTGTCGCTGTTCTCGACGATCATGAACGAGGCCGTGGATGAGGGGTTGATCGCGGCGAATCCGTGCCGCCGGTTGCGGATCAACACCGACGCAGGGGATGAGCGACCTGTCGCCGCCCCTGCCCAGGTGGCGTTGATCGCGGGACGGCGCGGTTGATGGATCGTGTGATGATGATCATGACCGCATATGGCGGGATGCGGTGGGGTGAACTGGCCGGCCTGCAGTGGCACCGGGTGGACCCGGACCGCGGTCAGCTGAGCATCGACGGGAAGGACGGGGCTCTGCACGAGGTCGGCGGGACGCTGTCACTGGGACGGCCGTGGAGGGCGGGTGGCATCGGCGGGCGAACTTCCGGCGTCGGGTCTGGTTGCCTGCTGTCGCCGGAGATACCAAGCGTGGATGGGTTCCGATCGCCCCCGGTCTGCACTTCCATGACCTGCGTCACACGCACAACACGTGGTTGATCGAGGACAACGTGCCGGACGTGCTGCGGCACCGTCGCATGGGCACCGGCAGAAGGGGGTGTCCGGGATCTACTCCCACGTCACCCCACACATGATCGCCGCGATGCTCGATGGGCTGCAGCGGCGGTGGGAGCAGTATGGGAGCACCGATGCGGGTGACCACTACTGGGTCGCAAGTGTGGTCAAGATCAGTTGCTCCCAATTTGCTCCCACAACGCAGAAACGGCCTGTCGGTGATGATCACCAACAGGCCGTCTGACCAGCGTGTATAACTGGTGGGCGATACTGGGATTGAACCAGTGACCCTACCGTGTCAAGGTTGATCAACAACCAGCTGACCTGCGGCGATGTAGACAATTGCTGGTCAACAAGCCTCATTCCTCCCCGTTGGGACGACTTCAGACGCGTTTCGACGGGTTCCGATCCCCCAGGAATCCCCCATTCGATCTTGAATTGGATCGCTGCCTGTGCCAACCAATAGCTGGCTGTGGGTGACTGTCCTTAAATGCATTAGCTTCATGTCGGTGGCACGAGTGTCCACGCAGTTTCTGCAGCTGCTCGCGCACGATGTGCACGGAATCTGCATCCGTTGGCCAGATTTGGCAGTTCGATGGAGCCTGCTGAGATCCGCCGGACCTGCGACAGTTGCCTACGGCACATGGACGCCACGGCCTGGGTCGCGTGCCTTTCTGCTGTCGTCGTTTGGAGCGTCAGACACTTAGCCGGAGGTTATCCGTGCACCGAACGTCCCCGGCGGACTTACCGGTGCCTAGTGATCATGGGAGGTCACGGCTTGGGTTCGCCACCGTCTGCTCCCCACGCGTCCAAACGCGCGACGAGGTCTGCACGATCATTCTCGCGAAACAACTTGCCGACGACGTCGATCACGCCCCATCGACGCACAGGATCGAGCGGTGCGACCAGCTCATCGAGCAGTCGGCCCACGGTATCCGCCAATGTCTCGGGTGCCAGAGTTTCGCGCAGCTCCTGAAACTTCTTCGCGATCGTCACGACCTGTTCCGGCTTGTCCTGGTTGTCCAGGTACCACGCAGCCGTGGCTCGCAACGGATCGAGTACGAGCGTGCTCATACGATCGGTGCGTTGAACGCGCTGTTCGTCGACCCAGGACCGCACGAGCTGACGGCGCATTGCTTTCGTTCTGGCTTCGACGGCTGTGACGAGTTCGGGGTCGGTCTCGACAGTCACGTCGTACCCCCGCGCGATCACAGGCGTACCCGGGACCTCCTTCCACTCGTACAGCTCCTTGTTGAGTTCGCCCTGTAGGCGCGCTGACTCCGTCAGGATGCGGCGGTTCGACACCTCTTCGGCGCGCCTGACGATGTCGGCGTACGCGATGTCGAGCAGCGCGGACGTCGCCTGCTCAGCTCGACACCACCTCGCTTCGATGGACAAGAATGCGCTGAAGTGGAGGGATCCATCCGCACTTGCTAATGACAACGGAATCGAGGTGGAGCTGCTTATTTGCCGCTGGCCGACGTCTCCCGTCGTCCGGTTCCGCCGCATAGTTAACATCAACCTCGCAGCCAGACGGGGTGGACCTCGTCAAGCCGGGTCCACAACAGGTCGAGTACGCTGGCGATTGGCTTGTCGCCTAGTGGGCGCAGGTCCAAGCTCAGTCGTCGATCAATCCGGCTCGCGTACTGCAACTGGATGATTCGGTGATACTCGGATTTTGTGGCCCGCACCAGTGCTTCGACCATGGGAATATGCTGTTCGATCGGCATTGTCGCCGCGGTGCTCAGCCATGCGCTGACAGCCGAGTGTAGTTCCTCCGGTGATAGCACGCCGATGGCTTGGCTCCAGAACGACTCGGCGGCCTCTGTGTCAATGTTTTCCGCCTGGTCCGCGAGTACAGCTGAAACGGCTTCCGTCAGCATACGCAAACGTGGTGGTGTGGCTTTGTCGAACCACTCCGACAGATACCTCAGGAAACTGGACATACCCAACTGGACGCCAATCCGTTGCATCGCACTCAACACGGCATCCCGTACGTCATCATCGTCGGAATTCGCCAGGTGCTTGAGCCGCGTGAGCGCAATACGCGGATAAGACTCGCCGAGTCCTTCGCAGACGTGGGCGGTCAGCAACTGCAGGTCTGTGCCGCCTTCCTTCGACCAGGTCAGAAGGCGGTTACGGGTCTGTCTGCCAAGTGCCGTGTCGGTCGATACTGTGATCAGGAGTCGCACCGCCACAGAACGGCGATAGCTGTCAGCTTCCTTCGCCTGAGCTGATCTGCTTGTTGAAGCGCTCGCCCATTTCTCGGCGAGGGTGACCGCCAGCAGATATCCGGCCTCGGTGGCGAGGTCGGCCGCGCGGTCGGCGATGCGTTCAAGCTCACCTTGTGATAGATCGCTGAAATAGCGCGGAATTTGTCCGATCCACGCTTCGATGTTCTTGCGGAGGATGGGGTGCTCGCGCCAGAAGTGGCGGAGCACGTGGGTGCCGAACCCGCGTGAACCGAACTCGCGGATGTCAGGATCGAACGGGACGGTATCCAGGTCCCGGAGTCGGGCATGGGCGCTCAGCCGCAATAGTGGTACGACGTCACTCTTCACCTTCAATCCATTGGTCTCCAACATCTTGTCCGCCGCATTCACGATGTGCTCAGGGGAGGCGCCTTCGAGAAGCGCCGCCGACAGTAGCAGTGACAACCACTCGGATTCGTTTTCCTCCTGCTTGTGGCGAATCACTGCGCGCAGATCAATCTTGTGTGCCGCCATCGCCTCGCGGAGTGCCTGTTGCACGTCCTCGCCCCGAGCTAACCGATCGGCGACGATGTCCGCGATCTCTTTGAGCTGTGGCGGCCACAGTTGTTCTAGCTGGTCGTGTAGGTCGGTCGAGTCGATGGTCGCCGTGATATCATCGCCACCGAGGTAACGCTGCAGAACTTTCGCGTACGGTGGTTTCGCCAGTTCGTGCACCCGACCGGGCAAGGCACTCTGGAAACGTTGGAAAAGGTCGTACGGAGCTATGACGATGAGGTAGCTGCTGTGCTTCTCCAACTCCTGGGTGAACTCGACCAGAGTGTGCTGAACCAGCCGTATCACATCCGGTGACCCGCGGAGGTCCACCAATACCACAGCTGGTTCGTTCTCTATGAGTATGTCTTCTGCCATCAGTCGGAACTCCGCGTCGATGAGTTCCTCTCGGACCACCAGGTCGGGTTCCTGTGACTGCAGACTGTACCCGAGTCGGAGCCCGGCGGCGAACTGTCCACCGTCGGAGTTGCGGGCGGTCAGCACCAGGACTCTGTGTTCCTGGAGAATCATCAGTGCTGACTGATCGCCGGCCTCAGCTGGAGACAGCAGGCCGGTTGGGGCCACGTAGTTCTTCTTCAGCTGAAGAAGGGCGACATGATCCAGGAGACCGCGCCCCTGACGTTTCCCGGCAGCTGCCCTCGCGTAGAACTCGAGGGCACTGTCGCCCATGAAAAGCGCCACCATGTCACCGGCGGAAGTCACGTTTGAGTTGCCTGAGACCGACATAGGGGACGCTGGTGTACCGTCGTGCCGGTCTGTTACCTGAGACTGCCGGTCAGGTTCACGATCAGCAGTCGGCGCCTGCTCGAGGATGCCGAACTGGTCGACGTCGTAGCTCGGGTTCATTGTCGTCACCCCTCCGGCTGGGTCTCGTCTCGGACTGTGCGGCTGCCGCTGGCTGGCCCGAAGTTCGAATCGCCGAGAGTGCGGAACGTGCCGGAGAAATCCTGGCGGTGATAGGTTTGATCACCGCCCGCTGTGACGTTGTTGTCCCCGGTGACTGTTACTCCGTTGGCCCCCGCCTCGCCCACAGAACTGTCGCGGACTTCGCCACCTATGTCACGCGCCAGAACAGCGAGCCCGGCAATGTCACCGGTTTCGTTGGACACTGCGGTCGCCGACTCCTCCGGTTGGTGTGCCGTCGCTACCTTGTCATGGAAGAGCGTCGACTCTGGCTCGCCGTCGTTCTCGACTACCAGGAGCCCTGATTGGAGAAGATCACCTGAGGGCGCGGGCACCCTCAAGTATCCCGTGCTCGCGTAGGCTTTCGTGGGCACCGACAACGGTACCTCGACGAACTCCGTGCGCACGCGCACAGTACTGCCGGCGGACACAACCTGCTCCATCACAGAACTGGACAGCACCACCGCCACCAACGTGACAGCCGGGTCCGACCGCTCGAGCAGAGCACGGACAGCGTCCGCGTCGAGCATCCGGGCCGCGTTGACCATGACCTCTCCCGAGGGGGAGTCCGCGAACTCTGCATCGAACGACCGGACCGGACCGAGATCGAGGGCGGCGCGGAGTCGGATCTCGACGTCGAGGGCCCGCAGCTCGGACCTCCTTCGCCGCAGTTCGAGCTGCAACGCGTCGAAGAACTTGTCAACCAGTGGGCCGATCAGAACCCGAGGGATTCCGATGAGATAGCCATCACCGCGGAAAGCCAGGAACTTGCTCCGGTCCCACCAGTCGTCGAGGCCTGCTCGTTTGCCTGCTTGCTGCAGAATCTCCGGAAGCAGGTTCACGATCGTCTTCTGCTGATCACCGTTGTGTTCACTGAATCGCCGGACGTCGACCGCGAGTATCGCGACATACTCGTCCCCTACTACGCTGTCGTCAGCGCTGTCCTGGCTCACGTCAGGCCCTCCGTTCTTGAGCGTGTCTGCCGAACGAAGGGTGACGCGTTGGCGTGAGTTCTACTGTCCAGAACTGGACACATCGGCTTCGGCGAGCCGTGTGACGTCGACGACCTGGAGTTTCCCCCGGCCGACTCCGATGATGCCCGCCGCCTTCCACTCAGCCAGTACAGGAGTGACTGCAGAACGGGCGAGGCCGAGGGCGGACGCGAGCTCGACCTGGGACATGGGGATGGTTGTCGGGGTCGAATGGTCAGGCCCGGCCGCCTCGACCAGCGCCTGGAGAAAGTCCGCGAGTCTGGCTGGCGTTGTATGGTGTGCAAGTTGCCAGGCATGGGCTGCGCTCGCGCGCAGCTTGCCGACGATGTATCTGTTCAGCTCTGAACCCACACCCAGCCGCTGAACGAGTCGAGTGAACGCGAGATCCGACATTCTCGACGTGATGCCGGGTTCGATGGCTGTCACGTTCGCCATCCTTGGGAAACCTTCTCGTTCCGACATCTCGCCGACGAGGTCACCCGGACCACGAATCCCGAGCACGAGGTCGCGGCCATCCGGTTCCGCGTAGATGACCTTCAGTCGTCCGGACAAGGACAACAGTATCCAGCCGCCGGGGTCTCCTTGGCGAAGCAGTAACTGCCCTGGTTCATGCCGGGCGCGCACCCCCTGCTGCACGAGCGTGGCCCAGACGTGGGCCGAGACGAGTGACCGGAAGCCACGTGGGTGACCAGGCTGCCTGAGGACGGACATGTATTCAGGTCTAGTCGTCGATCAGCCACGAGGAGTGAATACGCTGCACGATCACTCGAATGGAGGTGAAGGCCGACGCTTCGGATCGCTCGGACGTGCCGGATCGGGGTCTATCCCATGATCGGCACCTCTCTGTGTCAAGCGGCTGGCGACAGAGAGGTAACCCGGTCTCGGAGCATGGTGCGGTAGACGGTGTCGGCCAGGCGGCGTTTGAGGCAGCGCAGGGCTTCTTTGTGACTCTTACCGGCTGCGCGTTTCCGCTGGTAGTAGGTGCGGCCACGGGTGTCGTAGCGGATCTGGGTGATCGCCATGACGTGGAGGGCGTAGTTGAGTTGGCGGTCACCGGCACGGGAGAGTCGATGCCGGACGACGTCTCCGGACGACACCTCGATGGGCGCTACTCCGCAGAATGAGGCGAACGCCGCCGGAGAGCGGAATCGGTGGATCGGGCCGGTGCGGGCCAGGATCTTCGCGGCAAGCAGGTCGCCCACGCCGACCAGAGCGGTGAGACTGGTTGCGGACCCGGCGACTGCTGTGGCGATCGACTCGGTGGCCGCCGTGACGCGCCGATCGAGCCGACGCAGTTCGGTCAGCAGTTCGACGGCGAGTTGGCGCAACGTGCGGCGCAGCGGGTCTTCGGGGGCGGCTGCGCCGCAGCGCCTCGGTTGCGGTGTCGGCGCTGAGGCCGCGAGGCAGCCCGGACGGGACGAGCTTGACCAGCAGGGCGTGGAGCCGGTTGATCGTCTGGGTGCGGGGGCGGACCAGGTCGTCGCGGTGCTCGGTCAACGCCCGCAGTGCGGCGATCTGCTCATCGATTTCCACGGTGCGCAATGACGCACCCGACCAGGCGGCCACGCCCACCGAGAGGGCGTCGACCTCGTCGGTCTTGCGGCCATGTCCGGTGGAGAGCAAACGGACGCGGCGGGCGAGCTTGGTCGGTGCTTCCGTGACCGCGATCCTGTCGGCCAACAGGCGATCGGTCAACGGTGCACCCAACCCGACGGCACCCTCAATCGCCCACCGCGCCTGGGACCAACGGGCCGCGAAACGCCGCAATTGGCGGTACCCGGCGCGGTTGACCTCAACCCGGACCGATGCCACCGCCACCAACTCGGCATCGACAGCTACGGCAGTCCAAGACGCCTTGTGCGGATCGACCGCGATGATGACCCGATCCGAGGTAGGCGAATTCTTCGATGCAGACGCCAATGTGGAGACTCCTCAACCAGTTGGGCGACAAGGGGTCCGGTGAGGAGGGCAGACCAACTTCGGGCGATGCAGACCTCTCTCGAGCCACTCCTACCGGAGCGGCCACGGTCGGGACGCATGCCGATCGACGGTCAGCCTCCAAGGGCGACAGGTGTTTCCCGAGCGACCCCAACCGCGGCCTGGATGATCATGGCTGCAGACCACGGTCATCTGCCCAAGATCCAACAAGTTGGTGTTTCCGGCGTTGTTGACGCTTCTATGTTTGTCAACTTGATGGATCGTGCTTGCTGATGTTGGTCTGGTCGTGTCAGGCGGACGTCATGGCAGTGCTGAGGGTGCGGTAGAGCTGTCGGGTGATGTAGCGCTTGAGGCAGCGGCGGATTTCGCGGGATGTCCTGCCTTGGGCGGTGCGGCGAGCGACGTAGGCGCGGGTGGTCGGGCAGCAGCGCATGCGGGTCATGGCGATCGTGTGGATGGCGCTGTTGAGTGCTCGGTCGCCGCCGCGGTTGAGTCGGTGACGAACGGTGCGGCCGCTGCTGGCCTCGATGGGGTTGGTGCCGGCCAGGGCGGCGAATGCCGCGTCGTTTCGGCAGCGTTCGGGGTGGGAGAAACTGACGATGACCTGGGCTGCACAGACTGGTCCGATACCGGGCTGATTAGTGAGCCCGGGCGCGACGTCGTCGACGATGGCCTGGAGTTGGCTGTGGTTGGCTTTCAGGTCGCGGCGGCCGGCACGTAGAGCCAGGGCGAGGCGGCGGATCTCTGCCTGCCTGATGACCTGATCGCGGGTGGCGCCGTCGGCTGTTGTGCGGCGGGGCAGGTCGGCCAGCGTGGCGTCATTGAGCCGACCGCGGGCCAGTTCACGGTCGTAGTCGTCGCCGTCGCGTAGCAGTGCACGCAGCCGATTGGTCTGCCCCGTGAGTGTTGTGGTGAGTTCGCTGCGAGCGCACAGCAGGATCCGCAGGGCCTCGCGGTCACCGTCAGCGCGTGGGGTGGGCAGTCGGTCGGCGGGCAGTTGCAGCGCGGTCAACACGGCCAGGTGCGCGTCGATCGGGTCAGATTTTCCTTTGCCACGACGCGCTTTTCGGTTGGGTTGCTCGCACTCGACAACCAGGATCCCAGTAGCGGTCAGGGCACGGGCGAGCCCGGCACCGTAGCTGCGGGTGCCCTCGATCGAGGCGACCCACCGCGGACCGGGAGCGTGTTCGCCGATCCAGGCGAGCAACTGTGCGTAGCCGCTGCTGGTGTTGCGGATCGAGCATGTCGCGATCGAGGTGCCGGTGGGATGCGCGATCTCCACCTGATGGGCGTCGCGATGGGTGTCAACACCAATGACGGCGTCAACGATGTCTGCAAGCATGGGCACGGGCCTGGTCCTTCCGGATCGGGTCAACGGTCGGCACCGGCCTGAGTGAGAGTCACCAGTGGCACATCTGTGACGGGGTCACGCCAAGAGGCGGACAGGCTTCTGATCAGGCCAACCGGTGGGCCAGGCCGGTGCCGGCAACCACGGTGGACAGGTCAACAACAGGGCACGCCGAGACAGCCAAATCAGTAGTGAGTCACACCGGGTCACCGGCGCCGATCCTGGCAGCGGACCAGACCGGAACCGCTGCACGACACACTCACAGATCAGTAGGTCTCGGCTCCCGGCCAGCGGTCACCGAAGGTGATGGCGAATGCGTTGACGACGGGCGGTGGGAGGAGGCCTACGACCGGCGCTTGGGCGAGAGTTCCGCCTCCGCGTCCTACTCATGGCGAACCACTACACAGTGCAGTACGGACACCCAGTGGAGGAGTCCTGGCGTTTGTGTAGGGCGAGCACGACTTGGATGTGCTCGACTTCGGCGCGCGTCGCGGACGTCCACCAGCGTGAAGGCTCGTCCGCGGCGGGGCGTTCAGAGCGGTGTGCCGGTGAGGTCGATGCTGGTGGCGATGCGCCATGGCGTGAGTTCCAGCGTGGTGGTCCGCCAGGTACCGGCGGGTGTTGCCCAGGAGACCTGGAAGTAGGTGCGGTCCGGTGGTGACGAGACGACCTGGATGCCGTCGGTGGTCCAGCGGCCTCGTCGTCCCGGTCCGGGCCGCGCAGTGCCTTCTGTGTCCCGTCGACGAAGAGGACCAGCAGCCGCCCGTCCGCGGCGACGACCGCGTTTGGTGTTGTCCGGTGACCAGGCCAATGTGGTGTCGATGACGATGCCGGTCGGTCCGGAGAGCGTGGTCGAATGGCGCAGGTCACCGGTGCGGACGTCCCACAGCCATGCCACGCCATCGCCGGTGGTGGTCGTTGGCTGCCAGGTGTTCGCCGTTCGGCGACCAGTAGAGCTCCTGCGCCGCGTACAAGCCGGTCTTGAAGGGCGCCGCGGGCTTGCCTCCGGTCCCAGCACCAGGACGTCCTCCGTCAGGGAGTCAGTGACGGCCAGCTGCTTCCCGGTCGGGGGACCACCGCTCCGTCTCGGCTTTGACCGGTTCGTACTGGTCCTCTCACTCCAGGCGGTCCGTGGCCAGCCGCCACACCGGCGAAGCCCCGCCGCGGCTGACCGTCACAGCAGACCGAACAGGCCCAGCCCCGCCGCTCGTGGCCGCACGTCCTCGTCCAGGGCGGTGAATGCCTGACGGAACGCCGTCGGCAACGGCGTGCCGGTGAAGGTTCGTTCGTAGGTGTCGGCCAGCAGGGCACCCGCGACGCGGTCGTCGACGTCCCACAGGCCGCCGATCACCGTGGACGCGCCGGCGACCAGGCAGCCCACCGACGCCGTGGTGGTGTCCCGGGACAGCGGGGCGCGGGCCGACCAGCAGCAGCCGAGCACCACCACCGGCGGGAGCCGCATCGACAGCAACGCGGCGGGCGACTGGGTGCCGTCCGGCACCATCATCCGGTACTCGAGGCCGTCGCCGCTGCTGCCGTGCACGGCGACGGTCAGCAGGTCGACCTCGTCCTCGATCAGGCACTGTCCGAGCTCGTCGATTGAGTGAACCCGGCGGAAGTCGATGACACCGCGGTCGGCGAGGTCCGACAGCGCGGTCAGCTCCAGTGTCGCGCCCTCCAGGGACTCGTCAAAGACGCCGACGACCCGGGGGTGTGCCGACAGCGACGGCGGCCGCATGCGGCGGGCCGCCGCGACGGACGGGACCACCGCCAGCTCGGCCACGTCACCGGGAGCGAGCCGTGGCCAGGGCAGCTGCCAGGCGTTGGTGTCCGGGACGACCAGCACGCGACGGCATGACGCCGGGAGGTCCGCGAACAGGTCGCCGGACAGCGTGGTGAGATCGGCGCGGTTCTCCGACGGGCGCCCGATCATCTCGAACACGGTCGGGCCGATGTGGACCCGGCGGGTCCGGACCTCGGTCGCGCCGGGCGGCACGGTGCACACCATCGCCGTGGGGCCGTCGTCGGTGTCGATCAGGTGCGTCCAGACGACCGCTGTGTCCAGGAAGGGCACGTCCTCGGCGGTGGTCAGTTCCGGTGTCCTCCTGAGGAAGTCGACGAGTGTGAGATCCGCGGCCGCCGTCGTGCCCGCCACCGGTCTGTGCTCCCGGTGGTCGACGGCCACCCCGGTGCGGAACTCGCCGATGAGGTCGGCGACGCACACGGCGGCCGGTCCGCGCGGGTCCACCTCGAACGCCTTGCCGAGTAACCAGATGAGCAGCATGTCCGTCTCGGGCCGCGACCGCGCCAGCGCCACGTTGTCCGCCGCCAGCCGCCGCGCGCACGCCAGCAGCGACGGCCCGTCCTCGAGGTGACCGGCTTCGAGACGGGCTCCTTCCGAGACCACCCGGAAGGTCGCCCGGAGGTGGTCCGAGTTCGGTGTCCTGGTCAGCTCGTCGTAGTAGTCGGCGGCGGCGGCCCAGTCACGGCGGTCCATCGCGGCCGCGGCCCGGTCCTCGAGCGCCGCGTCGCCGTACTCGCCAGAGCCACGCAGGTCACGGTTGGCCCGTTCCCTGTCCCACTGCGCGTTGGCCGCCGCATAGGCCGGATCCTTGCGCGTCATCCGGGACACGAGCCGGCCGGCCGTCGTCATCGACGCCTCGCAGTCGTCCATGCGTCCCGCCGCCTTGCTGAGCTGGCCCTCGAACATTGCGTGAATGGCCTGGTAGCCGGTCGAGAGCGGGATCGTCGCGAACCGGTCGACCACCCGCTGCAGCAGCGGCAGGTTCCCGGCGGCGAACGTGGCCTTCGCGGCCGCGGTGAGCACCGCACCCCGGTCGACCCGCCGCGAGAGCAGGTCGAACTCGACGAGCAGCGCGCGGATGACCGCGTCGGGGACCCGTTGCGGCAGCTGGTGGAACCGGACGGACGCGCACGCGGACAGCAGGTAGAACACGCACAGGTCCGGTGCGGCGGGCTTCAGCTCGGCGGCGAGGCTCCGCGTCCGGTGTGCCTCGTTGTCGTAGCCCCTGTCGGCGAAGTGCCGAACCACCTCAGCGAGCAGGCTCGACGAGATCACCCGGAAGAGTGTCGAGGACGCCGGCCGGTCCGCGACATGCTCGGCGAGGGTCTTCTCGATGTGCGACAGGGCATCCACGAACACCGGCTCGCGGTCGGCGACCTCGAACAGCCGGGCGACGACCTTCAGATCGTCGACGTCCGCCTCGTCCAGCGCGTCGATCGTCGTCAGGTCGGTGCGGGCGACCGCCTGCCTCGAGAGCCAGCCGAGGAAGCTCATTCCGCCAGGTCCTTGTTGAAGATCGTCCTGCGCAGCAGCCGTTCGATCTGCGCGGTCGAGGTGTCCGGCGTGATCGGGATGCGCAGCTGACCGTAGGGGCCCTTGGCCTCCATGTAGTACGGAGCCGAGGAGTTCTCCCGCTTGCGCACGGCCAGCGTCCTGCACTTGTCGGCGAAGTAGGCGACCGTCTGTGGGATCTGGAGCAGGGACACCGTGGTCGCGCCCCCGGTCGCGAACGACGCGATGACCTCCCAGGCACCGCTTCGCCGGCCGGTGGCCGGCTGTGCGTGGCCGTCCGCCACCAACAACGTCGCGAGTTCCTCTGGCACCACGATGTCGATCGACGGCCGGCTCATGAAGCTCCCCACATCACCAGGAATCACGGTCGAGTCGACCATCGCACCGGGTACGGCCGCCGTTACCGGTTGACCTTGCCCCTTGGGAAAGCCACACGATGCGGCGTCATGTGGGTTCCTCCGTCCGGGCCGCCGCGGCGGCTCGCGTTCCTCGTTCTCGTCGACTCCGTGGAGACGGGGTTGTTCCTCACTGTCTCGGCGTTGTTCCTCACCCGGGTGGCCGGGTTGCCGGTGTCGCGGGCGGCGCTCGGCCTGTCGTTCGCGGGTTCGCCGCGCGCCTGGCCGCGATTCCGCTCGGAGTGGCGGGCGACCGGTTCGGTGTTCGTCGGGTGTGGACGGTGTTGCTCGTCGTCCTCGCGGTCGCGTTCGCCGTTTACCCCTTCATACGGTCATTTCCTGCGCTGCTCGCGGTCATGGTCGTCGTGGCGGTGGCCGAGGTCTCCGCCGTCCGCGGCGCCTACCTCGCCGGCGTCGCGGGCCCCGATCTCCGGGTACGAGGCCGTCACCAACGTGGGGTTCGCCGTCGGGGCCGCGGGTGCTGGCGTGGTGCTGCAGGTCGACGTGCCCGCCGGGTACATGGCGCTGCTGCTCGTCAACTCGGCGTCGTTCGCCGCCGGTGTGGTGGTGTTGCTGACCATGCCGGACGTCGCTGCGTCCAGCCGGAGCATCGTGCTGACCGACCGCCGCTACCTGCTGGTCTGTGTGCTCATTACGTACTACGCGCTGCCGACCGTGGCGTTGCCTCTGTGGATCGTGCACCGCACCGAGGCCCCGGCCTGGACGATCGGCGCACTGACGATCCTCAACACGGTTCTCGTCGTGCTCCTGCAGGTCCGGGCCAGCCGCGGCTCGGAGACCGTGCCCGGCGCCGCCCGCCGCGATCCGCCGTTCGGGCGGGCTGCTGGTGGCGTGCCTGCTGTTCGCCGTCAGCGGGCACGTGGTCGCGCTCGTCGCCAGCGTCGTGGTGTTCACCTTCGCCGAGATGCTGCACTCGGCGGAGCCCGGACATCATCGACACCGACGTGGTCGATCGCGTCGCGGAACACCTGAGCGTCGGTTTGGACTACGCCGACGCCAGCGTCGTGCGTTGGGAACCGCTCACCGATGCCCAACTCGCCGGGTGGGCCGGCACCACCACGCTTACTCACGGTTGAGTGCAGTTGAACGACGGTTGGAGGAGTTCTACTGTGTCAACGTAGATCAAGAAGTGCGCTGACCTGCGGGAATATGGCTCTGGCAGGTCGGCGTACGTCTGTTCAGAGCGTCTGAGCGCAGCTCACCGTCGTTCGATGGTCTATCTGGCTCCCAGCTTGCTCCCACAGCCCGCTCCCACGTGCTCCCTCGGTGACCCCGGTTGCGGCCGCTCAGCGGCATGAGAGGACGTTGTGTTCGGCCACACTTGCCCTAGGGCGTTGCGTGTGGCGCGCACTGTTCTTCTGCGCGGGCGAGCCAGGTCAAGTACCAGCGGTCGAACGTGATGCGGCCGTCGTCGTCTGTTTGTGGGGAGATGGGACCGTCGGCGGCTCGGCCGTCGAACCAGATGTGGCCGGCGTCCGGGCCGTTGACCACGAGCAGGTCGTAGTAGCCGCATCCCTGGTGGGCTAGCGGGATGGTGCCATGGGTGTCTGTCTCTTCCCGTTCCTGCAACGTCTGCACCAGTTCCGCGCGCTGGCGCTCGGCCTCGGCGTGAGCGGCTGGGGTGTCGAACTGCCCTGCCTCGAGTTCGGGCACCGAGTCGGGCAGGACAGGCTGGAACGCGTCCCGATGGGGGAACACCGTTCGCAGGTTGAGCCGTTCCGGCCCTCGCCAAGGGTCGCCGACCCAGTGCGCGATCCCGTCAGTCACTCCGAAACCGAGCAGTCCGTAGTTCGGGCCGGCCCCGGCGGCAGCCACCTCGGTCAGGAAACTCCGATACTGGATCGGTAACGTCACTCCGGCTCGTGCTTCCCAGCCACGGAGTTGCTCCTCCGCCAGCGGCGCCGCCAGCGCGAAGCCGTGGTCGGACGCACCGAATATCTTGGACGCACCGCGCCGGCCGGCCAGTACCTCGACTCGCTCCCGCACTCCCGCCCACAACCCACCCACGTCCTTGAGCGTACCGACCTCGAACATCGAAATATCGGTGCGCTCGCTCGTCGGCATGAGCGTGTGTTGCGGGGCCACTCGTGGTCGTCGCGCGCTGTGCGCTGTTGATCGGTCGCTGTCAGCCTCGCGTCGAGGCGATCTCTACCGAGGAACGTCAATAGTAGTCGAGCTGTGAAGGGTGGATCGGCAGGTGCAGTTCAGCGCTCTGAACTGCGGTTTTTCGCGGTTGAGCGCAGTTGGAGCACGGTTGGAAGAGTTCTACTGTGTCAACGTAGATCAAGAAGTGCGCTGACCTGCGCAGATGTGACTCTGGCAGGTCAAGGTACGCTTGTTCGGAGCAGTTGAGCGCAGCTCACTGTCGTTCGATGGCCTATCTGGCTCCCAATTTGCTCCCACAGCCCGCTCCCAAGCGCTCCTCGGGAAGCCCGTTACTGCCGCTCATCTGCTACTTAAGACTGGGCGGCAGGATCGTGTCCGGCCAGACTGTGGTCCAGGTGCTCGGTGAGTCGTTCCCTCTATCGGCTGCCTGCCGGTGTCATTGGTGTGGCTCTCTCATGACATGCGGCTCACCGAGCATCGCGCGGGGAGTGGCTGGAAAGGGGTCTGTTCTGCTCGAAGTAGCGGTGCCCTCCTTGCTGACATCGTCGCGTTGAGGCAAGGAGACCTGGATGCCCGTGATTATCGGGATGGATCCGCATAAGCGTTCTGCAACGATCGAGGTGATCAACGAACTCGGAGACGTGATCACGGCCGGGAAGTTCGGCACTGACCAGTTCGGCTATGCGGAAATGCTGTCGGCCGGGCGCCGGTTCACCGAGCAGATATGGGCGGTGGAGGGCTGCAACGGCGTCGGTCGGCATATCGCGCACCGGCTGGTCCATGAAGGCGAGCCCGTGCTGGACGTGCCGGCGAAACTCTCAGCGCAGGTGCGGGTGTTCGCGACCTGCAACGGCCGCAAGACCGACCCGGTCGACGCGCACTCGGTCGCCTTGGCCGCGTTGCGCGCCCCGAATCTGGTCCGGGTCCAGGCCGATCCCGAGCTGGCCGCAGGCATCATCCTGACCTACCTGACCGACTACCCAGGCCGGAGCTGGCAGCAACGGTGGGACGCCAGTCCGATGGGGCAGGGCCTGCGGTCGTTGTTCTGCCTTCGCGTGATCCAGCCGTCGCTGCTGGCGTTCCGGGTGAACAGTTTCCAGGAGTACGGGAAGTTCTTCGTTGCGGCCCAAGGTGATCCACTGCTGGAGAAGTTCGCCGAGCAGGTCGCCGCGTCTGACTTGTCGTGGGCGCACCGGCGAGAAGCCCTGTTCGACGTGTGCTGCCTGCTCACCGTTCAAGGCGTCAGCTTCGCTGATCTCACCCCGGCCGCGTTGCTGCACTACGGGCACGACACCCGCCGCGCACGCGCGATTCTCCTCCCCGGGAGGAAGGCATCGAACCGGTTCGCTGGCCTGTCGGCCTGGAACATCCTGCACCAGATGGGCCACTTCCCGCCCGAGGCACCGTCCACCATGCGTGCGGCACTGTCCCGTGGCCAGCTCACCATCGAGCAGATGGTCGACCGCTATCCGATCCGCAACCGGTCCGTGCGACAGCTGCTCATCGACTACTTCACCCGCCGGTCCGCCGACACCGACTACGCCTCGATCTCCCACATGGTCCTGGAAGTCGCCCATCACTTCTGGGAGAAGATCGAACGGATCAACCCCGACCAGGCGGACCTGCGTATCGCCCCGGAGGTCTACGCAACCTGGCGGCACATGATCAGCACCCGCGAGGACGGCAAGAACGCCGGCAAGCCACGAGCCGGTGTCGACGGCATCGTGATCTGCGTCCGCAGCTTCTACTACGACCTGCATACCTGGGCCACCGACGAGCCCGAGCGCTGGGCACAGTGGGTCGCACCCTGCCCGATACCACCCAGCGAGATCCGCGGCCTAGGCAAGCGCCGACGCCGGATCAACGAACGCACCGCCGACCGCACCCGCCAGCGCCAACCACTGCTGCCGATCCTGATCCAGCACGTCGAGGACCGCTACGACAAGGCGCGCACGCTTCTCGAACACGCCCGGCAGGCCAAGCCGGGCGAGACATTCATGCTGGACGGACGCTCCTACCAGCGGGTGATCACCAAGAACGACCTTCACAGGCGGCGCCGGTCCGGCGGTCAGAGCCCGGTGCGGGTGCTCGACGAAGCTACCGGCGAGCTGATCCACATCGAGACCGGCGAGGAAGCCGCGTCCTGGGATTGGGCCTGCGTCGAGACGCTGCGTCACTCCGGCGTCCGCATCGAGGAGCTCTGCGAACTGACCCACCTCAGCATCCGCCAATACCGGCGGTCCAACGGAGAAGTCATCGCGCTACTGGTGATCGCACCGTCCAAAACGGACCGGGAGCAGGTCATCCCGATGAGCGCCGAACTGTTTCATGTCATCGCGTCAGTCATCCGCCGCCACACCCAGGCGGGGCGCAGCATCCCGCTGCTGAGCCGTTTCGACCATCACGACAAGGTCTGGAGCGCCCACCTGCCGTTCCTGTTCCAGCGCCGGATCGGGTCCACCGACCGGCTCATCTCCGGCGGCACCGTCCTGAACATGATCAAACGCCGCTGCGCCGAGCTGGCCGAGCAGCACCCGGGCTTCCGCACTACCCGGTTCACGCCCCACGACTTCCGCCGGATCTTCGCCACCGAGCTGGTCAACAGCGGCCTGCCCATCCACATCGGCGCAGCCCTGCTCGGCCACCTCAACATCCAAACCACCCGCGGCTACGTCGCCGTGTTCGACGAGGACATCGTCCGTCACTACGTGGCCTTCCTCGACCACCGCCGCGAGCTCCGACCGATAGAGGAATACCGCGAGGCCACCAGCGAGGAATGGGCCGAGTTCGAGGAACACTTCGACAAACGCAAAGTCGAACTTGGCTCCTGTGGGCGCCCCTACGGCACACCCTGCCAGCACGAACACGCCTGCATCCGCTGCCCCATGCTGCACGTCAACCCGAAGATGCTCGCCCGGCTCGACGAACTCGAAGCCGACCTGCTCGACCGCCGCGCCCGCGCCAACGCCGAAGGATGGGCCGGCGAGATCGAGGGCATCGACATGACCCTGACCTTCCTACGCGCCAAACGCGACGACACCGAACGCCGGACACGGAGACCAGCCGTGGACCTCGGCATACCCCTTCCACCCAGCTTCACCCGCCTGGAGTCCGACTCATGACACCCGAGGCCGCCACCTGGCAAGACCACGTCGAACCTGCGACCGGCCCAACGAGCTACCAGATGATGACCCCGCCACCGACATCGACAGCCCGTCTGGCCGCGCCTTCGATGTTCCAAAGGCGACGCGAGATCGCGGCAACGGTCTCGCCGTGCGAGTCCTGCGGCCGACCGGGGTCCGGATGGGGCGCGACCACCTCGATGTTGGCCCGCAGCAACGCGCATTCGTCCAGGAATCCCGGGACCTCATCCGGCGAGACCGTCAGATCGGCGTCAGCCAGGGCAGGGAAGTACCGGGCGCCCAACGCACGGACCACTTCCGACCCCCAGATCACGGCACGCCAGTACTCCCACCCGGCAAGCTCGGCCCCCATCTCCGGGGTGTCCAGCACCTCAGGCTTGCCATCCTCGCCAACGACGAACACGTGCACCGACAGAGTCACGCTCCAACTGGACCACGCCGACAAGGTCCGAGTCCACCGAAATCAGACCGCCCCGCCTGCCACCCTTCGGATACGACGGCCGCCCGGAGACCGGCGCAGCGCGTCAAACGTGGTGCAGATAAGCACGAGCGAGTACAAGATCGTTCCGCTCAAGAAAGCAGCGCGCGAGCTGCTGGGCTACCCGCATCCGCGCCGGGTGCCGCGCGGCGTGTACGCCGAGCAAGCCATCGGTATCAGCACCGACGAGATCGGCCGTGCCCGCGACTCAGGTGTGCGGTTCCTGCGCAACGTCTTCCCGCTCCTCGATCTCGGGTTCGACCGAAGCCGCTGCCTGGAGTACCTCGATGAACGCGGCTTCGGGGAGACGGTGAAATCCGCCTGTGTCGGTTGCCCGTTCCACGGCAACGCGGGCTGGCGTTGGGTGCGCGACAACGACCCTGACGGCTGGACAGAGGCGGTCGAGTTCGACCGCGCCATCCGCTACGGCTACCCGCACGCCACACGCCAGGGGCAGGAGTTGCGCGGGCAGTACTTCCTGCACCGCTCCTGCCAACCGCTGGACCAGGTCGACCTCGACGCACCCGTCAAGTCGAGAAGCAAGAAGCACCTACGACTGATCACCACCGACTCGGCACACGGCGTTGAGGAAGATGGTGACCCGGATGGCTGCTCGCCGTGGTCGTGCCGTTCAGGCGAGCCGGTCACTGCCACGGAACACGGACACCGTGAGCGTGCGGCATGAGCACCATGAACACTTCACCTCCGCAGCTCACACCGACACAGCCGAGGCGCGAGGGCTGGACGGTGCGCCCGTGGCACGCGGTGCACGCCGCGGCGGCGATGACCGGGTTCCTGGTTTCGGTCGTCGCCTCGAACATCGTCTCGGTGCACTGGCCGCCGATCGTTATCGCTGGATTGGTTGTTCCGGCCGGAACGGTGTTCGCGGGAACAAGCCTGACAGCGCGCGACCTCGTCCACGGCACGCTCGGCGCCTACGGAGTGGCCGTTGGCATCGTGGCCGGGGCAGGGCTGTCTGCCGTGTTTGCCTCACCGCAGATGGCGGCCGCCGGTGTCGTCGCGTTCACCACGTCGGAGATCGTGGACGCGCTGATCTACACGAGGCTGCGTCATCGGTCCCTGCTGGGAGCTGTCGCGGTATCGAACGCGGGCGGGCTCGTGGTCGACAGCGTCCTGTTCGTGCCGTTGGCCTTCGGCGGCTTCACCGCCGTGCCCGGGCAGATCGTCGGCAAAGCACTCGCAACGGTGCTCACCCTTGCCGCCCTTCAGATCGCGACCGTGTTCGCCCGTCGGGCGGTGACACGCACGTGAAGTTCTACCTGGGAATTCACCAACCGTCGTGGCTCGCGCGCGGCCTCGGCGTGCCGTTCCTGGTCAGCCACCGACGCCTGGCAGGCCGCCGCTCGCTTCTACGCGCGAGTAGTTCGTGGGCGCTGGACTCTGGAGGTTCTCCAGCCTGTCTGGAACCGTCTCATTGCTTCACCCAGATGCCAGTTCCGTTGTGGCTCGTTGGGCCTTCCGCAGTGGTTGTTGATCACGG
>NZ_JBITMQ010000027.1:0-50822 GCF_044466355.1 Actinophytocola sp. NPDC049390
TACCGGAGACCTCGCCCTATTTCGATCAACGACACGCCAAACAAGTCAACACCAGGCAACATCCCGCTGGTCACAGCTCTGAAACACGGCCTAGAGCAGGACCACTTCCTTCGTGCCGTCGGAACCGGACAACAGGAGCTGCTCGCGACGTTCGCGTACCGCCCGGTACACGAAGTCGCCGTAGCCGACCAGGCGGCGCAGTGCCTCCGTGAGCGTCACGCCCTCGCGCTCGATGACGTACTCGAGTGCGCGGACCATCTCCGGTGAGATCGCCACGTTGATCCGCTTCGGCTCGGTGGTGAGGCGGCCGTCGGGTGCTTCCTCGACCTCCGGGCGATTACCCAGCATGACCACATCACTTCCTCTGTCGGCCCCGGTTCGTCAAGTTTGGCACGCGGCATACACATAAGCAACAGCCTCTATGCACACGATCACCGTTGTTTATGTGGCAATGAGGAGTTACCCTGCTCTGTAGAGTGATGTTCGCAGAGCGAACGGCACATTCCGGTCCCCACGAAGGAACGGCGTCATGCAGGACACGAGCCCCGCGGCCAGGACGCCGCGCGACGACGAGCCGGCGCCCGGCCGCGTCGGCGGCGGTGACGCCTGGGATGACACCTGCGCGGCGGTCACGTGGTACGAGGAAGGTGACGACCAGCCTGCCGACGAGCCGCTGATCGCGTTGATCCCGCTCCCGGACCTGACATGATCCGCAGGAACCGGCCGGGCGAGCTCACCGACGACGGCACGTGGGTGGACCGCTCGCCGCCGGGCAACCGTGAGCTGATCGCCCGCGGCCGCGAGCTGGAACTGCGCGAACGCCAGGCCGAACTGGAGGCGAAGAAGGCCGCGCGCCGCCACTACCTGCGCATGCAGAAGTGGGTGCTGATCGGCGTGGGCGCGTTGATACTGCTGACGGTTCTCGCGCTGGTGGTGGGACTGTGGGTCGGCGCGCTGTCGCCGTCGATCGCCACGGAACTCGCCCGCACGATGCTGCCCATCCTGCTCGGCGCCGCCGCCACGATCGTCGGCGCCTTCTTCGGCGCCGGCGCGAACATCAATCCGAATCGCTTCGACCGGGACCAGTGACGCCGGACTGGACAGGAACGAGCAGGATGAGCGGCTTGTCGGCGGGCGGGGTGTTCCCGGTCTCGAACCATGTGCCATCGAGGGGTTCGAGGCCACTGACGCGCCACGGCGGCCGCTCCGCGTGCCGTCGGTACGCGGCGGAGCTGGTGTCAGGCATGTGTTTCGCGCCTCCCGGCGGGCCGTCGATGCAGGTCAGCACTGTCGGCCCACCTTGAGCGTAACCCTCCGGAGACAGTATGACAACACTCCGTAAGTGTCGATTACGTGTAGCTTCCGTGTTGCATCCGCGCCAGCAGCGCACATACACTTAACCCGATTGCCCCAACCCCTGCAAACAGGATGTGACCATGACAGCCAAGGGCGCGCCGACCGAACCCGCCGGACAGCAGACCTCCGCCAGGGCGGAGCCGAAGCGGATCAACGTCGCTGTTTCGCCGGACACCGTGCGTGCTCTCGAGAACGTGATCGAGCGGGAGGGCGTCACGCTGACGGAGGCGCTCCGGCGGCTGATCGGGTACGGGGACTTCGTGTACCGCGCGGTGCGCGAGAACCGGGAGCAGCTGATCGTGAAGGGCGACGAGGGGTCCCGGGAGGTCGTGCTCCTCTGACGACGACGATGCGTGGCAAGCGGGTTCTGCTCGGCAGGCCCGCTTTTCTTCTGCCCACCAACGCCCGGCGCGCACCGAAGGACCCCATCGACACAACGCGCCCGCACTGAAGGACCCCTTCACCACCGCCAACGCACCGAAGGACCCCTTCGACACCGGGGCCTGCACTGAAGGACCCCATCAGCACCCGCAACGCACCGAAGGAGTCTTTAAGCACAACCGCGCCCACCGAAGGGGGCCGTCAGCACAAGCGGCGCGCACCGAAGGGGTCCTTCGGCACACCAAAGCGCGCACCGAACGAGCACTTCAGCACCCGCAACGCACCAAAAGGGCCCTTCAAGGACCACCAGCGCACTGAACGGCCCTACAGCACAACCGCGCGCACCGAAGGGGGCCTTCAGCACAAGCGGCGCGCGCCGAAGGGGTCCTTCGGTGCGTGCGGGCCTACTCGGTCGCGAAGCTCGTGCCCAGTGCCTGCCAGTCGAGCACCGGTGCGGCCAGGTCGCGGATCGTGGCCAGCAGGCCGAGGCGGGCCGCCCGCACCTCCGCGTCCTCGGCCATCACGAGGATGTCGTCGAAGAACGTGTTGATCGGCGCTGTCAGCGGCGTGGCCGCCAGGACGAAGTCCGCCAGCGCCGGGGTGGCCATCGCGTCCTTCGCCTTCACCAGCTCCTGGTGCAGCGCGGCCTCCGCGGGCTCGGTCAGCTTCGCCGGGTCGTACGTCGCCTCGGTGTCGGCCGGGACGATGCGGCGGACCCGCTGCAACGCCGCCACCAGTGCCGCGAACTCCGCGTCCCCGACCCGCTGCTCGATCTCGCGCAGCGTGGCCTCCGCGGCTGCCGGCGCACCGGCCAGCGGGAGGACCGCCGCCACGTGGCGGTGGTCGTGACCGGCGTCGAGCAGCTGCTGCTCGTAGCGGCGGACGACGAACTCCTCCACCTCCGCCAGGGTCTCCTCGCGGACCTCGATCCCCTGTGCACGCACGTGCGCCGCCGCCGTCGCGAGGCCCCGGGACAGCGTGACGTCCGACAGCGCCGGGTGGGCGCGCAGGATCGCGATCACGCCCGCCGCCGCCCGGCGGAGACCGAACGGGTCCGAGCTGCCGGTCGGCGCGGCACCCACCGCGAACAGCCCGACCAGCATGTCGAAGCGGTCCGCCAGCGCCAGCACCGCACCCGGCGCCGTGGCCGGGGTCCGGTCCGCAGACGACCGCGGGCGCTCCATGTCGAACAGCGCCTCGGCCACCGCCTGCGGCTCACCGGAACGGGCCGCGTACTCGCGCGCCATGACACCGGCCAGGCTCGTCAGCTCGATCACCATCTGCGACGCCAGGTCGAACTTCGCCAGCGCGGCCGCACGGTCCAAAGTGGATCGGTCCACGTCGGACAGTCCGGTGCCCAGATCCCCTGCCACGGCGGCGATGCGCGCCGCGCGGTCGGCCATCGAGCCGAGCTTCTCCTCGAAGGCCAGGCGACCGAGGCCCGCCTTCATGGTCTCCGGCGCCACCTTCAGGTCCGCGCGCCAGAAGAAGCTCGCGTCCTCGTAGCGGGCGCGGAGCACGGCCTCGTTGCCCGCGCGGACCGCGTCCTGGTCGCAGGCGCCGTTCGCCACCGCCACGAAGTGCGGCAGCAGCTCACCCGACGCGGTACGCACCGGCAGGTAGCGCTGGTGCTTGCGCATGACCGTCGTCAGGATCTCCTGCGGCAGCTCCAGGTACGTCTCGGAGAAGCCGCCCAGGATGGCGTTCGGTTCCTCGACCAGGTTGGTGATCTCGTCGATGAGCCCGGCCTCGGCCTGCTCGTCGATCGTGCCGCCGACCGTCGCGGCCAGCTCGCGGGCCGCGGCCAGGATCAGCTCGCGGCGGGCGGTCGTCGACGCGGTGATGCCGTGCCCGGACAGGAACTCCAGGTAGCCCGCGGCGGACGGAACGGAGACCACCGGTTCGGGTGCCGTGCGGTGCACGCGGGTCGTGCGGCCCGCGGCCAGCGACGACGCCGTCACCGGGACCTCCGTGTCACCGAGCAGCGCCACCAGCCAGCGGACCGGCCGCGTGAACGACAGCTTGCGGTCGTTCCACCGCATGTTCTTGTCGGCGCGCAGTTCCGCGACCACCTCGCCGAGCACGCCGCTCAGCACCTCCAGCGCGCCGCGGCCGAGGTCGGTCCTCGTCACGCCGACGTACTCGACGCCGTCCTGCTCGACACGTTCCAGGACGGCCGGGTCGATCTTCTGACCACGGGCGAAGCCCTGCGCCGCCTTCGTCGGCTCACCGTTCGCGTCGAACGCCGCCGAGGCACGTGGGCCGCGGACGAACCGCTCGGCGTCCGGCTCACGCGGGGCCACGTCGTCGACCAGCACCACGATGCGGCGCGGGGTCGCGTGGGCCACCACGTCGCCGTGGTCGAGACGGGTGGCCGCCAGCTTCGTCGCCACCGCCGCGCGGACCGCCTCCGCGCTGCGGGTCACCTCGTGCGGCGGCAGTTCCTCGGTGCCGATCTCGAACAGCAGCGGCGCCGGGGCCGTCACCTCGCCGAACTCCGCCGGGGCCGCCGCGGGTTCCGGCAGCGCGGACAGGCCGAGCGGGTGGCCCAGCTCCTCGCGGCGCTCCGCCCACAGGGCCGACACCTCGCGGGCCAGGCCCCGCATCCGCGCGAACGCCTTCGCGCGCTCGGTCGTGGAGACGGCGCCGCGGGAGTCGAGCACGTTGAACGTGTGCGAGCACTTGAGCACGTGCAGGTGGGCGGGCACGGGCAGCCGCGCGTCCAACATGCGGCGCGCCTCGTCGGCGTAGTCCTCGAACAGGCGCTTCTGCGTCTCGACGTCGGCGTCGTCGAGGTAGAAGCGGCTCATCTCGTACTCGGCCTGGCCGAACGCCTCGCCGTAGGTGATGCCCGGGGCGTACTGGATGTCCTTGAAGTGACTCACGCCCTGCAGCGCCATGATGATGCGCTCGACGCCGTAGGTGATCTCCACCGACACCGGGTCGAGGCTCATGCCGCCGGCCTGCTGGAAGTACGTGAACTGGGTGATCTCCAGCCCGTCCAGCCAGACCTCCCAGCCCAGCCCCCACGAGCCGGTGGCCGGGTTGGCCCAGTTGTCCTCGACGAAGCGGATGTCGTGGGCCTCGATGTCGATGCCCAGCGCGGCCAGGCTCTGCAGGTACTGCTCCTGCGGGTCGCCCGGGTCGGGCTTCAGGATCACCTGGAACTGGGTGTGCGTCTGCAGCCGGTTGGGGTTCTCGCCGTACCGGGAGTCGTCGGGCCGCACGCTGGGCTCGACGTAGGCCACCCGCCACGGCTCCGGACCAAGCACGCGCAGGATGGTCGCGGGGTTGAGCGTGCCCGCACCGACCTCGGTGTTGAACGGCTGCACGATCATGCAACCCCGGTCGGTCCAGTACTTGGTCAAGGCGAGCAACGCGTCCTGCATGGTCAGCACCCACAAAACCCTAATGACCGGCCCTTCGGGAACACTGGGCGGGTGCCTCGATGGCTGGTGGTGAGCGCGACGGCGGTCGTCGTCGTGGTGGTGGTCGTGCTCGCGCTCGCGTACCTCTTCCAGCGCAGGCTGATCTACCTGCCGTCGGGTGGGCCGGTGCCGTCGGCGTCGCAGGTGCTGCCCGGTGCCCGTGACGTGCGGCTGACCACCGCCGACGGGCTTGCCCTGGGCGCCTGGTACGTCCCGCCGACCGGCCCTGACCTGGGGTTCACCGTGCTGGTGGCGAACGGCAACGGCGGTGACCGGTCGCACCGGGCCGAGCTGGCCGCCGCCCTGCGTGCCGAGGGGTTATCAGTGCTGTTGTTCGACTACCGCGGCTACGGCGGCAACCCGGGCGACCCGACGCAGGAGGGCCTCGCGCTCGACGTGCGCGCGGCACACGCCTACCTGGTCGACGAGCTGGGGGTGCCGCAGGACCGGCTGGTCTACTTCGGCGACAGCCTCGGCGGCGCCGTGGTCGCCGAGCTGGCGATCGAACACCCGCCCGCCGGGCTGCTGCTGCGGTCACCGTTCACCGAGCTGGCCGACACCGCGGCCGAGCACTACCCGTTCCTGCCCGTGCGCATGCTGTTGCGGGACCGGTTCCCCGTGGTCGAGCACGTCCGGCGGCTCGACGTGCCCGTCACGGTCGTCTACTCGTCGACCGACGAGATCGTGCCCCCGGACCAGAGCCGGGCGGTCGCGTCGGCCGCCCGGGACGGGGACGCGGTCGAGATACCGGACACCGACCACAACGACCCGGTCCTGCTGGCCGGGTCGCAAGTGGTCGGCGCGGTGCTCGAACTGGTCAACTCGCGTCGCTGACCTGCAGTTTCTTCCGGTGTGCGTACGCCGCGCGGCGCTCGGACTCGTCGAGGCCGCCCCAGATGCCGTACGGCTCGTACACGGTCAGCGCGTGGTGACGGCATTCGACGATCACCGGACACGACCGGCAGATCTCCTTGGCCCGTGCCACCCGTTCCTCCCGTGCCTGGCCGCGTTCCGCCCTGGGGTGGAAGAACATGTCGCTGTTGCGGCCGCGGCACGCGGCAAGGCGCTGCCAGTCCCACGTTTCGGAGATCGGACCGGGCAGCCGGGAGACGTCCACCATGGCTGGCTCCTCCATACCTTCGCGCTTGACCTGTTCGCCGGGGTGGTACCCGGGTGGTTCACGGAGCAAACTTCGTGTCGCGAAAGTGGCGGACTGGTGCGTCGTCCCAGGAAAGGGCCATCATGACCATGACGCAACGGCCAAGGGGAGGGCAGTAGCAGTGGCGCGACCGATCTGGAGCGGTGCCATCAACTTCGGGTTGGTGACCATCCCCGTCGAGCTCTACAGCGCGACGGAGGACCACACGATCAGCTTCCGCCAGTTCGAGCGGGGGACGTCCGACCGGATCCGGTACAAGCGCATCAACGAGCGGACCGGCAAGGAGGTGGCGTTCTCCGACATCGTCAAGGGGGCCGATGTCGGCGGCGGCGAGTACGTGATCATCGAGCCCGACGAGCTGGACCAGATCGCCCCGGGCCGCTCCCGCACGATCGACATCAACTCGTTCGTGGACCTGGAGGAGATCGACCCGATCCACTTCCAGAAGACCTACTGGCTCGCGCCGGCCAAGGAGGAGTACGGGCGGTCGTACTCGCTGCTGCTGCAGGCCATGGAGAAGACGAACCGGGCGGGGATCGCGTCGTTCGTCATGCGGGGCAAGGAGTACCTGACGGCCGTGCGCGCCGGTGACGGGCTGCTCGTGCTGAACACGTTGCTGTTCCCCGAGGACATCCGCGACCCGGCGAAGGAGCTGAAGTCGCTGCCGGAGATCACGTCCGCGCGCGGCAAGGAGCTCGACATGGCGGTGAGCCTCGTCGAGTCGATGTCCGACGAGTGGCGGCCGGAGGAGTACCACGACACGTACACCGAGCAGGTCGAGAAGCTCATCGAGTCCAAGCGCGAGGGCCAGGAGGTCGTCGCCGCGGAGGAGCCGTCGGAGCCGACGAAGGTGGTCGACCTGTTCGAGGCCCTGTCGCGGAGTGTCGAGAGCCGCAAGAAGGGCCGTACCGCGGCGCCCAAGGCCTCGGACCTCGACGACATGAGCAAGGCCGACCTGGACAAGCTCGCCAAGGAACTGGACGTCAAGGGCCGTTCGAAGATGAACCGGGACGAGTTGGCGAAGGCGGTCGCGGAGGCGCAGAGCACGGCCGCGGCGTCGTAACGCCCCGAAAGACGCTTTCGGGGTACTGAGCGTCCCGAAAGCGTCTTTCAGGGCCGGTCACGCGCGCTTGTAGAACGGGAGCTTCACCACTGACACCGGCATCGCCTTGCCGCGGATGTCGACGGTCAGCTTCGTGCCGGGTTCGGTGAGCGACGGCGGGACGTACGCCATCGCGATCGGGTGGCCCAGCGTCGGGGACAGGGCGCCGCTCGTCACCGTGCCGGCCTGCGTGTCGCCGTCCATCACCGGGTAGCCGTGGCGGGCGGCGCGGCGGCCCTCGCCGACCAGGCCGACCAGCACCTGCTCCACCGCGTCACCCGCGTCGCGGCGCCGCTCCAGCGCCGCGCGGCCGACGAAGTCGGCGGGCTTGTCGAACTTGACCACGCGGCCGAGACCGGCGTCGAACGGGGTCATGTCGGCGGTCAGCTCGTTGCCGTACAGCGGCATGCCGGCCTCCAGGCGCAGCGTGTCGCGGCACGCGAGGCCCGCGGGAAGGAGACCGTGCGACGAGCCCGCCGCCGACAGCGTCTCCCACACGTCCGCTGCGTGCGGGGCCTCCGCGTACACCTCGAACCCGTCCTCGCCCGTGTAGCCGGTGCGGGCCAGCAGCACGTCGTGCCCGCCGACGCGGGTCGGGACGCTGCCGTAGTACGGCAACGCGGACAGGTCCGCGTCGCAGACCGCGCCGATGATCTCCGCCGAGGCCGGGCCCTGCACGGCGATCAGCGCGCAGTCGGTCGACCGGTCGGTCACCTCGACCGTGAAGCCCTCGGCGCGCGACCTCAGTTCGGCGAACACCACCGCGGCGTTCGACGCGTTCGCCACCACCATGAAGTGGTCCTCGCCGATCCGGTACACGACGAGGTCGTCGAGCACGCCGCCCTCGCCGTCGCAGATCATCGTGTACCTGGCGCGGCCCGGTTTGACCGCGGAGAGCTTGCCGACCAGCGCGTAGTCGAGCGCCCGCGCCGCCTCCGGGCCGGTCAGCTCGATCTCCCCCATGTGCGACAGGTCGAACAGGCCGGCGGCCTCCCGCACGGCCTTGTGCTCGGCCAGTTCGCTGCCGTACCGGAGCGGCATCGACCAGCCAGCGAAGTCGGTGAACGACGCACCGAGCTTGGAATGCACCTCGTGCAGCGGCGACAGTGTGCTCATGACCCCGATCCTGCCCGCTGGGACGCCCGCCCGGAACAACGGGGGTATCCGGCGTGCCGCGCCGCTCGTCGCCGGTCTCGCCTACGCCGCGTTCGGCGCGGGTTTCGCCAGCCACAGCACGGGTGCGCTGGTCGCCGTGCTGGTCCCGGCGACCGCCGTGCTGGCCGCGGTCCTCGTGCTGCGCCGCCCCCGCGCACCGGCCGCGAGACCGGTGCGCACCCACCTGCCCTGGCTGCTCTGGGTGCTCGCGTTCGGCGTCTGGGAGCTGGCCGCGCTGTTCGCGGGCGACCTGACGATCAGCCTGCTCATGGACCCGGTCCTGGCGATCTACCCGGTGCGGGTCGCGGGCTGGGCACTCTGGCTGTGGGGCGGCTGGCTCCTGGTGCGACGATGATCTTCGGTGCTGGTTTCGTGCTGCTCGGCCTGGTTGGTCTCATTGTGCAACTGAGACGTCCGGCGCTGGCCGCCGAGTTGCTCGCCATGCTGGTGGCCACCCGAGCCGGCCGGGTCCTGACGGTGCTCGTCTGGGGCTGGCTCGGGTGGCACTTCCTCGCGCGTTAGGGGAACAGCGTCATGGCCGGGTCGATGGCGATCTCGACCAGCTGATCGAGGGTGAGCGGTGGCGCGGTCGCCGTGGCGGGCGTGTTGTACTTGCTGGACGTGGCGACGTTCTCGGCCTGGACCAGAATCGACGTCCCGTCGTCGCGGACGGCCACGACCCGGTGCATGACGACGCCGCCCTCGAAACCCACCGTCTGCTTGACGATCTCCTCACCGTTCGGGCCGGTCTCCGCCGCGCAGAACGTCCGGTTCGGCAGCCCGATCCCGTCGCACGAGCCGCGCTCGTCGGGGTGGAAGTCCGGCTCCACGAGCATCAGGAGGTTGCCGTCGCCATCCGGCGCCGTCGTGGTGGCGGTGGACTCCAGGCGCCCCTGGGCGTCGCAGATCGGCAGCTCCTCGCCGGGCTCGACGATCTGGTAGAACTCGAGCGGCCCGCGTGTCGTGCCCTTCGGGTATTCGTGGTTCGGCGACAGCGCCAGGTCCGGCCGCTGCGCCATGACCGCGTCCGTGGCCGCCTGCAGGAGGCGGTCGGCCGCCTCCCCCGCGGACTCCAGGTCCTCCCTCTCGCACGCCGGTGGCGGCACCGCGTCGCCCCCGACAGGGACCCCCACGACGTCGGTGGACGCACTGGACGTCCCCGTCGGGGGCGGCGGCGCCGTCCTCGACGAGGGCGGCGCCGACGAGGTCGTGGTCGTCGGCGCCGCCACGCCGACGGCCGGGCTCCCGTCGTCGTCCCGCGTCATCGTGTACGCGACGGCCCCGGTCAGCAGTACGACCGCCACCCCGGTCGCGACCGCCGGGTTCGCCATCTGGCGAACCCTGGCCGCGCGGCGGCCGCGGGCGATGGCCGCGTCCACGTCGACCGTGGACGGCGGCACCTCCCCGATCGCGTCGTCGAACAGTTGCTTGTCCATTCCGCACCTTTCGCGCTAGTCGGCCCGTGCTGCCTTGGTGCGCAACGTGTCGAGCCCCCGCGCGGTCTGGCTCTTCACGGTGCCCACCGAGCAACCGAGGATCTCGGCGGTCTCCTCCACCGAGAGATCGCAGTAGAGGCGCAACACCACCGCTGCTCTGCGCCTGGGCGGCAGCCCGTCGAGCAGGTCGAGCAGCTGGGCCCGGCTGACCACCGCGAACTCCGTGGCCGAAGGCAGCTCGGGCAGCTCCTCCGCGACCTGCTCACGCCGCCACGGCCTGCGCTTCTCGTCCAGCCAGGTGCGCAGCAGCGCCTTGCGGACGTACGCGTCGATGCCGGGGGTCCCGCCGATCCGCGGCCAGTGCCGGTACAGCTTGCTGATGGTGATCGACACGAGGTCGTCCGCGGTGTGCCAGTCCCGGCACAGGAGGTACGCGGTGCGCCGCATGGTCTCCATCCGAGCCACCACGTACTCGCGGTACGTGTTCTCCTCGGCGCGTTTCACCCCGGTGACCTCCTGTGTCGTCCCTCTACAACATCAGGAACGCGGCCCGGATGCGACGAGGTTGCCTCTAGTCGAGACGAAATCCGAACGGGAGCTCCAGCCGGTGCGCGGCGAGCAGCTCGGCGTCGGCCAGCAGCTCGCGGGTCGGGCCGTCGGCGACCACCACGCCGTCGTCGACCAGCACGCTGCGCGGGCACAGCTGTAGCGCGTACGGCAGGTCGTGGGTGACCATCAGCATGGTGGCGCCCAGCGACAGCAGCACCTCGGCCAGCTCACGGCGTGCGACCGGCTCCAGGTTCGCCGACGGTTCGTCCAGCACGAGGATCTCCGGGTCGCACGCCAGCACAGTGGCGAGCGCGACGCGGCGACGCTGCCCGCCCGACAGGTGCAGCGGTGACCGGTCGATGTGCGCGGTCATGCCGACCGCGTCGAGCGCCTGGTGCACCCGTGCGTCCAGCTCGGCGCCGCGCAGCCCGAAGTTGGCGGGGCCGAACGCGACGTCCTCGCGGACGGTCTGCATGAACAGCTGGTCGTCGGGGTCCTGGAACACGATGCCGACGCGGCGGCGGATCTCGTGCAGGTTGGCCTTCTCCACCGGCAGCCCGGCGACCTCGATGGTGCCCGCGCCCGCGGTCAGCACGCCGTTGAGGTGCAGCACCAGTGTGGTCTTGCCCGCGCCGTTCGGGCCGAGCACGGCCACCCGCTCCCCCGGCTCGACCCGCAGGTCGATGCCGTAGAGCGCCTGGTGCCCGTCCGGGTAGGCGAAGGCGAGGCCCTTGACCGACAGCGCGGGTGTCACGGGACCCATACTGCCGTGGCGAGCACGGCGGCCGTGACCAGCACCGGAGTGAGGCCGGCGAGCCAGGTCGCGAGGCGGGCGGGCCTGCCGCGGTCGGGCATGGCGCCGGTCCAGCCGCGCGACACCATCGCGAGGTGCACCCGCTCGCCGCGTTCGTAGCTGCGGATGAACAGGGCGCCGATGCCGCGTGCGGTCGCGCCGACCTGCCACAGGAACCGGGGGTCGTGCCCCCGGGAGATCCTGGCGAGCCGCATCCGCCGCGCCTCGGCGGCGATGACCTCCAGGTACCGCAGCATCAGCGTCGCGATCGTGGTCAGCACGGCGGGCGTGCGCAGCCGCTGCAGGCCCACGATCAGCTCACGCGGGGTGGTCGTCGCCGCCAGGGTCAGCGAGGTGAGGACGCCGAGCGTGCCCTTGGCGAGGATGTTCCACCCGGCGAGCGCACCCGCCACTCCCCCGAACAACGGCATGAGCAGCGCGATCACCACGAACGGCACCTCGATCAGCGCGCGTTTCGCGACGTGCGAGACGGGCACCCGCGCGATCCGCCAGACGGTGACGATCAGCAGGAGGTACAGCCCGAACGCCCAGTACTCCTCGCGCGGGGTGGCGACCACGCCGATGACCGTCAGTAGCGCGGCGACGATCTTGACCTGGGCGGGCAGCCGGTGGACGGGCGAGTCCCCCGGGTGGTGCAGGACGTGCGTGCCCGCGTGACCAGCGCTCATTCTTCGCGGCTGTCGTCCTGCTTCGCCGGGCGGCGGCGCAGCACCCAGAACAGGCCACCGGCGACGACCAGCGTGCCCACGACGCCCAGCACCCCGGCGACGCCGGTGAACCGGTCGTCACCGCCGACCGCGTAGTCGGCCAGCGGGCCGTCCGCGAGGTCGTGGTCCTCCGCGTTCCTGGCGATGCAGTCGCCGGTCAGCTCCTCCCCCGCGTCGGTCTCCACGACCTCGCACCCCT
This sequence comes from Actinophytocola sp. NPDC049390, assembly GCF_044466355.1. Classification (NCBI taxonomy): domain Bacteria; kingdom Bacillati; phylum Actinomycetota; class Actinomycetes; order Pseudonocardiales; family Pseudonocardiaceae; genus Actinophytocola; species Actinophytocola sp. NPDC049390. The sequence continues at coordinate 12,287 of NZ_JBITMQ010000027.1, forward strand.
CGAGCGTGGCCGAGTCGAGACCGTCCGGGTCGGCGTCGGCGAAGTAGGACAGCACCCCGGCGAACACGAGCGCCACGAGCGCGAAGGCCGCGAAGAACAGCCAGGTCTTCCTCGTCGTGGTGCTCATGCCGCGCTCCGGATCTCCAGTGGCTTCCCGGTGCCCCGCAGCAGGTGCACGAGGTCGGGCCGGGCGGCGGCGACCGCGGTGACCGTGAGCGCGGTGATGATCCCCTCGCCGATGCCGATCAGCGCGTGCAGCCCGACCACGGTGGCGGTCACCCCGCCCAGGGAGAACGTCGCGTCACCGCCCATCGCGAACTGGAGCACGAACCCGAGCGACGCGGCCACGGTGTTGACGAACGCGGCCAGGAACGCGACCGCGGCGAGCCCCGCCCTGCCGCGCGTGGCGAACGACCGCAGCGTGACCGCGACCAGGTAGCCCGCGGCGGTGCCGATGAGCGCCATGTTCGTGATGTTGGCGCCGAGCGCGGTCAGCCCGCCGTCGGCGAACACGAGCGCCTGCACGAGCAGCACGATGCCGACGCACAGCGCGCCGACGTACGGCCCGGCGAGGATCGCGGCGAGCGCGCCACCGAGCAGGTGGCCGCTGACCCCCGGCAGGATCGGGAAGTTGAGCATCTGGGTGGCGAACACGAAGGCGGCGACGAGACCGGCCATCGGCGCGGTGCGGTCGTCGAGGTCACGGCGAGCGCCGACCATGGCCACGGCCATGCCGACCACCGCCACCCCGCCGAAGATCAGCGAGGTGGGGGCGTTGATCAGGCCGTCGCTCATGTGCATGGCTACGGTTGCGGACACGTCGGCCAGCCTAGATACCAATCACCCGCAATCGCCAGTATGTGGCAACAACTATCCGGCATACGCTGGGTGACATGACGTCGGCCATTCCGCCGGACGAGCGGCTGCGCCCCCTGCTGACCAGGGATTACGTGCGCTTCCGCCAGCCCACCGAGGACGGCGCCGCCTGGCTGGCGCCGCCGTCGACCGCCGTCACTGTGATCATCAACATGGGCGACGCGTTCGGCGGCCTGCCCGAAGCGTTCGTGGCGGGCCCGTCCGACGCCTGTGACGTGGTGACGATGGACGGCGAGATCGACTGCGTCGAGCTGAAGCTCACGCCGCTGGGCGCGTACCGCCTGTTCGGGCTGCCGGTGTCCGAGCTGACCAACCAGGTCGTCGACCTCACCGAACTGGCCGACCTGCGTCCCGGCCGCCTCGACGAGGACCTGCTGCGGCTCGCCGACGCCGGCCCGGAACCGGCGGGCGAGGTCGCGTGGGTGTGGCGGCGGCTGCACGGCACGCACGGGAACACCCCGATCGCGGCCCTGGCCGCCGAGGTCGGCTGGAGCAGGCGGCACCTGGTCAACCGGTTCCGCGCGCAGACCGGCCTGGCGCCCAAGACGCTCGCGCGGGTGCTGCGGTTCGAGGAGCTGCTGCGGCGGCTGCCCGGCACCGAACTCGCCGAGGCCGCGGCGGCGTGCGGGTACTACGACCAGGCGCACATGAACCGCGACTTCCGCGAGTTCGCGGGCACCACGCCCGGCGCGTGGCTGGCCCGGTTCCCTTCCGTCCAATACCCGTGGGTGCGCGCGACCTAGCGTCCCCGGGCATGAACATCTACGCCGCCGTCAACTACACCGAGCCCAACGCCGCCGTCGACTGGCTGTGCACAGCGTTCGGGTTCACCGCCGAGGACGTCTTCCACGACGACGCGGGCGTGGTCCAGCACGCCGTGCTGTCGCTGGGGACCGGGAAGATCATGGTCAGCGGCCCGCGCGAGCCCGGCTGGCTCGGGAGCACCGCCGCGGCCCCGCTCGCCTCGACCATCAGCCTGTACGCCGTCGTCGACGACCCGGTCGCGCACCGCGAGCGCGCGGCCGCGGCGGGCGCGAAGATCGTGCGCGAGCCGGAGCACACGGACTACGGGTCGCACGAGTACTCCGCCCGCGACCTCGACGGGAACCTGTGGTCGTTCGGCACCTACCGGCCCTGAGGCGTGCTGACCCACAGCCACGCCCGCTGCACGGACTCCTTCATCGCGACGTCGACCAGCCGCACCCGGTCCGCGGTGACGGGCAGGTAGCCCGGTGCCAGGAACCGGCCGTTCGCCATGCCGATGACCAGCACGACCAGGTCGGCCTCGAGGTTGGTGGCGGCGACGCGGCGCAGCGGTTCGCTGTCCACGAGCCTGCTGATGTTGATCACGAGCGGCCCGGCGAGGCTGTTGCCGCCCGCGGGACCGGACCCGACGACCATCCGCAGCCGGATCCGGTCCCCGTGGACGGCGTTGTCCGCCGCGAGCCGGGTGGCCGCGGAACGCAACACCGTGGGCAGGAGCATCGTCGGGTCGCCGCGGGTGGGCAGGCACACCACGGTGCCGTCACCGGCGCCGCCCTCGTGGTCCACCTCGTCGACGGCGTCACCCAGGTCCGTGACCACCTGCGTCAGCAGCGCCTGCAGACGGTCCCGCAGGCGCTGCTGTGCCTGCTCGGTGCGTTGTCCGTAGCTGACGACGTCCACCGCGAACCCGAGCCGGTCGTCGCGTACCCGCCGCCCCCTCGCCGGCGGGTACGGCGAAGCCGTGGGCGGAGCGGGTTCCCTCGGCATGATTTCGACCGTAGCGGGGATTGATTTCGCGGCCAGGAAACGACCCGGATTTGTCAAAGATATGTCCGGAGACAATTTGTGGACACTTCGCCGGTGGACTTGACAATACACGTTCTGTAACCATGGTCAGGTGGCGGCGAGCACGTACGACGAACTGCTGGAAATACCGCGCGGACGCGGGATGCTGGCGAACGACGTCGCGGAACGGATCGGGCCGGGGCTGCGCGTCGCGTGCGGCGTGACCCCGGAGGACTCCCCCGCGATCGTCCGGCGCAAGGTCGGCGACCGGCTGACCGAGCTGTGCGCCAGACTGCCGGCTGACCTGCGGACATCCGTCCTCGCGGCGCTCGCGCTGCACCCGGATGCCGACCACCAGTTCATGCAGGACCGGATGGGGTGGGCCGCCCGGCAGATCAACCGCGACCACCCGAGGGCCGCCATCCGGCGGATGAAGGTCGGGTTCGGCATCATCGCCGAGCAGCTCGACGACCTCGTCGACGACCCGCGCATCAACCAGGGCTGGCACACCGGCTCGCTGCGCGCGTTGCTCCGAATGGACGTCGACCCGCCGCAGGTGCTCGAGGAACGGACCATCGTGTCGACCGCCGACGGGCTGGAGGAGGTCGAGCTGCGGTTCTCCGCCCACGGCAGGGACGACGACCGCACAGCCAACCCGATCACGGCCAGCGTCCTGTACGGCGGGGAGATCACCGGCACCGACAGCGTCGTACCGAGCCACCGCACGTTCGCGCTGCGGCTGCCCGCGCCGCTGCGGGCGGGTGGGCAGCACGAGTACGGCGTGCGGTTCAACGCGCGCCCGCGCGCGATCATGCCGCCCTTCTACGTGCTGACGCCGCTGCAGCCGTGCGCGAAGTTCAACCTCCGCGTCCGGTTCGGCACCGACGTGCCCAAGCAGATCTGGCGGGTCGACGGCATCCCGTCGCGCACCATCGACGACTTCGCGCCCGACGACGCGCTGGTGCCCGCCGACCGGTTCGGTGAGGTGGCGCTCGAGTTCTCGCGACTGCAACAGGGGCTGAGCTACGGCCTGCGATGGGCGGCACTGTGACGCAGGGCGAGCTGGTTCCCGAGACGTTCCTCAGCTACCTCGGCCGCGACGACCACGCCTTCCTGCTCGGCCGGGGCGAGACCCGCACGCGGCCCGCCGACACGGTGCTCATGCACGAGGGCGACCCCACCAACCACGTGCTGGTGTTGCTGTCGGGCTGGGTGCGGGTCTACCGGACCACACCGGACGGTCAGGTCGTGCTGCTCGCGCTGCGCGGGCCGGGCGACGTGATCGGCGACATCGCGGCGCTGCTGGACTTCCCGCGCACGGCGACCGTGGATTCCATGCAGGACACGGGTTTCGTGCAGTACCGCAGCGACGAGTTCCTCGCGTGCGTGCACGAGCGGCCCGCGCTGGGTTTCGCGTTGCTCAAGCAGATGGCGGTGCGGCTGCGTGACTCCGACGCGGCGCGCTACGACTTCGCGGCCATGGACGTCGCGCAGCGGGTCGCGGCGTACCTGGTGTACCTCGCGGACATGCACGGCACCATGACCGAACGCGGCGTCGAGGTGCGGATGCCGTTGACACAGCAGGACATCGCGAACCGCGTCGGTGGTTCGCTGCGTGCCGTCGCCCGTGCCGTGGCGACGTTCCGCGAGCGCGGGATCCTGATCACCGGCCGCCGCGCGTTCGTGCTGACCGCCCCCGGCGTGTTGCGCTCGTTCTCCGGGAACATGCCAAACGGCACATAGCGAAAGTGCCATGGGTCGTCGAACAAACCCCGCGTAGAGCGCACGCTACTCCTTGCCCGGCTAAAAGGAAATGCCGGGGCGGGGAGGCGGACATGAGATACATCTGCACGGTTTCCGCGGCATTCCGGTTGGGGTTCTGGATGTTCCTGGCCGGAGTCGTGTGCGGACTCTTCATCGGCCTCCACGCCTGACGCGAGGTAATAAGGAGGCCCGCGATGGAAAGCCATTTCCTGCTGATCCTGCTGTGAGAGGGCCGAGAGCGCGGACTGCCGACGACTGGGGGTCGCCGGCTGCCCGCTGAGGCCAACTGCCCTGGACGACGCTTTCGGGACACCCAACGTCCCGAAAGCGTCGTTCAGGGCATCACACGAACGCGTTGATGTTCGTGAGCTTGCGGCCGATCAGGAGCTTCTGCACCTGGCTCGTGCCCTCGTAGAGGGTCATCACGCGGGCGTCGCGAAGGATCTTGGCGACCGGGTACTCGTCGAGGTAGCCGTAGCCGCCGTACACCTGGATCGCGAGGTTCGCCGCCGTGACCGCGTTCTCGCTCGCGTACAGCTTCGCCATGGAGGCCTCCGTGTTGAACGGGAGCCCCCGGTCGACCAGGTCCGCCACCCGCCACACCAGCAGCCGGGCCGCGTCGGTGCCGACGGCCATGTCCGCGAGCATCTGCTGGACCAGCTGGAACGAGGCGATCGGCTTGCCGAACTGGTGCCGCTCCCCCGCGTACTTCACCGAGGCCTCGAGCGCCGCCCGCGCGAGCCCGACACAGCCCGCGGCGACCGACATGCGGCCCTTGTCCAGCGCGGCCATCGCGATCTTGAAGCCCTGCCCCGGTTCGCCGAGCACGGCGTCGTCGCCGACCCGGACGCCGTCGAGGACCAGTTCCCCGGTCGACTGGCCGCGCAGGCCGAGCTTGCCCTTGATCTCGTGGTGGGTGAACCCGTCGGAGTCGGTGGGCACCAGGAACGCCGTCACGCCACGCGGCCCCGGCTCACCGGTGCGGGCGAAGACCAGCGCGACGTCGGCCCAGGTGCCGTTGGTGATGAACATCTTCGAGCCGGACAGCGCCCACCCGTCGCCGTCGCGGACGGCCTTGGTGGCGAGGTTGCCCGCGTCCGAACCGGTGTCGGGTTCGGTCAGTCCGAAGCAGGCGAGCGACTCGCCCGCGCACAGGCGGGTGAGCCAGCGCTGCTTCTGCTCCTCGGTGCCGTAGGTGCCGATCGTCTTGCCGACGAGCCCGAGCGAGACGGACACGATCCCGCGGATGGCCGAGTCGCCGCGGCCGAGCTCCTCCATCATCAGGCAGTACGACAGGTGGTTCCCGCCGGAGCCGCCGTACTCCTCCGGGATGGTCAGCCCCAGGAACCCGACGCCGGCGAGCTTGCCGACGATCGCCCGGTCGACCTGCTCGGCCCGGTCCCAGTCACGGACGTGGGGCACGACCTCCCGGTCGACGAAGTCCCGCGCGAGCTCCCGCAGCGCGGCCTGCTCTTCGGTGAGCGACAAGTCCATGACCTGCACCTTACGGTCATCCGGGGCGCGGCGGTGACCACGGCTGGAAAGACCGTCCGCTCCGCCCAACCGCCCTGTGCGGCGCGCACTGTCACGCTGCGCACCCGAGAACACCCACCTTTGTGGCCGACGCAACGCGCGCGAACGTGACACGTCCTCCCACGAAAGCCCTATTGGGAGGGAGCCGAGAAAATGTTACGAAGAACCGGATTACTGGTTTCCCTGCTGGCAATCATGATCGCACTGCTGCCCGCGACGACCGCCACGGCGGCACCGTATTGCGGCATCACGTGGGGATCACTCACGAAGTCCGCCCCGATGGCGGGAACGGGCACCCTGACGAACATCAGATCAGGCCGTCACGACTGTTACGACCGTCTGGTTTTCGACGTGTCCGGCAACCCCCGCGGGTACCACGTGTCCTATGTGAACACGATGCGCGAGGACCCGACCGGCCGCGTGATCCCGTTGCGGGGCGGCGCGAAACTGTCCGTCACGGTGCACGCGCCCGCGTACGACTCCGCCGGTCGGCCGACCTATCGGTACTCGAACCGCAATGAGCTGGTCAACGTGACCGGGTACCGGACGTTCCGGCAGGTCGCGTGGGCAGGGTCGTTCGAGGGTCTGACGACGGTCGGCCTCGGGGTGCGCGCACGGTTGCCGTTCCGCGTGTTCACGTTGCCGGGCAGGGTGGTCGTCGACGTGGCCCACCTGTGGTGACCGATCAGTTGAGCGGGCTCGTCGGCTTGCGCGGACGAGCCCGCCACGCTGCGACGAGTCAGCTCACCCCGGCGCCGTGTGCGGCCACCCACCGTTCCATCGAGTACTCGACCATCGTGATCAGTGTGTTCTTCACCGAGTCGCGGTCGCGGGCGTCGCAGCGGACGATGGGGACCTCCTCGGAGATGGCGAGGGCGTCGCGGACCTCGTCGACGCCGTGGGTCTGCTTGCCGTCGAAGCAGTTCAGCGCGACGACGTACGGCAGCGCGCGGTCCTCGAAGAAGTCGATCGGGGAGAACGAGTCCGCGAGGCGGCGCGTGTCCGTGAGCACCACGGCACCGATCGCGCCGCGCACCAGGTCGTCCCACATGAACCAGAATCGTTCCTGGCCCGGCGTGCCGAAGAGGTAGAGCACGAGGTCCTTGTCCAGCGACACGCGGCCGAAGTCCATGGCGACCGTGGTGGTCTGCTTGCGTGGCACGGCATCCAGGTTGTCGACGCCGACGCTGGCCGAGGTCATGACCGCTTCGGTGGTCAGCGGCATGATCTCCGACACCGAACCGACGAACGTGGTCTTGCCCGCGCCGAAGCCGCCACCGACGACGATCTTCACCGATGTGAGCGACGGGGCGTCAAAGCCGACGGAGTCCACTCAAAACCCTTTCCATCAACATGAGATGTGCTTTGTTCGCGCCACCGGTGGCGGTCTTGTGCACGATCACGAGTCCGAGCCCGGCCATGTCGCCGAGCAGCACCTTCGCCACCCCGAGCGGCACGGCCAGCAGCGTGGCGACCTCGGCGACCGACCTCGGCTCCGCGCACAGCTCGGCAACACTCCGGTGCTCGGTCTGCGTCAGCGCGTCGATGTTCTCGCCGTGTTCGCTCGTGGACACCATGGTCTCGATCCGCAGGTCCACTGTGGACTTGGTACGGCCGCGGGTCCACGCGTACGGGCGCACCATCTGTGCGTCCGCGACCAGGTCCTCGTCGGTGACCGGGTAGATCGCCGGGGTCACGACCGGCGCGGAGGACGGGATGGTCCACGACCACGCCGCCCGGTCGACGACCTCCTGGCCGGACGGGTCCGTCGGCGGCGGCTGGGCCACCTGCTCGGCGCCCTTCCTCCTCCGCTTGCGCTTCCCGCCCCCGAGCGTCAGCCCGTTGAGGACGTCGGCGAAGCCGTCATCCGTGCCGTCGGTGCTCACGCCGGCAGCCCAACCATCCTCCCGGCGGCTCCCTGGAGCTGCGCCCGGAGCTCAGGCGTCAGGATCTGGCCGACCCGGTCGACGAGCAGCGTCATCTCGTACGCGACCTGCCCGATGTCGCACAGCGGCGACGCGAGCACGGCCAGCGCCGACCCGTCGCTGATGGCCATCAGCAACATGATCCCGCCGTCCATCTCGACGATGGTCTCCTTGACGCCACCCGCCTCGAAACAGCGGGCCGCGCCCTGGGTGAGCGACACGAGGCCGGACGCGACGGCGGCCAGCTGGTCCGCGCGGTCGATCGGCAGCCGGGCGGAAGAGGTGAGCAGCATCCCGTCCGCGGACACCACGACGGCGTGCGCGACACCGGGGACCCGCTCGGCGAAGTCGTTGACCAACCATCCGAACTGACTTGGTTGGGTCTGCGGCGAAGTCATTCACTCTCCTGTTGCTGCTTGTGGTCGAAACCGTTCGCGGAACCGCGGTCCGCCAGGCTCCTGCGCCCGCGGGACAGCCCCTTCTGGAAGCCGGCGAGCCGCCCGCGCGTCTCCTCGGCACGGCCCGCCCTCGGTGACGGCGCCGCACCGTTTCCGTTCCCGGAATGGGAAACGCTGCCCGGCACCAGGTTCTGCCGGGGGCTTCGCCGGGGCAGGCCGCCGGACGTGAAGTCCACCGGGGTCGCCGTGGACACCTGGTTCGCGGCCCGCCAGCCGATGTCCGCGGCGAACCGCCAGCCGGCGCCGGACAGGTCGAGCCGTGTGGTGTCCCCAGTGGACACCGGCGGCGGTCCGGCCGGTCGATCTGGACGGGGCGGGGTCACCGGAGCGGCGTTGGGGGAGGGGGGTTCGCCGCCGCCCCGGTGATCCCGCGCCCTGCGGACGCCCTGCCGGTAGTCGCTCAACCGGCTGCGAACGTCGTCCGCATCGCGCCCGTGCCGAGGCGGTCCGTCGGTCGTGCCGGTGGCGGCACTGCCGGGGACCAGGTTCTGCCTCGGGCTGCGGCGCGGCAGCCCTCCCGAGGTGAAGTCGGACGGCTCGGTCTTCGACGCGGCACGGGCGGCGTCGAAGCCGGAGTCGGCGGCGAAGTTCCACGCGTCGCCACCGCTCTGCTGATCGTCCTTGCTCGGGGGGTCGGGTCGCATGGCGGCAGCGGTGGCGTCGTCCACCGCCGGGTCGGACACCGCGCGGAACCAGGCCGACACCATCTCGTCGAAGATCGGCGTCGTCTCCTCGATCGCCGACCGGTCGACCGGGGTGCCCGCGGTCCACCACCCGCTGCCGTTGTCCTGCTCGTCGCCCGGCGAGGAGAACAGCCCCGCGCCGTGGGCCTGGCGTGCGGGCGGCTCGAACGGGCCGCGTGGGCGGGCGATGTCCTTCGGGCCCACGGGGTTGGCACGCGGGCCGGGGACCTTCCCGCCCGGCGAGCGGCGCGGCAGCGGCGTGTGGCCGCCGGCCTGCTCGTCCGGTGTGGACTCCGCGGGCCCGTCGTCGGCGGTCGGTGCGGGCTCCTCCCGCGGTGCGGGTTTCGGCAGCGGCGCGGGCTTGAGCCCGCCCGCGTGGCCGTTGCTGTGCCCGTTGCTGTGCCCGTTGGTCTGGCCGTTGGTCTGGCCGTTCGTGTGCCCGTTGCTGTGGCCGTTCGTTCCGTTGACGTGCGTGCCGTTGGCGCCGTTGGTGTGCACACGTTCGCCCGCCAGCGAGAACGGCGCGAGCAGGCTGGTGCCGTTCGCCTGCGTCTTCTCCTTCCTCGGCTCGGCCGGGGTCGCCACCTGCACGATCACGTCCGAAGGCACGGTGACGGTCGCCCGCACGCCCTTGACGTCGGTGCCGCCGTTCAACCGGACCTCGATGCCGTGCCGTCCGGCGAGGCGGCCGATCACGAACAGGCCCATGCGTCGCGACGTCGCCACGTCGATCAGGCCGGAGTCGGCGAGCTTCGCGTTCGCCTCGTCCAGTTCGGCCTGGTTCATGCCGATGCCCTCGTCGAGCACCGCGATACAGACCGAGCCGTCCTCGAAGGAGTGGCTCGCGATCGTCACCTGCGTGTCCGGCGCGGAGAACGCGGTCGCGTTGTCGAGCAGCTCCGCCGTGAGGCGCACCAGGTCGCCGACGGCGTACCCGACCACCTGCACCGACGGCGGCGGCAGCAGCACGACCCGCTGGTACTGCTCGATCTCCGAGACCGCCGCCCGCAGCAGGTCGGCCAGGTTCGCCGGCCGCTGCGAACGCCTGCCGCCCTCGCTGCCCGACAGCACCATGAGGTTCTCGTTGTTGCGGCGCATGCGGGTGGCGAGGTGGTCGAGCTGGAACAGCGTGGCGAGCTGGTCGGAGTCCTCCTCGTCGCGCTCGAGCCGTTCGAGGAGCTGCAGCTGGCGCTGCACCAGCCCCTGGCTGCGGCGCGACAGGTTCACGAACACCGACGAGTAGGTGGCCCGCAGGCCGGCCTGTTCGGTGGCGAGCCGGACCGCCTGGCGTTGCACGGCGTCGAACGCGCGGGCCACCTGCCCGACCTCGTCCATCGACGTCACCGGCATCGGCGGCAGTTCGATGTCGCCCGCGTGCTCGCCCCGGTCCCGGATGCGGACGACCGCGGCGGGCAGCGCGCGCTCCGCCACGTCGAGCGCGCCGTTGCGCAGTGCGTTGAGCGAGCCGAGCAGGTGACGGCCGACCACGAACATCACCGCGATCGCGACGACCAGCGCCACGAGCAGGATGACCGCGGCGAGGCCCGCGCCGTCACTCGCCTCGTCCTGGAGCGCGGCGGACCGGTCGCTCAGGTCCTCGGCGAGCACGGCGGCGACGTCGCCGATTCGCGTCGCGGTGAGCGTCGAGCCCTCCTGCCAGGAGGAGGCGGTGGTCGGCAGCGGTGTGCCGGGCCGGTTGCCGATCACGGCGGCGACCACGTTGTTGCGGCCCGCGATGCCGGTGCCGGAGACGGTGGTGTCGTACCGCTCGGCGCGGTCCTCGCCGACGAGCGAGTAGAAGTCGGCGAGCCGGTCGGCCTGCCTGCCGACGGACGCGGTGAGGGCCTCGACCTCGGGGCTGGTGAGGCTGCCCCGCGCGATGCCGACGGCGATCACGGCCTGCTGGTAGGAGACCTCTTCCTTGATCTCCTCGAGGTCGTACAGCGCGGCCGCGGTCGACGCGAGCGTCGGGTCGATCGCCTCGGACGCCATGGTCCGGTCGAACCGCAGGAGCGCGTCGACGACCGCGGAGTAGCGGGTGACCGCGTTGGCCGCGTCGAAGCCGGGCCGCGCGACCTGGTCGCGGATGTTCGCGAGCTCGCCGAGCCAGCGTTCGACGTCGGCGTAGCGGGCGGCGGCGGCCTCGTGGTCGAGCGTGACGCGGCCCGCCGCGCGCAGGAACGCGGCCTGCGCGGCGTCGGTGGCCCGCCGTTCGTCGGCCATCCGGGCCACGGCGTCCTCGGCGCGCGCCGAGAGCAGCACGCTCGCCGCTCCGCGCTCCCGCTGCAGTGCGCCGACCAGTCCGCGCAGCTCTTCGTTGACCACGACCAGCCGGTCGACGCGGCGGTAGGAGCTCGCCTTGTCGACCTGGTCGGAGATCTGCATCGTGCCGAGCACGATCGCGAAGACGACCGGCACGAGCGTGACGGCCGCGAGCTTTACGGGGATGTTCCAGTCCCGCCAGTTCGCGAGCACGCTCACCAGCGTCGACCACCGGGACGTGGGTTCGTCGGCGCGATCCGCGCCCGCGTTCCCCTGCTCGGTTGACACGCTTTGTGTCGCAGCTTTCAAGACAGCGCCTCATTTCAGAATGAGGAGACGACAATTCCAGTCGAGCACACCACGCGGCTCGGGTCAGGGCCGCCGCCGCAGCGAGAACTGAGCATCGATCGTACCTCAGTTCGCCGATCACGAAAGCCTTCGAAAAGACCGGTCATGACCTGCGAAAACCACCCGCAAAGCGATCGAATAAGGGGCCGCCGCCCACGCGCTGAGGGTTTTCGATCATGGCGTGTCTACTGTGTGTCGGAACAGGACTGCCTTAATACCCCGATCGGGTTATGTTGCCCTGAAGTCCACTGGTGACACCCTTGCCGGCGATCATGGCGCGTCCTCCGAGCGGGGTGCGGATGCACGTGCAGTGACCCTCCGCAACGCCACCAGCAGCACAAACAGGGCGTGACCGAGCTTCACCCGGACGCGTGACGTGCTGGTGGAGCCGTCATCCAGGAGTACTGTGCACACGGCACAACCGGCCATCGTGATCACGATCCGTCACCTCGATCCTGCGGTGTGCAACTTTCGCAACGCAACGTCACGTGCAGATTCACCAGGAGGTGTGAACGCCTGGACACGGCCCGCTCTGTAGTGTCTACTTCGGTCACGCGAGAGGTGGCGCGTTTATCGAGAACGCCACCGTTCGGGAGCGGTTGGGAGTTCATCAGCGTCGTGGTTACTATGACGCCCGCCGGTTCTCCAACGGCTTCGTCTCCACATTGAAATCAGGCCGCTCGTAAATGTCCGCGGCCACTTCAACGGAGGAACACATGACCCAGGTGGTGCACACCCCGATAACGGCGCGCGCCCCGGAACAAACCGGTGTGAGCTTCGGCGGAATCACCGGACACCCGCACACTCCCCCGGTCCCCTCGGGGGCCCCGGACTTCACCGCGATCCACGACAGCGCGCAGTTCGCGGCGCTGCGCAGCCGCTTCCGGCGCTTCGTGTTCCCCATGGCCGCGCTGTTCGTCTGCTGGTACCTCACCTACGTGCTGCTGGCCGCCTACGCGCACGGGTTCATGAGCCACCGCCTGTTCGGGCTGGTGACCGTGGGCCTCGTGTTCGGCCTGCTCCAGTTCGCGTCGACCATCGCGATCACCGCCGCCTACGTGCGGTTCGCGCGGAAGAACATCGACCCGGCGATCGCCCAGCTGCGTGCCGAGGTGGGGGTTTCCGACACATGATCTCCGCACAGTCCGGCCAGGTCGGCAGCCCGCTGCTGAACCTGGCCGTGTTCGCCGGGTTCGTCGCGATCACGCTCTACGTCGTGTACCGGGTGAGCCACCGCAACACGTCCACAGCGGACTACTACGCGGCGGGCAGCGCGTTCACCGGATCGCAGAACGGCATCGCGATCACCGGCGACTACCTGTCGGCGGCGTCGTTCCTCGGCATCGCGGGCGCGATCGCCGTGCACGGCTACGACGGCTTCCTGTACTCGATCGGCTTCCTCGTCGCGTGGCTGGTGGCGCTGCTGCTGGTCGCCGAGCTGGTCCGCAACACGGGCCGGTTCACGATGGGCGACGTGCTGGCGTACCGGATGCGCCAGCGCCCGGTGCGTGCCGCGGCCGCCACGTCGACGCTCGTGATCTCGTTCTTCTACATGCTGGCGCAGATGGCGGGCGCGGGCGGTCTCGTCGCGCTGCTGCTCGACGTGCACGGCAAGGGCGGGCAGGCGCTGGTGATCTGCGTCGTCGGCCTGATCATGATCTTCTACGTGCTCGTCGGCGGCATGAAGGGCACGACGTGGGTGCAGATCATCAAGGCGACGCTGCTCGTGCTCTGCGTCGTGCTGATGACCGTGTTCCTGCTCGGCAAGTTCGGGTTCAGCATCTCCGCGCTGCTCGAGGACGCCGCGGCCAACAACACCAACGGGCAGGGCGTGCTCGAACCGGGCGGCCAGTACGGCAGGACGGCGATCACCCAGCTGGACTTTGTGTCGCTGTCGCTGTCCCTGCTCCTCGGCGCCGCGGCACTCCCCCACGTCCTGATGCGGTTCTACACCGTGCCGAACGCGAGGCAGGCGCGCCGGTCGGTGGTGTGGGCGATCGGCTGCATGGCCGTGTTCTACCTGGCGACGCTGGTGATCGGCTACGGCGCGTCGGCGTTGGTCGGCTCCGAGCGGATCCTGGCGTCGACCGGCAAGGAGAACTCGGCGGCGCCGCTGCTGGCGTTCGAGGTCGGTGGCACCCTGCTGCTGGGCATCGTGGCGGCGGTCGCGTTCGCGACGATCCTCGCCGTGGTCGCGGGCCTCACCCTGACCGCGTCGGCGTCCTTCGCCCACGACGTGTACGCGAACATCTTCCGCGGCGGCAAGGCGGAGCCTCGCTCGGAGGTCAAGGTGGCCCGCCTGACCGCGGTCGTGGTCGGCGTGCTCGCCATGATCGGCGGTGTCCTCGCCAACGGGCAGAACGTGGCGTTCCTGGTGGCGCTGGCGTTCGCGTTCGCGGCGTCGGCGAACCTGTCGACGCTGCTGTACTCGCTGTTCTGGAAGCGGTTCAACACCACCGGGACGCTGTGGGGCATGTACGGCGGGCTGGGTTCGTGCCTGCTGCTGGTGTTCTTCTCCCCGGTCGTGTCGGGCGCCCCGACGTCGATCTTCTCCGGGATGGACTTCCACCTGTTCCCGCTGACGAACCCGGGCATCGTGTCGATCCCGATCTCCTTCCTGGCGGGCTACCTCGGCACGATGCTGTCGAAGGAGCAGGCCGACCCGGCGCTGCAGAAGGAGATGGCGGTCCGCTCGCTGACGGGTATCCGCTCGTGAGGTGAGCACCCGAGAACGTGCCCTGGCAGCGGCCACATCCCCCCACTGCCAGGGCATTCCCATACCGCGGGCCGCACGTTTCAGGCGCACGTGGCGAAGCGTTCACTGACGAACACCCTCCACCGGTGTAGAAACGTGGTGTGCGTGACCCACTCGCGGGCCTGGCCGATGTGCCGTGGCGGCAGTTGAACCATGCTGACGGTGTCGCGGCGGACGTGCCCGACCGGTTGCGGATGCTCCGGTCCGAGCACCTCGACACCCGTTCCGGCGCGCTGACCTGGCTCGCCAAGGTGCCGGGCTCGACGGCGGGCGCCGCCGTCGTCGACTTCCTCGTGGCGTTGATCGACGACCCGGCCACCCCCGACCGGGAGTCGCTGGTCAGCCTGCTGCACGACATCGCCCTGCGGGACGTCGACCTCCCGCTGCCCGACGACTTCGAACCCGACGACGCGTTCCTCGCCGCCAGGAAGCACGTCGGCTCCTACGCCTCCTGGCTGGCCGATCCCCTCGTCGCGGCCCAGGCGGCGGAGCTGCTCGCGTACTTCCCGGCGTCACAACAGGTCGTCGACGCGCTGCTGGCGTCCGCGGCGCCCGCCAGCGCCAACCTCACCCTGGGGTACGTGCACGGTTTCCCGTCCGTGGACACCCACCTGACCACGGCCCTCGCGTCGTCGTCGCGGGACGTCCGGATGACCGCCGCCGTCGCGCTCGCCTTCCGGTTGGGGGCCGACCTGCCCGAGTCCGCACTGGACCTGCTCGTCGACGAAGCCCCGCCACCGGCGCCCCCTGGCTGGGACCGCTCGATGCGGGGCTTCGTCACGCTCGCGTTGCGCCGGGTCGGCCTTTAGGAGATGTAGAAGCCACCCGAGTTGCGGTACACGGCCGCCGTGATCGGGAACCGGCGGGTGCCGTCCCACCAGTGGTAGACCACGCGGTAGCTGCCGTCCATCGCGTTGAAGAAGTCCATCCCGCCCGGGCCGCGGTGGTTACCGGGCAGTCCCCGGTACGGGTTGAGCCCACCGGTGCCCGTGTACCCGAAGTAGGGCCGCTCGACCCCGTTCGCCCGCGGTGTGCACCTGCTCGAGGGGATCGGGCCGGTGCCGCACCTGGCGATGCCGGTCGAGTACCGCGCGCTGTCCCAGTTGTTCCCCGAGTAGGCCAGGTACCAGTAGCCGTCGGCCGACTTGAACATGGACGGGTTCTCGATCACGTGCGTGCCGCCGCTGGTCCCCCTCGTGTCCCACGTGATGTCGGTGCTCTTCAGCAGGTCCCGGCGGGACGACCAGATCGCCCAGCCGTTCGAGCCGGTCCGCACCGCGGAGATGCCGGTCTCCGCGCCCGAGGTGATCGCGTCGTCCCGGTAGGTCACGTACAGGACACCGCCCGAGAGGTACGGGTTGGCGTCGATCGCCCAGCGTCCGCCGGGCGGGCACGCCCACTCGCCCGGGTTCGTGAACGGGCCGCGGGCGCTGTAGGAGACCGCCCTGCCGATGCACTTCTGCCCGGTGCCGCGCTTGGACGCCGTGTAGTACATGAAGTAGCGGTCACCGAACTTCGCCACGCCCGGCGCCCAGATGTTGCCCTCCGCCCACGAGCCGGGACCGTTGGGCAGGGCGTCGCCCGAGGCGCAGTCGGTGATGCCGACCGTGTTGCCGGAGCCGTGCACCAGCACCGGCACGAACAACTTGCCCGTCGCGCCGCAGCGTTTGCCGACGCCGGCGCCGACGGTCGTGCCGTAGGTGACGTACCGGCCGTCCTTGGCGAGCACGGTGTCCGGGTCGGCGAGCGGGAACGGCGACTCGTTCGCGGCCTGCGCGACGCCCGCGGTCACGCACGTCGCGACGACGGCGGCGGCGGTGAGCAGCCGCGCCAGGTGTTTGATCATGACAGTCCCTTTCAGGTCAGCCGCAGCTTGGCCTGGTAGGCCCAGTGGTCGGACGCGACGTGGAGGTGGTCGTGCGGGTACCAGTGGTTGATCCCGGCCTGCCGGAAGTCGACGGCGGCGGTGCCGATGATCCAGTCGATCCGGCGTCCGGTGTCGCGCAGCGCGGTGCTCCAGCCGTTCGTGGTGTTCCACTGCCGGGTGAGCCGCTGCGCGGTGGTGATCCAGGAGTCGTGGGTGCCGCCGTCGACCATCTTGGCGTGCACCGGCGAGCCCGGTTCGGCGTTGAAGTCGCCGGTCACCACCACGGGGCGGCCGAACCCCGGGATCTTGTCCTTGATCATCGCCGCGCTCTTGTTGCGCGACTCCGACGACTGGTGGTCCAGGTGGGTGTTGATGTGCACGAAGTCCCGGCCGGTGCGCCGGTCGTGGAAACGCAGCCACGCCATCATCCTGGGCTGGTCGTTGCCCCACGACTTCGAGCCGGCGACGTTGGGGGTGTTGGAGAACCACCAGTGACCGTGTTCGTCCAGACGGAGCCGGTCGTTGTCGTAGATGACGCCGTTGCTCGGCCCGGTGCCGTCGGCGTAGACGCCACGCCGGATCGCGCGGTACCGGTCGCCGAAGCGGGCCCTGACCTTGTCCATCAGCTGGATGATCTGCCAGACATGGGCCTCCTGGGTGCCCATGATCGTCGGCTGTTCCTTGTGGAAGAGCCAGTCGATGTGGTCGATCCGGTGGCTCCACGCACGCCATTCGGAGTCGACCGGCACGCGCAGGTTGTAGGTCATGACGTTCATGTGGTCGCCGCTGCCGATCGGTCCGATCAGCGGCAGGTCGAGCTGGGCCGCAGCCTCTGGCGCGACGAGGGCCTGCCCGCCGACGGCGGCGGCGGTCACCCCCACCGCGCCGAAGAAGGTCCTGCGGTTGATGTGTTTGGCCATCCGACCTCCTGACGGTTACGCGAACACGCATCCGAGAGTCGGTCAGAAAATATGTGACAACCGCAGACGGTCTGACACATTGCGGCGGAACTGCCGCCTAATGCGGCCGTACGGCCTATCGAATGACGCCGCCTGACGCGGCGTGATCACCTAGATGGCTTCGCCGCGGCGGACCTTCCGCGTCACCGAGCGCTCGGCGAAGAACGAGCCGATCGGCACCACGCCGGACAGCATCACCAGGACCGTGCCCTTGAGGGACCAGCGGGCCTTCAGCGCGAGGTCGACGATCGTCACCAGGTAGACGATGTAGAGGAAGCCGTGCGCGGGCCCGACGATCGCCGAGTACATCGGCTCGTCGAACACGTAGTTCATGACCATCGCGAAGCACAGCGCCAGCAGGCCGACACCGACGATGTACGCGAGCACCCGGAACCGGGCGAGCGCACCCTTGACACCCGCGTCGCCGACGGCCTGGGCGGGGTTCTCCTCGTCGGTGACGGGGGACTCGGCGGTCATCGCGTCTCCTGCTCGTGTCGCGCGTTGAGCTGGGCGAGGTAGGCGTTGTACGCGGCCAGCTCGGGATCGTCCTCGGCGTCCTGCACCGCATACTGCCGGACCGGCATTTTGTCCGGTTCAGGTGGGGGTGCGGGTTGTGACGCGGCTTGCTCCGCAGGAGCGCGCGTCCGCAGCGTGCGCATCCGCCAGAACATGAACGCCGGGAACAGCCCGAAGAGCGGCCAGAGCAGGGCGTAGCCGAAGTTCTGCCAGTCACCACCGGCGGCCATGAAGCGGCTCCACTGCCACCAGGCCAGCCCCAGGCACCCGAGGAAGACCACCACACAGAGAAGAACGATCCCCGCGCGGCGCGCCAGCACTCCGCCATTCACGCCTTCGACGCTAACACTCCCCCGGTGAACGCCTCCCATGCCGCACCACCAAACGTGAGGTGGCCGGACTCGACGTTCTTGGAGTCCCGCACCCCGACGGTGTCGGCCACAAACGCCACCTCGACACAGTTGTCGTTGACCGCCCCGCTGCTGCGGCTGCTCTTGCGCCAGACCGCGCCGGAAAACTCCACCGTGGGCACTTCCTTCTCAGGACTACAGGTCGCGGGCCAGCCGCTCGATGAGCGCCACGGACTCTGTCGGGCTCAGCGCTTCAGATCGCAGCTGATCGAACCTCAGTCTAGCCTGGTCGAGTTCCTCGGGTTTCTCCATCTGGAGGGCACCGGTCACGTACGCCACGTGGAGCAGAGCGGGATCCCCGCCGGGAAAACTCAGGATCGTGTACGCGCCAGTCGTTCCGGTGTGAGCGCCCCCGGCATCAGGCAACACCTGGATGTTGACCGTAGGCAACTCCGCGCACTTGGCAAGGTGGCGCAACTGAGCGCGCATCACCCCTACCCCTCCGACGCGCTTCCGCAGAGCCGCCTCATCGATCACGGCGGCCAACTCCAGGGGAAACTCCTCGTCCTCTAGCCGCCGCTGCCTGTGCAGCCGGGCGGCCACCTCGTTCTCGATCTTGTGGGCGGGCAACCCGTGCGCGGCGAACAGCGCACGCATGTAAGCCTCTGTCTGGAGCAGACCGGGGACGTTGATCACGCCGAACTCCAGCAACGCCGACGCTTCTGTCTCCGCGCTGATGAAGCCGTAGTCGTCGATGCCGAACTTCTTCCACCAACCCGGGCGGTTGGCCTCGCGGACGAGGTCGAGCAGCTCCGGGTCGTAGATGTCGTAGAAGTCCATTATCGACCGTGCCAGGTGGACGTCCGCCCGCGACTCGCCCGTCTCGATGCGGCCCAGCGAGCTGCGGGTCTTGTCCAGCAGCCGCGCGGCTTCCTCCAGGGTCAGCCCCGCCTGCTCACGCATCTGCCGCAGCCGCCGCGCCAGGCGCCGCCGCCGGAACGTGGGCGTCACCCCGGTTACCTCCCGTGCTCGAACGATCACAGCATGATCGCAGCCGGGAGGGTACGAGTGGGAATCCCGGTCAGACGGCCGTGCGCGCGTAGTCGTCGGCGAGGCCGAAGACCTTCTGGCCGTAGGGCACGGAGTTGTTGTACGAGAAGACCGCGGCCCACCAGTCCTTCGGCGTGGCGAGGTCGCGGCCGCCCGCGCACAGGTACCGGCCCGCGGCCAGCGCCGCGTCGTCGATCTGCTGCGGGTCGCCGATGCCGTCGAGGTTGGCGTCGGCCGTCCAGCGTTGCCACGTCGACGGGATGAACTGCATCGGGCCGACCGCGCGGTCGTGGGTGGCGTCGCCGTCGTAGCGGCCGCCGTCGGTGTCGGCGATGGCCTTCACGCCCACCGAACCGTCGAGCGGGACACCGATGATCGCCTTCGAGGGGCGGCCGTCGTCGTTCAACCGCGCGCCGCCGTAGCGGCCGTGGTTCGACTCGACGCGGCCGATGCCCGCGAGTGTCGCCCAGGAGAGGTGGCAGGCCGGCTGTTCGGACCGGAGCACCAGTTCGGCGTTGCCGTACGCCATGAGAGCCCTGGCGGGCACGTCGATGGCACCGGCCACGCGGCTTGCCCAGGTCTTGAGTGGGTCCTCGCCTACCGCGCCCGCCTGGGGCTGCGGTGGGGCCACCGCTCCGGGTCGCACATCAGCGACCGGGACCGACGCGGCCGGGACCTCGATGGGGCTCTGCTCCGGTTCCGTCGCCGCCTTCAACAGCCAGACGCCGCCACCGGCCACAGCGATGACCAGCAGGACGAGGCCGGCGCGGAGGAGCACGCCTCGAATGTCAGGTAGCTGGCCGTCGGTCACACCAGGTCAACGACGGCCGTGCCACAACGTTACGAAGATCAGGCCGACCGGCGCTCGTTCTGGCGCTGGAGCCGGTTGACGCACCAGGCCGGGGCGCTGCCGCGGCGGAGGTGGTCGAGGACGGTGAGGGGACCGAGCCTGCGCTTGAGGTCGGACGGGGCGAGACCGGCGGCACGGTAGTCGAGGGCGCGCTGGTCGAGCGGGCTGATGCCGGCGTCCCACCACTCCTTGGCCTCGGCGAGGCCACCGACCATCTGCCACCAGCCCGCGGCCGCCGAGATCAGCTCGGCCGGGACGTCGGGCAGCCGCTCACGCATGGCCGCGAAGAACCGTGGGTCCGTCGCCTCGACGGCGGCCCAGGGGTTGCTGCCACCGCGTGCGCGCTGGCCGGGGATCCCCTGCGGCTGGACCGGCACTTCCGCGAGCCACTCGGACGCGATGCGGTTGATCTCGTCCGACTCGGCGGCCTTCGAGTGGTCCTCGGTCCACTGCCGCACCAGGTCATCCACACCGGGATCGTCGAGCATCCTGCCTCCTTCGAGAACTGCGGACTGCCCCGCGGACTGTGTCTGCTGATCCCTTCGCGACTCGTTCGCGAAGGCGATGCCGGAACCGTAAAGGCCACCACCGACAATTCGCCAGACCTGATCTCGACGAAAGCCCGCCAACAGGGCGTTCGGACCCCGAATCCACCCGTACGGTCCAATGTGGCGCGTAGGCTGACCAAAAACAGTCACGTTCCGTGATCCGCTTCGGCCCGCGACGCGACGAAGCGCCGCAGCGGCCTTGCCGCGCGGCGCTTCGTGGTGCTACAGGGTCAGGCGAACACGTTCTTGACGAAGGTGATGATGGCCTCGGCGCCGTCACGCAGCCAGCCGAGGATGCCCTGCACGGCTTCCGCAGCCTGCGAGGGCTGGGTGATCACGTAGAACAGGATCAGCGCCACGCCCACGAGCATCATGGCCTTCTTCGCGTTCATCAGACTCTCCGTCCGCCACTACCCCACCGGTCCGCCCGTTCATGCAGATGGCTGGCCCCCACCTTACGGTGCGTGCACCGCGCCGGGCACCAGCTTACGAGCACTCATCCAGTCCAGCGAGCACGACGGGGGCCGCCGAACCGGGGTCAGCGGCGGGCGGTCATGACCTGGCGTACGGCCTCGCTCGGAACCACGCGTAAGGCCACCGCCTGTTCGGCGCACACCGACTGCGCGTGCCGGACGGCGGCGGAGACCGCGTGGTCGCAGAACGACACCGTGCTCAGGTCGAGGGTGAGCACGTCCAGCTCCGCCAGGTCCGCCTCCTCGAAGAACTCGGTCACCGAGCGGTTCAGCTCGGCCAACGTCGTCGTGTCGAGGGTGCCGGTGACACTGATGCCGGACTTGCCGTCGACAGAGATGGTCACCGGCCGGGGCCCTGTGTACGTCATGACGCGGAGACTATGTCGACACATCCCGTTCACACATCGGGGTACGACCCTGAGACCTACGCAACCACCCCATTCGTGCGCAATCGGTCAATCTCCGCCGGGGCGTAGCCCAGCTCGGTGAGCACGTCCGTGGTCGACGACCTGGGCTCCACCGGGGCTTTCGGCGTCTCCGGCACGGTTCGCGAGAACTTCGGCGCCGGGGCGGGCTGCGTGTGCCCGTCCAACGAGACGAACGTCTCACGCGCCACGTTGTGCGGGTGGGCCGCCGCCTCGGTCGTGTCGAGCACCGGGGTCAGGCACGCGTCGGTGCCCTCCGCCAGCGCGGTCCACTCGTCACGGGTCTTCGTCCTGATCCTGGCCGCCAGCACCTCGCGGACGGCCGCCCACCGCTCGGGGTTCAGGCGCTCGGCCACCGACTCGGGGTCGAGTTCCAGGACCTTGCACAGGTCACCCCAGAAGCGTTCCTCGATCGCGCCCACCGCCACGTACTTGCCGTCGGACGTCTCGTACGTGTCGTAGAACGGGGCGCCGCCGTCCAGCATGTTCCGCCCGCGCCCGCGGCTCCACATGCCGATGTTCCGCAGGCCGTGCAGCCCCGCCGTGAGCAGCGCCGAGCCCGCCACCATCGCGGCGTCGACCACCTGGCCGCGGCCCGACACGGACCGCTCCACCAGCGCGGCCAGCACACCCATCGCCAGCAGCATGCCGCCACCACCGAAGTCGGCCAGCAGGTTCAGCGGCGGGACCGGACGCTCGCCCTCGCGGCCGATCGGTTCGAGGGCGCCCGCCAGGCCGATGTAGTTGATGTCGTGCCCGGCGGCCTGCGCGAGCGGGCCGTCCTGGCCCCAGCCGGTGATCCGGCCGTAGACCAGCCTCGGGTTGCGGGCCAGGCAGTCGGACGGGCCGATGCCCAGCCGTTCGGTCACGCCCGGCCGGAAGCCCTCGATGAGCACGTCCGCGTCCTCGACCAGCCGCAGCACGACGTCACGGCCCTCGGGGTTCTTCGTGTCGACGCCGATCCACCGCCGCGAGCGCGACAGCGGGTCGTTGGGGAAGGTCAGCACGTCGAAGCCCGGCTTGGCGCGGTCGACCCGGACGACGTCCGCGCCCAGGTCGGCCAGCACCGTCGTCGCGAACGGGGCCGGCGCGAGACCGGCCAGCTCGACGACCTTCAGTCCGTTCAGCGGTCCCATGGAGGCCCCTCACAGCGAGCGGGAGATGATTTCCTTCATGATCTCGTTGGTGCCGCCGAAGATCCGCTGCACGCGCGCGGACGTCCACGCCCGCGAGATCGGGTACTCGTTCATGTAGCCGTAGCCGCCGAACAGCTGCAGGCACTCGTCGGCGACCCGGGACAGCCGGTCGGTGGTCCACCACTTGACCATCGCCGCGCCGGTGACGTCCAGCTCGCCCTTCAGGTGCCGCTCGATGCACTGGTCCAGGTACGCCTTCGTCACGGCCACCTCGGTCGCCGCCTCGGCCAGCTTGAACCGGGTGTTCTGGAACTTGAAGATCTCCCGGCCGAACGCGGTCCGTTCCTTGGTGTAGCGGATGGTCTGCTCGACCGCGCTCTCCATGGCCGCCACCGCGGCGACCGCGATGATCAGGCGTTCCTGCGGCAGCTGCTGCATCAGGTGGATGAAGCCCAGCCCCTCCTGCCCGCCCAGCAGGTTCTCCTCGGGCACGCGCACGTCGTCGAAGAACAGCTCGGAGGTGTCCTGGCCGTGCATGCCGACCTTGTCGAGCACGCGGCCGCGGCGGAAGCCCTCGGCGTTTTCGGTCTCCAGCACCAGCAGCGACACGCCCTTGGCGGCCTCGTTCGGGTCCGTCTTCGCGACGACGATGATCAGCCCGGCCTGCGCGCCGTTGGTGATGAACGTCTTGGCGCCGTTGAGGACGTAGTGGTCGCCGTCCCGGATCGCCTTGGTCTTGACGTTCTGCAGGTCGGAGCCGGTGCCGGGTTCGGTCATCGCGATCGCGCCGACCAGCTCGCCGGACGCCAGCCTCGGCAGCCACCGCTTCTTCTGGTCCTCGGTGCCGCACGAGTTGAGGTAGTGGGCGACGATCCCGGAGTGCACCGAGTTGCCCCAGGCGTCGTCACCGGCCTTGGCCTGCTCCTCCAGGAGGATCGCCTCGTGGGCGAACGTGCCGCCCCCGCCGCCGTACTCCTCCGGGATCGACAGGCACAGCAGGCCCACCTCCCCCGCCTTGTTCCACAGCTCGCGGTCCACCTGCTTCTGCTCGGACCAGCGTTCGTGGTTGGGCGCCAGCTCCTTCTGGCAGAACGAGTGCGCGAGCTCGCGGAACGAGTCGAGATCGGGGTCCAACCAGGAAGAACGCTGCGTCAGCGGCATGAGGACTCCAAAAACAATCCGGTCGGCATGTAAAGTCTGGCTTGAATGTACCTGCGTGCAGACATGCACGTAAAGCGGAGGAGCACCATGGCCACCCCGACCGCCCGCAAGCACCGGACGCAGGCCGAACGCAGCGAACGCACGCGTGAGCTGCTGCTCGACGCGACCGTCGAGTGCCTGGTCGAGCTGGGTTACGCGCACACCACGGTGCAGGAGATCTGCCAGCGGGCCGGGCTGTCGCGGGGCGCGCAGCAGCACCACTTCACGACCAAGGCCGAGCTGATGACGAGCGCGCTGGAGCACCTGTTCGCGCGCCTGTCGGCACAGATACTGAACGCCACCGCGGAGCTGCCGCCCGGGCCGGAGCGCATCGAGGTCGGCATCGACCAGCTGTGGTCGGCCTACTCCGGGACGCTGTCGACCGCGGCCGTCGAGCTGTGGGTGGCCGCCCGCACCGACCCCGAGCTGCGCAAGAGCCTGCTGCCCGTGGACCGCGCGCTGGGCCACGCGACACTGCGGTTCTACCGCCAGATCGTCGGCCCGGACCTCGACGAACAGCGCGCCGAGACACTCCTCCTGCTGACCGTGAACCTGATCCGCGGGCTGGCGCTGGACGCCATGATCGGCGGCGACGCCAAGCGCCGGACCGCGCTGCTGACCGAGTGGAAGTCACTGGTGCTGGACCAGTTCGCCAACCGGCCGAGGGTGGAAGGCGGGTGAGCGGCCCGGCCCTCGCTCGGGCCGCTCACCTCGCTGACAGAGAAGAGGGCATCGAACGCGAAACGTGACGTTTGCTCGCGCAACTCTTTGCGCTCAGTCGGCGTTCTGCCACGGCACGTCGCTGAGAAACCAGTCGACGACCTCGCCCGCCGCGATGCGTGCCTCGTCCCGCCACGGCCCGACGGCGTCCAGCTCGTCGACCGGGAGCCAGCAGGTCTCGTCGTAGCGGTACATGTTCGGCCGGGGCTCGCCCTCGTCGAAGGTGACCTCCGACGGGAACTGGCAACGCCACACCCGCAACGCCGCGTCCACCGCGTTGCTCCGCGCGTCCCGCCAGCTCAGCAGCACCCGGTCGCTCAGGATCTGGTCGACGGGGCGCAGCGAGACACCGAACTCGGTGGTGAACAGGTCCTGCAGCGTGCCGCGCTCGTCGCCGGCCAGCTCGTCGCCGGGCAGCTCCCAGAACCCGGCCATCGACGGCGGCTGCGACCGGCGCGCCACGAACAGCCGGAAGTCACGGACGATGGCGGCGCCGAGCACGATGGTGGTCTCGGTCATGGCCCCAGTAGTTCAGGTCGCGGGACCGCCCGGCAGTGGGCCGCGGGAGACCGTTCGGGCGACGAAAGCGTCACATTGGGGCACTGGCATCATTCGCGTGTGACTCAGCCCGCATATCCGCCGTACCAGCAGCCCATGAGGCCCATGATGGGCGCCCCCGCGCAGCCGAAGGCGCCGAGAGGCGGTGTCACCACCATGGTGGCCGGCCTGCTGGCGCTGGTGGTGGCGGGCCTCGCGGTCGGCGGTTCCTTCGGCGACGTCTCGACGTACCGCCACTCGTTCGAGATCGACGGCGACGTCTCGACGTCCGGCCACTCGCGGACGTGGTGGAGCTTCGGTCTGCAGACCAGCGACTCGAACACGCGGGACCCCGAGAGCATCCTGACGGGTCTCACGCTCGTGCTGGCGGCGACGCTGCTCGTGGTGGGTGCCGTCTTCGCGTTCGCCGCCGCTCGTTCCCGGGCTTCCGGGGCGGTCGCCGGGGCGCGGTCGCTGATCACAGCCGGTGTCGGTGTGCTCGCCGGCGCGACCCTGATGCATCTGATCGCGGTGCTGGACCAGATGTCGACGTACAACGAGAAGGAACTGGAAGCGGGCGAGTCACTGGAGTTCTCCGCCGGTCTCGGCTTGTGGCTGCCGCTGGGCGGGCTGGTGCTCGGACTGGTCGCGATCGTGCTGGCGCACGTGGGGCAGCGGGCGGGTGCCGTCCGCGTGGAGCCGAACACGCCGCGGATGGGGTTCCCGGCGCCCTACGGGTACCGGCCGCAGCAGATGCCCGTGACCGAACGGCCGACGGACGTGCAGCCCGCCGGTGACGACGCGACGACCACGCAGCGGGTCAGCGGCGCGACGGCGAGCGGCACGTTCGCCCCGGTGACGCCTCCGGCGCCGGTCGCCCCGCCCGCCCCGATCACCCCGGCGACGACGTCGGTGCCGGACACGCAGACCACGGCACCGGCGAGCAAGCCGGTGCTCCAGCCCGACGCCGAGAAGCCCACGATCGCCGAGCCCCCGGCGGCACCGCCCGCCACACCAGTCACCGAGAAGCCCACCGACGTCGAGCCTCCGCTCGCCTCCGCCGGACAGGCAGCCCCGGCCGCACCCGTGGCCACCACCGAACCGGCTCCTGCGGCCGAACCCGCCGCGACATCGCCAGCCGCACCGGCCAGCGAGCCCGTCCCGCCGAGCACGCCGTCCCCGCAGACACCCACGCCACCGGCGACCTCCACCGAACCCGCGGCCGCCACGCAGCCGCCGCACTCCGCACCCGTGGCCACCACCGAACCGACTCCCCCGGTCGAACCCACCACACCGCCCGCCGGACCGGCCAGCACACCATCCCCACAGACACCCACGCCACCGGCGACTTCCACCGAACCCGAGCCCGCGGCCCCCACATCGCCCGGCGGACCGGCCGGCGAGACCGCCCCGCCGAGCACGCCACACCCGCAGACGGCGCCGCCACCCGCCGAGCCGGTCAGCACCCCGGCGGTGCCCGGCGTGCCCGGTGAGCGGAGCGCGCTGTCGGACTTCCCGGCGGCTCCCCCGGCTCCCGAACTGTCCCCCGAGGACGACAAGAACGGAAAGTAACGAACCGGCCGGTCACGGTATCGCGCACGATCGGGCAGCGGTGCCGAAATGCCCTGTCGTGAGCAGGAACGGTGCGGGATGATCCTGGCGTGATCGGCCCGGCGGGCGCGCGGCGTGTACCCGCCTCGCTCCTACTGCTCACCCTCATCCTGTTCGGGGTGGCTGGCTGGTGCGTCTGGTCGAGGGCCACCTCGCCAACGGACGGCGCCACCGTCAGCCCCTCGGTCAGTGCTGTCTCGATCGGGCACATCATCGTGTCCGATGTGGAGCCGGGGAGTGCGCTGCGGCTCGGGGACGAGGTGCTCGCGATCGACGGGCAGCGGCTCGCCGAGCGGACCGCGCACCTGCCCGGCGGGCTGCCTGCGCAGGCCGGGGACACGCTGACCTACCTGGTGGACCGTGCCGGGCGAACGCTGTCGGTCGACGTCACGCTGCACCACTTCCCCATCGTGCGTGCCGTCGGTGACTGGTGGCCGATGCTGCTGGTGGCGACGCTGCTCGTCGCGACGAGTGTCACCGTGTTCTGGGCCCGGCCGCGCGATCCGGCCGCGCACGCCACGTTGCTGACCTCGGCGATCGGGATCGTCGCGATCATCGGGGCCGGGTTCTTCCCGTTGATGGCGGTCGACCTCGTCGCCGGGGACCAGTTCTGGCGGCACTTCACCGGGCAGGTGGCGTTCGCGTTGTTGTGGGGCGCGACGCTGCACTTCGCGATCGCCTTCCCCGCGTCGACCGTCACGCGCGGGCAGCGGTGGCTGATCGCCGCCGGGTACGCCGGGCCGCTGGTGCTGTACGGGCTCGTGTGGCTGCTGACGCTGGTGGTCCTGCGCGAGCCGCTCGAGCGGATCCACGTGCTCGTGGTGCCGGTGCTGCCCGCGTTGTTCACCTACCCGCCGCTGATCGTGACCGTGCTGGTCCGCAAGTACGCCCGGCAGCGCGGGGAACCGACTCGCAAGCCCATCCTGTGGCTGCTGGTGGCGCTCGTGGGCAGCGTGGTCGCCTACCTCACGATCTGGGTGGTGCCGGTGATCGCGACCGGCACGCCGGTGGTGCCGTACGAGATGCAGGCGCTGCCGTTCATGGCCGTGCCGGTCGCGATGGCGGCCGCCGTGCTGCGGTACCGGGCGCTGAACATCGAGGTCGCGGTCAGCAGGACCGTCGTGTACGGGGCGCTGACGATCGGCGCGATCGGCGTGTACGTCGCGGTGGTCTCCGCGTGGAGCGCGGTGTTCGGGCCGGTCACCAACGTGTGGTGGCAGGCGGTCGTGGTGGCCGCGATCGCCGTGTTGTCCCAGCCGGTGCGCAGGCGGCTGCAGGCGCTGATCAACCGGCGGCTCTACGGCGAACGGGACGACCCGTACCGCGTGGTGTCGGCACTCGCGTCGCGGCTGGAGAACACGCCGACCGCGGCGACGATGCTGCCGGAGATCGTCGAGACGGTGTCGGCGGCGCTGCGGCTGCCGTACATGGCGATCGAGATCCAGGCGCGTGGCCGCAGCGAGACCGCGGCGAGCGTCGGGACACCGACGGGTGAGCTGCACCGGATGCCGTTGACGTTCCACGGTGAGCGGGTCGGCAACCTGGTCGTGGGCAGGCGGTCGTCGCAGCGGGAGCTGACGCGGCCGGACCGGATCGCGCTCGCGGAGGTCGCCCGGCACGCGGGCGCGGCCGTCTACACCGCGCGTCTCACCCGCGACCTGCGCCGGTCCCGCGACCGGCTGGTGCGGGCGCGGGAGATGGAGCGGCGGCGGATCCTGCACGAGCTGCACGACGGCGTCGGGCCGACGCTGGCGGCGGTCGCGCTCGGGCTGGACGTGAGCAAGCGGACCGTCGGTGACACGTCGCCGACCGGTGAGCTGCTCGGCCGGTTGCGGGACGAGCTGCAGGCGGCGATCGTGGAGATACGCAGGCTCGCACACGGACTGCGGCCGCCCGTGCTGGACCGGATCGGGCTGATCCCCGCGATCCGCGAGTACGCGGGCGCGCTCGCGAGCCGCAGCGCGGGCGGGGACTCGTCGGTGGACGGGGTGACGATCGTGCTCGAGGTGCCGTCGGCGATGCCGAAGCTCCCGGCTCCGGTGGACGTCGCGGCGTACCGGATCATCTGTGAGGCGTTGACGAACGTGACCCGGCACGCGGCGGCCAGCTCGTGCGCGGTCCGGCTCTGGGTGGACGACGACCTGCACATCGAGGTCGTCGACGACGGGGTCGGGCTACCGGCGGTGACGAACGGCGGCGTGGGCCTGTCGTCCATGCGGGAACGGGCGACGGAGCTGGGTGGCGAGTGTCTGGTGGAAGCGGAATCCGACGGCGGGACACGGGTCTTCGCGACGCTTCCCCTGCCGAAGGAGGCCGGTTGATGTCGGCGCAGGAACCGAGGCTGCGGGTGCTGGTGGTCGACGACCATCCCCTGTTCCGGTTCGGGCTGTGCACCGTGCTGGCGGCCGAGCCGTCGCTGGACGTGGTCGGCGAGGCCGCGAACGGGCGGGACGCCGTGTCGGCCGCCCGGACGTTCAGCCCCGACGTGGTGGTGATGGA
The DNA here is from genome assembly GCF_044466355.1 of Actinophytocola sp. NPDC049390. Lineage (NCBI taxonomy): Bacteria > Bacillati > Actinomycetota > Actinomycetes > Pseudonocardiales > Pseudonocardiaceae > Actinophytocola > Actinophytocola sp. NPDC049390. The sequence continues at coordinate 41,402 of NZ_JBITMQ010000027.1, forward strand.
CCTGCACCTGCCGGACATCGACGGCATCGAGGCGACCCGGCAGATCGTCGGCGAACGCCCCGGCACCGGCGTCATGGTGCTGACCATGTTCAACGACACGGAGTCCGTGTTCGCGGCGATGCGGGCGGGCGCGCGGGGCTACCTGCTGAAGGGGTCCGGTCAGGAGGAGATCGTGCGCGCGGTGCACGCGGTGGGCCGTGGCGAGGCGATCTTCGGCCCGGACATCGCGACCCGCGTGCTGGGCTTCTTCAACAGCGGCCCGGCGACCCCGACGGACACGGTGTTCCCGGAGCTCACGTCCCGCGAGCGCGAGGTCCTGGCCCTGATCGCGGACGGCGAAAGCAACGCGACCATCGCCGGCAGACTGTGCCTGTCCCCCAAAACAGTCCGCAACCACGTCTCGAGCATCTTCACCAAACTCCACGTGGCGGACCGAGCCCAGGCCATAGTCCGAGCCCGCAAAGCAGGCCTGGGCGAACGCAACACCCCCAACTGACAACACCGCGAGTCGCGCCCCCAAACACCGCGAGTCGCGCCCCCAAACACCGCGAGTCGCGCCCCCAAACACCGCGAGTCGCGCCCCCAGACACCGCGAGTCGCGTTCCCAGGCATAACGAGTTGTCGGTCTCGTGCAGATCTTGAACTCAATGACCTGCACGAGACCGACAACTCGGTGTGTTGTAGAACGCGACTCGCCCTGCTCGGGGGCGCGACTCGCCCTGTTTGGGGGCGCGACTCGCGGGGTTTTAGATCAGGCCTTCTCTTAGGGCGTAGGCGACCGCGTGGGAGCGGTTTCGTAGTTGGAAGCGGTTCGTCACGTCGTGGAGGATGCTTTTCACGGTGCGCTGTGAGTAGCAGAGCTTGTCCGCGATCTCCTTCGTGGACAGTCCGGACGCGACCAGGCGCAGTACCTCGGTCTCCCGGTTCGTGATGCCCGCCAGGTGCAGGCCACGGGGCTCCAGGACGTGGCGTTGCAGCCGGGACACGCGGTTCAGCAGACGGCCGAGCAGGTCCGGCGGCAGTGCGCCCTCACCCGCGGCGGCGGCCTTGACCAGTCGCACCAGGACGTCCGGCGTCGTGTCGGCGCGGCGGGCCACCGCGCACACCCCGCCCTCGACGGCGGTCAGGATCTCCGTGTCCTCCAGCTCCCCCGCGATGAGGACCACCCTCGTGAACCCGCGCACCTGCAGAGTGCGCAGCAGTTGTGCGCCCCGGTCGTCGAACCGGTCGGTCACCACCAGCGCGACGGACTCCGGGGACGCGGCGTCCTCGTCGACCAGCCACACCTCCTGCCGCGTGCGCAGTGCCATCTGGACGCCGCTCTGCAGGATGGGGTCGGTCGCACGCACGACGACCGGGATACGGCTTTGCTCCAACATCGAATCTTCCGCTCTCTAGCGCGCCCCCGACTCGACGCCCAGCACGTCGAACCCGCGCACGGAGAAGGTTGCCCGAACGTGCGTCCCAGGCACATGGGACCGGTGTCCCGGTTTTGCACGGCCGAACCACGGACCGTGCCCGGGCAGGCACACAACGGGGCCCCCGAACGAACCGGGGGCCCCGAAAGGACTAGCGGACCGTCAACTGGGTGCCGGGCCGGAGAGCCTGCCCGAGAAGGACACGGCCGGGGTGCACTTGCCGGTCGCCGGTTCCGGCGCGCCGGGCAGCTGGCAGCTCACCTCGACGGTCAGCGGCTGGTCCGGGCTGAACGTCCACGGCTCCAGGAAGTGGAAGTCCATGTCGCGGAAGTTCTGCAGGCCGGTCGCGTACAGCACCTCGTCGCCGCGCTTGATGGCGAGCGTGCCGCTGTCGCCGCGCGGGTTCTGCAGGATGATGTCGGTCAGCACCAGCGTCTTGTTCGGCGGGATCGCACCGGCCGGCACCTTGAACGACTCGAACTCGGCGGGGTCGGACTGCGCGTCCGCGCTGGTCGTGATGCGGAAGTCCACAGCGGACCCGGTCGAGATGTCGACGCCCTTCTCGTCGGTCGTGGCGCCCCGGCCACCGACACCGCCGCCACCGCCCGCGCCCTCCTTGGCCGCCATGTCGTCGACCTTCTTCTGCGCCGCGTTGGCCTTCTCCTCGGCCGCGACGGCACGGCGTTCGGCGAGGTCCGCCTTGTCCTTCAGCTCGGCCTGTGCCTCCTCGGCCGCCGTCTTGCCCGCCTCCCGCGCCGCGGTCTGCACGGTCGGCTTGACGAGCGTGAACCACAGCACGGCCAGCACGACGGCCGCGGCGAGCACGGCCGCGGCGGCGGGCAGCAGCCACTTCGGCAGCATCTGCTGCTGCACGACCGTGCCGTCCATGTTGACCGGCGGCTGGTCCGGCGCGATCGCCGTGACCCCGAACGGCAGCCGCTTGTCGGCGCCGCGCAGGAACCGGTCGTACGGCTTGGCCCGCAGCTTCAGGAACGCCGACGTGCCCGGCTGCACGGTGAGCGAGCTGTGGTCCAGCGACAGCTTCAGCTGCTCCTCCGGGTCGTTCGTCACGACCTCGACCGGGATCGGGTAGTTGCCCGAGTTCTCGACGACGACCTCGTGCACGGCCTTGGTACGGCACCGCGACGTCTTCGGCGACAGCTCCAGCTGCAGGTCCATGAACGGCTCGACGTCGACCGACCCCTCGGCGACCGACGAGTTCGGCGGGTCCTCGCGGGACAGCACGCGCACGCCGAACGGCACCTGACCGGCGGGCACCGACGAGTCCCGTGGCGGCGCGAACCGCACGGTGGCCTGACCGTCCTGCCCCGGCATCAGGTTCATGACGCGCGGCGTGACCTCGGTCCACTCCCGAGAATCACCGACTATGTCCAAGGTGAACTGGTCGACCAGCGTGCCGTTGTTCCGCACCAGGACCGTCGCCTCGACCGCCTGACCCGGAGTCACGGACAGCTGCCTGCTCGCCAGCGACGTGGTAGCTCCCATGGGCAAGCAGTGTCGGCAGGAAAGGCGACGGGGACAGCTTGCGCCGGGGAGCATGGCGGGGCGGCCCGGACTGCCCGATCGGGCGCACCCAGGCGTCCGGTACGCCACCCGCGAGCCGGGACCGGCGCACCGCGATCCCCCATACGGTCGGGCGCGGTAGATCTGGAGGTACCCCGTGCCCGAGTCCCCGCTCCGCACCCAACGTGCCGTCGCACTGGCCGTCGTCGCGACGGTCGTCGGCGTTTCCGCCGTGGTGGCCCTGTCCGGTCAGACCACGACCGCACACGCCGCGACCGCACCCGGCTCCACCGTACGCGCGTCCGTCGCCGACGCGTCCGCCCCGGACGGCGAGGACGGCACCGAAAGCGGCGGCGAGAACCAGGAGCTGTCCGCGAACGGCACGACCGTCGTGTTCTCGAGCGAGGCACGGCTCGACGCCCTGTCCAACGACGGCTACGAGGCCGTGTACGTGCGCGACCTGAGGAACAACCGCACGACCATGATCAGCCGGGGCCAGTTCACGCGCCCCGATCCCCCGACCATCACCACGACGACCCCGACGTACGTCCCGCCGCGGTTGGCCGGGGAGCCGTTGCTGTCGTTGAACGGCAAGCGGAAGCAGGAGGAGCCGCGGTTCGGTGAGGTGCCGCCCACCCGGGGCAGCACGGAACCGACGATCTCCGAGGACGGCCGGTACGTCGCGTTCGTGACCCGGGCCGACAACATCGTCGTCGAGGACGACAACACGTCCCGGGACCTGCTTGTGTGCGACCGCGACCCCGACGGTGACGGCGAGTTCGACGAGCGCCGGGACGACGGCAGCCTCAGCTACCGGTACTTCCGGGTGAACGAGCCGCAGTGGGAGCAGGGTGACGGCGACGTCGCCCGCATCGACAGCCCGAGAACGCCGAAGCTGTCCGACGACGCGACGCGGATCGTGTGGCAGGACCGGGCGTTCGTCGACGACAGCGACGGCTACCGCCAGGTCGTGCGCACCGCGCCGCTCACCCCGGCCGGCCCCGGCGAGGTCGCGGCGCTCGGCACGACCCTCGGTGACCTGCGACCAACCGCGCAGCGCCAGCCGGACGTGTCGGCCGACGGCCGCTTCGTCGTGCTGGTCGCGGACTACGTGCGTCGCGAAGGCGGCGGCGAGTTCTACGTCGACGTCCCGTTCCACGCGGTCATCCGCAAGGACATGAGCACCGGCGCCGTGCTCCGCGTCGACTGGGACGTGAACACCACGCCGGACGACGTGGCACCGCTGTCGATCGACGAGTCCGTGTACCTCGCGGCCCCCGCGATCGCCGGCGACGGCGGCACGATCGCGTTCGAGGCCGAGGCGTACGAGAACGGGTGCACCTCGACCAGCTGCTGGTACTCGGTCGCCGACCAACCGGTGGTGTACGTGGTGCGGGTCCAGGAGGACGGCACGCCGGTCGACTCCGCGATCATGTCGCGGGACAACGACAACGAGGTCGTCAACGGGTTCAGCCCGGCGCTGTCCGGGGACGGCCGGTTCCTCGCGTTCGTCACCGACAACGCGAACGCGCACGACGGCGTCGACCGCCCGCTCGGCGACTCGGACAGCTGCCGCACGTTCTCGGAGTCGGAAGGCCTGAAGCGCGCCGATCTGCCGCCGCCCACAGAGGACCGTGGCCGGCGGGTCGTGTGCCAGGTCGTGGTGCGGGACCTGGTCGTCGACCGGCAGCGGCTGGTCGACGAGGAGCCGCGGTTGCCGGGCACGCTCGCGTCGCCGGGCACGAGCGGGGACTGCGCCGAGACGCTGCCGGAGGACGCCACGTGCGGCGGCGACGACGACTCGCCGCCGTACAGTTCGACCGCGGCTTCCCTGTCCCGCAACGGTTCCACGATCGCGTACGACTCGTGGGCGGCCGACCTGGTCACCGAGCCGGTGGACGACAACGCGGGCGTCGACGTGTACGTGCGGACGTTCCGCCCGGACCTTCGTGCCGACCCGACCCCGCTGGAGTTCGGCGAGGTGACGATCGGTGAGACGTTCGACCGCGTGGTGCGGCTCGACCACGTCGGCTTCGGCCCACTCGTAGTGACCGAACTGACGATCGACGCACCCGAGTTCACCGTGGGCGCGCAGACCTGCACCGGCACGGAAACCGTTGTGCTGCAACAGACCGGGAGCTGCGAGGTGTCCGTCGTGTTCACCCCGGAGAACGCGGGCGAACGGACCGGCACGCTTTCCGTGCGGCTGCGTGACGGCCGCGAGTTCACGGTTCCGTTGCGTGGCACCGGTGTCGAGGAGGAGGAGCCGCCGCCGGACGCGCGGTTCGCGGCTGCTCCGGACCCGCTGGCGTTCGGTGACCGGCTGCTCCTGTCGACGGCGCCCGCGAAGGCCGTCACGGTGACGAACACGGGCGGCGAGGACCTGACGGTGACCGGTGTCGGCGTCGTGTCCCCGCTCGCGCCCGCCGACTACGCGATCGAGTCCGACACCTGCACCGATACCCCGGTGCCGCCGGGCGGGACGTGCGAGGTGGCGGTGACGTTCTCGCCGCGGGCGTCGGGTGCGAGGGCGGCGGTGCTCCGCTTCACCGACGACGTGCCGGGCGGCACACCGCACCTGATCGGGTTGACCGGCACGGCGGCCGTCCCGGCCATCGAGGTGGCGCCGGGCGTGTCGCCACCGGGACGCGTGCTCGCGGTGACCGGCAGCGGATTCGCCCCGGGCAAACCGGTGACGGTCAGGATGGGAGCCTTCGCGGAGAACGCGACCGCCGTGCCGGGCACCGACGGCCGGTTCACCGCGATGCTGCTGGTCCTGCCGAAGACAGCGATCGGCACGTACCCGGTGACCGCGACCATCGACGACACGGACCCACCGATCGAGGCGGCCAAGGCGGTCCTGATCGTCGCCCCGTCCGTCAGCCCGGCCGACTTCGTGATCCGTAACTGATCTTCACCCGGGTGGCGGTTCCCCGGCACCCGGGTGCCGCGGGCAGGCTGGAAGGCCGATGCGTCCAGCCTGCCCGGGAGCGCGATTGGTCACTGGCCGACAGCAACACCTCAACCAGTCCCTGCTGCGGATCCCGCGGCGGGCCGAGAACTCCGCACGCCACACCGTGTCCAAGACCTATGTCGAGGCCGGTTCGTTCGCGGCGCTGCTGCACTCCAGTGACCACCAGATCCTCTACGGCAGACGCGGCACCGGGAAGACGCACGCGTTGCTGCACCTCGCCGACCTGCTCGCCGGCATGGGCGACGTGGCCGTCTACGTCGACCTGCGCACCATCGGGTCGGCGGGCGGCATCCACGCCGACAGCGCGCACACCGCGGCTGAACGGGGCACGCAGCTGCTCATCGACGCGCTCGAGGAGGTGCACGACGGGCTGCTGACCGTGGCGATGGAACAGGACGTCGGCGACCCGACCGCGTTGCTCCGCGAGCTGGACGCGCTGGCCGAGGCCGCCACCACGGTCAAGGTGGTCGGCGAGGTCGAGCGGGAGACCACGGTCAGCGGCGCGGAGGAGGCGACGCGGTCGGCGGAGGTGTCGCTCTCCCCCAAACCGGGCGCCCGCGGCTCGGCGAACCACCGGCGGTCGGTCACCGCGCAGAGCCGGTTGCTGCGCACCGGCGTCGAGCGGCACCAGGTGATGTTCGGGCCGCTGTCGCGGGCCGTGCGCGGGATCGTGCGTGCGCTCGCGCCCGCGCGGCTGTGGCTGTTGCTCGACGAGTGGAGCAGCCTGCCCAAGGACCTGCAGCCGTTCCTCGCCGACCTGCTGCGGCGCGCGGTGCTGCCGGTCGGCGGCCTGACGGTCAAGATCGCCGCGATCGAGCGGCGGGCGGCGTTCGCGGTGCCGACCGGGCCCGGCGAGTACGTCGGCATCGAGGTCGGGTCGGACGCGGCGTCGTCGGTGGACCTCGACGAGTTCCTCGTGTTCGACAACAGCCCGGCCCGGGCACGGGAGTTCTTCGCGCGGCTGTTCCACAACCACACGGCGGTGTGGCTCGCGACGATGGTGAAGGACCCGCCCGCCGACGTGACCGCGTTCGTCGACGAGTGCTTCCGCCGCACCGCGTTCCCCGAGCTGGTGCGTGCCGCCGAGGGCGTGCCGAGGGACGCGATCAACATCGCCGCGCTCGCCGCGCAGCACGCGCACGACAAGCCGGTCACGGTCGCCGACGTGCGCCGCGCGGCCCGCGACTGGTACCTGCGCGACAAGCAGACCGCGATCCGCGCGAACGAACCCGCCCGCGCGGCGCTGCGGGCGTTGGTCGACGAGGTGGTCGGGCACCGGCGGGCGCGGACGTTCGTCGTGGACCAGCTCGCCGTCGAACGGGCCGGGGTCGTCGAGGACCTCCACGACGCGCGGCTGCTCCACCTGCTGCGCCGGGGGATCGCCGACCCGAACCACCCCGGCGCGCTGTACGACGGGTTCGCCATCGACTACGGCTGCTACGTGTCCCTGCTGCTCGACGACGCGAAGTTCCACACCCGGGGCAGGGGCGACTGGCTCAACTCCCCCGACGGCGTGCCACCGGAGGGCTTCAGGTTCGCGCGGTCGGCGATCGACCTGGGGGCGCTACTCGGTTAGGAACGGCACCACGACGGCCGCGAACTCGTCCGGCGCCTCGCTGTGGATGCGGTGCCCGGCCGGTACCTCCACCACGCGCGCGGACGGCATGCGTGCCGCGGCGTCGTGGATGCGGCTCTGGTCGACGTGGCTCGTCGGCCCACCGGCCAGCCACAGCGTGTCGGCCGTGATGTCGGCGAGGGCGGCCCACCACGCCGGGTCGGGCGTGCGGACCGTGCGGAAGACGGGCTCGACCACCGCCCAGTCGAAGTCCACCGGCTCGGCGGGCCGGGCGGGTGGTTCGGGGAGCGGCATGGGTGCGTGCGGGGGCGGGCCGGTGCCGTGCCCGGGCAGGTCGAGCGCGATCGACGTGCGGGGCAGCCCGGCCGCGAAGGTTTCCCAGGTGCGGGCCGAGCTGCCCAGCGCGTGCAGGAGCACGACGGGGATCATGCCGCGACGGTAGCCGTCAGACCTCCTCGAAGAACTCGATTTCGCTGATGGCCAACGTGTTGCCCTTGACCGCCTTGAACGTGCCGACCACGTGGATCTCCACGCTGCTCACGCCCTCACCGTTCTCGATCTCCAGCGTCTGCGGATCGGGCAGGTCCTGGAGGTCGATGTCGGTGGTCTTGCCGGTGGAGAACACGAGGTGCAGCTTCTGGGCGCGGAAGGTCGCCTTGAAGTCGCCGCCGTCGCCGTTGTGGACGATGATGCGCGCGAGGTCGACGGTCCGGTCGAACGTGACGACCATGTTCGGCTCCTTGGGCCCGACCGGCGCCGCCCAGAAGCTGTCGGAGGCACCGTCCACCGCGAGGTTCGCGGGGTGCTTGGGCAGCGCCGCCGACGCGGTCGGCGCCTCCGCGGCGGACACGGGCACGTACTGCGGGAACACGACGCGCTCGAACGTGCCCTTCGCCTCCGCGGCCCGTTCGTTCACCCAGCCCCGGAAGGGCGCGAACAACCCGTACGCGATGCCACCCAGGATGAGCGCGACCGCGACCACCCTGCGGACCACCTTGAAGGTGGCGCTGACCGCGACGGCGAGCTTGCTCTTGCCGGCCCGGCCGCGGCGTGTGGACCGTTCGCCCGCCTTGCGGACCTTCGCGCCGCGCCGCGGCAGCAGCTTGCGCCACCACGGCGTCTTGACGACCTGCGCCTCGGCGAGAGACGTGCCGCAACGGCTGCAGAACTTGCGTGTGGGCGCGTTGCCCTCGCCGCACTCCCCGCAGACGAGGTCGCCCGGTTGGAGCTTCCTGGACGGCGGCTGCTTGCGGACCTGGGGTGGCTTCTTCCGCGCCTCCTGGGGGACGACCGCCTCGGGTTGCGTGGTCGCCTTGCCGGTGACGGGCGCGACCAGTTCGCCGGCCTCGGCCTCGCTGGCCTTCGGCTTGGGCGGCGGCAGCGCGGGACCGCCCGATGCCGCGGGTGTCGGCGGGGCGGGCGGCTTCATCCCGGGCACGACCGACGAGTCCTTCGGCCCGACGGGAAGTGGCAGCGCACCCGCGGGCGGCAACGCCGGACCGGAAGCGGCCGACGCGGGCCCCGGCGCGGGCGGCTCCGGCGGCAACCTGGGTGGCGGCGGCTTCAGGCCAGGGGCGGCAGCCGCACCCGGAGGCGACGGCGGGACAGGCGGCACCTTCGGCCCTACACCCGCCGCGGCCGAACCAGCAGCCCCACCGGAAGGTGGCGGCGGGACAGGCGGCAACTTCGGCGCCCCACCAGCACTCGACACCCCCGATGGCAACGGCGGATCCGGCGGCAACTTCGGCGGCGGCGGCCTCAAACCAGACACAGCCGAACCAGCAGAAGGTGACGACGCGACAGGCGGCGCACTCGGCGCCCCACCAACACTCAACACCCCCGATGGCAACGGCGGATCCGGCGGCAACTTCGGCGGCGGCGGCCTCAAACCAGACACAGCCGAACCAGCAGAAGGTGACGACGCGACAG
>NZ_JBITMQ010000027.1:50919-64853 GCF_044466355.1 Actinophytocola sp. NPDC049390
CAGGCGGCGCACTCGGCGCCCCACCGGCACCGGGCGCCGCAGGTGGCGTCGGCGGAGCCGACGCCACCGAAGCGGAGGTGGCCGCACCCGGCGGAGGCGGCGGAGCGCCGGGCGGTGGCGGCGGCTTGGGCGGTGCGGCGGTCGCCGCACCGGATGCCGGAGCGCTCGGTGGCGACGGCGGCGCACCCGGAGGCGGCGGCTTCGGCGGCCCACCAGCAGGCGGCCCACCCGGAGGCGGCGGCTTCGGCGGCCCACCAGCAGGCGGCCCACCGGGAGGGGGCGGTGGCTTGGGTGCCCCCGGAGGAGGCGGTGGCTTGGGCGCCCCGGGCGGAGGTGGTGGCTTCGGCGGGCCTCCAGGCCCGGGTGGCTTCGGCGGGCCGGGCGGTCCCGGCTTCGCGCCAGGCGGTCCCGGCGGACCGGCGCCCGGCCGTCCCGGCATCCCCGGCTTCGCGGGAGTCTGCACCGGGTCGCGGTCGCCCACGTCCAGGTACAGCGCCGACTGGATCCGTGCGAACCACCCGCGCTTCGGCTGCTCCTCTTCCTCCGGCTCGGCCGCGACGGGCTTCGGTGGCGGAGCCACCTTCTCCCCCGTCCACTCCAGGAACGCCCCACAGGAACCGCAGAACGCGTCCGTCTCCTTGTTGTGGAAACCGCACGTCTTGCACACGATCACGGTCGGTCCACCTCCACTCTGTGCACCACGTGCGCCGGCTTGGCGGCCGCGACCGCGGAGTCGACGAGGTCCATCGGCACGCTCGACGGGTCGTGCACCCGTATCCGGACGGCCAGGCGCGGGGACGCCTCGCCCGGCATGTCGGCGGCCGGGTTCTTCGACCAGCCGACCCCGCCGCTGTCGGCGATCTCCACCCGTCCGCCCGTCAGCACCTGCAGGTTCGCGCGCAGGCCCGCGACCGTGCCGCGCATGCGGTACATCTCGACGGCCGTCGCGACCACCGCTCTGCGGCGTTCTATCGGCCAGCCCTCCTCCAGCGAGATGCCGACCCAGCCGGCGATCCACTCGAGGAAGTCCTCCGGCGCGAGGTACGGGTCGAAGTAGTCCACCAGGCAGTCCAGTGTGGACAGCACGGGCGCCAGCACGTCGTCGAAGCCGGCGACGAAGCGGTCCGTGAACTCGTCCTCCTGGTACACCGCGGGCAGCATCCGGATGAACGGCGCCGCGCTCGGCATGCCCGCCACCACGCCACGCATCAGTTGTCCTCCACCTTCACGTGGTGCTCGAACGAGAAGATGAGGCTGTGGCGGTCGACGTCGAGGCGCTGACACTCCTCGCCGCGTTCGCCGGTCACCGGGTTGGCGCCGAACAGCCGCACGTCCTCCACCAGGTCCACGCCCCGCACCCGTTGCAGCAGCGCGTACACGTCCCCCGCCTGCACCGGCCTGCCGAACTCCCAGCCGCGACCGTCCCGCCCGCCGCTGATCGGGTTCAGGTACCCGTACAGCGCGGCGAGCGCGTCGGCGCGGACGCGGGCCTTGTCCAGCCGGGGACGGGCGATGATCCGCGCCACCACCGTCACCCCGCGATAGCGCGGTGGGGACACCAGCACGCGGGTGCCGATCAGCCGCACCTCGTCGAGCCGTTCCGTGATCCGCTGCAGCGTCTCCTCGCCGGGCACCAGCTCCGCGAAGTCGATCCGGCCCTCGACCTCCGCCGCCGCGGGCACGATCAGCACCCGCACCGAACCGGCGTCGGTGTCCTCGTCACCCGCGGTCACGCAGCGCACGCGGGCCACGTCCGGCGCCGCCTCCTGCGTGATGGCCTCGTAGTCCTCCGCGGTGACCGCACGGCTGCGGGTACGCAACAGGATCGGGCCGCGGGCCTTCGCCTCGTCGACGCTCTCGCCGTCGACGCCACCCCGCGCCGCCTCGATGTTCTCCACCCGCGACACGAACGGGATCGACGACTTCAACGTCCGGATCGCGCCCTTGCCGACGTTGCCGAGCCGCCCGCCGCCGGTGGCGTACCTACGCATCCGGATCGTCGCGCCGTACGGCGGGACGGCGCCGTACTGCCGCAGCCCGCCGTCCGGTTCGCGGATCGCCGGTCCGAACTGGACGGTGCCGGAGGTGCCGTCGAGGATGTAGTGCCGGTCGTCGGGGCCGCTGCCCGCGAAGTTGTGGACCGGCGTCCACTCCTGCCAGCCGTCGTCGGACGTGGTCTCCAGCACCGCCTCGCCCGCGCCGATGACGACCGGGCGGCGCGCGGTGTGGAACTCCTGCCCCGGCACGCCCTCCGAGTCGCCGAGCGTCTCGTCCTCGACGATCTCGCAGTGGTTCGCCTCGACCGTGCCACCGATCGTGCTGGCCGACAACGCGGTCACCAGCGGCGACGCCTGGTAGGTCGGCCAGTCCGCGTCCACCTCGATCACGCGTGCGCGCAGCCAGCCGGCCGCGGTGCCGCCGAGCACCGCCGACTCGTGGTCGGGCGGCACGTGGACGTGCACCTCACCGGTCGTGTTCAGCGCGCCGGTGCCGTCGGTGCTGACGAGGCAGCGCCGCCATTCCTTGCCGTTCCACGCCTCCCACACCAGCGGTGGGTGGTCGGGGTGCACGCCGACACCCTCGACGCGGCAGTCGAAGTCCAGGCGCACCACGCAGTTCGGCACCGGGTCGGACAGGCCGACGAGCACCGCGTCACCGGGTCGCGGCACGTCCGAGAACGCCTGGAACGACTGGCCCATCTTCAGCTCGTCGGTCCGGTCCACCTGCGTGTCGGCGGCCGCGGCCCGCGTGGCGACGTAGTTCAGCGCACACGGCAGGATCCGCAGGTCCGAGCCGGTGGAGAAGACCACCGATTCCTCGGTCTCGGTGCGCAGCGTCGCCACGTCGGTGCCCCTCGGCACGCCGACCGGTGTGATCGCGGGCGCGGACAGCCAGAACGTGACGTCCGCCTGTGCCGGGGTCGCGGGGATGAGCCGCAGCCCGATCAGCTCCAGGAACTTCACGTACAGCCGGTCCGGCACCTGGTTGAGGCGGAACAGCAGCTGGTCGGTCATGAACGCGAACGTCTCGATCAGCGTGACGCCCGGGTCGGACACGTTGTGGTCCGTCCACTCCGGACAGCGGCGCATGACCATGCGCTTCGCGTCGTCGACGAGGTCCTGGAACCGCCGGTCGTCGAGGTTGGGGGCAGGCAGCGCCATCAGTAGTCACTCCCGTCCTCTGGGATGGTGTAGAAGGGGAAGACCAGGTTGCGCCGGTCGTTGGTGTCCTTCGTGCGGTACTGGATGTCGATGTACAGCACGCCGTCCTCCTCCGGGTGCGGCGTGACGAGCACGGCCTCGACGTCCACCCTGGGCTCCCAGCGCAGCAGCGCCTCCCGCACCACCTGCGACAGCTCCGCGGTCGTCTCCACGTTGATCGGCCGGAACACGAAGTCGCGGATCCGGCTGCCGAAGTCGGGGCGCATCGGCCGCTCACCGGGGTAGGTCGACAGGATCAGCCGCATCGCCTGCTCCAGCTCCACCTCCCTGCGCACCAGCGCGATCCCGCCCTGGCGGGCGACCCCGAGCGGGAACGCCCACCCGGCGCCGATGAAATCTTGTGTCGTCACAGAAATCCCCTAGTTGAGCTTGATGAGCTTGCCGGAGACCTCGACCATGGTGCTGCTCTCGATCTTCACGCCCAGCTTCCCGGAGAGCGAGAGCTGTCCGTCGGTCTCGACCTTGATGCCGCCCATGCCACCCTTGATCGTGATGCCGCCGAGGTCTCCGCACTCGATGGTCAGCGAACCGTTGGGAGACTTGGACTCCGGCGGTTTCGGGTTGCACGCCAGCGTTACCGTCCCGGCCACCTGGTCGATGACGAGGCCGAGCTTGTCGCCCTTGGTGCCGAGCTGGATCTTCGACTGGATCGGCGGCAGGCTGCCCGGCGGGCCGGGCGGCAGCTCGTCGGTGAACGTCAGCTGGTTCGCCGCCGGGGTCGCCACGCCGCGCTTGGTGACGATGCCCGACCCGGCCACGGCGTTCTTCAGCTCACCGAAGTCCGACTTGCTGTTGACCAGTCCACCGAGGACGTACGGGCGCCGCGAGTCGCCGAACTCGAAGCCGAGCAACACCTCGTCCCCCACGGACGGCAGGAACAACGCACCGGTCTTCGCGCCCGCCCCGAACTGCACGACCCGCGCCCAGTCCGACTCGAAGTTCGGCGCGAGCCACGGCAGCGCGACCTTCACCCGGCCGAGCTTGTCCGGGTCGGCGACGTTGGTGACGACCCCGCACACCAGCCCGCCGAAGTCGGTCTTCTTGGGCGCCCCGCCACCGGACGTGAGGCCGAGCAGCGACCGGTTCTGCCGTCCGGACACCCAGAACCGGGTGCGGTAGCCGAACTCGTCCGGGTTGAACACGTGCCGGGCGTTGGTGACGAACCACTTGCCGCAGAACTGTTCCGGCACCCCGGCGATCTCCACCTCGGCGCCTGCCTGGATCTTCGGGTCGCCGTTCGCTTCCCCCTCCGCCTCGGCGAACGTGCTGGCGATGTGGTCGGCGACGCCCTTCGCCGCGGCCTCCGCCGCCGCGTCCGCCGCGGCCCCGACGCCGAGCGGCCGGTCCACCACGAGGTAGGCGGTGTTGCTGGCGGGCAACCCGAAGTCGAGCTTGGGCAGCCCGGGGATGGAGGGCAGCGACGGCATCGAGGGCAGCGAGACCAGCCCGTCGGTGAATGACGTCGCGAGGTCGGCCGGGTCCTGGTCCTTGATGGAAGCCGTGCCGGTCGCCGCGTCGGCCTTGGCGACCGCCACGCGTGCGTCCTTCGGGTCCCACACCCGCACCTCGACGTCCGGCGTGATGTTCGCGGCCGAGAGCCTCGGCAGGAACGTGTGCAGGTTGTCCTTGAACGTCAGCTTCCCGTTGCCGAGCCCCACCATGCTCGCCGCCGTGTCGACCGCGGCCGACAGCGCACCGCCGAGTCCGCCGCCGTCCTTGCGCCCGGACGCCTTGCGGAAGAAGAACTTCCCGCCCACGACACCGGTCTCATAGCCGATCTCGCGGGCCCGCTCCCGCAGGAAGTCCCAGTCGGACTGCGCGACCTGCGCGACGTGGTCGTGCGCGACCGACGTCTCCTCGACCGTGCCGATCTCCAGGCCCGCGTTCGACGCGACCTCCTCGGCGATCTCGGAGTCCTTCATGTTCAGGTAGGTGCGGGTGCGCTTGGCGCGCTGCAGCCGGTGCGCCTTCTCGTACCCGCGCACCACGGAGAAGATCATGCCCTCCTGGCAGATCGCCTCGATCGAGGTCACCTCGCCCTTGATCAGGGAGGTGGTGCTGGTGCTGTCCGCGGCGCCGGCGGCGATCTCGACCACCGCCCCGATCTCCAGGCCCGCGTCCTTCACCGCCGTGCCCTCGACGTCGTTGAACGTGATCTCGAACATGTCCGGCAGGTGCAGGTGCGTGTCCACGACCGCGCGGACCAGCTTCGCCAGCACCGGCTCCGGCAGCGGCGCGCCGACCAGCCTGCCGATCTTGACCGACGGCCAGACGACGGCGTTGGCGCCGCCGCCGGCCAGCCCTCCCAGCGTCATCAGGGGTTCCTCTCCGCCAACTCGTCCGGGTTGGGCAGGTACACCGTCTGGCCGGGCCGCACGCGGGAGGGGTCCTTGATGCCGTTGACCTCGGCGATCCGCCGCCACGCCCCGGGCTGTCCGTAGTTCGCGGTCGCGATCGACTGCAGCGACTCACCGTGCCCGACGGTGTGCGCGCGGCGGCCGACGAGCCCACCGGAGGTCGGGTTCTGCGGCAGGGTGCCGAGGAGCGAGGGCACCTCGTACATCGTGATGCCGATCCTCGCCCGCACGGGGATCCCCGTGGACAGGAACCGGTCGTACTTGATCTTCACGCTGTTGAGCGTGACCGTGTACATGAAGCCGATCGCCGGCGGTCCCCACTGGAACGTCAGCTCGGGTGGCTGTGTCTTGAGGTTCTGCCCGAAGACCGCCATCACCTGCCCCAGCACCCCGGCGTCCGGGTTCAGCCACGTCAGCAGCGTGTCACAGCGCCACTTCGTGTCCCGCCCCTCGAAGATCAGCTCACTGAGGTTGATGGTGGTGGGCTTGACCTTCTGCTGGGTCTGGGAGCCGCCCTTGTTCCTCGGCGACGGGGTCGTCGGCGTGACCGCGCTGCGGGTGATCGTTATGTCGGTCGGGTTGAAGTCGAAGTAGACCAACCCGACGTTGGGCAGCGTGGTGCAGCGCAACGACGCGGGCACGCGTGCCCCAGCCAGGGAGGCGGCGCCGATGGCCGCGCCCGCCGCGATGTTGGCGCTCGCACCCGCGATCATGCCGATGCTCATGTCGTGGTCCCCTCCGCTTTCGTGACGCTCACAGGAATCCCTCGTGCGCGAGCACGAGCTGTTCGGTGGCGACCCCGAGCGTCATGGCGTCGAGGTCCGGGCCTTTCCAGCTCTCCGGGTACACGTTGCGCAGCATCCACTTCGCCACCACGCCGCCGTGGGCGTGCAGGAGCGTGATCGTGGCCGTGCCCCCGCCGCCGCTCTTGTACCCGTTGATCCACTCCTCGGCCCGTTTCCGCAGCCACGACTGCACGCTGTCGGCGGACCCGTCGGGGTTCATGGCCCTGGTGAGCGACACCGGCGGGTACTTGATCTCGCCGGGCAGCACGACCTCGTTGTTGTAGTTGCCGCCCTCGGTGATCCGGAGCGGGTTGAACTTGACCTCCAGGCCCTGGCACCGCGCCCAGCCCCCGAGGTTGAACCCCTCGACGGAGACGAGGAACCGTGTCGTCAGGCCGAACATCGCGTCCATGCTGAAGCTGGGCATGTGCCGTCCTCACTACATTCCCTGCGAGAGCTGCTCCAGGTTGACCTCGTCCTCGAGGAACCCCCTGTGCGCGAGCTCGAGGGTCTCCATCGACACCTGGCTCGCGCCGGCGTCGAAGGAGGTGACCGACCACTTGGTGGGCATGACGGCCCGCAGGGTCCACTCCGTGGCCTGCGTCCCCCCGGCGGTCAGCATCTTGATCGAGCCCTCGTAGACCTTCATGTTGAACGAGGTGGCGCTCAGCCACTGCCGGACCAGGTCCGTCTCCTCCGAGACGCCGCGGGTCAGCCTGATGTTGGAGTACTTGGTGTTTCCCGGGAAGTAGAAGCGCTCGTTGCCGAGGTCACCCGCCCGGTACTCGGCGACGTCCCACGTGACGTCGAGCCCTTCGGCCTTCGACCAGCTGCCGAGGTTGTACTGGCCTCCGTCGATGTGCACCAGGAACCGGTTCGACAGACCGATCTTCGACGTGTCGGTCAGTGCCATTGCTTTCTCCTAGCGGAAATCGGTGAGCAGTCCCGCCCGCTCACGGTCGACGAGCAGTTCGGTGCGCAGGCGGCTGCGCACCCGGTCGTAGAGCCGGTTCGCCAGCTCGTCCAGGTCGAGGCGGCTGACGTCGATCATCGCCCCGTCCGGGTTCGGCTTGCCGTACTTCCACTCCTCGTGCGGGGGCTGGCTGCCGGAGTCCTTCTCCTCGAACCAGGTGCTCGGTGAGAACTGGTTCTCGGCCGCCGCACTCGACAGACCGGTCGCGTCCAGCAAGCGGTTGGCGAGCGGCCGTTCGGCGTCCGCCTTCTCTTCCTCCGTCCGCTCCCGGAACCAGCTCTTCTCGCTGCCGGGCGCGTGCTCGTCCCGGAAACCCGTCAGCCCCAGGCCGTACTCCGCGTTCATCCCGGTGATGGCGTGGACCCAGGCCTCCGCCGAGTTCCTCCGGTAGACCGGGCCCGTCGGCGTCGCGGTGTGCGCGACGACCCCACCGTTCGCGGCCTCTTCCAGGTCGAGCTCGTGTTCGATGGCCGCCTTCTGCGCGTCGTCCAGGTCGGTCAGCTGATCGGTGTACCGGTTCTGGTTGAGGGCGTCCAGCCGCTGCTGGGTGAGCACCTCCCTGCGGGCGTCGCGGTCGAAGGCGGCGGTCGCCACCGCGGCGCCTGCCGCGGCGGCCGTCCTGGCGGCCTCCTGCTTCCGCAGGTGGGGGTTGGTCCACTCCTCGACGACGTGTTTCGCGGACTCGGTGGCGATCTTGTCGACCTCGGTCCGCGTCGCCGCGTCGAACGGGGACTGGATGGCCTGGGGGGTGGACGGTGTGGATGCCGGGGCCGCCGTCGGGATGGTCCCGGACGCCAGCGCGACCGCGAGCTGGGCCGCGGCGGACATGTCCGGCTCCGCGTCCGGTGTGGACGGTGGGGCAGGCATCGGGGCGTGGATCAGCGGAGCGGGCTCGTCGGCGCCCGCTTCGCCGCCGTAGAAGCGTTCCGCGGCCTGCGCCTCGGCTTCGAGGTGCTGCCCGAGCGGTGAGGCCGGGTCGGGGAGGACCGGGCCGAGGGTGCGCTGCTGCACCGCGTGGACCAGCTCGTGGGCGAGGAGGCCACGCGCCGACGGCGAGTCCGTCGGCCCGGCCTCGTCGGGCAGGAAGACGGCGCCGCGGGACGCGAACGCCTTGGCGCCACGGGCCTTCGCCGCCTCACCGACCTTCGGGCCGCGGTAGACGGGGACGTTCGCGACGTCGACGTGCTGTCGTGCGCGGACCGCGCCCGCCAGGTCGGGTGGCACGGTCTCGACGACCGTGGCACGCGGCCGCGGCTGCGGCTTGCGGGGCGGCAGGAGGTCCGCGGTAGCCCGGTAGGACGTGGCGACGACCCGCTTCTCCGGCATCGGGCCGGAAGGCGGGTTGGGCCGCACCGGGGTGTCCGGCCGCGCTGCCGGGCCCGCGCTCGGCGGCGTCGGTGGTGCCGGTGGAGCCGGTGGAGCCGGTGGTGCGGGCGGCTCGGGTTCGGCTTCCGGCTCGGGTTCGGGTTCCTGTTCCGCCGCCACACGCACAGGGGCCGCCGGTGGGGGCGGCGGCTCCTGTGGCGTGGCCGGCTCGACCGCCCCCTCCACGACCCGGGGCGGTGCCTCGGGGTGGACGAGGGCTTCTTTCGCAGGCGCCGGGATGGGGGCGCCGAGGCCGAGCCTGCGTGACTGGCCGAGGTTGGGACGGCGCTTGCGCATCGGGCGCTGCGCCGGCGCCTCGGCCTTTTCCACTCCCTCCACCATGCGCGGCGGCGGCTCGGCCGCCGGCGTGGGCGAGGGCGGTGGCTCTGGTGTGGACCGCGGCTCTGGCGGCAGGAACGACGGCGGTCCGGCCGCGGACTGCTCCGGTTCCGGCCCGGGGAGGCCCGGCAGCATCGGCAGGCCGGGGTTGGTGGCGTACCGCAGCCAGCTCGGTGCCCGGTACGGCTCCAGCGCCTCCCTCGGCTCGCCGATGTACTCGTCGACCGCGTCGGTCAGCACGGGTGCGGCGGCCGGGGCGGACCGTGTGGCCCTGCGCACCACCGGTGCGGGCGGCAGCGGCGGCGCCTCGATCACCGGTTCGGCCGCCGTCACCGGGACCGGCTGGGCGATCCCGGTGACGGAGCCGGTGGCCGGAGCGACCTCGGGTACCGGCGCGCCGCGGACCGAGGGCCGCAGCGGCGGCAGTACCGGTGCCGGTCCGGTGACCAGTGGGGCACCCCGGTTGATCGTGACGGGGATGACGGGCAGCGCGGTCCAGTGCCGCCTGCCCGGAACCGGCGCGGGTGCGGTCGCGACGGGTGCCGTCGCCCCGGCGACAGGAGCTGCGGCCGCGGGTGCCCCAGCGTGCTCCGCGGTGTCCCGCTTCCGCCGGAATGGCCAGCGCATCGGTCTCCCCTCCTGTCGTGAGTCCACTCAGGACTCGTCCGTGAACCGCGTGTGGATCTTGCCGATCTCACCGATCACGCGGTTCCGGACCGGGTGTTCGAGGTCGAGGATCTTGTCCAGATCCCAGTGCAGGTAGTACGCGACGTACGCGATTTCCTCCCAGACGCGGTCAACCGCGTACGTCACGATCCCCCCGGCGCATCACCGGCGACGTCCACCGCGAAGTCGTTGCCGCAGTGCGGGCAGCTGACCGCGACCTCGGTGTGGCCGTCGGCGTTGATCCGCCGGTACAGGTCCTGCAGGAACGCGAGGTCGGAGGCGAACAGGCTCTCGATCACGAACGTGTCCACGACCGGCACGTCCCCGAGCGCGGTGACCGTCCGTTCCAGCAGCAGAACCGTCAGGTACGCCGGGTTCTGCTTGGCGCGCTGGTCGGACTGCGTGGTGATCTCGTCCCGCGCGGTCGCGAGGCGCATCACGCCGTCGCGGTGCACGCGGCCCGCCTCGTCCACGTAGCCACGCGGCAACGTGAACGGGTACTCCGTGCGCAGCCCCGTCTCGGTGGCGGCGGGCGCCGTCACGCGGACACGCGCTGGATGCGCTCGGACACGATCGTGACCGTCTCCATCAGCACCTCGGACGAGCCCGCCTTCAGCGCGCCGATCTCCAGCTTCGACGGCCAGGCGTGCTCGAGGTGGTACCGGGCGACCGGCTTGCCGTCCGGCCCGTACATCACCAGCGAGCACGACTTGCGCGCGTTGATGATGTCGCCGTTGAGCACGGACTCGTGCCACGCCCACAGCGCCATGTGGTCGGACTTGCCGCGCTTGAGCACGACCGTCGCCGGCTCGGTCTTGCCCGGCAGCTTCTTGAGGATGACCTCTTTGTCGGACGACTCCAGGTGCTCCACCGGCTTCACCTCGGTGGTGATGCCCTGCAGCTCGGAGAACGCGGCGATCTCGTAGCCGTCGATGGTGATCGAGAACCGTGCCGCTGTGATCGGGTCGCCATTGGCCATGGCTGGAACTCCTTACAGGTAAAGGGGAACACTCACTCTTCGAGGCCGGCGCCCTCGGCGAACTGCGAGATCCGGAAGACCACGAACTCGGCCGGCTTCACCGGCGCGATGCCGATCTCGACGGTCAGGATCCCGGCGTCGCGGTTCTCCGGCGGGTTGTTCTCCTCGTCGCACTTGACGAAGAACGCCTGCGCGGGCAGCTGCCCGAACAGCGCGCCGTCCCGCCAGACGCGGCGCAGGAACATGGTGACCGTGCGCTTGACCGAGTCCCACAGCTTCGGGTCGTTCGGCTCGAACACGACCCAGTTCGTGCCCTGCAGGATCGACTTCTCGACGTAGTTGAACAGCCGCCGCACGTTCAGGTAGCGCCACTCGGGGTCACTGGAGAGGGTGCGCGCGCCCCACACCCGGATGCCCTGGCCGCGGAAGCTGCGGATGCAGTTGACGGCGATGGGGTTGAGCTGGTCGTGCTCGCCCTTGGTGATGTTGAGCTCCAGGGTGACCGCGCCGCGGATCACCTCGTTCGCGGGTGCTTTGTGGACACCGCGGGTGGAGTCGTTGCGTGCCCAGATGCCGGCCATGTGACCCGACGGCGGCACGAAGACCTGCTTGCCCGCCACCGGGTCCGCGACCTTGATCCACGGCCAGTACATGGCGGCGTACTTCGAGTCGTAGCCGGTGACGTCCTGGCGCCAGTCCTTGACCTCCTGGGCGTTCAGGCCGGGCGGGGTGTCCAGGATGGCGACGCGGTCCGCCATCAGCTCGCAGTGCGCGATCATGGCCAGCTGCACCGCCTTGACGTCCTCGACGGACAGCGCGCCACGCTGGTAGGCGGCCATCAGGTCCGGCACGCACAGCATCGTGACCTCGTCGATTGCCTCCAGGCTGCCGAACCCGGTGCGGTCGGCGGAGTTGCCGACGTACGCGCCCGCCTCGACCCTGACCGGCGCGGGCGCCGGGTGACCGAGCGCGACCTCGCCCGCCTTCGGCAGCGCGAGCGCCTTGCCCTTGGTCTCCTCGACGACGATCAGCTTCGACTGCTGGCGCACCACGGTCGCCACGTTGTTGGGGCCGCGCTTGGTGGTCACGTTGTCGAACGTCTCGACCGGCTGGCCCTGTTGCTTGACGACGAGCTTGAAGTTGTCCTCGCCCTCCTCGGAGGCGGGCGCGACCTCGACGGTCAGGTCGGCGGCCTCGGTGGTGCGAGCGGAGATCGTGAGGCCGGGGCGGTCGGCGGCCGCGGCGGGCAGCTCGGCGGCGGGCAGCGCCACCTGGCCGTTGCCCGACCCGTTCTGCGCGTCGCCGCCCACACGCACGACGTAGGCCGTGCCGCCACCGTTCTGGAAGTAGCCGTACACGGCGTGCGCGAGGTAGTAGCCCTCGACGAAGTCGCCGAAGTTCTGCTTGAACTGCGTCCAGTTGGTGACCATCACGGGCTCGTGCATCCGACCGCGCTCGGCGAAGCCCACGAAGGCGGCCACCGCGGTTCCCACGGCCTCGATGGGCCGCGAACCTGAGGAAACCTCCTCCATGTACACACCGGGCGCGAGGTAACTGCTGGCCATCTCGGGTGTCTCCCTCGTTGCGTCGTACGCGTGACCGGCGTGACCGGCCCCGTCTGAGTGTGTTCATCTCGCACCGGTCGACTCAGTCGTCGCGGGGCGGTGGGGAGGGCGGCCCGGGCCGCCCTTTCGGGCGACTGTCCCGCCTCCCCGAGGTTTGAGAGTGTTGGTTCCGACCCAGCGACACCGGCGGACCGCAGGCGGTTGGTGGCTGAGTGCCGTCACGTTCCCCTGAGGTAACTGCTGATCAAGCCAAGACTTCCCCGAGGATCCACGGGCCTTTGTGCCCCCCGTCGGTTCCGATCTCCGAGCCTGCCGACACCGGTGGTGGGCGGGGCAGGCGTCGCGGGGAGGTGCGCCGGGCGGGCCGGTGTGCCCCTTCGGGCGGATCGCGCGCGCTGAAAGGACGGGCGGCGGGCGGCTGTGCCCGTCGTGTCCCGTCGCGACACTGGTGGCCGTGATCACCGAGGTGGACGAGGCGTTGTGCGTGCTGCTCGGCCGGTCGCTGCCGGAGGGCACGATGGTCCGGCTCGACCCGCCCAAGCCGACGTGGGAGACGGAGAAGCCGTCGAAGGCGATCGACCTGTTCCTGTTCGGGCTGCGTGACGACCGCGGCGGCCGCGAGTCGGGGTGGGCCGACGAACGCGACGACCGTGGCGCGGTCCGTGCCCGCCGCGAACCGAACCGCCGATGCGTGCTGTCCTACCTGGTCACGGCACGTGCGGAGAAGGTCAACGAGGAACACCAGCTGCTCGCGGCCGCGCTGCGCACCATGCTGTTCACCGACTCACTGCCGGAGGACTGCATGCCGGCCGCGCTGGCGGCGGCCGGTGCCCCGGTGCTGATCACGATCGCGGACTCCGACCCCGGTGCGCTGTGGAGCAACCTCGGCATGCCGGCAAGGGCGTCGTTCGCGATCAGTGTGAGCGCGCCGTTCCTGCCCGAGCCGGACACCGAGCTGGCGCCGCCCGCCGAGAAGATCCGCCTCAACAGCGGCCAGAACGTGCCCGCACGGGGTTCTCTCGCCCCGGCACAGCCGCGCCGCTGGGTGCGTACGCCGTGAGTCCCGCCGCGAAGATGGGTGACAAGGTCGTCGGGACCGACATCCACGTCATCATGGTCCCGTCCCCCGGCGGCCCCGTGCCGACGCCGCTCCCGCACCCGTTCGCGGGCACCATCACCGGCGGGTGCAGCACCGACGTCGTGATCGGCGGCCAGCCCGCCGCGGTGGTCGGCAGCACGGCGACGAACGCACCGCCACACGTCCCCCAGGGCGGCCCGTTCCAGATCCCGCCGACGAACCAGGGCACGGTCACCAAGGGCAGCGCCACGGTACTGATCAACGGCAAACCAGCCGCCCGCACCGGCGACACGGTCACGACATGCAACGACCCGTCCCCGGCCCCGACCAGCTCAATAGTCGCGACAAGCACAGTGCTGATAGGCAACTAACCCCGCGAGTCGCGCGCAGGAACACCGCGAGTCGCGCGCTCACGCACACCGAGTTGTCGGTTTCGTGCACCACGGTCTGCACGAAACGTACAAGTCGATGCGTCCGGGAGCGCGACTCGCGGTGTGCTGGGGCGCGACTCGGGGCCTATCCCATGATCGGTGTTTCCGGCGTTGTTGATCAGTAGGTCTCGGCTCCCGGCCAGCGGTCACCGAAGGTGATGGCGAAGGCGTTGAT
>NZ_JBITMQ010000028.1:0-56275 GCF_044466355.1 Actinophytocola sp. NPDC049390
ACGCCGCCGGTCATGAAGAACACGAACGAGGTGACGAGGTAGAGGACGCCGATCAGCTTGGGGTCGGTGGTCCGGAAGATCCCGAGGAGCGCAGCGCCTTTCCGGCCCCGCGCGGCGGCGCCGGCGCGGACGCGGATCGGGGCCGGCTGTACCTGGGGGTCACGACCTCCAGAAGGTTTCACCGCGGTCATGGCTGGGCTCCCACCGCTGGACTCGCCCTCGCCCGTCCCATGGTTCTCGCGTTGCCCGGGATCGGCAACTCCGCGGCGGGTGACCGGGAACAAACCGGTCACCCGCCGCGTTCGGTCACTTGGAGAGGGTCTCCAGTTCGGCCAGCGCGGCGGCCAGCCGGAAGTACTTGCTGTTCGCCAGGTCGCGCACGGTCTTGATGTTGAACGCGGCGGCCAGCTTCTCGGCGTCGCCCTCGCTGACACCCGAGATGGCGGCGACGGGCGAGTCCAGGATCTCGGTGACGCCGAGGTCCTCGTACGCCTTGTCGAGCTGCTTCGCGAGGTCTACGGAAACGGCCACTGTTTCGTGCTCCTTCGTCGGTGGGGACTGACGGGGGGAACCTTAGACGGTTGCGTCCCGGCCGGGCGTGGCGGTAGCCTCGGTGCACCGCTCGTGGTTGCGGACTCTTCCCCCACTGAGCCTCTTCTTTCCTTCTTCTTCCCACAGTCCTCGCGCGACTGTGCATTCACCTAAAGGATTTCCCATGTCTGTCAACGGAATACTCGACATCGTCGGGGACCGCGCGTTCGTGCGTGCCGACGGCTACCTGTCCGGTCCGGGGGACACGTCCGTCCCCATGGGACTGGTGCGCGCCAACGACCTGCGGCGCGGCGACACGGTCACCGGTGAGGTCCGGTCCGGCAAGCTCGCCACGGTCGAGAGCGTGAACGGGCAGCGACCGCGGTACGCACGTCCCGCGTTCGCCGACCTGACTCCCTTGTACCCCAACGAAAGACTCCGGTTGGAGACGGAGCCGCACGCGCTCACCGCGCGGGTGAGCGACCTCGTCATGCCGGTCGGCAAGGGGCAGCGCGCGTTGATCGTCGCGCCGCCGAAGGCGGGCAAGACCACGGTGCTGCAGGCGATCGCGCACGGCATCGCCAAGAACCACCCGGAATGCCACCTGATGATGGTGCTCGTCGGCGAACGTCCGGAGGAGGTCACCGACCTCGCCCGCGGCGTACCCGCGGAGGTGGCGGCGGCGACGTTCGACCTGCCGCCGCGCGAGCACACCGCACTGGCCGAACTCGCCATCGAACGAGCGAAACGGCTCGTCGAACACGGCCGCGACGTGGTCGTGCTGCTGGACTCCCTCACCCGGCTCGGCCGCGCGTACAACCTGGCGGCCCCCGCGACCGGCCGCATCCTGTCCGGCGGCATCGACGCCACCGCACTGACCCCGCCGAAGCGCTTCCTGGGCGCGGGCCGCAACATCGAGGGCGGCGGCTCCCTGACGATCTTCGCGACGGCCCTGGTCGAGACCGGTTCGGCGGGCGACTCGCTGATCTTCGAGGAGTTCAAGGGCACGAGCAACGCCGAACTGCGCCTGGACCGCCGCATCGCGGAACGCCGCGTGTTCCCCGCCGTCGACGTGCGCCAGTCCGGCACCCGCAAGGAGGAGCTGCTCCTCAGCCCATCCGAACTGGCCGCGACCCGCACACTCCGCCATGCCCTGAACACCCGCGACCCCGCCCAGGCCATAGACCTAATCCTGGACAACCTCCGCAAAACCCCAACAAACCCCCACTTCCTAACCACCCTCCCCCGCCGCTAACCCCGCGAGTCACGCGCAGGAACACCGCGAGTCGCGCGCCCAGACACCGCGAGTCGCGCGCCAAAACACCGCGAGTCGCGCGCTCGGGCATACCGAGTTCCCGGTTTCGTGCAGATCCTGGCCCGCATCAGGTCGCCGGAGGTGCACGAAACCGACAACTCACCCTGCGCGAGAGCGCGACTCGCCGTGTTCCTGCGCGCGACTCGCGGTGTTCCTGAGCGCGACTCGCTGTGTTCCTGAGCACGACTCGCGGTGTTCGCGCGCGCGACTCGCTGTGTTCCTGCGCGTGACTCGCGGTGAACCAGGGTGGGGTGGGGTTCGTTTATGTGGGTATGGCGCGGTTGTGGGTTGGGGTGGTTGCTGGTCTCGGGTTCTTGGTGGGGTGTGCTCAGGCGGAGCCGCCGCCTGAGCGGGTTTACACCGTCGAGGAGCTTGCCGAGACGATCGGGTGTGAGCCTCGGTTCCAGGGGAAGACCAGCGACTTCCGGCAGGCGGCGTGTTCGACCGACGCGACCCGGTACATGCTGCTCGACTTCACCACCGAGGAGAAGAAGCAGGCCTGGCTCGACATGGCGCTGCTGTACGGCGCCACGTACCTCGTCGGCGAGAAATGGGCCCTCACCAGCATCGAGGTCGCCGACATGGAGCGGCTGCGCGGGGAGATCGGGGGGACGCTCCAGGGCGACCCCACCATGCGCCACTAGCACGGCGCGCCCGGACAGCCCGGGCGCGCCGCGACTGCCCTACTGCGTTACGACCAGCACGGCCGCGGGGCGGCCCATGCCCTCGTCGTCGTCACCATCGTCGTCGTCCTCCTCGCTGTCGTTGCACGCGGCCAGCAGCGGCAGCGCGGCCAGCGCGCCGATGACCGCCAGCATGCGGAGCGAACGGCGAGTGGGGTCGTGCGCCATCGGGAAAATCCCTTCGGTTGGCGGTATGTCCGGTTCCCGTTGTACCGCACATCGCATGGGCCTGCTTGTCACGACTTCCGGGCGACGCCCGCGAAGGACAGCTCGTTCATCTCCGGGTCGTCGGAGATGTCGCCCGCACCGCCGGGGCGCCACGTGCCCGTCGGCACGAGGCCCGGTTCCACCAGCGCGAAGTCACCGAACAACGTCGAGATCTCCGTGCGGGTGCGGGGGAACACCTGCCCGGCGCCCCGGCTCTCCCGCACGACACCGGCCACGGCGTGGATCTTGTCGCCCTGGATGTCGTCGGTCATGTGCGTGAGCGCGAGGTAGCTGCCGGGCGCCAGCGCCGACCGGTACCGCGAGACCAGCGTCGCCGGGTCGGCGTCGTCCGGGATCCAGTGCAGTACCAGCAGGAACAGCAGGCCGACGGGCTGGTCGAAGTCGATCAGCGAACGGGTGACCGGGTGGGTCAGGATGCCCTCCGGTTCGCGCATGTCCGCCTCGACCATGCCGGCACGGTCGTTGCCCGTCAGCATCAACTCGCTGTGCGCGACGGCGATCGGGTCCTTGTCGACGTACACGACACGGCAGTCGGGGTGTTCCTGCTGCGCGATCTCGTGCACGTTGCCGACCGTCGGGATGCCGGAACCGATGTCGAGGAACTGGCGGATGCCCTCGCCGATCATGAACCGGACCGCGCGGGCGAGGAACGCGCGGTTGAGCCTGGCGGCGGCCCTGATGCCGGGCACGGCGCGTTCGACCTGGTCGGCCATGGCGCGGTCGGCCTCGAAGTTGTGGCTGCCGCCGAGCAGGTAGTCGTAGGTCCGGGCCCCACTCGGCGCGGACGTGTCGATGATCCCCGGAACCCAGTCCTGCTGTGTCACGCCACACCTCGTTTTCGAGAAAGTCCACGAAATCCTCGGATCCCACCCGTTCGGGTGCTGTCCGAGACCGTTGGGGGCCCCTTACTGTAATCCGTCTCGCGAGGCGAGGAGATGCGGATGTCCGTTCCGGTGGCACCCGGGCGCTGGCCTGTGCTCGGCCACACTCCCGCCCTGCTGCGTCGCAGATTCGGCTTCACAGAAGGTCTTCACACCTATGGGGACGTCGTGCGCGTGCACCTCGGCACGCTCCCGATGTACTTCGTGACCACCCCGGAGCTGACGCACCGCGTGCTCGTCACCGACTCGGCGAGTTTCGGAAAAGGTGCCATGTTCGACAAGTTCCGGCCATTCGTCGGTGACGGCCTCGTGAATTCCGGTGGCGCCTTTCACCTGCGACAACGCAGATTGGTTCAGCCCGCGTTCCACCACGAGCGCATCGCGCGTTACACCGGGAAAATGGAAACCGCCGTTGCCCGGCTGAGCGGGTCGTGGCGGCCGGGGGAACGGCGCGAGATCAACGAGGACATGCAGGCGCTCGCCGTGACCATCGTCGGCGAGGCGCTGTTCGGCACCGAGTTCGGCCGCACCGCCATCGAGGAGGCCCGCCGCTCCATCCCGGTCGTGATCCGGCACGGCATGGTCCGTGCCCTGTCCCCCGCGTTCGTCGGCCCGCTGCTGGTCCGCGGCAACCGCCAGTTCGACCGCGCGGTGCGCCGCATGCGCGCGGTGGTCGGCACGGTCATCGCCGACTGGCGCGCCACCGGTGTCGACCGGGGCGACCTGCTGTCCATGCTGCTCGCGGCCCGCGACTCCGACGGCGAGCCGATGACCGACCAGCAGGTCTACGACGAGGTCGTCACGCTCCTGTCCGCGGGCATCGAGACCAGCGCGCTGGCGCTGGCCTGGCTGTTCCACGAGATCTCCCGGCACGCGGACGTCGAGCGGCGTGTGCACGAGGAGATCGACCAGGTGCTGTCCGGCCGCCCGGTCACCGCCGACGACGTGCCCAAACTGACCTACCTCCAGCAGGTGATCAACGAGACCCTGCGGATGTACCCCATCTGGATCCTGATGCGCCGCACGCTGCGGCCGGTGCGGCTCGGCGGCGTCGGCCTCCCCGCGGGCACCGAGGTCACCATCAGCCCGCACGCGCTGCACCACGACCCCCACACGTTCCGGGACCCGCACCGCTTCGACCCGGACCGGTGGGCGCCGGAACGGGTCAAGGACATCCCGCGCGGCGCGTTCATCCCGTTCGGCGCAGGCAACCGCATGTGTGTGGGCAACGCCTTCGCCATGACCGAGATGGCCGTGACGGTGGCGACGATCGCGAGCCGCTGGCGGCTCGCACCCGTCCCCGACCGGCCCCTGCGGGTCAAGTACACCTCCACCGCCTATCCCGCACGGCTGTCGATGACGGTCGTCCCTCGCTGAAAGGTCCCCGTTGTTCGCCCGACCCCCACGGCGGTTCGCCATGGCGCTCGCCGCCGCCGCTTCCGCGCTCGTCCTGTCCGCCCCCACGGCGCAGGCGGCCCAGCCGACCTGCACCGACGAGCGGTACCCGGTCACGATCGCCGGCCTCGCACAGACCATGGCCGCCACGCTCTGCGTCCCGGCCGGTGGCGCGTCCGCCGTGCAGGTGCTCGTCCCGGGCGGGTTCTACAACCGCGGCTACTGGGACATCCCCGTCGACCCGGCACGGCACTCGTTCCGCCGCGCCATGAACGACGCGGGCTACGCGACGCTGGCCGTCGACCGGCTCGGGACCGGCGACAGCTCGGTGCCGAGCAGCGCCCTGCTGACCGCGATCACGCAGGCGGCGGCCGTGCACCAGGTGGTCGGGGAGCTGCGGGAACGGTTCGGCACGGTGTTCCTCGGCGGCCACTCGCTCGGCTCGGCCATCTCGATCATCGAGGCGGCCACGTACCGTGACGTGGACGGGGTGCTGGTCACCGGAATGGGTCACCACCTCAACACGCTCGGCCTCGCGCCGATCGCCGCCACGTTCGTGCCCGCGGTGCTGGACCCCGCGTTCGCCGACCGCACGCTCGACCTCGGCTACCTCACCACCATGCCCGGCACGCGCTGGCGGTCGCTGCACGCGCCGGGCCCCTACGACGCGGCGATCGACGCGCTCGACGAGGCGACCAAGGACGTCGTCGCGCCGACCGAACTGGTCGACGCCGCCCTGCTCGGCACCGTCACCCCGTTCACCGCGCGGGTCGACGTCCCCGTCCTGACCGTCATGGCGGGCAGCGACCCGACCTTCTGCGGACTGCTCGCCACCGACTGCTCGTCGTCGGCGGCGCTGCTGCGGGCGGAGGCCCCGTTCTACGGCCCCGCCGCGCAGCTGCGGGCCTACGTCCTACCGGGCTACGGCCACGCGCTCAACTACGCCCCGAACGCTCCGGACCTGCATGATGTGGTGGTGCGATGGGCCGATCGGATGATCCCCCGATGACGACGCCCCTGCCGAACGGCCCGGGCGACCCGGTACCGAGATCGCCTGCGGACCGGGAGAAGGCGCGCGTCAAGGTCGCCAGGAAGTGGGCGTACCTGATCAGCACGACGGCGTACGTGCCCCTGAAGCACACCGACATCGAGGCGCCGCTGTTGGAGATGGTCCACGACCTGTTCACGGCGCTGGCCGCCGAGCCGCTCGGTCTCGAGGAGGCGGAGCGGGTCGGTGCCCGCCTGGTGGCGCTGAACTGCGTCGACAAGTCGAGCCTGCAGTGCACGGTGGACGTCCTGGCGGGGCCGCTGCTGTCCGACGAGGACGTGCGGCACCTGCCGCCGGAGCGGGTGGTCCGGCTGATCGGCGCGGTGTCCGCGGGCTTCACCGAGGCCGTCCGGCGCCGCACGACCGACCAACAGGAGGCGATGTGCCGCGCGCTGATGGAGGTCGCCACGAAGGCGATGCGCGCGGCGGAGAAACGGCAGACGGACTTCGGCGACACGTCGACCGAGCTGACGCTGCTGCGGCGCCAGCTGAGCCACCAGCTGCTGCACGACGCGCTGACGGGCCTGCCGAACCGGCAGTTCTTCGGCACCCGGCTGGAGGAGGTGCTCGGTTCCGGCGGCCCGACCACGCTGTACCGCGTCGAGCTGAACGGGTTCTCCGTGTTCAACGAGGGTCTGGGCAGCCCGAACACGGACACGCTGATGACGGCGATCGCGGTGCGGCTGCGGAACGCGCTGTCCGGCGAGGGCCTGATGGTGGCCCGGTTCGACCGGGCCGGTTTCATGGTCCTGCAGGAGCACGGCGAGGGGAGCGCGCGGCCGGCCGACGTGGTCGCGACGATCATGGCCGCCATCACGGAGACCACGCGGGTCGCGGGGGTCGGGCTCGCGACGACCGCCAGCGTCGGCGTGGTGCAGAGCCCGCCGCACCGGGCCGACCCGGTGGAGTTCATGCAGGCCGCGGACATCGCGCTGCGGCACGCGAAGGAGGAAGGCCCCGGCCGGTGGCGGCTGCTCACCCCGGACGAGGACGCGCACGACCGCAGGCTGCTGCGGTTCGCGGCGACCCTGCCGGGCGCGCTGGAGAGCGGGCAGCTCGCGGTCGGGTACCGGCTGCGGGTGGCGCTCGCCGACCGGCAGCCCGTGGCCGTCGACGCGTTCCCGCGCTGGCAGGAAGCCGGGTTGTCCGAGCAGCGGTGCGTCGAGCTGGTGGAGGCGACGGGACTCAGCCCGAAGCTCGGTCAGTGGGTGCTGCGGGACGCGTGCGACCGGCTCGCGGGCGCGGCGCTGCCGCTGTCGGTGCACCTGTCCGGCAACCAGTCGGCCGCGCCGGACCTCGTCGACTCGGTGCTCGGCGTCCTCGACGAGTCCGCGATGCCCGCCGACCGGCTGCGGGTGGCGATGCCCGCGCAGGAGGTGTTCGACGGGCGGGCACGGAGCATGGACAACCTGTCGTCGCTCGCTGCGGCCGGGGTCGGCATGGCGGTCCACGACTTCAGCGGTGCCGCGTCGGACGTCGTGCGGCTGGCCGGGTTGCCGCTGCGTGCGGTGGCGCTGACGGCACGGCTGGTGTCGCAGGCGCGGGGCGCGCCGAAGAAGTCGTTGGTGGCCAAGGCCTTGACCGGTCTCGCGACGATGGTGCACGAGGCGGGCGCCGAGGTCGCGGTCGACGACATCCGCAGCAAGCAGGAGGCGGACTGGTGGCGCGGCGTGGGCGCCGACACGGCGACGGGCCCGCTGTTCCCGGACCCCGACCCGAAGGCCCTGTTCCCGGACTGACCTGGAAGACGTTTTCAGTGCCGGTTGGCGGATCCAGGGTCAACGTCCCGAAAGCGTCTTTCAGGGCACTCAGCAGCGGTCGCGGGGGCGGAGGCCCTCGGTCGTGGTGACGCGGTCGCGGTAGGTGCGGATGGCGAACTCGGCGAACCTGGACACGTCCGTGGCCGTCGACACCAGGCCGAACGACACGCGGACCGCGCCCGCCGACGGCAGGCCGATCAGGTCGAGGTACTCGTCGAGTGAGTCGGTCCGCGCGTGTCGCAGCGGCTTCAGCGTGCTCACGTCCAGCCCGAACGCGTCCTCGCCGACGCCCGGGTTGCAGAAGCAGCCGGTGCGCAACGAGATCCCCGCCGCGGCCGACTCCGCGGCGACGAGACGTTCGTCGACCACCTTGCCCGTCGCGTCGAGGAAGTTGAACGCGACCGTGCCGCCGCGGGAGTCGAGCGTGGTCGGCCCGTACACGCGGGTCATCGGGCTGCCGTCGCTGTGCGTGAGCCGGGCCAGGCACGACAGGCACCAGCCCGTCAGGCACGCCACCCTGGTGCCGACCAGCGGCACCCCGATGTCCGCCAACCAGTCCAGTCCGAAGTGGACGTCCGGGATGGACAGGAAGTTGAGGGTGCCGTCCTCGAACGCGCTCTCGTCGGATGCCATGGTGTGCCACGGCATCCCGACGCTGACCGCCTGGATCGTGCCGCCGGAGAACCACGGCCGCCGCAGCCGCGCGAGCGCGTCCCGCCTGGCGACCAGGCAGCCGACGCCGGTCGGGTACCCGAACAGCTTGTACCAGCTCACGAGCACGAACTCCGGCCGCACCGCCGACAGGTCCAGGACCCCCGTCGGCAGGTAGGCGGCCGCGTCGAGCAGCACGTCGTAGCCCCGGTCCTGCGCGAGGTGGATCCAGGAGAGCGGGTGGCGGACGCCGCTGAAGTTGCTCTGCGCCGGGTAGGCGAACAGGCCGCGTCCCGTGCCGAGCGCCGTGGTCAGCACGTCGGTGTCCACGCGCAGCTCGGGCGCCCTCGTCGGTACGTACACGGTGCGGGCGTGGCCGTGCCGGGCGAACTCGCGCAGCCCGTTGACCGAGTTGTGGTTGTCGACCGTGAGCACCAGCCGGGTGCGACGGCCGAACGGGTACGCCTCCCCGACCAGCCGCGCCGCCCCGGTCGCGTTCGGCGTGAACACCGCGGCGTACTCGTCGGGCGAGGCGTTGAAGTGCGCCAGCACTCTGGCCCTCGCCTGCTCGACCAGTACCGTGGCGGCCTCGCTGGTCGGGTTCACCGAGTGCGGGTTGCCGAACAGCCGGTGCGCAAGGCGGTCCGCATGCGCGCGGTGCTGCGCGCGGGCGGCCAGCCCGGCGCCGGTGTAGTCGAGGTACACGTGCCCCTGCTCGTCGAGGTAGCCGTACTCGGTGCGGCGGAGCTCGTCGAGGCGGGTCGTCGTGGCGTACTCCGGGTACTCGGCGAGGATCGCGGTCATCGCGCTCGCCCCGCCTTGCGCCGCAGCACGAGCAACGTGAGCGCGGCGAACAGCACCGCGAACCCGGCCAGCAGCGACCAGTGTGTCCACAGTGGATGATCGAAGCTGTCCTCGTAGGACGCGAGCAGCGGACGGCCGAGCGGGGACGCGCCGTCCCGCCAGAGCTCCGGCAGCCCCGCGGTGTGACCGAGTGCCTCGAACGCCCACCGGTTGCTCATCGCGTAGCTGAACCACCGCCCGACGTCGGCCATCACCGGCACCGGCAGGAACGCGCCGACGAACAGCACCTGCGGGAAGCACAGCATCGGCAACGTCAGCGCGGCCTGCGACGGGTTGTGCACCGCCGACGCGGCCAGCAGGCCCAGGGTGAGCGCGGCGAGCGAGGCCAGCGCGACCGTGCCGAACAACGCCAGGTGCCCCGACCACGCGAGGTCGGGCAGGCGGTCGGTGACCGCGAGCAACCCGAGCAGCAACGCGTCCACCAGGCACAGCAACGGGAGCAGTGCGGCCACTTTGGACAGCAGGTACGGACTCAGCCGCAGCCCGGCACGGCGTTCGCGGCGCAGGATCGCGAACTCGTCGCAGATCTGCGACAGGCCGTAGGTGAGACCGAAGAAGAACCCGCCGAACGCGATCCAGAACAGGATCATCACGGTCGTGTTCGGCGACGGTGCCGAGGCGTCGAACGCGCCGGGCCGGAACAGCATGAGGAACATCAACGCGATCATGATCGGCGAGCCGACGAGGATGGCGAGCGTGATCCGGTTGCGTGCCAACAGCTCCACGGCCCGCGCGGTCAGCAGCGCCCACTGCCGGACCGCCGGGACGCGTCGCCTCGGCGGCGCCGCGGCGGGCGGCTCGAACACGACCGGCGACGGCGACCACTCGACGTCGCCGGTCATCAGCCGGTGGTAGATCTGCTCGGCGGTGCCCTCGCCGACCGGTGGGCCCGCGTAGGTGACCTTTCCGTCCGCCAGCACGATGACCTGGTCGGTCAACGCGATGTCGGGCGGGCTGTGGGTGGTGTAGACGACCGTGCGGCCCGCGTCGGCCAGCAGCCGCAGGTGGCGGACCAGGTCCTTGGCGGTCATCGGGTCGAGGCCGCTGGTTGGCTCGTCGAGGAACAGCACGTCCGGCCGACCGAGCAGTTCGACGGCGATGCTCGCCCGCTTGCGCTCGCCGCCGCTGAGCGTGGCGACCGTCGCGTCCTCGCGGCCGGTCAGCCCGAGCGTCGCCAGCACCGGCGCGACGTCCGGCGCCTCGCCACGCAACCGGGCCGCGTACGACAGCGTGCGCCGCAGCGGGAGATGCGTGTGCACGATGTCGTCCTGCGGCACGTACCCGACCTCGGCGGGGTGCGTGACCTGCCCGGACGACGGCGCCCGCACGCCGGCCAGCAGTTCCAGCAGCGTGGTCTTGCCCGCGCCGCTCGCCCCGATGATCGCGACGAGCCTGCCCGCGCCGACCTCCACGGTGACGGGTTCGAGTGCGAAACTCCCCGCGGTCCACGACGCCGCCAGCGCCTGGACGCAGGGCACGGTCCGTGTGACAGCCATGCCGCCTCCCCAGCGATCACTTCCCAGTGTGCCGCAAGGATCAGCGCAACGCGATGCTGTGGCCTCCGTTGACCTGGATGGTCTGGCCCGTCAGGAAAGCCGCGTCCGCCGAGGCGAGGAACGCCACCGTGCCGGCCACGTCCGTCGGCGCGCCGAGCCTGCGCAGCGGCACGTCCCCGGTGTACTCGGCCAGTTCGGCCGGGGTCGCGTCCGTGTGCCGCTCCACCGGCACCCACCCGGGCGCGACCACGTTCACGGTGATGCCGAACGGCCCCAGCTCCCGTGCCCACACCCGGGTGAGCGCGCCCAGCGCGGCCTTCGCCGCCGTGTACGCCGACCACCCCGGCAGCGCCCGGTCGACCATGTCCGAACCGATGTGCACGATCCGGCCGCCGCCCGCCTTCTTCATGCCCGGCACCACGGCCTGCGCGAGCAGCGTGGGGCTCTTGACGAAGAACTCCAGCTGGTCCAGGTGTGTCCGCCAGTCCAGGTCCGCGAACTCCACGACCGGCTGCGGCCCGGTCGCGTTCGCCACCAGGCAGCCGACCGGGCCGAGTTGCTCGGTCACCTCGCTGACGAGCCGGGTGACGTCGGCCTCGTCGGTGACGTCACCCGGTGCGGCGACCGCTTTCCCGCCCGCGGCACGGATGCCGGCCACCACGTCGTCGGGCGGGCGCAGGTCGTTGACGGCCACCGCCCAGCCGCGCGCGGCGAGGGTGCGGGCGATCGCCGCACCCAGGCCGCGCCCGGCACCGGTGACCAGGGCGGTACCGGTCATTCCTCGACCGGCGCCGCGAACTGCGCCGAGTACAGGCGGTGGTAGGCGCCGCGCTGTTCCAGCAGCTGCTCGTGGTTGCCCTGCTCGACGATCCGGCCGTGCTCCATCACGAGGATGAGGTCGGCGTCGCGGATCGTGGACAGCCGGTGGGCGATCACGAAGCTGGTCCGCGACGACCGCAGCGCCGCCATCGCGTGCTGCACCAACGACTCCGTGCGGGTGTCGACGGAGCTGGTCGCCTCGTCGAGGATCAGCAGCGACGGGCTCGCGAGGAACGCACGCGCGATCGTCAGCAGCTGCTTCTCACCGGCGGAGACGTTCGAGGCCTCCTCGTCGATCACCGTGTCGTAGCCGTCCGGCAGGGTGCGCACGAACCGGTCGACGTAGGTCGCCTGCGCGGCCGCGATGACCTCCTCCTCGGTCGCGCCCGGCTTGCCGTAGGCGATGTTGTCGCGGATCGTGCCGCCGAACAGCCACGTGTCCTGCAGCACCATGCCGATCTGCGAACGCAGGTCCTCCCGCTTCAACGCCGTGATGTCCACGCCGTCGAGCGTGATCCGCCCGGCGTCCAGCTCGTAGAACCGCAGGACCAGGTTCACCAGCGTGGTCTTGCCCGCGCCGGTCGGCCCCACGATCGCCACCGTCTGACCGGGTTCCGCCACCAGCGACAGGTTCTCGATCAGCGGCTGCTCGGCCCGGTAGGAGAACGACACGTCCTCGAACTCGACGCGGCCACGCCGCTGCGCGGGCAGGGACGCGTCCTGGGGATCGGGCTCCTGCTCCTGCGCGTCCAGCAGCTCGAACACCCGCTCCGCGGACGCGACCCCGGACTGCATGAGGTTCGCCATCGACGCCACCTGCGTCAGCGGCTGCGTGAACTGCCGCGAGTACTGGATGAACGCGGTGACCTCGCCGAGCGTCATGGTCCCGGACGTGATCCGCAGACCGCCGACGACCGCGATGACGACGTAGGACAGGTTCGACAGGAACATCATCGACGGCATGATCAGGCCGGACACGAACTGCGCGCCTGAGGAGGCCTCGTACAGGTCCTGGTTGCGCTTGCGGAAGTCCGCCTCCGACTCCTTCTGCCTGCCGAAGACCTTCACCAGCTGGTGGCCGGTGAACGACTCCTCGATGTGCGCGTTGAGCGCGCCGGTGTGCTTCCACTGCGCGACGAACAGCTTCTGCGCCCGCTTGCCGATCCGCCCGGTGATCACGACCGACACCGGGATGACCGCGAGCGCGATCAGCGCCAGCAGCGGCGAGATCGTGAACATCATGACGAGCACGCCGACGACCGTCAGCAGGGACGTGAGCAGTTGGCTCAGCGTCTGCTGCAGCGTGGTCGAGATGTTGTCGATGTCGTTGGTGACGCGGGAGAGCAGCTCGCCGCGGGGCTGGCCGTCGAAGTACCGCAGCGGCAGCCGGTGCAGCTTCGCCTCGACCTCCTCGCGCAGGTCGTAGACCACCCGCTGCACCACCGAGTTCAACAGCCTGCCCTGCAGCCAGCCGAAGATCGACGACGTCAGGTACAGGCCGAGCACCCACTGCAGCACGGTCGCGAGCGCGGAGAAGTCGATCCCCGCGCCGGGCACGCCCCGGTACCGCGCGAGGACGCCGTCGAAGATGATGTCCGTGGCGTGGCCGAGGATCTTGGGGCCCGCGACCGCGAACCCGACGCTGATCACGCCGAGCACCACGACGAGCACGAGGTTGGTGCGTTCCGGCCGCATGCGGGCGACGAGCCGTCTCGCGGAGGTCTTGAAGTCGTCGGCCTTGCTGACGGGGCCCTGCATGCCGGGGAAGCCCCCGCCGCCGGGACGTCCCGCCACCGGCCTGCGGGTTGCGGTCGGGGTGCTCATGCGGCCTGCTCCGGGGTCAGCTGGGACTCGACGATTTCCAGGTAGGTCGGGCAGTCCGCCATCAGCTCGCGGTGCGTGCCGACGCCGACGACCGCACCGTTCTCGAGCACGACGATCTGGTCGGCGTCGAGGATGGTGGACACCCGCTGCGCGACCACGATGACCGCGGACCGCTCGGTGTGCGGCCGCAGCGCGGCACGCAAGGCGGCGTCGGTGGACAGGTCGAGCGCGGAGAACGCGTCGTCGAACAGGTAGATCTCCGGTCGGCGCACCAGCGCGCGGGCGATCGAGAGGCGCTGCCGCTGCCCGCCGGACACGTTGGTGCCGCCCTGCGCGATGGCCGACTCGAGGCCGCCCATCTCCTCGACGAAGTCGCGGGCCTGCGCGATGTCGAGGGCCTGCCACAGCTCGTCGTCGGTGGCGTCGGACTTGCCGTACCGCAGGTTGGACGCGACGGTGCCGGTGAACAGGTAGGCCTGTTGCGGCACGAGCCCGATGCGGCCGCGCAGCACGTCCGGGTCGAGGTCGCGGACGTCGACGCCGTTGACGAACAGCGTCCCGCCGGTGACGTCGATCAGCCGCGGGACGAGCGACAGCAGCGTGGTCTTGCCCGAGCCGGTGCTGCCGATGATGGCGGTGGTCCTGCCCGCTTCGGCGCGGATGGAGATGTCGCGCAGGACGGGGTCCGCCGCACCGGGGTACCGGAACTCGACGTCCCGGAACTCGACCTCGGCCCGTGCGGGCAGCTCGGTCACGGGCGCGTCGGGGGCCGTGACGGACGACTCCGTGCCCAGCACCTCCTGGATCCGCTCGGCGCAGACGGCCGCGCGGGGGATCATCATCGAGATGAAGGTGGCCATCATGACCGACATCAGGATCATCAGCAGGTAGGACAGGAACGCGGTCAGCGCGCCGACCTGCATCTCGCCGTCGTCGACGCGGTGCGCGCCGAACCACAGCACGGCCACGCTGGAGACGTTGAGGATCAGCATCACGGTCGGGAAGATCATCGCCTGGAGCCGCCCGACCCGCAGGGCGGTGTCGGTCAGCTGCCGGTTGGCGTCGCCGAAGCGCTCGGTCTCGGCCTTCTCCCGCACGAACGCGCGTACCACGCGGATGCCGGACAGCTGTTCGCGCAGCACCCGGTTGACCTGGTCGATCCGGTCCTGCATCAGGCGGAACTGCGGCACCATCCGCGACACGATCAGCCCGACGGAGATCGCGAGGGCGGGCACGCACACCAGCAGCAGCCACGACAGCCCGACGTCCTCCTGCAACGCCATGATCACCCCGGCCACGCACATGATCGGCGCGGCGACGAACATCGTGCAGAACATGACCACGAGCAGCTGGACCTGCTGGACGTCGTTGGTGGTCCGGGTGATCAGCGACGGCGCCCCGAACGTGGCCACCTCGCGCGCCGAGAAGGCGCCGACCCGGTGGAAGATGCCCGACCGGACGTCCCGCCCGAACGCCATGGCGACCCGCGCCCCGTACCAGACGGCCCCGATGGAGCAGAGGATCTGCACCAGCGTGACGGCGAGCATCCACCCGCCGGTCTCGACGATGTAGCCGGTGTCCCCGAGCGCGACACCGAAGTCGATGATGTCGGCGTTCAGGCTGGGCAGGTAGAGCGAGGCGACCGTGCCGATCAGCTGCAGTACGAGGACGGCGGTGAGCTCGCGGCGATAGGGCCGCAGGTAGGTCACCAACAATCGGTTCAGCAAGGCTTCCCCCCTGGGAAGAAACGGGGCGTGTCTAACATGACGGAAGGTAGACCAGAGCAGTAGGAAACGCAACGTATCTTAAGGCGGTCGGGTGACCGAGACCAGGACACGCAGGCGAGGCGAACGGCTCGAACAGGCCATCCTCGATGCGGCGTGGGCGGAGCTGGCCGAGGTGGGCTACACGGCTCTCACGATAGAGGCGGTGGCAAAACGGGCAGGTACCAGCAAACCCGTCATTTATCGCAGATGGCCGAGCCGCGCGCACCTCGTTATCGCCGCATGGGCCCGACAACAACCGATTCGTCCGGTCATCCCCGACACGGGTTCGCTACGGGCTGATCTGGTCTGGCTCTTCACCCGCGTCGCCGATCGCACGGCGGGCATGATGACGGAGACCATCGCCGGCGTGATGGCGGAGGCGTTCAAGCAACCCGAGGTGCAGACGCTGTTGAAGGAACGCATGGACTCGACGCCGTTGACGAGCGGGATCCGGACGATCGTCGACAACGCCGTCCAGCGGGGCGAGCTGCGTCCGGTGACGGTGCCGAAGATGGCGGCCAGGCTGCCGCTGGACATGATCCGCAGCGAGGCGATCGTCTGCGGCACCCCGGTCTCGGACGACACCATCGCCGCGATGGTGGACGACGTGTACCTACCGCTGCTGAAGGGCTTGGCGGACGACTGACCCCCGAGCGTGCCACCCGGCGCGATCCAGGCTGGCGGCCACCACCGACAGTCAGCCGCCGGT
The DNA here is from genome assembly GCF_044466355.1 of Actinophytocola sp. NPDC049390. Classification (NCBI taxonomy): domain Bacteria; kingdom Bacillati; phylum Actinomycetota; class Actinomycetes; order Pseudonocardiales; family Pseudonocardiaceae; genus Actinophytocola; species Actinophytocola sp. NPDC049390. The sequence continues at coordinate 15,971 of NZ_JBITMQ010000028.1, forward strand.
TATCCACAGGCCGCCAACATCAGCAGCGCCAACCCGAACGGCCCGCCGGTCCCGGTGCAGACGTCCGCCATGACCGTCAACCCGGCCGCCGCCAGCATCGCGGACAGGCCCTCCGCCGAGTACTTCCGCGACAGCGCGACCCGAATGGTGTCGTCCGGCGCGAACCGGACCGACGACCGGTTCGCGAGCCCGATCAGCACGTCCCGGCCGGTCCGGTTCCGGTAGGCCGCCTTCACCACCAGCGCACGCCCGTCCTCGACGTCCCCCAGCAGCTCCACCGAATCCTGGTCCACGACGAGATCGGTGTGCGCCCGCAGCCCGGCGGCGACGAACTCCCCGAAAGCGGCGCTGTGCTCGTACTCCCCGACGGCGTCGACGACCAGGCCGGCGTCGAGGCTCGTCGTCGCCTCGACCTCGAGCAGCAGCCGGTCCCCGGGCCGCAGCAAGGACGCGAACCGTCGCAGCAACGCCGTGTCGTCGTCGACGTGCGCGAGCGTGTTGCCCAGCAACGAGAACAGCACCGGCGTCGACCCGAACAGCTCGTCGAGCAGCCTGCGCAGCGCGGCCGCGTTCTCCGCCAGCGAGAAGTCCCACGGCAACGACAGCACGCGGTCCGTCGGCAGGTCCAGCCGACCGATCAGCCCGCGGACCGCGAGGTGCAGCAGCTCCTCGCCCGCGTCGACCGGCAGGTAGCACAGGTCGGGGTTGGCCAGCGAGAGGTCCTCGAGCAGCACCCCGTCCTTGCGCCCGTCGCCCGGCCCGAAGCTGACGAGGTGGCAAGCCTGTGCGGGCATCCCCGTGCGCACCGCCTGCCACCGCCTCGGGAACGACTCGATGCTCTGCCTCGGCGCCCCGCACAGAGGATCGCGGCACACCATCGTCCACGCCACGGCCGGGTCGACACCCGTGTACGCGTGTCCGCAGCCGATGCGCTTGCCGTTGCCCGCGTCGTCGTAGCCCCGGCTCAGGTCGCTGACCAGGCGCATGAACCGCGCCGTGCGGTCGTCCGGTCCCAGTTCCAGCCACGCGGGCCCGTCCGGTTCCACTCTCGTTCTCAGGACCGGCGGCGGTATCGCGGCGCGCGCGATCGACTCAACTGCCATCGCAGGACTCCCCTTCCGCGGATGGTCTTCGCACTTCAGAAGGGTTCTGATTCTGCATCTGCACGTGCAGATGCACAAGGCAAACAAGTTGCGAGAACAACACGAAAGGCGCTTTCGAAACAGCTCGCTGTTTCGAAAGCGCCTTTCCGGTCAGAAATGATCAGTGCACGGCGATGGGGCGCAGATTCTCGTCGTGTTCGTCGACGTGGTAGTCCTCGCCGGTCGTGTCGTCACTGCCGTTGGACGTGTTCGTGCGACGGATGACCAGCGTGACGATGACCGCGACCAGCAGGTTCGCGATCAGCGCGACGAACCCGACGTAGATCTGGAGCATCGAGCCCTCGAACGGCTGCCACCCGAAGATGTTCAGCTTGTCCAGGGCCAGCGCCGACCCACCGAAGTGCAGACGGCCGCTCGCCGGGTTCGGGATCTGGTACAGCAGCACCATTCCCCAGATCATGCCGACCGCCCAGCCCGCGATGAGCGCCCAGCGGTGCAACCACTTCGTGTACAGGGCGATCGCGACCGCGGGCAGTGTCTGCAGGATGATCACGCCACCGATCAGCTGGAGGTCGATCGCGTACTGCGGGTCGATCACCACGATGAACAGGATGGCGCCGAACTTGACCACCAGCGACGCGAGCTTCGCCTGCTTGGCCTCGTCCTTCGGGGTCGCGCCCTTGCGGATGTACTCCTTGTAGACGTTGCGGGTCCACAGGTTCGCCGCCGCGATGGACATGATCGCGGCGGGCACCAGCGCGCCGATGCCGATCGCGGCGAACGCGATGCCCGCGAACCACGACGGGAACTGCGTGTTGAACAGCTCGGGGATGATCGTGTTGCTGTCCGGGCGGCCGGTCGCGTTGTTGGTGATCGGCGTGACACCCGCCGCGATCGCGACGAACCCGAGCAGCGCCAGCAGACCGAGCAGCAGCGAGTACGCGGGCAGTGCGGACATGTTGCGCTTCAGCACGTCCCGCCCACGCGACGCGAGGACACCGGTCACCGAGTGCGGGTACAGGAACAGCGCCATGGCCGAGCCGAGCGCGAGCGTCGCGTACTGCAGCTGGTTGTTGCCGTTCAGCAGCACACCGTCGGCGGGCGCCGGTGTCTCGCTGAACTTCTGGTCGGCCGCCGAGAAGATCGAGTCCCAGCCGCCGAGCTTGGACGGCAGGTAGATGACCGCCACCAGGATGACGACGTAGATCAGGATGTCCTTGACGAACGCGATCAGCGCGGGCGCCCGCAGGCCGGACTGGTAGGTGTAGAGCGCCAGGATGACGAACGCGATCAGCAGCGGCAGGTGCCCGAGGAACCCGGCGCCGTTGAAGCCCATCGACCGCAGCACGGCCTCCAGGCCGACGAGCTGCAGCGCGATGTAGGGCATGGTGGCGACGATGCCGGTGATCGCGACGATCAGCGCCAGCAGCGACGAGCCGTAGCGGCCGCGCACGAAGTCCGCCGGGGTGACGTACCCGCGTGCCCGCGACACCGACCACAGCCGCAGCACCGGCAGGAACACCAGCGGGTAGGCGATGATCGTGTACGGGAGGGCGAAGAAGCCCATCGCGCCCGCGCCGAACAGCAGCGCGGGGACGGCGACGAACGTGTACGCCGTGTAGAGGTCACCGCCGACGAGGAACCAGGTGATCCACGACCCGAACTTGCGGCCGCCGAGGCCCCACTCGTCGAGGTGGTCCAGCGTCGCCGCCGCGCGCCACCGGGACGCGACGAACCCGAGGACGGTGACGAGCCCGAACAACAGGACGAAGATGATCAGCTCTGTCCACTGCATTACTCGGCGCTCCCCTCGTCGAGCCGGTCGACGTCCGCGGGCTCACCGGGGGCCGGGCGAACGGGTGTCTTCCTCGTCATCCGGTACACGACGATCGTGGCCAGCACACCGACGAGGATCACCGCGAACTGGAACCAGTAGAAGAACGGCATCCCGAACAGTTCCGGCGACGTGCGGTTGTAGATCGGGGTGAAGAGGACGATGAAGGGGAGCAGCAGCAACAGGTTCCACGGGTTGAACACCAACCCCGTGGTCCGGCCGCCTGGCTTGTCGGACGACATAAGGCCCTACCTCGTTGTTTGGCGTGACCGACGACAGTGCGGCATACGATAGATCCGATGATCACGACGGGCCAGCATGCGTGTCCGCAGTGTTATACGAGGTGGTCGGGGCTGACGGCGTCCTGCCCGCCCCCAAGCCGGGCAGGACGCCGCCCCTCCCCTTCGGCCGCGCACTTCGCGCCCTGGCCCGGATTTGTAGAGCATCCGGGTTGTTCAGTGTCCTGACGTTGGACTTTGAACAACGCACTCTGAACAATGGGCACGCTTGGGGGTGAGTGGTGCCACGACGCGAGAACCCGCTGGGGCCGGCAGAAGACGAGCTCATCCGGTTCGCCGCCGATCTCCGGGTGCTCCGGGAGGAGGCGGGCACACCGACGTACCGCCAGCTCAGCGCGCGGGCACACTACTCGGCCGCCGCCTTGTCCGAGGCCGCGAGCGGGCGCAAGCTGCCGAGCCTGCCGGTCACGCTGGCCTACGTCCGCGCCTGTGACGGTGACCCGGCGGAGTGGGAGCGGCGCTGGCGGGAACTGGCCGCCACCCACGCGAAACCGCCGGCCGAACCCCTGGCCCGGCCGGACGAGACGGCACCGTACGCCGGGTTCGCCCCGATCACCGACCCGGAGCTGTTCGCCGGGCGCGGCGACCTGGTGGGTGAGCTGGTCGCGAAGGTGCGCGAGCAGCGGCTCACCCTGGTCGTCGGCGCGTCGGGCAGCGGGAAGACGTCCCTGCTCAGCGCCGGTCTGCTGCCCGCGCTGGGCGGTGACCACGTGGTGATGACGCCCGGGCGGCGGCCCATGGAGGAGTGCGCGGTCCGGCTGGCCGACGTGGTCGGTATGGCGCCCTGCGACCTCTACCGCGAGCTGGCCGCCGCGCCCGAGAACCTCCACCTGCGGCTCCGGCAGGCCCGCGCGAACCAGGCCGACGACCTGGTGTTCGTGGTCGACCAGGTCGAGGAGGCGCTCGACGAACCGGAAGGGGACGCGTTCGTCACGGCCGTCGTGCACGCGGCGACCGCGGCCACCAGCCGGGTCCGGGTGGTGCTCGCCGTGCGTGCCGACCGCGCCGACGACCTGCCCCCGGTGGTGCGGGACGGGCAGGTGCACGTCGGCCCGATGTCCGCCGACGGCCTGCGCGAGGCGATCACCGACCCCGCGGCCGTCGCGGGCTGCCGGGTCGAGACCGCGCTCCTCGTCCGGCTCATCGCCGACGCGGACGGGCCCGGCACGCTGCCGTTCCTCCAGCAGGCGCTGCTCGACGTGTGGCGGCGCCGCCGCGGCACCACGCTGACCGTCGCGAGCTACGACACCACCGGCGAGGTCCCCCAGCTCATCGCCGACGCCGCCGAGCGCGCGTTCACCTCGCTCGACCGCGACGGGCAACGGCTCGCGCGGCACCTGCTGCCCCGGCTCGCCACCGGCAGGCACGGGGTGCGCCGCGACGACCTCGACGCCGACGCGGCGGCCGTGCTCGACGAGCTGGTGCGGGCGCGGGTCGTGGTCGCCGACCAGGACGGCGTCGCGCTCGCCGGCCGGTCACTGCGCGAACGGTGGCCGCGGTTGCGCGCCTGGCTCGCCGAGGACGGCGACCGCCCGCGCGTGCACCGCGAGCTGGCCGAGGCCGCCGCCACCTGGGACGCGCTCGGCCGCGACCCCGGTGCGCTGTACCGGGGCGTCCGGCTCGACGCCGCGCGGTCGCGGCTCCACGACGCCGTGGTCACCGCGCGGGAACGCGACTTCCTCCAGGCCAGCCTGGCCGCGCACACCGGGGAGCGGCGGCGCGTCCGCGGCCTGCGTGCCGGGCTCGCACTGCTGTCGGTGCTGCTCGTGCTGGCCACCGGGGCCCTGGCGTACGCCGTGCGGGCGGGCCTGTCCGCGGAGGAGCAGCGGACCGCGGCACTCGCGCAGAGCGCGCTGCGGGAGGCGGCCGCGCTGCTGGACACCGACCCGGCGCTCGCCACGCAGCTGACGGTCGCCGCGCACCGGCTCGTGCCGACCGCGGCGAGCCGTGCCGCCGTGCTCACGTTGTTCGCGGACCCGTACGCGGCCCGGCTCACCGGGCACGCGGGGGTCGTGCACGCGCTCGCCGTCAGCCCGGACGGCGACGTGCTGGCGACCGCGGCCGACGACACGACCCTGCTGTGGGACATCAGCGACCCGTACCACCCGCGCCGCCTGTCCGAGCTGCCCATCGACGCGACGTCGGTGGTCTTCTCGGCCGCCGGCCGGCTCGCGGTGACCGGCAACGAGCGGGGCGCGGTGCTCTGGGACGTCACCGACCCGGCGCGGCCGCGCCGGTCCTCGCTCGCGGGCCGCGACCCGCGCGGTGAGACACCGACCGACGTCGCGCTCAGCCCGGACGGCAGGACGCTCGCGCTGACGAGGGCGAACGAGGTGCGGCTCTACGACGTGGCGGTCGGCGACCGGCCGCACGGGATCCGCACGCTGATCGGGCACACGGGCACCGTGACGTCGGTGTCGATCAGCCCGGACGGCACCGTGATCGCGACGGCGAGCGAGGACCACACGGTCCGGCTGTGGCCGGCGGCCGGTGGCGCGCCGATAGTGCTCGCCGGTGTCGAGGCACCGGTGACGGCACCTGTGCTCGCCGTGGAGTTCAGCCCGGACGGCTCGGTCGTCGCGACGGCGGGCGCGGACGGGTCGGCCCGGCTGTGGCGCGTCGCGGACGGCAAACAGCTGGCGAGCCTGGTCGTGCGCGCGGGCCCGGTGCGGACGGTGGCGCTCGGCGACGGCCTGCTGGCCGCGGCGGGCGACGACCGCTCAACCGTCGTGTGGGACGTGACCGACCTGGGGCGGCCGCGCGAACTGGTCGCGCTGACCGGGCACACGGACGCGGTCACCGGCGTGCGGTTCACGCCCGACGGGCGGCACCTGGTCACGTCGAGCCGCGACCGGACCGTGCGGGTCGTGAGCATCGCGGAGGCGGTGACCGGACGCGTGGCGGGCGGGTCGCTGGCGTGGGGCCGGAACGGGACGGTGCTGGCGAGCGGTGGTGCGGGCACGGTGCTGCTGTCGGACGTGCGGAACCGGTACGCACCGCACCCGGTCGGGACCGTGCCGGGACGGGCCCCGTCGTTCGCGGGCGGGCTGCTGGCCACCGGCGACCGGCTGTGGGACGTGACGGACCCGGCCCGGCCCGTCGCCCGCGCCTACGTGGGGAACACGACAGGCGGCGCACTGAGCCGTGACGGCCGGCTTCTGGTCACCACGTACAAGGACGCCTATCCACGCCTGTGGGACGTCAACGACCCGGACCATCCGCGTGCGCTGGCGGACCTGCCCGCGGCGGGCGCCCGTGTCGCGGTGCTCGGCGGCCACGTCGTGGCGACGCTGGGCGGGGACGTCACGGTGTGGGACGTGCGCGATCCGGCCAACCCGTCGGCGCGGACGTTGCTGACGCGGAACTGGACGGGACTGGCGCTGCGCCCGGACGGGAAGGTGCTGGCGGCGATCGCCGCCGACGGTACGGGGTGGCTGGTCGACACGCGGAAGATGGCGGTGCTGGCGCGGTTCCCGGCGGGACCGACGACCGCGCTCGCGTTCTCGCCCGACGGGAAGGCGCTCGTGACGGCGACGGGCCCGGCGCCGAGGCTGTGGGACGTGACGAACCCGCGGCGTCCCGCGGAGGTGGCGACGCTGCACAGCGACAACGGCAGGACGATCACCGCGGTCGCGTTCAGCCCGGAGGGCGGTTCGTTCGCGACGACCAGCGCGGACGGCGCCGTGCACGTCTGGGACGCGACGGTGGGGCAGGTGGAGCGGCGCGTGTGCGCGGTCGCCCACCCGCGCATCACGGTCGAACAGTGGGAGTGGTACCTGCCGGGCGTGCCCTTCCGCCCACCGTGCTCCTGAACCGCCCGACCGGCTCCGCCGGCACTGCCCTGAAAGTCGCTTTCGGAACGTTGGCCCTGGATCCACCGGTGGTCAACCTGGTTGTTCCGGACCTGTGGCAAGCGCGGCCTGGTCAGACCCGCTTCGCACCGCCGGGCGCGCATCCGCCGGGTGCCGCGAAGGGCGCTTTCGCAGCATTGAACGCCGGTAGTGCGCCTTTCGCAGCACCGCCCGGGCGCTGCGGGCCCTGGCCCGTGCAGCGGGCCGCCTTGCGCAACGGCCGACCTTGATCACCGGTCGATCCGGGACGTTGAGTGTCCCGAAAGCGTCCCTCAGGACGTTGAGTGTCCCGAAAGGCCCCTTCGGGGAATCCCCCGGCCGGGCGCGCAGCGCCCGAGGCCCGCGAAGCGGGCAAGGCCCCCAAGCAGGCCGGGCGCAAGCCCACGAAGACGACCTGCCTGCCCTCCCGTCGACCTGGCAAAGCCCGATCACACCGGGTCAAGGGGCCCTGCCCGAAACACGCCCTCCATAAGCCCGGCCCCTTGACGCGGTGTGATAGCCCGGAGGGAGGTCGACGGGAGGGCAGGCCACCCATCCAAGCCAATCTCAACAAGCCCGAACCGAAATGCCCCCTCCCCGAGATCAGCCCGTCCGGCGAGGACCCCCCGGGAGGAAACCCCGCACACAACCGAACATGATCACCGGTGGATCCGGGACACTCAACGCCCCCGAAAGACGCTTTCAGGACAGTGCTTTGCAGGGCCACGAATCAACCGATCCAGTGAATGTCCCTCCTTGACCCTTGGGATAGCCTCGTGTCTCGCTGCTTACGGTGCGGTGCTGAGGGTGAGCTTCACGGCGGAGGGCGGATCCGCGGCGCGCCGGCGGCCGACCCGGGGCAGCGCGGTCCCCCCGAATCTCGACCCCATAAGGTGATCATGACAGTCTCATCGCCCGTGCCGTCATCGCCGCGGCACGCGGGCCCGTGGACCTGCATCGCCGGTGTCGCAGGCTACGTGGCCGTCTCGCCACTGATCTTCCGTGAGCTGGGTTCCCCGATCTGGATCGTGGTGTGGCTCGCCGTCGGTGCGATCGCGATCGGTGTGGTGGCCGCCGGGGCACTGCGGACGGCACGCGCGGGCCGCGAGCACGTCGACGAGCTGCACCGGCTCGACGACGAGAACCACAACCTCGCGGCGCTGGCGGAAACCCGCCTCGTGGCGCTCGAAACCCTGGTGGAGCAGCAGTTGCCCGCCGTCATCAACGGTGTGGGGGCGCCGCCGCTCCCCGACCTGTCGGGCGACGACGTGTCCGCGCACATGCTCGCGCAGGCGGCGGTCCACGTCGGGCGGCTGCGGGACGACCAGCTCGCCAGGCAGGACGCCGTGGCCGCGGCGGTCGTCGCGCTGGGCAGGAAGGTGCAGTCCTCCGCGCACCGCATCCAGGAGGAAGCGGCGCGGATGGTGCAGGCGCACCCGGCCGACCCGGACGTCCTCCACACCAGCATGCGTGTCGACCACGCCGCCGCCCAGCAGGCACGCAACGCGCAGACCCTCGCCGCGCTGTGCGGTGAGTGGCCGGGTCAGCAGTGGCACGAGGCGCTGCCGGTCGCCGACGTCGTCCGTGGGGCCGCGGGCCGCATCACCGCCTACCAGCGCGTCGAGGTGTCCGGCGACCCGGCCGTCGCCGTGTCGGCGCGTGTCGTCGAGCCGCTGATCCACGTGGTGGCCGAGCTGCTGGCCAACGCCACCCAGTCCTCCCCGCCCACCACGCAGGTCCTGGTCACGCTGCGGCAGGTGCAGCGCGGCGCGGTCATCGAGATCGACGACGGCGGTGTCGGCCTCGACGACAAGCGGCTCGAGCAGGCCCGTGAGATCGCGTCCGGCCGCCGCCCGGTGGGGCTCGCGGACCTCGGCGAGATCCCGCAGACCGGTCTGCCGGTGGTCGGCGCGTACGTGCGGCGCCACGGTTTCCGCGTCGACGTCACCGAGTCCGTCTACGGCGGCCTGCGCGCGATCGTGCTGGTCCCGACCGAGCTGACCGAGGCCGTCGCCCCGTCCGGCATGGTCGCCACGCACGCGCTGGCCCGCCGTCGGGAACGCCACGCGCTCGCCCCCGCGCCCGCGCCGCGTGAACCGGAGCCCGACGACGACTGGGCACCGGTGCGCCAGAGCGGCGAGGTCGAGCTGCCGCCCGAGCCGGAACCGTTGCCGCCGCTGGTGCCCACCGGCGAGGACAGCACGGCCGGTGACCTGCCGGTGCTGCCCCGCCGCCGGTCCCGCCGCGGCCACGCGGTCCCGCAGCCGCCCCAGGTCGACTGGCCCGCCGAGCGGGACGTCGACGAGCCCCCCGAGCAGGCGGGCCAGTGGATGAACGCGTTCCTGTCCGGTGCCGCCGCGGCGAACGGCGACCTGAACGACGACCTGAACGGCGACCTGGACGGCGACCTGAACGACGAGAAGCCCGACGACACACCCGATTACACCGATTACTCAGAGAAGACCTCGGAGGACCATCGATGACGACCCAGCCCGTCGACAACAGCTGGATGCTGGAGTTGATCAGGACGGTGCGGGGCGTACGGCATGTCGTCGTGCTCACCTCCGACGGCCTGCTCAAGGTCCGCACCGACCACACACCGGCCGACGTCGCGGACAAGCTCGCCGCCGCGTGCGCCGGGCTCACCGCGCTCGGGCAGGGCATCAGCAAGGAGTTCGGCACCGGCGCCGGGCCGCGCCAGGTGATGGTGGAGTTCGACGGCGGCTACCTGTTCGTCCGCGGCGCGGGCGACGGGTCGCGGCTCGCGGTGGTGACGGAGCCGGTCATCGACCCGGCCCTGGTCGCACAGCAGATGCAGGCGCAGGTGCTCCTGATCGGCGAGCGGACGCTGTCGACGCCGACCCGCGCCGGCTGAGCCCCGGGACGGTCATGGACGACTACCGCGACAGCCCTGTTCGGCCGTACATCCTGACGTCCGGCCGGGCACACCCGTCCCGCAACACGATCAGACCCGAGACGCTGCTGGTGGTCGACGCGGACACGCCACCACCCGTCTCGGCGTCCCGGGAGCACCGGGCCCTGCTCGACATGTGCCAGGGCATGCTCTCGCTCGCCGAGGCCGCGGCACATCTGCGGCTGCCCGTGAGCCTCGTGGTCGTGATCGCGTCGGACCTCGTCGACTCCGGGCACCTGTCGGTCCGCTCCGCGCCGCGCCACTCCCCGCCCTCAGCTGAACTCCTGGAGAAGGTGCTAGATGGTCTCCGCAAACTCTGACTGGCCGCAGGAGCGCTACGTCGCGCCCACCGTGGCGCAGTCGGTGAAGATCCTCGTCGTCGGCGCGTTCGGGGTCGGCAAGACGACGCTGATCGGCTCGGTCTCCGAGATCGCGCCGCTGCGCACCGAGGAGACGATGACGTCCGCGAGCGTCGGCGTCGACTCGCTCGCCGGTCTCGACGACAAGTCGACCACCACGGTCGCCATGGACTTCGGCCGCATCACGGTGAGCCCGGAGGTGGTGCTGTACCTGTTCGGCACGCCAGGCCAGCGGCGGTTCTGGGACCTGTGGGAAGGCCTGGCCGAGGGCGCGGTCGGCGCGCTCGTGCTCATCGACACCCGCCGCATCGAGGACAGCTTCGAGGTGTTCGACCAGCTCGAGACGCGGACGGGCATGCCGTTCGCGGTGGCCGTCAACGAGTTCCCGGACGCGCCGAAGTACAGCACCGACCAGCTGCGCGAGGCGCTGGACCTCCTGCCGGACACACCGATCGTCGGATGCGACGCCCGCAACAAGGAGTCGTCCGCCAACGCGCTGATCACCCTCGTCGAACACGCCCTCCACTTCCCCGCTTCCGAGAAGGCCCTCACCTGATGCCGACAACGCACCGCCGACGACTCGCGGACATGACCGGCCTGATGCCGCTCATCGAGACCACCGACACGCGTGACCCGCAGGCGGCCTACCGCGAGTTGCAGGGACACTACGGCGCCGTCGCGCCGGTCGAGCTGGAGCCGGGCATCCCCGCGTGGCTCGTGATGGGGCACCACGAGATCTGCCAGGTGGTCCGCAACGAGCAGCTGTTCTCCCGCGACCCCAACCACTGGCGGCTGTTCGCCGAGGGCGTCGTGGCGCCGGACTCGGGCCTGGGCCCGATGATGTTCCCGCGCGACAACGCCTACTTCGCCGACGGCGAGAAGCACCGCAGGCTCCGCGGCCCCATCGACGACGGCCTGGAGAGCCTCGACGAGCACCGCATGGCCCGGTTCATCCGCGCCACCTGCACCGACCTCATCCACGACTTCGAGCACCTCGGCAGAGCGGACCTCGTGTCCGACTACGCGGCCATCGTGCCGATGCTGACCGTGGCCGGGTTCTTCGGCATCGGCCGCGAGCAGGGCCACGAGCTGCGGGCCGCGCTCATCGCGCTGTTCTCCTCCGCGGAGGACTCGCAGCCGGCCGCGCAGCGGCTGGAGCAGATCCTCAGCGCCACGATGCAGTCCCGCCGCTCCGTGCCCACCGACGACCTGACCACCGCGTTCCTGCGGCATCCCAACCTGCACAACGACTTCGAGATCCAGCAGTCGATCGTGCTGATGATCTCCGCCGGCTACGAGACGACCACGTCGTGGATCGCGCAGACGCTGCGGCTGATGCTCACCGACCAACGGTTCGCGGGCCGCATGCGCGGTGGCCGTCTCGGCATCGACGACGCGCTCGACGAGGTGCTGTGGCGCGACCCGCCGATGTCGAACATGCCCGCCCGCTACGCGCTCGTGGACTGCGAGCTCGCGGGTGCGCACATCCAGCGCGGTGACGCCCTCATCCTCGGGTTGTCCTCTGCCAACAACGATCCGCGCGTGCACACGGACGACTCGTGGCTCGAGGTGGGCAACCGTTCCCACCTCGCGTGGAGCGCGGGCCCCCACGCCTGCCCCGCCCAGCGACCGGGGCGGATGATCACACGGATAGCGGTCGACACCGCACTGCACCACCTCCATGATGTCTCGTTGGCGATTCCGGCCGACGAGGTGATGCTGCTGCCGTCACCGTGGACGCGGTGTCCTGCCAGCCTGCCGGTCCGGTTCACCCCGCCAGTCCGCAACTCCTAGGCGCAGGAGGCATTCCGATGACCGACTCGGTCACCGCCGAAGTCCCGACCATCCACCTCGATCCCCTCGGTACCGACCACCACGGGGAAGCGGCGCGGATGCGGGAGCTCGGTCCGGTCGTACGAGTCATCCTTCCCGGCGACGTGACGGTGTGGGCCGTCACCACCCACGAGCTGGTCGCACAGCTCGTCACCAACCCGTTGGTCAGCAAGGACTGGCGCAACTGGAGCAAGATCCAGTCCGGTGAGATCACCGACGAGTGGCCGCTCGTCGGGATGATCAAGGTCACGAACATGGTGACCTCGGACGGCGACACGCACCAGCGGCTGCGCCGTCCCGTGACCCGCACGTTCACCCGCGGCCGGGTGGAGGACCTCCGCCCCCGCCTCGAGGCGAACGTGACGGAACTGCTGGACGCCCTGCCCTCGCACGCCGTGGACGGCGTCGTGGACCTGCGGCCGCACTTCGCGTACCCGGTGCCGATGAACATGATCTGCGAGCTGTTCGCGGTGCCCGTCGAGTGGCGCAGGCGGTTGCGGGAGCTGGTGGAGAGCATCTTCCTCACCAACGTGACCCCCGAGGAGGTCGTCGCCACCCAGCGGGAACGGCACGAGCTGCTCAACCGCCTCGTCGACCTGCGGCGCGCGGAGCGCGGTGACGACCTCACGTCCGCGCTGATCGAACTGGGCGAGCAGGGCGAGGAGACTCTGACGCAGGAGGAGCTGATCGACACGATCTGGCTGTTCCTGACGGCGGGCCACGAAACCACGCTGAGCCTGATCGTGAACGGTGTGCGTGCGTTGCTGACACACCCGGAGCAGCTGGAGCTCGCGATGAACGGCGACGCCGCCACGTGGCACGCCGTCGTCGAGGAGACGCTGCGCTGGGACGCGCCGATCGGCAACTTCCCGGCCCGGTACCCGTTGGCGGACATCGAGATCGCGGGGGTGCCGATCGCCAAGGGCGAGGCGATCCTCGCGCCCTACAGCGGTGTCGGGCGGGATCCGGAACACCACGGTGACGGGGCCGCCGAGTTCGACATCACCCGGCCGCCGAGCAAGCACCTCGCGTTCGGCGGCGGGCCGCACGTCTGCCTCGGCGCGCACCTCGCGCGGCTGGAGGCCAACGTCGCGTTGCCGATGCTGTTCGCGCGGTACCCGAACCTGTCGCTGGCCGCGCCGGTCGACGAGTTGCCGCCGGTGCCGTCGTTCTTCTCCAACTCGGCCGCGTCGTTGCCGGTCCGCCTGGGCTGACCCGGTTCCCTCGTCGGCCCCGCACCCCTCGGGACGGGGCCGACGAGGAAGTCAGCTGGGCGTCCGGCGAACCAGCAGGCGGCCCAGCAGGCCGCCCGCCGCGCACCCGAACGCCATCGCGCCGAACAGGAGCAGAGGCCAGTAGCCGAGCACGTGCCCGACGACGGCGAGCACCGCGCCGCCGACGAGCGCACCACCGTTGACCCACAGGGCACCCACCGCGGGCGGCAGGCGCTTCGAGACCACCCCGGCCACGAACAACCCCGCGCCGGAGAGCGCGAGCAGGCCGACCCCGATGTCGCGCCACAGCAGGTCGGTGACGGCGATGCCGTACACCAGCGCGGCGAACCCGCCGACGAACACGACACCGAACGGCGCGACCTTCGGGCCACCCATGACGTAGAGGCCGCCGACGGCACCGATGAGCAACGCCAACCCGATGGGCACCAGCATGGCGGTGAGGGACACCGCCGTCGTGTACTCGTACGGGAAGACCTCGGCGGAGCCGAGCACGATGGCGACCAGCGCCAACACCACACCCGCGATGATGAGCCCCACGGCCCACCTGGTCGCGGTCTTCTCGAACCTGTCGAGCTGTGCCCGGCGCTCCGCCTTGGTGGCGTTCACCGCCAGGTCTACTTCCAGGTGATCGGTTCGGCGGCGTAGTCGGCCTTCGCGCCGGCGGGGGCCGCGTCGTCGTAGGTGTCGATGTCGTAGGCCACCCCGGTCACCTCGGTGCCCTCCGGCGCGAGGGCGAGCGAGCAGGTCTCGTAGGTCGTACCCGCCGTGACGAAGTCGTCCCCGGCGCTGCCCTTGCCGCACGGCGTGAACGAGCTGGGCACCGAGTAGACGCCGCCCGCGTCGGAGCCGTCGGCGAGCAGGCCGTCCAACGTGACGATCGACGAGCCGGCGAAGTCGGTGCCGGACTCGTTGGACACGGTGATCCGGATGTAGTACGGCGTGTACCCGTCGGCCCGCGCACCGAGCTTGAGCGGGGCGAGGTCGGCAGGGGCACCCTTGTCGATCTTGGTGATCGTGACGCCGACCAGACCCTTCTCGCCGCTGGCGTGGAACGGCACGACGGCCTTCTCGCCCATCGCCAGCGCGGTTCCCTGCGGGGTCAGCTCGGCCGCACCCGCGGACGCGGACTCCGACGGAGCGGCGCTCTCCTCGGTCGTGGTCTCGGCGGTCGCCGAAGTCTCGGTGGCCTCCGTGGTCGCGGGAGCGGTCGACTCCGCGTCACCTCCGCAGGCGGACAGGACGAGCGCTCCCGCGACGGCAGCGGCGGGCAGGATCCAGCGAAACATCAAGACTCCCCGAAGTGAGATGCGACGGCCCGACGAGCCGCCTGCCTGTGGTGCGGGGATTGTGCGTGAGCCCGGCTACCCGTCGGCTACTCCCGGACAACTCCCCGCCGAGCAGCCTGGCCCCTACCGCCAAACGGAGCAACTCGAACGGCTACTCTCGACGTGATCGAGACGGAGGTGGACCGTGGCCGTTGCGTTCCGCGTTCTCGGTCCGCTCGAGGTCAGAGCGGTCGGCACGGACGCACCGATCGCGGTCGCGGGCGGCCACGCCCGCCAGCTGCTCGGCGTCCTGCTGCTGCACGAAGGCCGTCTCGTCGGCATCGACACCCTCACCGAGGTGCTCTGGGACGAGGACCCGCCGCCCTCCTGCCGCAAGCTCATCCAGGCCAGGATCTCCCGGCTGCGCGGCCTGCTCGGCCCCTCGGTCGAGCTGGCGGGCTCCCGCGATGGCTACCGGCTGACGATCCGCGCGGGCAGCCTCGACCTGCGGGAGCACCGCGAGCTGGTCGCGGAGACCGCGGGCGCGGCGGCGGCCGACACGGAGGTGCTGCTCGACCGGGCGCTGTCGCTGTGGCACGGGCCCGCGCTCGCGGAGCTGGGGGGCACGGCACGCGGCACGCGGATCGTCGCCGACCTCACCGAGGAGTACCTGGCCACCGTCGAGGCGCACGCGGACGCCGCGCTCGCGTCCGGCCGCAGCCCCGCGCTCGCCGCCCGCCTCGCCCCGGTGGTGGACGAGCACCCGCTGCGCGAACGGCTCCGGGCCCAGCTGATGCGCGCGCTGCACCGGGCGGGCAGGCAGGCCGAGGCGCTGGCCGTGTACGACCGCGGCCGTCGGCTGCTCGCCGAGGAGCTGGGTGTCGACCCCGGGCAGGAGCTGCGGGCCGCGCACGCCGAGATCCTGGCCGGAGAAGAGCCGGTCCCGCGGGCGGCGCCCGTCACGCCGGTGCCGCGCCAGCTGCCACCGGTGCTCGGCGACTTCACCGGACAGCGGGCCGAGCTGGCGGAGATCGAGGCGGTGCTCCGCGCGGACCGCGCCGACGACGAGCCCGCCGCGGTGGTGACGATCTCGGGTCTGGGCGGCATCGGCAAGACCGCGCTGGCCGTGCACGCCGGGCACCGCCTCAAGGCGCGGTACGCCGACGGGCAGTTGTTCGCGGTGCTGGGTGGTGCGCGTGCCCAGCCCGTCGACCCGGCGATCGTGCTGGGTCGGTTCCTGCGGGCGTTGGGGGTGCCCGCCACGGCGGTGCCGGACGATCCGGAGGAACGCGCCGAGCTGTACCGGAGCCTGCTCGCGGAACGCCAGGTCCTGGTGGTGCTCGACGACGTGCTCGACGAGGCGCAGCTCGCGCCGCTGGTGCCCGCGAGCGGGACCTGTGGCGTGCTCGTGACCGGCCGGGTCCGGCTGGGTGGTCTCGGCGGCGCGCGGCGGGTCGTCCTGGGCGAGATGTCCGAAGCCGACAGCGTGTCCCTGCTGCGCAACAGCACCGACGGCAGGCTGGCCTCGGCGGCCGACGCGGAGCTGGCTGCGCTGGTCGGGTTGTGTGCGCGGCTGCCGCTCGCGTTGCGGATCGTCGGGTCGCTGCTGGCGTCCCGGCCGCACTGGCGGCTCGCGGACCTGGTGTCGCGGCTGGCGGACGAACAGCACCGGCTGGACGCGCTGCGCTACCGCGACCTGGAGGTGCGGGCCAGCTTCGGGTTGAGCTACACGGGACTGCGGCCCGAGACGCGCAGGCTGTTCCGGCTCCTCGGGTTGCTGGAGGCGCCCGACTTCCCGCTGTGGGCGGCGGCCGCGGTCCTGGACACCGGGCTGGGCGCCGCGCAGGACCTCGTCGACGAGCTGGTCGACGTGCACCTGCTCGACGTCACCGGCGCGCCGCACGGACAGGCGCGGTACGGCTTCCACGACCTGACCCGCGCCTACGCCAGGGAACGCGCCGAGGCGGAGGAGCCCGCGCCGACCCGGCACGCGGCGGTCGTCCGCGCGCTCGGCGCTCTGCTCGCGCTCACCGACATCGCCGACCGCGACCACATGGGACAGAACATGTTCCAGCGGGACGCGCAGCGCTGGCGGCCGGACGTGGTGGCGGCGAGCCTGCCGCCGGACGTGCCGCCGATGGTGGTGCTGGACAACGAGCGGGCCGCGCTGGTGGCCGGTGTGCGGCAGGCCGCCGACCTCGGCCGCGACGAGCTGTGCTGCGAGCTGGCCGTCGGCGGGCAGGCGTTGTTCGAGACGGAGCGGTACTTCGACGACTGGCAGAACTGCTACGACACCGCGATGGGCCTGGCGAAGGCCGCGGGGAACCAGCGCGGACACGCCAGGTTGCTGATCTCGAAGGCGGGGCTGCTCTACCTCCGCCGCCGGTACGGGCCGACGGAGGAGGCCAACACCGAGGCCATGCACCTGTTCGAGCGGATCGGCGACCAGCGGGGCTACCTGGAGGCGCTGAGCAACGCGCCGTTCTTCCTCGTCCCCAACGGACGGTTGACCAAGGCGATCACGGCGGGCAGCGAGGCCTACGAGCGGCTCACCGCGAACGGGCAGCCCGCGGCCGCGCTGCACGCCTACTCCCAGGTCGGCCTCGCGCACCTGCAGGCGGACAGGCCGGCGGTCGCCGTGGAGGTCCTCACGGAGATCGTGGCGAGCGCGCGGGAACACGGCATCCGCATTCTGGTCGCCCGCGACACCTACTGGCTCGGCCAGGCCGAACTCGCGCTCGGCCACGACGCCGAGGCAGAGAAGGCCTTCACCGAACTGACCGAGCACGTGAGCGACATCGGCGCGTCCGGCGTGTTCTACGCCGCCCACGCGTGGGGTTGCCTGCACCTGGCCCGCGGCGAACACACCGACGCCCGCGACCGGCTCCGCGCCGCCCTGGAGATCGCGCGCGACCTCCACGACCCGCTGTTCGAGACCCGCGCACTGGCCGACCTGCTCGACCCCGTGCTGTACGACCGGCACGAACTGCCCGCCGCGATCGGCCAGGGCGAGCACGCGGTCGCCGTGGCCCGCGGCATCGACTACCCGTACCTGCTCGCCGGTGTGCTGGACAAGCTCGCCCGCCTGCACGCCGCCGCGGGCGACCACGGCGCCGCCGACCGCGTGACCCGCGAGACGGCGGCGGTGCGCGCCAGGATCCGCTGAGAACCGAATCGCCTGTGCGGGCAGACGACGACACGACCGGTCCGTTGTGATTGGTTCGGCGTCCTCCCCGGAGGGGCGATCTCGGGGAGGGGCCCGCTTCTCGGGCCGGGAAAGCGCCTTTCGCGCCACTGGCAACAGAAAAGCCTCCCCGGGCGGGCGGTGACCGCCCGGGGAGGCTCCGTCCGCACGCGTCAGGCGCGTGCGGCCGTCGGCATGCCCACGGTCGAGTTGACGGCCGCGGTCACGATGCGGTCGCGCATCGCGGTCGTGATGACGCCGTTCTGCACGAGTTCCTTCGTCACCGCTTTCACGTGGCGGACGAACTGGTTGTGGTTGGACCAGTCGCCGTCCTCGTCGATGACGTCGTTGATCGTGCAGCCGTTGCCGATGTCGACGTTCGCCACCTGGCTGTCGATGTCACCGATGATCACGGTGTCGCGGACGTCCGAGTCCGGGCACACGTCGGGACCCGGCGCGGGGCCGGACTCCACGACCGTGAACGAACCCGACAGCTCGGCCGACATGTTCCCCGCCAGGTCCGTGGCCCGGTAGTAGAACGTGTGCGTGCCCGCGGTGTTCACGACCACCGGCTCCGTGTACCCGGTCCAGGCGCCACTGTCCAGTTTGTACTCGACAGAGTCGACGCCGGAACCCGTGTCCAGCGCGGAGATGGTGATGTTCGCCGCGTCGAGGTACTGCCAGCTGGAGTTCTGGGTACCGCTCACCACGGCGGACACGGACGGCGGGGTCTCGTCGACCTCACCGGCCACCACCGTGAACGTCACCGAACCCTCCGGCGAGGTGTTCCCGGCCTGGTCCGTGGCACGGAACAGCACGGTGTGGGCGCCCGGGTCGGACACCTGCACGGACTCCGTGTACGCGGTCCACGCGCCGCCGTCCAGCTGGTACTCGACCGACGCCACGCCGGAACCGCCGTCGTTGTCGGTGGCGGTGACCGTCACCATGGCGGAACCGATGTAGGCGCCGTTCTCGTCCTGCTGGCCGACGACCCGGCCCGACACGGTCGGGGCCGTCGAGTCCTGCTGGACCACGGTGAAGTGGGCCATGCCCTCCGGCGAGACGTTGCCCGCCACGTCGGTGGCGCGGTAGCTCACCATGTGCATGCCGGGTGTGTTCACCGCGACCGGCGTGCTGTACGCGGTCCAGGCACCCTCGTCCACCTTGTACTCCACGGACGCGACACCGGACTCGGCGTCGGTCGCGGAGAGGGAGACGGTGGCGACGTCGACGTAGTTGCCGTCGGCGTCCTGCGTGCCGGAGACCTCGGCGTCGACCGTCGGCGGCGTCGTGTCGGTCTGGTCGGCCACCACGGTGAACTGCTTCGAGCCCTCCGTGGAGACGTTGCCCGCCCCGTCCGTCGCCCGGTACAGCACGGTGTGCTGCCCCAGCACGGACACCAGCACCGGCTGGGTGTACGGCGCCCACGCGGCGTCGTCCAGCTTGTACTCGGTGGTGGCCACGCCGGAACCGCCCTGGTTGTCCGTGGCGGTGACGGTGACCGTGGCGGACTCGACGTAGTTGCCGTCGGCGTCCTGCGTGCCGGTCACCGTGGCGTCGACCGTGGGCGGGGTGGTGTCCTCGCCGCCGCCACCGTCGACGACGGTGAACGGCTTCGAGCCTTCCTGCGACACGTTGCCCGCCACGTCCGTGGCGCGGTAGGCGACGGTGTGCGCGCCGACCGCGGACACCGTCACCGGTGCGGTGTACGGGGTCCAGGCGCCGGTGTCCAGTTTGTACTCGGTGGACGCGACACCGGAACCGCCGGTGTTGTCGGTGGCGGCCAGGTTGACGGTCGCCTGGTCGACGTAGTTGCCGTCCGCGTCCTGCGTGCCGGTGATCGTGGCGGTCACCGTCGGCGGTGTGGTGTCACCCGTGCCGCCCTCCACGGTGAACTCGCCGACCATCGTGCTGTGGCCGGGAATCGTGCAGAAGTAGCGGTACTTGCCCGGTGTCAGGTTCACGGTCGCCTCGTGGCGGCCGCCGTTGGAGTCGAACGGGTTGGCCAGGATGTTCACCGGCACGTCGTGGTTGTAGCCCGGCGTGGACGTGTCGAACGTCAGCGTGTGCGACATGCCGGTGGTGTTGCCCGTCGCCTCGCTGTTCTCGAAGACGATCGTGGTCTCCCCGGCGACCGCGGTGGTCGGCGCGGACGTGTACGCCGACACGCTGTCGCCCGCGGTCCAGGTGAGTGTCTGTGCTGCTGCGGCCGCGGTGACCGGCGGTGGTTCCGCTGCCGGGGTGGCGGACGCCGGTAGCGCCACCAACCCGAGAACGGCCACCGCCGCGCCTACCGCGGCGATGAAACGTCTGGACATGTCAGGAAAAGTCCTCCAAGGGGGAGGGCCGGGCGGTGCCGCGTGGCACCGCCCGGCCACCCGGTTTACAGCGGCCGCACCCGGATGTTGCGGAACTCGACGAGGTCGTTGTTGCCGTGGTTCTGAAGGCCGATGAAGCCCTCCGCGAACTGGCGCAGCGTCGTGTTCGGGTCACCGGCGCGGGACGACTCCTGCCCCGGTGCGTTCTCGAACTCGTTGATCACCACGCCGTTGCGGATGATCGTGTAGTGCTGGCCGACAACCCTGATCTCGTAGTCGTTCCACTGGTTCTTCGGGGTGGCACCGGCGTTGGCGAGGTTGTTCGGGTCGAAGTTGTAGATCGACCCGGTCTTCTGCGGCTCGCCGGACTCGCCGTCGTAGATCTGGATCTCGTGTCCACAGTAGATCGCGACCCACGCCTGCGACGTCCGCGCGGCGCCGACCGTGCCACAGCTGCCCGCGGGCCGCTCGGCCAGTGGTGTGCGCGGATCCGGGAAGCGGACGAACAGACCGCTGTTGGCCCGGTAGCCCTCCGGTGCGATGTCCTTGAACTGCAGCTTCACCGAGAAGTCCCGGTAGGGGTTCTTGGCGTACCACAGCATTCCGAGGCCACCGCTGGGCCGCAGGGACCCGTCCGGCCGGATCGAGAACTCACCCGAGGGCGCCATCGCCCAGTTGCTGAACGAGGCTTCCGTGCCGTCGAAGATCGCGTCGTAGCCGTACTGACCGGGGTTGCCGATCACCGACGTCTTCGCCGCGCGGTTCAGCGTGTCCTGCTGCTTGCGGTTGATGATGCCGAGCTGCGAGAGGTTCTTCGCGACCACCTCGACGTGGTTGACGAACCCGGCGTGCGAGGACCACGTGATCTCGTCGTCGATCAGGTCGTCGATCTTGCAGCCGCCACCGGCGTTCTTGTTGTCCACCCTGGTGTCGACGGCGTCCTCACCGGGACCGAACTTGACGGTGGCCGTCGGGTCGGACACCGAGCAGCCCACGTTCACCGCGGTCCGCGAGACCACCACTTCGCCGTCGGCGTAGGTCGTGGTCAGCTTGGCGGTGTACGGGCCGGTGCGGGTGTAGGTGTGCTTCGGGTTGGGCTCCGTGGAGATGGTGCCGTCGCCGAACTCCCACTTCCAGGACACGCCGCCGGACTTCGCCCCGTAGAACTGGTGGGTCAGCGCCCGGTTCTGCACCGCGACGTTCGACGCCGCCGGCTTCGGGGTCGCCTCGCCGCCGATGTAGCTGATCTTGATCAGCTTCTGGTTCGGGGCGACGGTGAAGAAGCCGCTGCCGTAGTCCAGCATGTACAGCGCGCCGTCCGGACCGAACTTGGCGTCCATCCAGCTGTTCAGGCGGTTGTCACCGCCACCCGGCGGGATGATCGGCCGGATCGTCTCGGCGAACACCGGCGGCTGCGCCGTCGGCACACCGGCCGGGTCGACCGTCACGGCGATCCGGTTCGCCGAGTTCGACTGGTCACCGATGAACCACTTGTCGTCCCAGTACTCCGGCCACGCGACACCGCTGTTGGTGTTGACGCGGTCGTAGTGGTACGTCGGGCCGGACATGACCGCCTGGCCGCCACCACGCAGGTACGGCTGGGTGTAGGTCGCGTCCGCGGCGACGTACGTCGGGATGTTGCTGTTCGGGCGGTTCGGGAAGATGGGCCCGCCACCGTCCGGCGAGTACCAGATCATGTTCTTCTTCACCGGCGGCAGGTTGACCAGACCGGTGTTGCGCGGCGAGGTGTTGACCGGGTTGTCACAGTCGTACCAGCCCGTGAGGACGGCCGCGTCGGTGTTGCTGCGGTCGCGGTACGGCTGCTTGTTGCCCATGCAGTACGGCCAACCGTGGTTACCGGGCTCGGTGATGATCGTCGCGGTCTCGTACTTCGCCGGGCCGAGCTCCGGGCTCGGCGACGACGCGTCCGGTCCGACCCACGCGGTGGTCACCCAGTTGTGCTCGGGGTCGACCTGCAGGCGTGCCGGGTTGCGGACGCCCATGACGTAGATCTCGGGACGGGTCTTGTCCTGCGTGTCGTTCGCCTCGGGGAACAGGTTCCCCTCGGGGATCGTCGCGGTGCCGTCGGCCTCCGGGTGGATCCGCAGGATCTTGCCGTTGAGGTCGTTGGTGTTGCCCGAGGTGCGGCGAGCGTCCTGGAAGGACACGCCCTTGTACTCCTGCGTCCAGTTGTTGCCGGAGTACCCGTTCGAGCCCTGCGACGAGTTGCTGTCGCCGGTGGAGACGAACAGGTTGCCGTCCTTGTCGAACGCCATGCCACCGCCGACGTGGCAGCAGCTGTGGATCTGCGTGTCCCACGACAGCAGGTCCTTGCGCGTCGCCTGGTCGATCGTGCCCGCGGCCTTGTCGAACGTGAAGCGCGAGATGGTGCGCTTGCCGATCCGGGTGTCACGGTTGATCGACTCGTGCGGCATCCAGTAGACGTAGACCCAGCCGTTGTCCGAGAAGGCCGGGTCCAGCGTGATGCCGACCAGTCCCTCCTCGTTCTTGACCAGTTCGCCGCCGCTGCCGCGGTTGCCCATCACCACGAGGGTGGTGGCGAGCTTCGCCTTCTTCGTGGCCGGGTCCCACACGTGGATCGTGCCGCAGCCCTTGCCGATGTCGGGGTTGGTCCAGTCGTTCGGCTGGGGCACCACGTTGTTCGCGCACGCGCCGCGGCCGATGTAGAAGACCTTGCCGTCCGGGGCGATGGTGAGGCCGTGCGGCTCACCGATCTGGTCGAGCTGGCCGGACGCGTTGTTCGCGTTGAGCTTCTCGATCTTGTAGTTCGACGCGATGGTCGCCTTGCAGTCGGCACGCACCAGGCCGGTGGTCCACTTCAGCGCGCCGAGGAGGTGGTTGCGGAACCCTTCCTCGCCGTAGCTCGCCTCGGTGCGGCCCATGCCGGTGTAGAAGGAGCGGCCACCCTCGTAGTCACGGCACCACGAGATCGGGTGGAACGCGCCGTTCGCACCGGTGCCCGGCGAGTAGGTGTTCTCCCGGACCTGGGCGACCGTGTGCACCTGGCCGACCGGGTTCTGCTCCCAGTTGAGGAAGCGGTCGGTGCGCTTCCACGTCATGCCGAGGCCCTCGTTGGCCGGGTGGTTCCGGTCGAGGACGTCGATCGTCGCCTCCTGCACCGCGGGCTCCGGCGGCGGCGGGAGCTGCGAGTCGTCGGCCACCAGGTCCCAGTCCGCGAGCTGCACCAGCGGTTCACCGGCGTTCGCGGTGATGTTCAGCCGGTAGTAGCCGTACTCGGTGGTGTTGGTGAACGTGAACTCGCGCTTCTGGAACCGCTGCGGGAAGTCCTGGTCGACGCGGGTGTCCAGGTCGACCCAGGTCGAGCCGTCGTTGGAGCCCTGCAGCGTCCAGTTCTTCGGGTCGCGGCCGTCGAAGTCGTTCGCCGAGGTCAGCGAGTAGCTGTTCACCGCGAACGGGGCGGCGAGCTTGTAGGTGACCCAACCCGTCGGGTTGAACGCCAGCCACTTCGTGGACGGGTCACCGTCGATCAGCTTTTCCTTGGTCTCGTTCGGCGGGTTCTCGGCGCTCGCCGTGACCTCCGAGACGAGCCGGGCCCCCACCGGGCGGGCGCCGATGAGACCGGTGAACCAGGTCGAGTTCTGCTGGGCGCGGGCCGCGTCGGAGATGCCGAGGAAGCCGCCACCGGACTTCATGTAGCTCTGCAGCGCGGCTTCCTGCGTCGGGTTCAGGGTGATGCCCTGCGCCGACAGGTAGACCACACCGCGGTACTTCGCCAGGCTCGCCGGGTTGAACACGGCCGGGTCGGACGACGCCGTGACCCCGATGCCGTTCGCCGACGCCAGGCTGGTGATCGCGTCCGTCGCACGGACCACCGGGTCCTTCTGCTCGGCGGCCGCACCGCGGAAGACGAGGATGTTGACCGGAGCGGTCGCCGCCGGTGCCGCCGGTGCCGCCGCGGCAGGTGCCGGTACTGCCGCGACTGTGCTGATCAGAGAAGCACCGAGAGCGAGCGCTGCGCC
The DNA here is from genome assembly GCF_044466355.1 of Actinophytocola sp. NPDC049390. Lineage (NCBI taxonomy): Bacteria > Bacillati > Actinomycetota > Actinomycetes > Pseudonocardiales > Pseudonocardiaceae > Actinophytocola > Actinophytocola sp. NPDC049390. Next base: position 40,146 of record NZ_JBITMQ010000028.1, read on the forward strand.
GAGCGCTGTGTATCTGCGGGCTCGTCGCTTTCGCGACCAGCCGAAAGAGCCTCTTCGCCCCATGGTCGGGCTGTCCTTTCTCTAACGGTTACCTGTGGCCGCCGTGCGGCGTCGTGGTGGCGGGCTTGTCGGTCTTGACCTTCTTCGCGGAGGGGTTGTCCGGCGCGATCGGCGCGATGCCGTCGTGCGGACCCGTGGGCGCCGGGGCGATACCCATGGCCTGCATGTCCATCGAGCCCATCTCGTGACCGTGGAAGCGGTCGATGGACTCCTGCGCGCCGGGCGGCATGCTGCCGTCGGGGTTGCGGACCAGGAAGACACCGGACATGCCTGCGTCGGAGTGGCCCTGGACGTGGCAGTGGTACATCCACGCGCCCGGACCGACGCCCTCACCCGCGATCACCTGGAAGCCGAACGAGCTGCCGGGGTCGAGGTTCTTGTTGTCGATCACGGGCGAGTTGTCGCTCGCGCCGGCGAGCATGCCGGTGCGGGTGTCCGCCCAGCGGTGCGCGTGCAGGTGGAAGGTGTGCAGCAGGTTCCCGTGCCCGATGCAGATCCACTCGACGCGCTCACCCTGGTTCGCCACGAACATGGGCGTGTCCGGGGCGATCTTGTTGTTGATGGTCTGTTCGTTGAAGACGACCGTGTACTGCCGGTCGGGCAGCAGGTCGCCGCGCTTGCGGACGATCAGGCCGCCGTACAGGCCGCGCAGGAGCCCGATTGTCCCGTGGTCGCCCCTCATCGCGTGGTCGTGGTAGTGCCAGTAACCCGCGCTGCCCGGCATGTACACGCCGTCACGCTGGTACGTGGTGCGGGTGCGCCAGGTGTAGACGCGGGTCTCGCGGGGGTTGTTGAACGATCCGTTGAACGGCGCGCCGTCCGAGTTGGTGTCGTAGTTGACGCCGTGCGGGTGGATCGACAACCGCTCGTCGGTGTTGTTGACCAGCTCGATCTCGAGCGTGTCACCCTCGTAGATCTCCAGCAGGGGGCCCGGGATCGTCGGCTTGCCGGGTTCAAGGGCGTAGCCGACGAGGTTGGTTCCTGGGATCTGCTCGGCGTACAGGGTGATCTGGCGGGTCTGGCCCGCCGCGCCTGCTGAGGCAGACGCGGGCTCGGCACCGGCCGCCGCGGAGAAGGCGGCAACGCCGCTGGCCGCTACGGCGGGGGCGAGCACGCCCGCTGCCGCGGCACCGGCGAGCATCGATCGACGCGAGAGCGCCGGTCGGCCGTCTCTGTCCATTGTGGAACTCCGTTCATGGGCACGGGAATGAGCGGTCGCACGGACCGCTCGCGTTGTTGCTGGGAGCAGGAGACGCGGCGCGACGAACAGATGGCACGTGGGTGACGTCCGTTGTCACGCTGCCTCGCCTTTCGACCCGGGGTGGCTGCCCGGGCGTCCCTCTGGTGGCGTGGACATAGCCGCTTCCGACTAAACGACTCGAACTTATGTCGATCGCCGACGAAAGTTAAGGCCCAAATGGCCTAACGGACCGGACAGTCTCTGACAGCGACTTCACCCCGAGGACGGCCAACGGGGTGGTTAGTACAACGGGTGACCGAATTTGCCCCACGTGTCCGAACCAGCGCAACCCCCAGGGACCCCGTCACCAGTTCCGGCGTTCCGAAGGACCTCTTCATCACGCCCAGCGCACCGAAGGACCCCTTCAGCGCGTTGGCGCTAGCCCCCCGCCGCCCGGTTCAGCCACTCGGACAGCATGGCGCGCTCCGTGTCGGTGAGGCGTGGCAGGTCGGGCACCACCGTGCGGAACGCGACCGCGGCCGCGACCGGGCCGTCCTCCGCGAGCGCGGGTGCATCGGTCAGGATCGTCCGGGTCACCGCCTCGTACATGGCGTCCGCCAGGCCGGGGTCCGGGTCGGGCGCGGTCAGCAGGGTCAGGACCACCCCGGTGTTGGCGGCGTGGATCAGCTCCACGGCCCGCTGCTCGGACACCCGGAGCCTGCCGATCTCCGCGACCCGGCGGACCTTGGCCCGCAGCTTCTCGATGCCCGCGACCGTGGCCGGCGACGGCGGACGCCCGACCAGGAGGACGTACAGCGCGGGGTTCGCCATGCCGAAGCCGATGTGCGTGTCCCACCCGGCGCGCAGGTCGGCCAGCGGGTCGTCGCTGTCGGGGGTGCGGGACTTCTCGGCGACGTAGGTGGCGAACACGTGCTCGGCGACCGCGTCCAGGAGGCCGTCCTTGTCGCCGAACATGCGGTAGATGGCCGGGGCCTGCATGCCCGCGGCATGGGCGACCCCTCGGGTGGTCACCGCGGCCGGGCCCTGTTCACGCAGCAGCCTGGCCGCCACCTCGACGAGGTTCGTCCGCACGTCCATGCTTCCAACGATAACAGCTCCTTGCTATCGATGTATTTCCGATGTTAGCGTCGAAGTGATTCCATCGATATCACGAGGTGAAGCATGATCGTCGTCAGCGGGGCAACGGGGAAGCTCGGGGCACTGGTCGTCGAGGGGTTACTCGAGCACGTGCCCGCGGAGCAGGTCGGGGTGAGCGTGCGCGCGCCCGAGAAGGCGGCGCACCTGGCCGCGCGCGGGGTGCGGGTGCGGCGGGGCGACTTCGCCGAACCGGCCACACTGGCCGACGCGTTCGAGGACGCCGCGCAGGTGCTGCTCGTGTCGGTCAACGCGATCGGCCCGGAGAAGGTCGTGCAGCACCGTGCCGCGGTCGACGCCGCCTACGCGGCCGGGGCCAAGCGGGTCCTCTACACGAGCCACCAGGGCTCGGGTGCGGACTCGCTGTTCGCGCCCATGGTCGACCACGCCGCCACCGAGACCTACCTGACCGGGCTCGGCACACCGTTCACCGCGCTGCGCAACGGCTACTACGCCGACACCATCCCGCTCCTCTTCGGCCAGGCGCTCGAGACCGGCGAGCTGGTCGCCCCGGCCGACGGACCCGTGTCGTGGACCGCGCACGCCGACCTCGCCGAGGCGGCCGTCCGCGTCCTCACCGACGAGGGCCGGTTCGACGGACCGACCCCGCCGCTGACCGCGCCCGAGGTGTTCGACCTCGAACAGGCCGCGGCGATCCTCGGCGAACTCGGCGGCCGCACGATCCGCCGGGTCGTCGTCGACGACGAGGAGTGGCGGGCGGGCCTGGTCGCGCAGGGCTCACCGGAGGCCAGGGTGACCATGCTGCTCGGCATGTTCCAGGCGTCCCGGCGCGGCGAGTTCGCCGTCACCGGCCCCGCGCTGGAGGAACTGCTGGGCCGTCCGGCCACGCCACTCCGCGCCGTCCTCGCGGCAAGGCTCTGAGGTGTCGTGCCCCGAAAGACGCATTCGAGACGTCGAGCCTGGAGCCACCGGTGGTCAACCTGGTTGTTCCGGACCTGCGGCAGAGCGCGGCCTGGTCAGGCCCGCTTCGCAGAGCCGGGCAGGCATCCGCCGGGCGCGCAGCGCCCGAGGCCCGCGCAGCGGGCCAGCCCCGTGCACAAGCCGGGCGCCAGCCCACAAAGACGGCCTGCCTGCCCTCCCGTCGACCTGGCGAAGCCCGATCACACCGGGTCAAGGGGGCCAGCCCGAACCAGCCCCGATGCCAACGCAATGGCCCCCTTGACGCGGTGTGATAGCCCGGAGGGAGGTCGACGGGAGGGCAGGCCACCCGTCCATGCCAAACCACAACACGCCAAAATCGTGAGGCCCCCTCCCCGAGATCAGCCCGTCCGGCGAGGACCCCCCGGAGGGAAACCTCCCCATACACAACCGAGCATGATCATCGGCGGCTTCGGGCTGAGTGCCCCAAAGCGTCGTTCCGGGCATCAGGCCGTGGCCACCGCCGAGCGGGCGGCCGCCGCCGTCGGGGCGGACAGGGCCAGTTCGGCCAGGCGTTCGCAGTCGTCCGCCGTGCGGGTCGCCAGCGCGGCTCGCACGGCGGGCACGGACGGCGCCGACATCGACAGCGTCGTGATCCCCATGCCCACGAACACGCACGCCAGCAGCGGGTCGCTCGCGGCCTCGCCGCAGACGCCGACCGGCTTGCCCAGTTCCCGCCCGGCCGACGCCACCAGGGCGACCAGCTCCAGCACCGCGGGCTGCCACGGGTCCAGCAGGTCCGCCAGCTCGCCGTTCATGCGGTCGGCGGCCATCGTGTACTGGGACAGGTCGTTGGTGCCGATCGACACGAAGTCCACGGCGGCGAGGATCTGCCTGGCCTTCAGCGCCGCGGCGGGGACCTCGATCATCACCCCGGCGGTCCGCAGGCCCGCCTTGTGGACGGCCGACGCGAACTCCGCGGCCTCCTCGGCGGTCGCGACCATGGGCGCCATCACCCACACGTCGGCCGTCGTGGCGGTCGCCGCCCGGGACACCGCCTCCAGTTGCTCGGCCAGCACCGACGGGTCCACCCGGGACGTGCGCAGGCCACGCACGCCCAGCGCCGGGTTGTCCTCCTCCGCCAGTCCCAGGAACGGCAACGGCTTGTCCGCGCCCGCGTCCAGCGTCCGCAGCACGACCTTGTTGTCACCCGCGGCCGCGAACAGCTCCCGGTAGGCCGACTCCTGCTCGGCCACCGGCGGCGCCGACGTCCGGCCCAGGAACAGGAACTCCGTGCGGAACAGCCCGACGCCCTCGCCGTCCGGCGCGAGGTCGGCCGCGCCGCCGACGTTCTGCAGCAGCGGCACGGGGACACCGTCGGCCGTGCGACCGGGGCCGGTCAGCGCCTCGTTCCGTGCGCGTTCCGCCTGCCCGGCGGCGACGATCTCCTCCGCCGCCGACGCCGTCACGAGGCCGACCGCGCCCGTCGTGCCGTTGACCGACACGGTCGTCCCGTCGGCCACGTCGAGGATGCCCACGCAGCCGACCACCGCGGGCAGGCCCCTGGCACGCGCCAGGATCGCGGTGTGACTGGTCGGGCCACCGCGGCGGGTGACGATCGCGCGGACCGAGTCGTCCAGCAGCGCCGTGTCCGCCGGTGACAGGTCGTCGGCCACCAGCACGTACGGCACGCCCGGCCGGGGCAGGCCCGGCATCGGCACGTCGAGCAGCCACGCCACCGCGCGGTCCCGCAGGTCCGCGAGGTCGGCGGCGCGCTCGGCGAAGTAGCCGCCCAGCTCGGTGAACGTGGCCTGCTGGTCGGCGATCGCGTCGGTGATCGCCCACGCCGCCGGCCTGCCCGCGGCGACCTTCGCGGCGACCGCGTCGGCGAGGGTCATGTCGGCGGCCATCATGGCCTGCGTGGCGAGGACCTCCGCGGCCGGACCGGTCACCCGCGCGGCCAGCTCGTCGAGTGACGTGGCCACGAACTGGAGCGCCTTCGCCGCCCGCTCGGCCTCGTCGGGTCCCGGTGCCGGCACGTCCGAAGGCAGGACCGGCGGGGCACCCATCGCGTGGACGGGGCCCGCCGTGCGTCCCGGGCTGACACCCAAGCCGTGCAGATCAGGCATCGAGATCCCGCTCCAGGATCTCGGCCATCGCCGCCAGCGCGGCGTCGGCGCCCTCGCCGTCCGCGGAGATCGTGACCGTGTCACCGCCGTGCGCGCCGAGCGACAGCACCGCGATGATGCTGCGCGCGTCGACCGGTGGCTTCGCGGCCGTGCCGATCCGCACGGTCACCGACTGGGCCTGCGCGGTCTCCACGACGATCTTCGCGGGCCTGCCGTGCAGCCCGATCCGCGACCCGACAACAACGTCCCTCGTGGGCATGCGTCCTCCTCGACGTGGCCCTGCAACGAAACTACGACTGGATGGTCACCTTGATCGCCGAACCGGACGACACCAGCTTGATGGCGTCGTGCAGTTCGGACAACCGCAGGCGGTGGGTGATCAGGTCGGCGACCGGCACCTGGCCGGACGCGATCAGCTCGAGGGCCTTCTTGTTGTGCGCGGGGCTGGAACCGTTGGCGCCCACGATGGTCAGCTCGCGGTAGTGCACCAGGTTGGAGTCCAGCGTGATCGTCGGCTTATCCTTCGGCAGGCCGCCGAAGAAGCTGATCCGGCCGCTGCGCGCGGCCATGTGCTGCGCGTCCTCCTGCGCGGCGCCGGCCGCGGCCGCGGTGATCACCACGTCCACACCGCGCCCGTCGGTCAGCTTCTTCACCTCGTCGACCGCGTCGACCTCGGCCGAGCAGATCGCCGCGTCCGGCTTCACCTTCGCCGCCGACATGTCCAGCCGGGACCGGTTCAGCTCCACCAGGAACACCCGGTTCGCGCCGCGTGCCCGCGCGAGCCGCACGTGCAGGCAGCCGATCGGCCCAGCGCCGACCACGACCACGTCGTCGCCGGGGCCGACCTTCGCCAGCTCCTGCCCGTTGAGCACGCACGCGAGCGGTTCTGCGACCGACGCCTCCGCGAAGTCCACGCCGTCGGGGATCCGGTTGAGCCCGTCGACCGCGAGCACCTGCCGCGGCACGATCAGGTACTCGGCGAACCCGCCGTCGTAGTGGTAGCCGACCGAGGTCTGGTTGGGGCAGACCTGCATGCGGCCGTCCTGGCACTCGGCGCACTCCCCGCACGGCACGGCCGCGATGACCTGCACCCGGTCGCCCGGCGCCCAGCCGGACACGTCCGACCCGACCTCGACGACCTCGCCGGCGATCTCGTGGCCGATCACGCGCGGCGGCACCAGGTGGTGGTGACCGTGGTTGAAGATCTTGACGTCGGTGCCGCAGGTCGAGCACTGCTTCACCGCGATCTTCACCTCGTCCGGGCCGGGGTTCGGCTCGGGCGCCTCCTCGAGGCGGATGTCACCGGGGGCGTAGAAACGCGCCACCTTCATGGGTTACAGGTCCTTCCCTATCGATTCCAGCAGGTCGTACACCGCGTCGACGCTGGCTGACGTGCGCAGGCGCTCGGCCTGCGCGGGGTCCATGAGGATCTGCGCGAGCGCGGACAGCACGGTCACGTGCTCGTCGCCCTTCGCCGCGATGGCCACGCAGATGTTGACGGTCTGGCCGTCCCAGTCCACGCCGTCGGGGAACTGCAGCACGCCGAGCGTGGTGCGGCGCACCAGCGCGCGGCTCTCGTCGGTGCCGTGCGGGATCGCGACGCCCTCGCCGATGAACGTGGACACCGTCTTCTCGCGTTCCAGCATGGCGTCCGGGTAGCCGTCGTCGACCGCGCCCAAGTCGGTGAGCACGGCGCCGCACTGGCGGATCGCGTCCCACTTGTCGGCCGCCGTCAGCCCGAGGCGGATGCCCTCCTTCGGGAGGACCGATGACTCAGCCACGGATCTCATCGCCTTCCTTGATCGCCTTCTCCAGCCGGTCGAACGCCGGGTCGCCCAGGAACATCCGGAACTCCACGACCACCGCGTGCGGCACGGTCGACCGGGCCCGCTCGGCGAGGTCGGTGTGCGTGAGCACGAGCCGCGCCCCGGCCGGGATGTCGTTGACCGCGACGTGTTCCACGGTCACGCCGTACGGCTTGAGCCGCGTGCGCATCTGGGACGCCAGCATCACGCTCGAACCCATGCCCGCGTCGCAGGCGACGACGATGCTCTTCACGTCGCGGCCGGAGATGACGGGACGGGTGGTCGTGGTGGTGCCGTTGGAGGTTGGGGCGCCGACGGCCGGGGCGGCGGCCGTCGGCGGCTCTGGGGCCGCGTCCGCGGCGGGGGTCTCGTCACCGGCGTCGGCGCCGTGGCCGAACTTCATCAGCGCGGCGGCGACGATGAACGACACGGCGGTCGCGACGGCGATGCAGAGCAGGACGCTCAGGTGGCCGCCGCGTGGCGTGACCGCCATGTAGGCGAAGATGCTGCCCGGTGCGGGCGGCGCGACCAGCCCGGAGTTGGTGACCAGGGCGGTGCCGACACCGGCCATGCCACCGGCGATCGCGGCCAGGATCAGCTTCGGCTTCATCAGCAGGTACGGGAAGTAGATCTCGTGGATGCCGCCGAAGAAGTGGATGATGATCGCGCCGGGGGCGCTCGGCCGGGTCTTGCGCGGGCCGAAGAACCAGAACGCGAGCAGCACGCCGAGGCCAGGTCCGGGGTTGGTCTCGATCATGAACAGGATCGACTGGCCCGCTTCCCGCGCCTGTTCCAGGCCGAGCGGGCCGAACACGCCGTGGTTGATGGCGTTGTTGAGGAACAGCGCCTTCGCGGGCTCGACGATGATCGACACGAGCGGCAGCAGGCTGTTGTCGACGAGGAAGTCGACGACGTTGCTGGCCCCGTTGGTGAGCGCCTCGACGACCGGGCCGATGCCGATCAGGCCCAGCAGCGCCATCGCACCGCCGAGGATGCCGGCCGAGAAGTTGTTGACCAGCATCTCGAAACCGGACCTGACCTTGCCCTCGATCAGCCGGTCGAACCACTTCATCAGCAGCGCCGCGAGCGGGCCGATGATCATGGCCCCGAGGAACATCGGCACGTCCGCGCCGACGATCACACCCATGGTGGCGATCGCACCGACCACGGCACCGCGCTGGCCATGCACCATCCGGCCACCGGTGTAGCCGATCAGCAGTGGCAGCAGGAACTTGATCGTGGGGTCGACCAGCTGGGCGAGGGTCTCGTTCGGCAGCCAGCCGGTCGGGATGAACATCGCCGTGATCAGGCCCCACGCGATGAACGCGCCGATGTTGGGCATGATCATGCCGGCGAGGTTGCCGCCGAACCGCTGGACCCGGGCGCGGATCCCGTTGCCCTGTAAGTTCTTCAGCTGGGAGACGTCAGTCGTCATTGAATCCGCTCCAGTTTCTCCGAAAGGTCGATCGAGGTGTGGACCAGCACGGAGTCCCGGTCCACATCCCCGGGGCCCGGCATCCGGCTGCCCGGTAACCGAACCGCGGCCGCACCCCACGACAGCGCCTCGACGAGGGCATCCCTGCCGGTCACCCCACCGGCCAGATACCCGGCGAGCATCGCGTCGCCCGCACCGACCGCACTGCGGCCGCGGTCGACGGGCGACTCGCCGTAACGCACCCCTTGCTCGTCGACCAGCACCGCGCCGTCGGCGCCCAGGCTGGCGAGCACCGTCCGTGCCCCCTTGTCACGCAGGACCTGCGCGGCCCGCACCGCGTCGCCCAGCGTGGCGATCTCGAAGCCGACCGACTCGGCCAGCTCCTCCCGGTTCGGCTTGACCAACGCCGGTGCGGCGGCCAGCGCCTCGGTGAGCGCGGGCCCGGACGTGTCCACGACGAACCGGACGCCGCGCTCGGTCAGCCGGGCGCCCAGGTCGCGGTAGAACGTGTCCGGGACACCGGGCGGGAGGCTGCCGCTCGCGACCACCCAGTCGGCGGTGACCGCGGTGTCCAGCACCGCCTTGACGATGCGTTCCAGGTCGTCCTGGCCCAGCTCGCCGCCCGGTTCGTTGATCTTGGTGACCGCACCGTCCGGTTCGACGAGGCTCACGTTGGACCGCGTGTGCCCGGTGACCGGCACCGCGCACACGTCGATGCCCTCCTCGGTGAGGAGTTCGCACAGCTGCCTGCCCTCGGGCCCGCCACGGGGCACGACCGCGCAGGTCGGCAGCTGGTGCGCGGCGAGGGCACGGGCGACGTTGACGCCCTTGCCACCCGGGTCGAGACGGGTCCCGCTCGCCCGGACCAGCGCACCGCGAACCAGCTCCGGGACCTCGATGGTGCGGTCCAGGCTGGGGTTCAACGTGAGCGTGAGGATCATGCCCGGATCACCCTCGGTCCCTGCCCTTCGATCTCCGCGGCCAGCTGGGGGTCCATCCCGCTGTCGGTGATGAACAGGTCGATGTCCGACAGCTCCGCGAACCGCGAGAGGTGGTCGGAGGACAGCTTCGTGTGGTCGGCGAGCAGCACCGTGCGGCGCGCGGCGGCGACCATGGCCTTCTTCACGGCGGCTTCCGCCTGGTCGGGGGTGGTGAGGCCGCGCTGCACGGACATGCCGTTGGTGGCGATGAACGCGACGTCCACATAGGACTGAGCGAGGGCTTCGAGCGCCCACGGGTCGACACAGGCGAGCGTGCGCGAGCGGACCCGGCCACCGATGAACAGGACGTTGAAGTTCGTGCGGCCCGCGAGCGAGAGCGCGATGGGCAGCGCGTTGGTGAGGATCGTGAGCTGCCGGTCGACGGGCAGGATCTCGGCGAGCCGGGCGGTGGTGGTGCCCGCGTCGAGGAGGATCGAGCCCTCCTCGGGGACCTCGGCGAGCGCGGCCTTCGCAATCCGGTCCTTCTCCGCACCCAGGACGGCGTCGCGGGCGGCGAGGGCGGGTTCGAAGCCGAGCCGCTCGACAGGGATGGCGCCGCCGTGCACGCGGCGGAGCAGCCCGTGGCGCTCGAGCACGGAGAGGTCGCGCCGGATCGTCTCGCCGGTGACGGCCAGCTCAGCGGCCAGGTCGGCGACGTCGACCCGCCCTTCCCGGCGGGCCCGGTCCACGATGTGCTGCTGACGCTCTTCTGCGTACATGTGGATTTACCACCGTTTCATCTGCGTATCGTTGTGTTTACCTGGTTTAGCCGCAGCAAGTCAACACCTGGTTTACCGCAGAGACCGCCCGACCGGCCTCTTGCCGCGCGATGTGAAATCGACGTAATATCCGCCCCGACCTAGGCCGACCAGTGGTGGTGAGCGGGCTTGTACTACGGCGGCTGGGGCAGTTACCAGGACTGGGAAGCGAACGACTTCCGCCCGAAACCCCCCAACTCTCCCGAGCCCGAGACCGACGGTTCCGTGAGCGGGACACTGGCGCCGCCCACCCCCACGTCGCTGCCGATCGGCCCCCGGTCCGTCGTCCCGGCGGGCCGCAAGTCGCTCGGACGGCGCGACAAGAAGCCGAAGGACCTGCTCCCCCTCGCACCACCGCCGACCCCCGCGCCCGCGTTCGTGTCCCCGCTCGCCGACACCGGCCCGTGGGCGAACCCGAAGGAGCCGCCCGCGCTGTCGACGGAGGCGAGCAGCCCGCGGCAGCTGGTGCGCCCGTACACCAGGACCGGCGGCCGCACCCACGTCGGCTACCGGCTGGAGCTGGAGACACTGCTGTCGACGGCACTGTCCCACGAACGCGAACGCGCCGCCCTGCGCGACGACCTCCGCGCCATCTGCGACCTGTGCCTGACCCCGCACTCGACCGCGGAGGTGTCCGCCCACCTGAGCCTGCCGCTGGGCGCGGCCCGCGTGCTGATCGCCGACGTCGTCGACCTGGGCCTGCTGCACGTCCACGAGTCGACCGACGACAAGCCGTCGATGGACCTCCTCTATCGGGTCGCGGCGGGTCTGAAGAACCTCTGAACGTGAAGGACGTCGTTCGCCGCGGCCCTGTCGTCGGCCGGTCACCGCGTGACCGTGGACTTCAGCGAGGTGCGGGTCGAGCGCGCGCGTGGGTTGGGTCCCGGCCGCGGAGTTCGCGTGCGCGGACGCGACGGCGGGGCCGTGCTGTTCCGCGCTAGGACGGGCCCTGCTGGCAGCGGGGACAGTGGTACGTGACGCGGTCGCCCGGGGTGTGGACGACCGGGCCGCCGCAGCGGAGGCATCCCTGCCTGCGCCGCCCGTAGACCCACAGTGACCGGCCCCGGCGCGGATCGCCGGTCGTGTTGCGGGCGGGGTTCAAGGCGTTGCGCAGCAGGAGTTTCCGCGCCCACCGCACCACCTTGTCGGCGTCCACTTCGGACACCGGGGTCCACGGCGTGACGCGGAGCAGGAAGCACAGCTCGACCTTGTAGACGTTGCCGACCCCGGCCATGACCGTCTGGTCCAGCAACGCCTCGCCGAGCGCCCGCGACGGATCGGCGGTGAGGCGACGTACGGCCTCGGCGTGGTGCTCGTCGGTCCAGTCCGGGTCGAGCAGGTCGGGCCCGAGGTGGTCGACCAGCTCGTGCTCGTCCGAAGTGGACAGCAACGCCATCTCCAGCAGCAGGTTCCCGACCGCGGTCTTCCCGGGCACGCCGAGCACCGCACGCGTCTGGTGCGTGATCGGCGGACGGCCGGTGTAGACGCGCCAGGACCCGTCCATGCCGAGGTGGCAGTGCAGGCTCAGCTCACCGCCGAACCGCAGGAAGAGGTGCTTGCCGACGGACACCGCCCGGTCGAACACCCGCCCGGTGAGATCCACAGTGGACAACCGGGGGTGCCGCAGGTCGGCGCGGGTGAGGGTGACACCGCCCAGCGCCTCGGTCAACCGATGCGCCGTGGCGTAGACGGTGTCACCCTCGGGCATACGCCCAGCTTATCCAGCCGTACGGCCGGACAGCGGGTTCGGCTAGGCGACCGCGAGGGCCCGCTGCCGGACCATGGTCGCGGCCAGCGCGAGCCACGCGATCAGCACGCCGCCGGTCATGGTCAGTGCCATGGCCGGGCCGTCGTTGCCCAGCACGCCGACGACCGGGGCGATCAACGCGCCCAGGCCGAACTGCGCCGCGCCCAGCAGTGCGGCCGCGGTGCCCGCCGCCTCCCCGTGCCGGGACAGGGCCAGCGCCGGCGCGTTCGGCAGCACGAAGCCGACCGCGCCGAGCAGGAGCAGCAGCGGCGCCAGGAATCCGGGCAGACCGCCGAAACCGGACGCCGCGAAGACGACCAGCACGGCACCGAAGGCGAGTGCGGCCGCCAGCGCGCCGAACACGATCTGCTGCGCCGACCAGCGGTTCAGCAGCACCACGTTCAGCTGCGAGGCACCGATCAACGCGACCGCGCCGATCGCGAACACGATGCCGAACTCCTGCTGGGACAGCCCGAAGGTGTCCTGCAGCACGAACGACGAGCCGGACACGTACGAGAACAACGCGGACATGCCGAGCGCCGCGACCAGCGCGAGCACGACGAACTGCTTGTCGGTGACCAGCATCCGGTACGTCGACAGCACGGGCCGCAGCGAGCCGGTGCGCCTGCGTTCCGGCGGCAGCGTCTCCTTCAGCAGGAAGATCGCGACCAGCAGCAGCGCCACCCCGAGCGCCGCCAGCACGGCGAACACGCCGCGCCACGAACCGGACAGCAGGATCCCGGCGCCGATCGACGGTGCGAGGATCGGGGCCGCGCCCATCACGAGCATCAGCCGGGACAGGATGGTCGCCGCCGCACGCCCCGTGAACAGGTCACGGACGACGGCCATGGCGACCACCATCGCCGCCGCGGCGCCGACACCCTGGAGCGTCCGCAGCAGGCCGAGGATGAGCACGTTCGGTGCGACCAGCACGAGCAGTGACGACACGATGTGCACGACCGTGCCCGCGATGAGCGGCCTGCGCCTGCCGATCGCGTCGGACAGCGGGCCGATCACCAGCTGACCGAGCCCGAGGCCGACGAGCGTGCCGGTGAGTGTGAGCTGCACCGCCGACTCCGACGCCATGAGGTCGGCACCGAGCGCGGGCAGTGCGGGAAGGTACATGTCGATGGTCAGGGGACCGAGAGCGATGAGCGCGCCGAGAACGAGGATGATCTTCAGTCTCGCGGCTCCAGTGGGCGACTCTGCCAACTGCTCCGAACGGTCCAACGTAGACGGACTGTGCAGAGTTGCCTGTTCCATGGTCAGCTGCAACTCCGCCGGTGCCGACTTTGTTCCCGGGTCAGGTCAGAACGGCGGTTTTCGTTGCCAGCTCACGAAGTTTGCGCTCTGTTTCCGAACCCTTCTGCGCCGTGTAGGTACACAGCCGCTGGTCCGGCGTATTGGGGACGGCGAACGCCTCGAACGTGACGACCAGCTCCCCGACCTCGGGGTTGACGATCCGCTTGACACCGTGGTCGCGGTCGAGCACGTCCTGCGCGTCCCAGAACCTGCGGAAGTCGGCGCTGGCGTCCCGCAGCTCGCACATCACCTGGTGCGGTCGGCCGTGGTCGGGGAAGTGACCGACCTCGGCACGCAGCGCGGACACCGTCTCGCCCGCGATCTCCTCCCAGTCCGGGTAGAACTCGCGTGACTCCGGCCGCAGGAACACCAGCCGCGCCGCGTTCAGGTCGGCCGCGGGCAGCGTCTCGTAGTCGAACGCGAGCCGGTTGGCGAGCCGGTTCCACGCCAGGATGTCCATGCCCGGCCCGTAGACCATCGCGGGCACGGTGTCGTCCATCGCCTGGAGCAGCTCCAGGATCTGCGGCCGCACGGCCGGCCGGTCGGCGTTCGCGCACGCGCCCCCGGCGTTGCGGTGGCTGGGCAGCGTGATGTTGCGCAGGTAGGTGTGCTCGGCGGGCGTGAGCCGCAGCGCACGGGCGACGGCGTCGAGGACGGCGTCGGAGATCGCGGGCGCACGGCCCTGCTCGATGCGCGTGTAGTAGTCGACGCTGATGCCCGCGAGTTGCGCGACCTCCTCACGCCGCAGGCCCCGCACCCTCCTGCGCGCGACCCCGTTCGGCAGCCCGAGCGCGGCCGGGTCGAGCGCCGCGCGGCGCGCCTTCAGGAAGGGCGTGATCTGGTCCTCAACCTGTCCCATGCCCCCATTGTCCCGCAGGGTGGTTCTGCCAGGCCCAGGTTGAAGGGTGCCTGGCGGCCCTGTCCCCGCGGCCGGAGGGTGGAGGTCGGAGAACAGGAGGAGTTTCATGAAGCGCAGGACCCTCGGGGGCACGGGCATCTCGGTGAGCCAGTACGCCCTCGGCGCGATGATGTTCGGCAGGATCGGCAACCCCGACCACGACGAGAGCGTCCGGATCATCCACCGCGCGCTCGACGCGGGCATCAACTTCGTCGACACCGCCGACATCTACTCGGACGGCGAGTCGGAGGAGATCGTCGGCAAGGCACTGAAGGGCCGCCGCGACGACGTCGTGCTGGCCACGAAGGTGCACGGGTCCATGGGGCCGGACGCCAACCACAGCGGCAACTCGCGACGCTGGATCGTCCGCGAGGTGGAGAACAGCCTGCGGCGGCTCGGCACCGACCACATCGACCTGTACCAGATCCACCGCCCGGACCCGGCGACCGACGTCGACGAGACCCTCGCCACGCTGACCGACCTGGTGCGTGCGGGCAAGGTGCTGGCGGTGGGCAGCTCCACGTTCCCGGCCGAGCAGATCGTCGAGGCGCAGTGGGTGTCGGAGAAGCGCGGGCACGTGCGGTTCCGCACCGAACAGCCGCCGTACTCGATCCTCGCGCGGAGCGTCGAGGCGGCGGTCCTCCCGACGGCACAGAAGTACGGCATGGGCGTCCTGACCTGGGGCCCGCTGTCGGCGGGCTGGCTGTCGGGCCGCTACACACAGGCCACGGACGTGACGACGAGCGACAGCAGCCGTGTGGCGATCGAGTCCCACAAGTTCGACCCAGATCGCCCGGAAAACGCGGCGAAGCTGGCAGCGGTCGGCGAACTGTCGAAACTGGCCGCGGACGCGGGGCTGACGCTGCCGCACCTGGCAGTCGGCTTCGTGCTGTCGCACCCGGCGGTGACCTCGGTGATCATCGGCCCGCGAACGATGGACCAGCTGGAGTCACTGCTGGCGGGCGCGGACACGGTACTGCCCGCGGACGTGCTGGACCGCATCGACGAGATCGTGCCACCGGGCACCGACCTCAACCGCGCGGACAGCTACTACGTCCCACCCGCACTGGCGGACGCAACACTGCGGCGGAGGTAGCCCCACTGCCCTGAAAGACGCTTTGAGGGCATCGCCCCAGCCGAACCACAAGGTGGCCGGACCATGATCATCACATTGGGAACATCCCGCCCGGATATGAGCAAGGATCTCCCTTTTCGGTGATCAGACCCGCTTCGCGAAGCGGACCCCAGCCCCGTGCACAAGCCGGGCGCAGCCCACAAAGACGGCCTGCCTGCCCTCCCGTCGACCTGGCGAAGCCCGATCACACCGGGTCAAGGGGCCAACCCGAAACACCCCGTGCACAAACACCGGAGGGAGGTCGACGGGAGGGCAGGCCACCCGTCCATGCCAAAGAACCCCGAGACCAACTCGGAAGCCCCTCCCCGAGATCAGCCCGTCCGGCGAGGACACCACCCCACGCAGAGGCCACCAAAACCCCCGCTGACCAGCGAAAACAAGCCCCCCAGTACGTAACCTCAACCCCCACCCGATCCCGGGGACCACCCGCCATGCCAGCCTACCGGCACCCACCGACAGAACCAGGGCGCAAGCGGCCGCCTGTGGACAACCACCCCACCTGTGGACAACTAACCGGCCACGACCCTCACCCAGCCCACCGGAAAGGACTGTCCGACAAGGCCGGTCATGGACTAGACCCAATGCCGTTCAGTTAGGGCGGTGGGTGGGTTGTCAAGGCGGCTGAGATAGGCAACGGGGTTCCTGCTAGAACAGCGTCGACCAAGAT
>NZ_JBITMQ010000029.1:0-52661 GCF_044466355.1 Actinophytocola sp. NPDC049390
CATCGATCTTGGTCGACGCTGTTCTAGCAGGAACCCCGTTGCCTATCTCAGCCGCCTTGACAACCCACCCACCGCCCTAACTGAACGGCATTGGAACTAGTCCTTCTTGCGTAGTGCCGCCAGCTGTTCGGCGAACGGCACGAACGTCTCCTTGACGGGGGCGGGTGCGCGCACCATCAGCTCGGCCAGTTCCTCGGCCGCGCGGTCGATGCGCTGCGCCAGGTCGTGGCCCGCCCAGTCCTCCGACGCGGCGTACACGGCCGTCGGCACGACCACCGCGTGCAGGTAGGCGAACATCGGGCGCATGGCGTGCTCCAGCGCGAGCGAGTGCCGCGCGGTGCCGCCGGTCGCCGCGATCAGCACCGGTTTGCCGGTCAGCGCCTCGTTGTCGACCAGGTCGAAGAACGACTTGAACAGCCCGCTGTAGGAGGCGGTGAAGATCGGCGTCGCGACCACCAGGCCGTCCGCCTCCTCGACCGCCTTCAACGCGTCCGCCAACGGGGGTGCCGGGAACCCGGTGACCAGGTTGTTCGCGATGTCCACCGCGAAGTCCCGCAGCTCGACCACCCGGGTGTCGACGTCGGCGTGCGCGGCGACGGCCGTCGCCAGCCGGTCGGCGAGCAGCCTCGTCGACGACGGCTGGGTCAGACCCGCGGAAACCACGACGAGCTTCATGCCTCCACCTTCTCCTGCGAAGCGGCCTCGACCTGCGAGGCGTGCGTCGGCGCCTCCGCGACACCGGGGGCGCGCCGCGACTCGAACTCCTTGCGCAGCACCGGAACGATCTCACCCAGGTGGTCGAGCTGCTCCAGCACCGTCTTCAGCGGCAGGCCAGCATGGTCCATCAGGAACAGTTGGCGCTGGTAGTCGCCGAAGTGTTCGCGGAACGTCAGCGTCCGGTCGATCACCTGCTGCGGCGACCCGACGGTCAGCGGTGTCTGCGCCATGAAGTCCTCCAGCGACGGCCCGTGCCCGTACACCGGCGCGTTGTCGAAGTACGGCCGGAACTCGTTCACCGCGTCCTGGGAGTTCTTCCGCATGAACACCTGCCCGCCCAGGCCGACGACCGCCTGCTCGGGCGTGCCGTGGCCGTAGTGCGCGAACCGCTCCCGGTACAGGCTGATCAGCCGCTGGAAGTGGTAGGTCGGCCAGAAGATGTGGTTGGCGAAGAAGCCGTCGCCGTAGTAGGCGGCCTGCTCCGCGATCTCCGGGCTGCGGATCGAGCCGTGCCACACGAACGGGGGAACACCGTCGAGTGGCCGCGGCGTGGACGTGAAGCCCTGCAGCGGGGTGCGGAACCGGCCCTCCCAGTCGACGACGTCCTTGCGCCACAGTTCGTGCAGCAGCGCGTAGTTCTCGATGGCGAGCGGGATGCCCTGGCGGATGTCCTGGCCGAACCACGGATACACGGGTCCGGTGTTGCCGCGGCCCATCATCACGTCGACGCGCCCGTTCGCCAGGTGCTGCAGCATCGCGAAGTCCTCGGCGATCTTCACCGGGTCGTTCGTGGTGATCAGCGTGGTCGACGTGGACAGGATCAGCTTCTCGGTCCTGGCCGCGACGTAGCCGAGCATGGTCGTCGGTGAGGACGGCACGAACGGCGGGTTGTGGTGCTCGCCGGTCGCGAACACGTCCAGCCCGACCTCTTCGGCCTTGAGCGCGATCGTGACCATGGCCTTGATCCGCTCGTGCTCACTCGGCGTCACGCCGGTGGTCGGGTCCGTGGTGACGTCCCCGACGGAGAAGATCCCGAACTGCATCACGCTCACCCCTCTGGTAGTTGCGAGTTCAACTACTCCTGTGAACCGTACTGGACGTGCGGGTATTCCCGCGAGCGAGATGGGCGCCCGTGAAGCAGATCGTGAGCCAGAGAACACCGATCAACCAGCCCGCGAGCACGTCCGACGGCCAGTGCACGCCCAGGTAGACACGGCTGACCCCGACCACGACGACCAGGAACGTGCCGACCGCGGTCAGGGCGGTCCTGCGCACCGCACCGGGCCGCTCACGCACGGCCAGCACCGTGAGCAACCCGAATACCACCATCGAGTTGAGACTGTGGCCGGACGGGTAGGACCAGCTGCTGACGAACACCACGTGGTCGGTCAGTGCCGGTCGCGGCCGCTCGACGATCGCCTTGAGGACCGGCCCGAGCGCGAGCCCGCCCGCGGACCCGAGCACGACCAGCAGCGAGTCGGCCTTCCTGTCCTTCCACACCAGCCACGCGCCCGTGAACAGCACGATGACGATCAGCGACGGCGTGCTGCCGAACCGGCTCGCGTTCACCATGACCTCGGTCCAGAACCCGCCGCGGTGGTCGATCACCCAGTCGCGGAACGGTCCGTCCAGCTCGGCGAGCGCCCGGTGGTGCACGACGGCCTCGGTCAGCACGATCGCGGCGAGCCCCAGCACGACCACGGCCACGGCCTGCCTTGATCGGGTCATGTCCCCAACGTAAAGGGCACCTGACCGGTTGGCCGATCGGCCACCGGTGGGTCGGCCGATCGGCCGGTGCGCCTCGACCGGTCCTGGCCATCTGCCCGACGTGCGCGACCGCCCACCTCCGCGAAGGTTTCTCCCCGCAGGTACCGACGAGAAGGGGTCGACATGACATCGCTGTTGTCCGGGCGGGGGTTGGTGAAGCGGTACGGGTCCGCGTACGCGCTCGCCGGGGTGGACATCGACATCGCCGCGGGGGAGGCCATCGCGATCGTGGGGCCGTCGGGGTCGGGCAAGACCTCGCTGCTGCACGTGCTGGCCGGCATCCTCAAGGCGGACGAGGGTGCGATCACCCTGGGCGGACAGCGGATCGACCAGCTGTCGGAGACCAGGCGCAGCGAGCTGCGGCGCACCGAGTTCGGCTTCGTGTTCCAGTCGGGGATGCTGGTCGCCGAGCTGACCGCCGAGGAGAACGTGGCGCTGCCGCTGCTGCTCGGCGGCCGCGACCGCGGCATGGCGATCTCCACGGCGCGCACGTGGCTCGACCGGCTCGGGCTGACGGGCAAGGAGACCCGCCGCCCCGGCGAGCTGTCCGGCGGCGAGGCCCAGCGGGTCGCGATCGCGCGGGCACTCGCGCACCGGCCCAAGGTGATCTTCGCCGACGAACCGACCGGCGCCCT
Source organism: Actinophytocola sp. NPDC049390 (assembly GCF_044466355.1). Taxonomy (NCBI): domain Bacteria; kingdom Bacillati; phylum Actinomycetota; class Actinomycetes; order Pseudonocardiales; family Pseudonocardiaceae; genus Actinophytocola; species Actinophytocola sp. NPDC049390. The sequence continues at coordinate 3,120 of NZ_JBITMQ010000029.1, forward strand.
GGACACCAGGACCGGTCACGCGACGATCAGCGCGCTCGTGGACGCCGCGCAGGAGACCGGCGCCGCGGTGATCGTGGTGACCCACGACCGGGAGATCGCCGCGATGATGCCGCGCACCGTCGCCATCCGCGACGGCCGTATCGAGCAGCCGGTGGCTGCCCAATGAGTCCGTTCCAGCTGGCGCTGCGTGTGCTGCGGGTCGACCGCCGCACCCAGGTGTCCACCGTGCTGACCACACTGGGGGTCGCGGTGGCCACCGGGCTGGTGCTGCTGTTGACGAGCCTTCCGTACGCGACGCAGGCGCGCGCGGAACGCACGCTGTGGCAGCACCCGATGGGCTTCGCCGACCCGGGGACGGGCGTGCTCGGCTACGCGTCGAGTGAGGACCAGGTCGACGGGCAGGTCATCACGCGGGTCGACGTGGCGCCGCTCGTCGACGAGGCGGACATCGCGCTGCCACCGGGCATCGACCGGCTCCCGGCGCCCGGCGAGATGCTGCAGTCGCCGGAGCTGGCGGCCCTGTCCTCGGCCAAGCCGCCCGCGGAGCTGTCGGACCGCTTCGGCGCGGAACCCGCCGGGCTGCTCGGCGAGGACGCGCTGATGTTCCCCGAGCAGTTGGTGGTGCTCGTCGGGCACACGCCGGAGACGATGCCCGCGATGTCCTCGGAGCTGACCACGCTGGCCTCGGGGGAGGCCCGGGCGGACGGGCTGCTGTCGCTGCTCGCCGGCGTCGGTGTGGTCGTGCTGCTGGTGCCGAGCCTGGTGCTGGTGGCGTCCGCGTCCCGGCTCACGGCGGCGCGGCGGGAACGTCGCCTGGCCGCGCTGCGGCTGGCGGGCGCGACCCCCGCACAGGTCACGGCGATGGTCGCGGCGGAGACGGGGCTCGCCGCGGTGGCCGGTGCGGTCGTCGGGGTGGCGATCAGCCCGGTGCTGCACTCGCTGGCGACCTGGGTGCCGTGGGGCGGCGGCACCTGGTTCGCGAGCGACTTCATGCTGCCGTGGCCGATCGTGCTGCTGGTGGCGATCGCCGTCCCGGTCCTGGTCGTGGGCGCCGCCGTCGCGGGTCTGCGGCGCGTGGTGAACACGCCGCTCATGGCGACCGGCGGGCACACCCGCAAACCGCTCAGCAAGACACGGCTGCTGGTGGTGCCGGTCGCGGGACTGCTGTTCATCCTGTCGCTGTCGATGGCACAGGAAGCCGGAGCGGGTGCGCTGCTGCCGATCCTCCTGACGCTGGGGCTGCTGATGTGGTCGCCGACCGTCGTGGGACCGTGGGTGACCTCGGCGCTCGGCGGCGTGTTCACGAAGGCGTGGCGCAGGCCGTCCGCGCTGCTGGCCGGGCGACGCCTGCAGGACGACCCGAAGGCGGCGTACCGCGCGTCGGCCGGTGTGGTGCTCGCGGTGTTCGCCGGGTCGATGGCGTTGACACTGATGCCGAGCCTCGAGTCGGAGGCCGGGTACTACAGCCCGTACAAGGACTCCGTCCTGTACCTCAGCACAGACGCCGAGCACGCGCCCACTGTCGTGGCGGCGGCCGACGAGGGCCTCGAACGGTACGGTCTCGCGGCACGCGCGGCGGCGGTCGGCCAGCTCAACGTGCGGCAGGGCGAGGACTACCTGCAGGCGTACGTGCTGTCCTGTGCCGAAGCCCAGGTGCTGTTGCCGAACGTGTCGGTCGACTGCCGGTCCGAACCGGCCGTGTACGCGCCGTCGGACGCGCGGCTCGACGCGGTGACGTGGTCGGACAGCTCGTCGGCCGAGGAGCGCACACCGCTGGACGTCACCCCGGTCGCTGCGTCGACGGACGTCGTGCTGATCGACCCGGCCCTGCTGCCCGAGGGCGTCGAGCCGACCGGCGTCGACGTCGCCGTGCCCGCGGACGACAAGTCCCGGGAGGCCGCGCGGACCGCGCTGATGGCGGCGTCGGGTGGCGCGCAGGTGATCAGCAAGGAGATGAAGCTCGGCGAGCAGAACCAGGAGCTGGCGGACCTGCGCCGGGTGACGGTGATCGGTCTGGTGACCGCGTCGGTGCTCGGCGGGCTCAGCGCCGCGATCGCGACCGCGGGTTCGGTGATGGACCGCAGGCGCACGTTCGGCGCGCTGATGGCGGCGGGCACGCCGGTGCACACGCTGGCACGGGCCTTGCGTGCGGAGGCGGCGTTGCCGGCACTGGTGGCGACCGTCGGCGCGGGCGCGCTGGGGACGGCCGTCGGGGTCGGGTTGTTCGGGTTGGTGTCGCACAGCGCGCCGGTGTTCAGCGCGTGGCTCGCCGCCCCGATCGTGCTCGGCGCCCTGGTCGCGTTGCTGGCGGCGTCGGTGTGCTCGCCCGCGCTGAAGCGGGTGCGTGCGGAGCCGCTCGCGGAGGAGTGAGACCCCGGGGAGCGCCGGCCTTCCCCTCGGGTCGGCGCTCCCCGGCTCGGGGTGCCGGGTGGCCGTCGGGGGCCGGTTCGTCGGGGGACGGGCCGGGGAAGGTGAGGCCCGGTTCGCGTTCGGGGCGCGGACCGGGCCTCACCGCGTGCCGCGAAAGGCGCGTTGGCGGCGTTGAGTGCTGCGAAAGCGCCTTTCACAGCACCGGGGGATGCCGCCGACGCGTCTTTCGCGGCGGTGAGGAGGTCGGGGGCGGGCCGGGAGGGCTGCTCGCGATCAGCGGCGCGATGGTGGGGTCCGGATGGGCGTGCCCGGTCCGCTGTGGCGGCGGGCCGGGCGCCCGTTGTCGTTACGTCGTCCGCGTGGTCAGCGGCGCTGACGGTCCGCCAGCTCGGCCTGCATGCGGACCAGGATGGCGTGCGCGTCGACCACCTCGCCCGCCAGCAGCAGGTCGGCGGCCAGGCGCACGCCGTCGCACTGCGGGCGGATGCGGCAGCTGTCGCCCAGGGCAGCGGTGCGGGCGAGAGCGGTGCGGAGGTCGTCGGCGAGGCCGGTGGAGTCGCCCGGCTGCGCGAGCCGGCCGAGCACCTTGTCCACCCCCGCGAGCAGATCGTGTCCGGCGCGCGGCCGGATGTCCGGGGTGGCCTGCACCACCCGCGGACCGGGAATCGGTCTCGTGGCGGTCATTGCTGCGGCCTCGATGGCCATGCGGTCCTCCTCGTCGTTGAGGTTTGCCCACCGATTCCCTCGGCAGGTCTGGGCGAAACCTGAAGACATTCCAACGGGTGAACACCATGTTGCGTCGCTGTCCGCGAACGGGACGCGACATCTCGCGTGATCATCATCATGGATGGTGTCTCATGGGGTGGACGCGATGGTCGGATGGTGGGCACGATGCATACGGTTGCTCCGGTCGGGTGACACGCGGAAAGGGACGTGCGCATGAGGGCGCGATTGGGGATCTTGCTACTGGCCGCCGGAGCGCTGGCAACCGGGTGCAACGCGGCGGCGAACTCGCCGGGGGCATCGGAGGGTGACGGACCGTCGCTTGTCCTCGTGACCCCCAACCCGGTGGGTGTCAACGACTTCCTCAAACTCGCGGTCACCGGCATCGAGGACGCCGCGAGCGAGCACAAGGGCAGCCAGAAGGTCTACCAGAGCACCGACCCGGCCTCGATCCAGCAGAACGTGGCGGCCGCGGTCCGCGACAAGCCCGACGTGATCGTCGCCGTCGGCTTCAACTTCGCCGACGTGCTCGCCCAGCAGGCCGAGCAGAACCCCGACCAGCAGTTCCTGTTCGTCGACTCCTGCACGGAGAAGCCGTACCCGAACGTCACCTGCGCGGTGTTCCGCGAGTACGAGGGCGTCTTCCTCGCGGGCGCCGAGGCTGGGCTGCTCACCAGGTCGGGCAAGGTCGGCGCGGTCGTGGCCGTCGACGCGCCCCAGTTCCACCGCTACTCGGAGCCGTTCGGGCTCGGCGCGCGGAGGACCAGGCCGGACGCGGCGCTCTCGCCGCTGTTCATCGGTGGCGCCAACCCGTTCAACGACCCGGGCCGCGCCAAGCAGCTGACCGCGACGCTCGCAGGCCAGGGCGTGGACCACGTGATGGGCGCGGCGTCCGCGTCCGGCAACCTCGGTGTGTTCGAGGCCGCCAAGGAGGCGGGGATCTTCGCGTTCGGTGTGGACGCCAACCAGTGCCCGGCCGAGCCCGGCGTGGTGGTCGACAACGTGATCAAGCGCACCGATGTGGTGATCACCGACGGGGTGACGGCCATCCTCGACGGCAAGCGCGGCGAGACCCGCTCGTACGGCGTCAAGGAAGAGGGCATCTCACTCACCGGTCTCCAGCCGGACGTCGCGCAGTCGCAGTGCGTCATCGCGGATCACCCGGACGTGCTCACCCAGGTCGGCAAGCTGCGTGACGAGATCACCGCGGGCACCCTCACGATCGATGACCCCGCAGCGGCCTGACGCACCGGCGGTCTCCCTGCGGGGGATCGTCAAGCGCTACCCCGGCGTCCTCGCCAACGACCACGTCGACCTCTCCGTCGCACCCGGCGAGATCCACGCGCTCATGGGCGAGAACGGCGCGGGCAAGTCGACGCTCATGTCCATCCTGTATGGACTGTCCAGGCCCGACGAGGGGACGGTCGAGCTCGACGGCCTGCCGGTGTCGTTCTCCTCCGCCGCGGCGGCCATCGACGCCGGGGTCGGCATGGTGCAGCAGGGGTTCGCCCTGTTCGACACGCTGACGGTGACCGACAACGTGGTGTTCGGCGCCGAGCCCACCCGGTTCGGGCTGCTCGACCGGCGCACCGCGCGGGCCGCGGTCGCGGAGCTGATCGAGCGGCACGGCCTGCGGCTGCGGCCCGGCGACAAGGTCGGTGACCTGCCGGTCGGGGTGAAGCAGCAGGTGGAGATCCTGAAGCTGCTGTACCGCAGGGCGCGGGTGCTGATCCTCGACGAGCCGACCGCGGTGCTGACGCCCGCGGAGACGGACCGGCTGTTCGACGTGCTGCGCGGGCTCGCCGCCGACGGGCACACGATCCTGTTCGTGTCCCACAAGCTGCACGAGGTCCTCGCGTTGAGTGACAACGTCACCGTGCTGCGCGACGGCCGCGTCACCCTTCGAGCGAAGACCGCGGACACGGACCGTGCCGCCCTGGCCGCCGCCATGACCGGCCGGGACGTGGAACTGGACAAGATCTATCCGGCGGGGTCGCCCGGCGAGGTCGTCCTGTCGGTGCGGGGGCTCATCGTCGCGGGCCACGGCAAACCCGCCCTCGACGCCGTGTCGCTGGACGTCAGGGCGGGCGAGGTGGTGGGCGTCGCGGGTGTCGCGGGCAACGGGCAGACCGAGCTGATCGCCGCCATCGCCGGCCTGCGCACCCCCGACGCGGGCACGGTCACCGTGCGCGGCAAGGACATCATCCGCCTGTCGGTGCGGGAGCGGCGTGCGGCCGGGCTCGCGCACATCCCCGAGGACCGCGCGCACACCGGCAGCGCACCGGGCGCGAAGCTCGGCGACAACCTCGCGACCGGGTTCCAGCGGCGGCTCGCGCGGCGCGGCTGGCTGCGGCCCGCGCGGCGCCGGGACCACGCACGCGGGATCGTCGAGCGGTTCGGGGTGCGCGCGGCGAACCAGGACGTGCCGATGCGCACGCTGTCCGGCGGCAACCAGCAGAAGGCGATCCTCGGCCGCGAGCTGACCCACGACGCACCGGTGCTGCTGGTCGAGCAACCGACCCGCGGCGTGGACATCGGCGCGATCGTCAACATCCACCAGCAGCTGATCTCCTACCGCGACGCCGGGCACGCGGTGCTGCTCGTGTCGGCCGAGCTGTCGGAGATCCGCGCGCTCGCCGACCGCGTGCTGGTGATGTACGAGGGCCGGGTGGTCGCCGAACTGACCAAGGACGACGCGACGTACGAGGCGCTCGGTCTCGCGATGGCCGGGGGCGCGTCGTGAGGACCGTGGCCGTCACCCTGCTGGCCGCGCTGGTGCTCGGCGCGGTCCTGCTCGCCGCCACGGGCGCGAACCCGCTCGAGGCGTACCAGGCGATCGTCACCGGCGCGTTCGGCCCGGACGGCCTCGCCGACACGCTCGCCTACGCGGTGCCGGTCGTCGGTATGGCGACCGCGCTCGCGATCCCCTTGCGTGCCGGGATGGTCAACCTCGGCGGCGAGGGCCAGCTGGTGCTCGGTGCGATCAGCGCGATCACGGTGGGCCTGCACGTGCCCGGCCCGCTCGGGCTGGTGGCGGCGCTGGTCGCGGGTGCGCTGGCCGGTGCGCTGTACGCGTCGGTCGCCGCCGTGTGCGAGACCCGGATGGGCGTCCCCCTGCTGGTGACGACGCTGCTGCTCAGCTACCCGGCGATGTCGTTCGCCGCGTACCTGGTGCGGTTCCCGATGCGGGACGAGGGGTCGAGCCTGCCGCAGAGCGACCAGCTGCCCGCGGACGTGCGGTTCGCGGAGCTGGCGCCCAGCCTGTGCCTGATCGTCGCGGCGGTGGTGGTGTACGCGGTGGTGGACGCCAGGACGCCCGCCGGGTTCGAGACGCGGGTGACGGGGTGGGGGCCTCGGTTCGCGCAGTACGCGGGGATCGACCGGCCCGCGCTGACGGTCAAGCTGCTGGCCTGCTCGGGTGGGCTCGCCGGGCTGGTGGGGGCGGTGGTCGTGCTGGGCTTCCCGCACCGGTTCATCGACGGTGCGCTGATCACGCCGCAGTACACGTGGATCGGGCTGCTGGCGGCGTTGCTGGCGGCGGCGAACCCGCTGGGAACGTTGGTGGCCGCGGTGTTCTTCGCCGCGCTGACCAGCGGCGGCTTCGCGATGGAACGCGTGACCCAGGTACCACGCGAACTGACGGCGGTGCTCCAGGCGGTGCTGATCATCTTCCTGGCCGCGGCGACGGGCCTGCTGCGCAAGAGGAGGAACCCGGCATGACTGTGGACAACTCCGCCCGCGCGGCCCGGAACTGTCGGTCCTCCGCGGTAGCGTGGATGTCGGGGGTCCCCTGGGGGTGCGAGTGGGACTTTCGTTCGGGGTGTGCCCGTGTGGGTGTGGATGGCGTGTTGTGTGGCGCGGGGGATTGTCGGTTCGCGTCGGTAGCGTGGATGTCGGGGGCCCCCTGGGGGTGCGAGTGGGACTTTCGTTCGGGGTGTGCCCGTGTGGGTGTGGATGGCGTGTTGTGTGGCGCGGGGGATTGTCGGTCCGCGTCGGTAGCGTGGATGTCGGGGGCCCCCTCGGCGAGCGAGTGGGACTTTCGTTCCGGATGTGCCCGTGTGGGTGTGGGCGATCTGCCGCGAGGTGAGCGGAACTGTCGGTGTCTGCCGGTAGCGTGGAAATCGGGGGGCCCCGGGCTGCGTGAATGGGACTCTCGCTCGGGTTCGGGGGCTCGTCGTGGTTGACGCCGCTCTCTTCTCCTCCGCGCTCGGGGCGCTCACGCCCATCCTCTTCGCCGCGCTGGCCGGGGCGCTCTGCCAGCGGGCCGGGGTCTTCAACATCTCCCTCGAAGGCACCATGCTCGTCGGCGCGTTCGCCGGGGTCGCGGGCAGTTGGTACACCGGCAGCGTGTGGCTCGGCGTGCTGATCGCCGTCGTCGCCGGGACCGCCTACTCCCTGGTCCTCGCCGTCGGGCACGTCACCCTCGGCGGCGACGCGATCGTTCTCGGGGTCGCGATCAACCTGCTCGCCGTCGGGCTCACGTCGTTCCTCATCCGCACCGTCTTCGGCACCCGCGGCACCTTCAGCGACCCGGCACTGCAGGGGCTCGACGCGATCCACATCCCCCTCGTGCGGGACATCCCGTTCGTCGGGCGTGTCCTCTCCGGGCACTCCGTGCTGGTCTACCTGTCGTGGCTCGCCGTCGTCGCGTTGGCGGTACTGCTGTACCGGCACCTGTGGGGGCTGCGCCTGCGCGGCATCGGCGAGCGTCCGGACGCCGCCGCCAGCCTCGGGGTCAGCGTCACCCGCTACCGGTACGGCGTGATCCTCGCCGGCGGCGCGCTCTGCGGCCTCGCCGGCGCACAGCTCGCGCTCGGCAACGTCACCCTCTTCTCCGAGAACATGACCGCGGGCCGCGGCTGGATCGCCGTCGTCGCGGTCATGCTCGGCCGCGCGCTGCCGTACGGGGTGCTCGCCGCCGCCGTCCTCTTCGGACTCGCCGAGGCCTTCGGCTTCCGGCTCCAGGGCATCGGGCTGCCACAGCAGGCCACCGACGCCGCCCCGTACGTCGTCACCCTCCTGGCGCTGTTCGTCTCCAGCGCCCGGATCCGCAGAACCAGGGAGAGCACATGACCGGGCCGACAACGCTGCCCATCACCAAGATCCCGCGCGCCGGGCTGCCCGGCCTCGCGCTCGTGGTCGGCGACCCCGCCCGCGCCACCGCCGTCGCGGGGTTGCTCACCGACGCGAACCTGATCGGTGAGAACCGGGAGTACCGCAGCTACCAGGGACTCTGGCAGGGCACGCCGGTCGTGGTGTCCTCGCACGGGGTCGGCGGGCCGGGCGCGCTCTGCCAGTTCCAGGAACTGGCGGAGGCCGGGGTGCACACGTTCCTCCGCTTCGGCACCGCCGGCGCGCTGCGTGCCGACATCGTGGACGGCGACCTGGTCATCGCCGAGGCCGCGGTCCGCGACGACGGGGTCACCCAGCAGCTCGTGCACCCCGAGTACCCGTCGTTCGCCACCGCGGAGGCGGTGCTCGCGCTGACCGCCGCCGCACGCGCCCACGAAGCGCGGGCGCACCGCGGTGTCGTGTGGACCCGGGCCGCGTTCAGCCCGCTGGTGCGTGAGCTGCCGATGCGCGACTACCTCGCCGCCGGCGTGATCGCCATCGAGATGGAGCTGGCCACCCTGCTCGTCTTCGCCGCGCTGAAGGGGCTGCGTGCCGGTGGGGTGCTGGTCATCGACGGCAACGCTACCGTCGACAACACCGACCCGACCTCGTACGACCCGCACCGCCAGGTCGTCGTCGACGGGGTCGCGCGGGGCAGCGCGGTCGCACTGGACGCATTGGTGGCACTGGCATGAGGTGGCGGGAAGCAGCGGACAAACTGGTCGACACGCTCCGGTCCGACGCGGCCGAACGTGACCTCGCGGGCGAGGATCCGACGCGCGAGGTGACCCTCCTCAAGGAGTCCGGGCTCCTCACGCTCCTCATCCCCGCTGACCTCGGCGGCGCAGGGGAGAGCTGGCTCACCGCGAACACCGTCACCCGCATGGTGTCGGCCGCCGACCCGAACGTGGGGCATCTGCTCGGGTACCACTACCTGCAGTTGTGGCGTGGTGAGCTGTTCGAGCGGCCGGACCTGGTGACGCGGCTGCGGCGGGAAACCGTGGCGGGCAACCACTTCTGGGCCGGGGTGAGCAACCCGCTCGACGCCGCGCTCGAGCTGACGCCCGTCGACGGCGGTTTCCGGGTCAATGGCCGCAAGACGTTCGCGACCGGTGCCGCCGTCGCCGACCGGCTCGTCGTCAGCGCGACCCGCACGGACGACGACGAGAAGCTCACGTTCGTGCTCGACGCGCGGGCCGACGGCCTCCGCTATCTCGGCGACTGGGACAACATCGGCCAGCGGCTCACCGCGAGCGGCGGTGTCGAGTTCACCGACGTGTTCCTGCCGGAACGCGACGTGCTCGGCCCGCAGCCGGAGAACCAGTCGCCGCGCCTGTCGCTCGCCGCGATCGGGTTCCAGCTGTTCCTCACCCAGATCTACGTGGGCATCGCGGAGGGCGCGCTGATCGAGGCCGCCGACTACACGCGGCACCGCGGCCGCCCGTGGTTCCTGTCCGGGGTGGACAGCGCGGTCGCGGACCCGCACATCCTCGCGGGGTACGGCGAACTGGTCGCGCAGGTGCGTGCCGCGGGCGCACTGACCGACGACGCGGCCCGCGCCCTCGGCGCGGCGTTCGACCGCGGGACCGAGCTGACCGACGAGGAACGCGGCGAGGCGGCCGTGACCGTCTCCGCCGCCAAGATCGTGGCGACCAGAGTGGTCAACGAGGCCACGTCGAAGGTGTTCGAGTTCGTCGGCGCCCGGGGCACGGCCAGCAAGTACGCGTTCGACCGCTTCTGGCGCAACGCCCGCACGCTCACCCTGCACGACCCGGTGGTCTACAAGGCACGCGAGGTCGGCGAACACTTCCTGACCGGCGAGTTCCCGCCGTTCACGGGGTACACATGAGCACCCCGGTCCTCGCCGACAGCGTCCGGCTCACCGACGACGGCGTCGAGATCCTCGACCGGCGCGTGTTCCCCGAACAGCGGGTGTGGGTGCACTGCGGCGGCGTCGAGGACGTCGCGAAGGCCATCGAGGACATGGTCACCCAGTCGTCCGGCCCGTACTTCGCCGCGCTGTGGGCGATGGTGCTCGCGGCACGCGAGGCCGCCCACCTCGAACCGGCGGCGGCCCGCGCCCACCTCGACGCCGCCGGGGAGCGGCTGATCGCCACTCGCCGCACCAACAACCACCTGCGCAAGGCGGTGGCCGCCGCGCTGTCCGACGTGGACGGACAAGCCGGGGAGGAGCTCGTCGCGACCGTGCTCGCCGGGGCGCGCGCCGGGGACGAGCGATACCGGTCCCGCAGCGCGGCGCTCGGACGCCATACAGCTGACCTGCTTCCCGACGGCGCGACCGTGCTCACGCACTGCTGGGCCGACCTGTACCTGGTCGAACTGGTGCGGGCGGCGGCGGACAAGAACGTGTCATACATCTGTACCGAAACCCGCCCGTACCGGCAGGGCGCCCGGCTCACCGCGGAGACACTGGCGGAGATGGGCGTCGACACCACTCTGATCACCGACGGCATGGGTGCCGCGGTCCTTGCCGAGGGCACGGTGGACGCGCTCGTCACTGCCGCCGACCGGGTCACCATGGACGGTCACGTGATCAACAAGATCGGCACGCTCGGGCTCGCGGTCGCCGCGGCCGCGTTCGACGTGCCGTTCCACGCGATGGTGCAGGCACCCGACCGGCTCGCGCCCACCGCCGCCGACGTCCCCATCGAGTACCGCGACGGCAGGGAGATCGTGGACCGGCCCGGCATCCGCGGCCACTACCCGGCCTTCGATATCACCCCGCCGCGGTTCGTCACGACCGTCGTCACCGACCGAGGTCCCTTCGACCCGCGCCGGCTCGCCGGCTACTACCAGGAGGTTCCGTGAACGCCGACTGGGTCGTGCTCGACATCGAGGGCACGCTCACCGCGACCAGCCAGGTGCACGTCGTGCTGTACGACTACGCGCGGCCGAGGTTGGGGTCGTGGATCGACGCGCACGGCGACGACCCGGTGGTCGCGGACGCCGTCGAACAGGTCCGCAGGCTCGGCGGCCTCCCGGACGGCGCGAGCACGGACGAGGTCGTCGCGGTCCTGCACAGCTGGATGGACGCGGACCAGAAGATCGCGCCGCTCAAGACGTTGCAGGGCCTGATCTGGCAGAAGGGGTACGCGGACGGCGACCTCACCGCCGAGTTCTTCCCCGACGTGGCCCCCAGGCTGCGGCAGTGGCACGAGGACGGGCTCCGGCTCGCGGTGTTCTCGTCCGGCTCGGTCGCCGGGCAGGTCGCGTTCTTCTCCCGCACCACCGACGGCGACCTGACCGGGTTGTTCGAACAGCACTTCGACACCGTCAACGCGGGACCGAAGCGCGAGGAGCCGTCGTACCGGGCGATCGCCGCCGCACTGGACGCCGACCCCGCGCGGCTGGTGTTCTTCTCCGACGTGCCCGCGGAACTGCACGCCGCGGACGCCGCGGGCTGGCAGACCGTCGGCGTGGCCCGCGACGGCGAACCGTTCGGTGACGCCGACTTCGCACCGCACCGAACGATCCGGTCGCTCACCGAGGTCGAGGTGTCCCGGTGAGCGTGGGGCAGCGGCTCGCCGACGAGGCGGCCCGCTACGCGTCGATGGGCTGGATGCGCGGCACGTCCGGCAACCTGTCGGTGGTGCTTCAGCGCGACCCGCTGCGGCTCGCGGTCACGGCGAGCGGCTTGGACAAGGGTGAGCTGACCGAGTCCGACCACGTCGAGGTCGACGCGGACGGGCAGCCGGTCAGCGACGGCGTGCCGTCCGCGGAGGCCGGGTTGCACGCGCGGATCGCGGCGGTGTCGGGCGCGGGCGCGGTCGTGCACGTCCACGCGATGGCGCCGGTGCTCGCGGCGGAACGCTGGCCGGGCGGGGTGGAACTGTGCGACCTGGAGATGCTGAAGGGGTTCGGCCGCGCCGCGCACGACGACCTCGTCACCATCCCCGTGATCCGGAACGGCCAGGACATGCGGGTGCTGGGCGACGCGTTCGAACGCGGCTACCGCGCCGACACCCCGGCCCTGATCGTCGCCCGTCACGGCGTGTACGTGTGGGGCGACGACCTGCGGCAGGCCCGGCACCGCCTGGAGTGCCTCGAATGGCTGCTGCGGTTCATACTCGAATCGGGAAGGGACCCACGATGACACTGCTGACCGTGTGGGCCGGCGACGACCCGGACACCGTCCTGCTCAGGACCGAGGACGGCGCGACGATCGCCGACGAGCTCAAGGAACTGGGTGTGCGCTTCGAGCGCTGGCCGGTGGTCGAGGACCTCCCTGCCACCCCGACGTCCGACGAGGTGCTCGCCGCCTACCAGTCCCACGTCTCCCGGGTGGTGGAGAACGAGGGCTACATCCTGGTGGACGCGCTGCACATGACGCCGGAGGACACCGAGGAGTGGCGTGCGAAGGCGGCGGAGGCCCGCCAGAAGTTCCTGAACGAGCACACCCACGACGATGACGAGGACCGGTTCTTCGCCCGCGGCGCCGGCGTGTTCTACCTGCACATGCACGGCAAGGTGTACGCCGTCCTGTGCGAGGCCGGCGACCTGCTGAGCGTCCCGGCGAACACCACGCACTGGTTCGACATGGGCACCCGCCCGGACTACGTGGCCATCCGGTTCTTCCACGACGAGGACGGCTGGGTCGGCAACTTCACCGGCGCCCGCCTCGCGGACACGTTCCCGGACTTCGACACCCTGGCCGAGGGCCGCTGAGCTGAGTTCTCGTCGTGCCGACACTGGGGATGTTCGAGGACGACGACTACCTCGCGGAGTCGGGCACGCTCGTCGTGCGTGACGCCGGTGCGCGCGAGCAGCGGGGCCCGTTCAGCCAGCACGGTTCGGATGTGCAGCCGTGCGGCACGATCGTGCGTACCGGCAACGGGTGGCTGGAGGGCGCGGCGGGTCCTGGTCCGGACGTGGTGCGCATCGAGGTGCACGACTCGGCCCCGGACGACGACTTCGCCGAGCGGATGTCGTGGACATCCCGTACCGGAGCCTGTCCGGCGAGGATCGGCTCGACTACACGACCGGCGGGTCGGGCGCGGACGTCCTCCCGCTCGCCGGTGCGGACGCCTACCGCGTGCGGGTGACCAGGCGGCCGGTCGGCGAGGACGCGTGGGGCGATCGCTGGTTGCTCCGGTTCTGGCGGGCCGAGCCGGTTCCGCCGCGGTGGTGGAAACGGCGCGACATCGCCGTGCGGGCGGCCGATCCCGGCTGGCTCAGCATGTTCAGTTTCGAGTTCGGCGACCTGTTGCGGGCCGTGGACGGGGCGCGCGAGGACCTCGGCGAGGCGACGCTCGAGTCGCTGCGGCGGTTCGGTGTCCAGTGGCACCGGGGCGCCGACTGGCTGGACCGGCCGCTGTCCGCCCGGGTGCCGGTGCTGATGCACCCGTCGGACGTCGCCCGGCAGCTCGGGATGCCGGAGCCGGGCACGCTGGCCGAGACGCTGGACGTGTTCGTCGCCGTCGGCGCGCTGGTCGAGGACGAGGGCGGCTACCGCACGCCCGCCACGGCACGGTACCCGGAGGACGTGCTCGACATGTCCGCGAGGGACGGGGACCGGCTCGTCTCGCAGCGCGACAACGACCGGTTCGCCGCCTACGCGGCGGATCTGGTGGCCGTCGCGTTGTGGCACGGCACGACCCAAACGCTCACCGATCTCGCCGAGCGCACGCTCGTGCCGGCAGACGACGTTCGTGCCGCGCTCGAGTGGGCCGTGCGGCGCCGGTTCCTCCGCGTCGACGGCTCGCTCGACGCGACGTTCACCATGACGCTGTAGGCGGTTCAGCGCGACAGCCTCGCCGCGGCGACCAGTTCGACGGTCACGAGGACGGCGATGCCCTCGATCGCCAGCAGCGCGATCAGCACCAGCAGCTGCGTCGCACCCGCCTGGATCGGGGTGCCGCCGCCGAGGAGGATGCCGACGAAAGTGCCCGGCAGGGTGACGAGCCCGACCGTGCGGGTCTGGTCCAGGGCGGGCACGAGCGCCTGCCCGGCGGTCGGCCGCACGATCAGCCGTGCGGCGTCGGCGTCACGGAAGCCCAACGCGAGCGCCGCCTCGTACTCGCCGTGACGTGTGGTCAGCTCGTCCAGTGCGCGCCTGCCCGCCAGGGACGTCGCGGTCATGGCACCGCCGATGAGGATGCCCGCGATCGGGATGATCGCCACCGGTTCGTACGGGACCAGGCGGGTGGCCAACAGAAGCCCGAGAACCGGCGCCACCCCGGCCGCGATGGCGACGGCCGCCCACCGACCATGGTGTGCCTTCGTGATCCGCCGAGCCGAGGTGATCGTCGCGATACCGAACATGAGCACCACGAACGCCGCGGTGAGCCACCCGTTGCGCAGGACGACCACGATCACGAAGCTGACCGCCCCGAGCTGCCCGACCGCCCGCGCCGCAGCCGTCACAACCGGCCACCACGACCCCAGCCTCCCAACCCCGACCGCGACGGCACCAACGACCGTGAGCAGCACCAACACCCCAGCCAACGGCCACCCGATCACGACATCCACCCCCACAACATCGCACACCGACCCCACCCACGAACCCCGAACAAACCCCGCGAGTCGCGCCCCCAAACCCAGCGAGTCGCGCCCCAGGCCACCGCGAGTCGCGCGCTCGGGCACCGCGAGTCGCGCGCTCGGGCACCGCGAGTCGCGCGCTCAAACACGGCGAGTCGCGCGCTCGGGCACCGCGAGTCGCGCGCCAGCACACAACGAGTTGTACGTTTCGTGCGCATCGGCTGGGCGGGAAATCTGCACGAGATCGACAACTCGCACCGTGTGAGGGCGCGACTCGCGATGTTCTGGCGCGCGACTCGCGGGGATCTGGGGGCCGCTGCTCGCGGATGCCTGGGTGCGTGACTCGCGGTGTTGTCGCGCGCGACTCGCTGTGCCTGGGGGCGCGACTCGCCGTGTTTGGGGGCGCGACTCGCTGTGCCTGGGGGCGTGACTCGCTATGTTCTGGAACGTGACTCGCGGGTGTTGACCGGTGCATAGGATCTTCGTGTGAATCGGTTCCCCACTCGTGTTGCCGTCGTCGTGTCCGCCGCCGCGCTTGGTGTGACAGGTGTTACGGCTTCCGCTGTCGCTCCGCCCGGTCTGTCGCTGACGGTCGAGTCCAACACCAGGGCCGAGTTCGTGAGCGGCGGTGACGTGCTGGTCCGTGTCGGGCGTGCCGACGGGGTGCGCGTGCACAGCAACGGGCGTGACGTCACCGATGCGTTCACCCGCCAGCCGGACGGTTCGCTGCTCGGCGTGGTCGACGGACTGCGCGACGGTCGCAACACGATCACGGCAGACGCGAGCCGCGGCGGGCGCGCGACCCTGCGTCTGGTGAACCACCCGCGTTCGGGCCCGGTGTTCTCGGGTCGGCAGCAGGAGCCGTTCTACTGCCAGACCGAGGTGTTCGGCCTCGCGCCGGCGCAGCAGCCGTTGTGCGAGGCGCCGACCGAGGTCACCTACTCGTACCGGACCACAGCCGGCCAGTTCGTCCCGATGGCCGACCCGGCGGACCGGCCTGCTGACCTCGCGACCGCGTCCGTCGGCGGCGTGACGATGCCGTACGTCGTGCGGGTCGAGACCGGCGTGATCGACCGCGCCGTCTACCGGATCGCGGCGCTGTACGACGGCACCGACCCGTCGCCGGTGGCGCCCGAACGAGGGTGGAACGGCAGGCTCGTCTACAACTTCGGCGGCGGCTGCAACGGCGGCTACCGGCAGGGTGGCACGACGGCGCCCGTGCAGGACGACCTGTTCCTGTCGCAGGGCTACGCCGTCGCGTCGTCCACGCTGAACGTGCTCGACAACAACTGCAGCCCGGTCATCTCGGCCGAGGCCGCGATGATGGTCAAGGAGCACTTCCAGGAGACGTACGGCCCGGCACAGCACACCATCGGCTGGGGCGGCTCCGGCGGCGGCATCCAGCAGTACGACATCGCCGACGCCTACCCGGGCATCCTCGACGGCATCATCCCCGGCATCTCCTATCCGGACCCGCTGACCACGATGGGCCCGGTCACCGACTGCGGCCTGCTCAACGCGTACTTCGCCAAGGGCGGCTTCTCCCCGGAGCAGCAGCGCGCGGTGTCCGGCTACATCTCCTACAACACGTGCCTGTCCTGGCAGGCCACGTTCCTCAGCAGGGCCACGGCGACCGGCAGCTGCGACCCGATCATCCCCGTCGAGACCCGCTGGCACGAGACGACCAACCCCGACGGGCTGCGCTGCGGCGCGGCCGAGCAGTGGGTGAACCAGCTGGGCCGCGACCCGCGCACCGGGTTCGTCCGCGCCGTACTGGACAACGTCGGCGTGCAGTACGGCCTGCGGGCGCTGGAGGACGGCGCGATTACGCCCGCGCAGTTCGCGGCGCTGAACGCGGGCGTCGGCGGCTACGACCACGCGGGCCGCCCGATCCCGACCCGCACCACGGCCGACCCGCGCGGCCTCTTCGCCGCCTACGGCGCCGACCTGGTCAACAGCGCGGGACTCGGTTTGCGGTACACGCCGATCATCGACCAGCGCACCTACCTGGACCGGGTCACGCCGCTCGCGGACATCCACACCGCCGAGATGTCCTACGTGATGCGCGACCGCCTGCACACCCAGAACGGCACGCACGCGAACCAGGTGATCATCGAGTCCTCCCCGGACCCGGCGCAGGCGGCCGCGGCGGCGCGGTACCAGCTGGACGCCATGGACCGCTGGCTGACCGCGATCGACGGCGACGATTCCCGCCGCGACCAGGCGCGGAAGGTCATCGCGAACAGGCCGGCCGACCTCACCGACGGCTGCTACGTGTCGGCGACCGAACGGATCAGCGAGCCGCTGACCTACCCGTCGGGTGGCCGGTGCGGGCAGCTGTACCCGATCGGCGCGAACCCGCGTCTGGTCGCGGGCGAGGACCTGTCGATGACCACGGTCAAGTGCAGGCTCACGCCGCTGGACTTCGACGACTACCCGGTCACGTTCACCGAGGCCGAGAAGGCGTTGCTGCGCAAGGCCTTCCCGACCGGTGTGTGCGACTGGTCCCGCAAGGGCATCAGCGAACGCGACCCGCGCGGAACCTGGCAGACGTACTAGGACTGCTTGAGCTGCTGGATCTGGATCAGGTTGCCGCACGTGTCGTCGAAGACCGCGGTGACGACCATGCCCATTTCCAGCGGCTCCTGCGTGAACGTCACGCCAAGGCCGGTCAGCCGCTCGAACTCGCCGCGGACGTCGTCCACGGCGAAGGCGGCGGCGGGGATTCCGTCCGCGACCAGCGCGTCCTTGTACGGCTGCACCGCGGGGTGGCGGCCGGGCTCCAGCAGCAGCTCGGTGCCGTCGGGGTCCTCCGGTGACACCACGGTCAGCCACCGGTCGGTGCCCAGCGGCAGGTCGTGCTTCTTCACGAAACCGAGCACGTCGGTGTAGAAACGCTCGGCCTTCGCCTGGTCGTCGACGAAGACGCTGGTCATGTGGATCTTCATGGAGTCCTCTCAGGTGCGCAGCCATCGCGTGACGATGTGCCGCAGCGGTTCGGTGTTCAGGTCGTGGAACTTGTAGCGGCCCTCGCGCCGCGAACGGACCAGGTCGGCGGCCTCCAGCACGGCGAGGTGCTGGCTGACCGCCTGGCGGGACATTCCGAGACCGTGGTCGGTGGCCAGCCGTGCACAGATCTCGAACAGGGTTTGGCCGTCCCGTTCCGCGAGGCCGTCGAGGATGCGCCTGCGGGTGGGGTCGGCCAGTGCTTTGAAGAGGTCGTCTTCGTCCACGACAGACAGCATAGGCAAGTGGCGACTTGCCTATCAAGTCGAGAGCCCGTTCATCAGCAGGGTGAGCAGCTGGTCGGCTTGGGCGCCGCTGTTCTCGGCGGCCCAGGCGATGGCGCCGCCGGTGCCGCCATCAGTCAGTCCGCAGGGGACCAGCGCGACGGCGTACTCGCGGACGGCCGCGGCGAACGTCGAGGTGGAGAGCGTGACCGTGCCGGCGAAGGCGAGGTGGCGCGGGGAGACGCCGACCGGGATCGAGGGCCCGACGACGGTCCGGTGCCCGAGCCGGGCGGCGACCCGCGCCGCGATCTGTTCGGCACGGATCAGGTCGGTGGCGAGCGGCATCCCGGGCCCGTGCTGCTCGAACGCGCCGGCGGGGATGATGACGACGGTCCCGGTGGCAGCGGCGTGCGTGGCCTCGACGGTCGCCATCTCACCAAGCCGGACGACTGTCCCATCGGCACGGTCCGCACCCCGATTCCCGTCGGTCCTGCCCGGTAGGCTGGAAATCGGGGGACCCCCGAGGCGCGCGAATGGGACTTTCGCTCGGGGTGCGTTGGGGTTGTTGTGTTCGAGGGCCGTTTGCGGTCCGTTTGTGTCGGTGCTGTTCGGTAGGCTCGATGTCAGGGGGTCCCCTGGCCGTGCGGATGGGACTTTCGTTCGGGGATTATCCGAGGTGTTGTGGTTGAGGCCTGTTTCGGGCCCTTTTTCTGTCGGTCCCGCCCGGTAGAGTGGAAATCGGGGGACCCCCGGAGTCCCGGTAGATCCGGGACACGGTGGGCTGGGAGATCTCGAACAGATCGGCCAGCATGGTCTGGGCGGCGTTGGACGGCAGCAGCACCAGGGTGAGCACCACCCGCCGGTACAACCCCAGCACCGGACGGCGTCCCCGCTTCGTTACGGGCAGGACCTGGTTGATCCGGGCGACCAGCTCCTGGATCAGAGCGTGATCAAGACCCGTCGTAGACTCGTACCGCAACAGCCCCGCCCTGGTCAGTCGTGTTCTGTGGAAGGAAACGATCCTAACCAGGCGGGGCTGTTGCGCTACCAACAAGATCAACACTTCTGAATAACGCTCCGCGAATGGGACTTTCGTTCGGGGCGATACGGTTTCGTTGTGGTTTGGCGGTTTTCGGGGTTCGGTGTTGTCGGTGTCCGCCGCTAGACTTGAGATCAGGGGTCCCCCTGGCGGGCGGATGGGACTTTCGTTCGGGGTTCGCCTGTTCGGGTGGGGACAGGTGGGGGTTTTCGCGATTTCTCGTCGGTGGGTGCCGTTACGCTGGATTTCGGGGGCCGGAGGCGTCCGTGGTCATGGGGTGCCGAATTTCGCCGTCTCGATCGCGGTGCGGATCGACTCCAGGTGTGTCCTTGTCAGGGTTTCCGCGGCCTGCGGGTCGCCGTCGCGGATGGCGGCCAGGATCTGCACGTGCAGCAGCGCTTCCATCGACTCCTCCAGGAGCCGGTTGCCGCTCGCCGCTGCCAGTGCCACGTGGAAGTGCACGGCCGGCCGGGTCTCGCCCGCCGGGGGGTGCGGTGCGTTGGTGACCGCGGCTTTCAGGCGGGTCAGCGCCGCCGCGCCACGGGTTCTCGCCGCCGCGGCCGCGATCGCCGGTTCCAGGACCCGCGAGATGCCGGTGCCCACGTACGTGCCCGACCCGTGCCGGAACTCCACGATGCCTGTCGCCTCCAGGCGGCGCAGCGCTTCCCGGACGGTCGGGGTGGTCACGTCGAAACGTTTGGCCAGGTCGCGGGACGACGCCGCGCCGCGCCCAGCACCAGCTGCTCGTCGCGGATGATCTCGACGGTGGTGTCCGCCAAGCGCTCCGACAGACTCACAAAGTGACTAAATCAGTTGATGAGTTTTGCTGTGAAGGTATCCGGGGAACGATGGGGGCATGCCATCCACGCGAGTCGTCATCGTCGGAGGCGGATTCGCCGGGTTCGAAACGGCGCGCTCGTTGCTCAAGGCGCTGCCCCCGGACTCGGACACCGAGATCGTCCTCGTCAACCCGACCGACTACTTCCTCTACCTGCCGCTGCTCCCCGAGGTCGCGGCCGCGGTCATCGACCCCAGGCGGGTGACCGTGTCGCTGCCCGCCGCGCTGCCCGGCGTCCGGTTGGCGCTCGGCACCGTTGACAAGATCGACCTCGACCGCCGGGCCGTCACCTACACCGACCCCGAGGGCCGCGACCACGAACTCACCTACGACCGGCTCGTCCTTGCCGCGGGCAGCGTCAACAAGCTCCTGCCCATCCCGGGCGTCGCCGAGCACGCGCACGGGTTCCGCGGCGTGCCCGAGGCGCTCTACCTGCGCGACCACGTCATCCGCCAGATCGAGCTGGCCGCCGCGACCGACGACCAGGCCCAACGCGACGCCCGCTGCACGTTCGTGGTCGTCGGCGCCGGCTACACCGGGACCGAGGTCGCCGCGCAGGGGCCGCTGTTCACCACGGTCATCGCCGACCGGCACCCCGAGCTGCGGGACCAGAAGATCCGCTGGCTCCTGCTCGACATCGCGCCGAAGGTGCTGCCCGAGCTGCATCCTCGGCTGTCGAAGGCCGCCGACAAGGTACTGCGGTCCCGCGGTGTCGAGGTCCGGATGGGCGACACCGTCGAGGAGGCCACCGCCGACGGCGTGAAGCTCAGGAGCGGCGAGGTCGTGTGCACCCGCTCGCTGGTGTGGTGCGTCGGGGTGCGGCCCGACCCGGTCGTCGAGTCGGCCGGGCTGGAGACGCAGAAGGGGCGCGTCGTCGTCGAACCGACGCTGGTGGTGCCCGGACATCCGGACGTGTTCGCCTGCGGCGACGCGGCCGCCGTGCCCGACCTGACCCGGCCCGGGCAGATCACCACGATGACCGCGCAGCACGCGTCCCGGCAGGGCAAGCTCGCCGGGCGCAACGTCGCCGCGTCGCTCACCGGCGGCAAGCTCCGCAGGTACAAGCACCACGACCTGGGTTTCGTCGTCGACCTCGGTGGCGTGCAGGCCGCGGCCAACCCGATGAGGGTTCCGCTCGCCGGGTTCCCGGCGAAGGTCGTCACCCGCGGGTACCACCTGGTCGCCATGCCCGGCAACCGCATCCGCACGGCCGTCGACTGGCTGCTGGACGCGGTGATCGGACGGCAGTCGGTCCAGCTGGGCCTGGTGCGCGCGCCGCACGTGCCGCTCGACACCGACAACCCGGAGCTGCCGAACATCCCGGGGATCACCGCGAAGAAGTGACACCGCCTCGCAGTACGTGGGCGCGGAACGCGGCGGACAGCGGCGGCAGGTCGCGGCCCGCCTGCCACGCCACGCCGATGTCGCGTTCGGACGGGACATCGGTGACCCGGAGGTGCGGCGCCGGGGAGGCCGCCTGCGGGGGTGGCAGCAATGCCACCCCCAGCCCCGCGGTGACCAGGCCGCGCAGCGTGTCGACCTCCTCGCCCTCGAAACCCACGTGCGGTGTGAACCCTGCCGCCGCGCACAGGGCCTCGGTCGTGGCACGCAGTCCGTAGCCCGGGCGCAGCAGGATGAACGTCTCGTCCGCCGCGTCCGCCAGCCGGATCTCGGCGCGGTCGGCGAGGCGGTGGTCCGGTGGGACCGCCAGGCGCAGCGGCTCGGTGAGCAGCCGCCGCCACTCGATCCCGGGCTCGCCCGGGTCGTCGCTGGTCAGCACGAGGTCCGCGGTGCCGTCGCGCAGCTCGGCGATCAGCCCCTCCTCGCCGTGCTGGCGCAACACGAACCGGGCGCGCGGGTGCTGCTCGCGGAAGCCGCGGATCACGTTCGGGACGAGCCACGTGCCGAGCGTGTGCAGGAACGCGAGCGGGATCGTGCCCGCGTCCGGGTCGACCAGCTCGCGGACCTCGCGCACGCCCTGGTCGTAGCGGTCGAGCACGGCCTCGGCATGTGCGGAGAACGCGTGCCCGGCCGGGGTGAGCCGCAGGGTGCGGCCCGTGCGCTGGAACAGCGTCGTCCCGACCTCGTGCTCGACTCGCCGGAGTGCCCGCGACAGCGCAGGCTGTGTGAGCCGGGCGCGGGCGGCGGTGTCGGTGACCGTCGCGCCGCTCGCGACTTGCTGGAACAGACGCAGTACGGCCAGATCCATGACCCCAGTTTATGGATTGGTTGAGAAAGCGGCATTGGACGCATGGTTCTGGCGGGCGGATGCTGGCGGTGGAACGTCGGGTGTCGGAGGGAGCGCGGGATGGCCACGGTCGCGGAACAGCTGGTGCGGACGCTGCGGGACGCAGGCGTGGAGCGGATCTACGGGATCGTCGGCGACAGCCTCAACCCGGTGGTGGACGCGGTGCGGCGCACCGACGGGATCGAGTGGGTGCACGTCCGCCACGAGGAAGCGGCCGCGTTCGCCGCCGCGGCGGAAGCGCAGATCACCGGCAAGCTGACGGTGTGCGCGGGCAGTTGCGGCCCCGGCAACCTGCACCTGATCAACGGGCTCTACGACGCGCACCGCAGTGGCGCGCCGGTGCTGGCGATCGCGTCGCACATCCCGTCCACCCAGATCGGGACCGGGTTCTTCCAGGAGACGCACCCGGCCGAGCTGTTCCGCGAGTGCAGCCACTACAGCGAGCTGGTGTCGGAGGCCGAGCAACTGCCGCGGCTGCTGCGGATCGCCATGCAGGTGGCCGTCGGCAAGCGTGGCGTGTCGGTGCTGTCGATCCCCGGTGATGTGGCCGACCGGCGTGCGGCCGGGCCCCTGTCGGTGCCGGTGACGCTGGTGGAGCCGTCGCCCGTGGCCCCGTCGGCGCAGGACGTCACCGAGCTGGCGGCGCTGATGAACGCGGCCGAGAAGGTCATGCTGTTCGTCGGCGCGGGTGCCGTTGGCGCGCACGACGAGGTGATGTCGCTGGCGACCGCGCTGGCCGCGCCGGTCGGGCACTCGCTCGGCGGCAAGGAGGTCATCCAGTACGACAACCCCTACGACGTGGGGATGAGCGGGCTCCTCGGGTACGGCGCGTGCTACGAGGCGATGCACGAGGCGGACCTGGTCGTGTTGCTGGGCACCGACTTCCCGTACGACAACTTCCTGCCGCAGGCACGCACGGTGCAGGTCGACATCGAACCCGCGCACCTCGGGCGGCGGACGCCGCTGGAGCTGGGCGTGCACGGTTCCGTCCGCGAGACGGTGGCGGCGCTGCTGCCGCTGCTGCGCACCCGGACGGACCGGTCGTTCCTGGACCGCATGCTGCTGCGGCACGCACGCAAGCTGGAACGGGTCGTCGAGGCGTACACCTCCGGGGTGGCGCAGCGGACCCCGATCCACCCGGAGTACGCGGCGTCGCTGGTGGACGAGGTGGCCGCCGACGACGCCGTGTTCACCGTGGACACCGGCATGGGCAACGTGTGGGCGTCGCGTTACCTGACGCCGAACGGCGAGCGCCGGGTGATCGGCTCGTTCCGCCACGGCAGCATGGCGAACGCGTTGCCACAGGCCATCGGGGTGGCGCTCGCGCAGCCCGGCAGGCAGGTGGTGTCGCTGTCCGGCGACGGCGGGCTGTCGATGCTGATGGGTGAGCTGCTGACGCTGTCGACGTACGACGTGCCGGTGAAGGTCGTGGTGTTCAACAACGCGTCGCTCGGCATGGTGAAGCTGGAGATGCTGGTCGACGGGCTGCCGGACTACGGGACCGACCACCCCAGGGTGGACTTCGCCGCGATCGCGTCGGCCTGCGGGTTGTACGCGGAGCAGGTGACCGACCCGGCTGACATCCGCGGTGCGCTGGAGAAGGCGTTCGCGCACCCCGGACCCGCGGTGGTGGAGCTGGTGACCGACCCGAACGCGCTGTCCATCCCGCCGAAGATCACCGGCGACATGGTCCGCGGCTTCGCGTTGGCCGCGAGCAAGACCGTGCTGAACGGCGGTGTCGGCAAGATGCTCGAGATGGCGCGCAGCAACCTGCGCAACACCCCGCGCCCCTGATCAGCTCCGCTCGACGAGCGCGCGGATCAGCGCGTCCAGTGAGCCGGGCGGCGGCACGTCGGACATGTCGACGACCTCGGTGTTGCCGGTCGTGACCGCGCGGTGGAGCAGGAGCGTCGCGTACGGGTTGGCGGCCTCGTAGTTGTGGTTCAGCTCGCGCAGGACGGCGAGCAGCCGGTCCCGGGCGGGGTGTTCGGTCTCCGTCAGGGCCCGCAGCAGCGCGGGGTCGACGTACTCCTCGTGGGTTTCCGGTTCGGTGGGGGCGGGCACCGTCTTGTCGATGTAGTCCCGCAGGTGCCGGACGCCCTGGTAGACGGCGAAGTCCGCCGGGAACGTGATCGTCCAGTCGTCGCCGTCCGTGCGGACGTCGGCGGCGGCACCCAGTGGTTCGCGGCGCAGGACGGCCGGGAACGTCCGGACGTGGAAGGCGTTGTCCTCGCCGAACTGGCGGTGGAACCGGGTGCTCGAGATGGTCACCGGTCCCGCGGTCGCGACCCGGCTCGCGCAGGTTCGGATCATCGCGAGGTACGGCGCGATCTCGTAGTCCACGGTCAGCAGCCCCGCCGCCAGGGTCAGCCCGACCTCGTCGTCCTCGCCGTCCGCGTTGCGCCAGACGGCGCGGTAGCGGGTGCCGGAGCCGGTCTCCGCCGCCGGGAACGAGTCCAGCACGGTGGGTACGTCGAGTTCGTGCCGCAGGTGGTCGGCCAGCTGTGCGGTGGTCGCCCACGAGCCGTCGTCGCCACGGATGGTCAGAATCGCTTGCAGGAGCACCGACTGCTCGTCGGTCGGGTCGTCCCAGATGGTCTGCGCCACCAGAACAGCCTAGGCGAACCGGGTGAGGCGCTTCGGAACGCCGACCCGGCGCGACGACGTCGGCCATGCCGTCGACGTCAGTCGAGGCGGATGTGTGTCACCGTTGTCCACACGCGGCGGACGTAGGCGCGCAGGCGGGTGTCCGTGTCCGGGGTGAGCGTCGCGCCCGCCGTGTGCGCGACCTGGTCGGCCACCTCGGGGATGGTGAGGTCGTCGGTCCACACGTGGGTCGCGAACGTGGGGTCGCTCAGGCTCGACAGACACTCGTCTACTTTGGACTCCGCCCACGTGTCCCTCGCGAACGGGACGGCTCTGCCCAGGCCTCGGCCCTGTAAGCGTTTCAGCACGGTTTCCCTGCGTGCCAGCAGTGAGAAGTGGTGGACCTCGTGGTCCATGTCGCGTAATCGGCCTACTGTCTCCTCGAAGTACGTCGGGTTGGTCA
Source organism: Actinophytocola sp. NPDC049390 (assembly GCF_044466355.1). NCBI lineage: Bacteria > Bacillati > Actinomycetota > Actinomycetes > Pseudonocardiales > Pseudonocardiaceae > Actinophytocola > Actinophytocola sp. NPDC049390. The sequence continues at coordinate 28,227 of NZ_JBITMQ010000029.1, forward strand.
CTGTCATGGGGGCTATCACCGGACCGTTGTGCTTGCGCAGCACCAGGTCCAGCACCTCCACCACCCCGTCGCGCCAGGACTTCAGTTGCTGGAAGTCGGTTCGCAGGTGGCGGGGGAGCATTCTGCGCAGGCCGAAGCCCGCGTGTTCCGGGTCGCAGACCACGCTGCCGGGCAGGCGACGGGACAGCTCGTGTGCGGTCTGCGTCTTGCCGCCGCCGAAGGGGCCGTTCAGCCAGATCAGCATCACGCGCGTGTCAGCACCACCAGTGGGATCTCACGGTCCGCCTTCTTCTCGTGGTCCAGGAAGAACGGGTACAGGCTCGTGATCTCCGACCATAAGCGGGCGCGCTCCTCGCCGGTGGCCACCGCGGCGGTGGCCGCGTAGGTCTCGTTGCCCTTCTCGACCCTGACCGACGGGGTGGCGCGCAGGTTCGCGTACCAGTCCGGTGCCTTGGGCGCGCCCGCGTTCGACGCCATGACCACCACCCGGTCACCGTCCGGGTGGAACATCATCGGCGTCGTGCGGTCCGTGCCCGTCCGCGCGCCCTTCGTCGTCAGCAACAGCAAGCGTTCCCGCCGCATGCCCTCGATCTCGCCGCCCGCGCGGAACTGGTCGATGACCTTGCGGTTGATCTCCTGGATGTCCATGGCCGACACGGTAGACCGGCCCACCGACAATGCAGTCCGTCACGCGGGTGTGACCGGCGGCGTGGATCGGCGACATCACCCGTGCGGGTTGTGTGCCCACGTTCACACTGGTGAATCGGGTGGCAACCGTCCCGGGCGGTGTGGAGTTTGAAAGGGCATGCGGATGTTCGCGAGCTTTGACGAGTTCGTCGAAGACAGGTCCACCGCACTGCTGCGCACCGCGTTCCTGCTCACCGGGGATCGCGGGCACGCGGAGGACCTGTTGCAGACGACCCTGCTGCGCACCTTGCGGCGGTGGTCCAGGGCAAGCGCCGCGCCCGAGGCCTATGCGCGCCGGGTGCTGGTGAACCTGTCCAAGGACCGCCTCAGATCGCGGGGCAGACGGCCGCCGGAGACGGCGATGCCACCCGACGTGACGGGGCTGCCCACGGTCGACGCCGGATACGACCGGATCGCCGACCGGCGGGTGGTGTCCGACGCGCTCGCGCACCTGCCGCTGCGGCAGCGGCAGGTGGTCGTGCTGCGCTTCGTCGAGGACCTGTCGGTGGAGCACACCGCCGACCTGCTCGGCTGCACGGCCGGGACGGTCAAGTCGCAGACCGCCCGCGCGCTCACCAGGTTGCGTGAGCTGCTCGCCGACTTCCACGGACCACAGAGCGAGAAGGAGACAACCGATGTCCACCGATGAGGAGTTCGGCCGCGTCGTCGGCGGCCGTCTGCGCGATGAGGTGGCCGACATCCACGCCGCCCGCGACCTGGCCAGGGCGGTGCACGAGCGGCGACGCTCCGAGCGGCGCACGTGGACGATCCGGGCCTCGATCGGCGCGCCGCTGGTGGCCGCCGCGGCGGCCGTCGCCGTGGTGATGACCACCGGCGCCACCCCCACCGAACCGCGAGGTGGCACACACGCCGCGCCACCGACGGGCACCACCACCCAGGTGCGCGTGGAGAACCTCGCGCACGTCCAGGCCATGACCATCCAGGCGCTGCGCTCGGCGGAGGACTACGTCATCCACGAGAAGCAGCTGCTGAAATACGGCTATGACGAGTTCTGGACGGACCGGGCGACCGACCGCTATCGCCTGGACGCCTACTCCACCATCATCGAGTCCAACGAGGAACCGGAGCCGGGACCGAACGGCGAGGTGACGGTCTCGGTGAAACCGGGGGCGCCGCCGACCGGCCCACTGCGCCGGACCCGTTCCGTCGCGGGCGACGGCCCGATGGGCGACCGCTACTACACCCATGTCGACTACGACCGGAAGACGTGGTCCACCAGTCACGACACGGAGATACCGCCCCCGCCTGAGATGCCGGACGTCCTGGACGCGGACGCACTCAAGAAGGCGATCGACGAGGGCCGGATGGAGTTGGTCGGCGCCGAAACCATCGGCGACAAGGAAACCCACCACCTGCGCCTGTTCGCCAACCGGCGCGGCTACCAGATCGACCTGTGGGTGGACGCCACGTCCTACCTGCCGGTGCGGCAGACCTCGACCGTCATCGACGGCCCGGAGAAGCCCGTGATGACCAGCGACTACGACTGGCTGCCACGCGACGAGGAGAACCTGGCGAAGCTGGAGCTGACCCCGCCCCCTGACTTCGTGAAGGAGTAGAGAGCCCACCGCCCCGAAGGGGTGATCTTCTCCTACTGCAGGTAGCCCTCCACGACGTTGCCGGGGCGGGCGGCCGCGTCGTCGGGGCTCTCCCCGGCCGAGCGGCGGGCGCGGCGCTGGCGCAGCAGGTCCCAGCAGGTGTCCAGCTCGACCTCGATGGCGCGCAGCCGCTCGTGGTCCGGTGCCTCACCGGCGCGCTCCAGCTTGTGCTCCTCCTCGATGAGGGAGCCGATGCGCTTCGAAATCTCCTTGTCGTCCATGCCGTCCATGCTGGCAGAGTGCGGGCATGGTCGCCCACGTGACAGAGCGCGCACGTGCGGCCCTCGCCGCGGCAAGGACGCCGACGGCCACGACATCGAGGCGGTCTGCGCGGCCGGTCCCGACGTGACGCTGGCCCACGTCCGGGCCGCCGCGCACGAGGAGCGGGACGCCCTGCTCGCGCGGTTCGCCGAGGGTGTCCCGACTGACGACGGCGTCGAGCGCTACGTCACCCGCAAGCCCCGGTGGTGCCGGCCGCGGTCCAGCGGATGCTCGACGCCGCCAACGCCGGTGACGGCGACGCGTTCCTGGCGGCGTTCACCGAGGACGGCGTGGTCGACGACTGGGGCCGCGAGTTCCGGGGCGCCGACGCCATCCGGGGGTGGAGCGACGACGAGTTCATCGGCAAGCAGGTCAGTCTCGACGTGACCGAGGTGGCGGCGAAGTCCGGCGAGACCGTCGTGACCGCGCAGGTCGGCGGCAACGGCTTCAACGGGCCGAGCCACTTCTCGTTCCGCGTGTCCGGTGACCTCGTGTCGCGGATGACTATCCGCGAGTGACGCGGGCCAGGAACGCCGTCAGGTTCTCCCTGGTGCGCGTGATCTGCTGGGCCAGCGGCAGCGAGTCGTGGGCGCGTGCGCCGGGCTCGGTCTCCTTCTTGCCGCGCAGGTACAGCGAGCAGGCCAGGTCGGCGCACAGGTACGAGCCGACCGAGTTGCCCTGCTGGCCCGCTTTGCCCGCCTTGCGTGCGGTCACGAGGGACACGCCGTCGCCGCTGTGCGTGGTCAGACAGAGGGCGCACATCGAGCGGCGGGCGCCCGCCGGTGGCGTCGCACGGCGCAGGGCCACGCCGACGAGGCCGTCGTCGCCCTCGTCGACGACCAGGTAGGCGCGGTCGGGGGCGCTCGGGTCCCGCCAGCCGAGGAAGTCGAGGTCGTCCCAGGGGTGGTCGGCAAGGTCTCTCGGGACGGCCAGCCGTTTCGCCTCGCCCTTGCTGCAGTTGACGAAGGACGTGCGGATCTCACGTTCGGTGACCGGTCTCATGCCCACGACGCTAGGCCGCCTATAGTCATTAGGCAAATCATTAAATGCTCTAGGCGGGCTCGGGGTGAGGAGGCTCGCGGGTCAGTTCGTCGACGACGTCCTCGATCGATGCTCCGTCGCCGGTGTCCACGGCGCCTGCGAACAGCGCCAGCGCCGCGGTGCCCAGCGTGCTGCGCCTGCTGGACTCGTCGAACACGTGGTGGTTCGGGTCGCTCGCCACCCGCAGGGCCAGGCCCTCGTTGAGCGCGGTCAGCATCATGGCCAGGTCTCGCGGCGTCAGGCCCGGGCGCAGCGACAGACCGCGGCTGGAGAGGACCGACACGATCAGCGGCTCCCACGCCTCGATCACGTGTTCGTACAGCGACGACAACGACTCGTACAGCCGCCGGTCGCGCATCGCGAGCGCGACCGCCGAGTACCGGAAGCGCATGGAGGTCGAGTGGGTCGACAGCATCGTCCTGCGGAACGCGACCTCGTGCACGACCGAGGAGAACTCGCCGTCTGCGAGTGCGGTGCCCGCCTGTTCGGCGAGCACCGCGTCCCACGGCATCCGCTGTGCCCGCAACACGTAGCGGGTCAGGTCGGAGACGTAGTCCGGGAAGTACGCCCAGCGGTCGCGGAAGGAACCGACGGTGCCCTGCCTCGGCAGCGGCTCCGGGCCGTTCGCGACCTCCGCGATCACCGTCTCCCGGGTCAGGGTCGCCAGTGGCCGCCGCAACCGGTCGTCGTCACCGGTCGGGTGCGTGCCGAACTCGCGCTCCAGGATCCGGAAGCCCGCCTCGAGGTAGGCGCGGGTGAGCGGGTGGTTCGCCAGCCGCCGGGTCGCCTGCGCGTTGCGGCGGTGCACGTTCAGGACGACGTCGGTCAGGTCGTCGTCCAGGTTGCGGTAGGACATCGCTGCCTCCCCCTCCGGACCTCCCGGCTGGGAGGTCCCGACCGGACCGTCCGGCACGGCCGTGTCGCGCGGCACACCGGTTGTCCTATCAAGGTTCTCATCAGTACGGCCGGAGGGAGAACGCCATGCACATCAACTGCTCGTTCGGCGCGATGGTCCGGTTCTGCCTGTTCCTCCTCGTGTTGGGAGTGGTGGCAGGCGCCGCGATCGACGGCTGACCGTCACGTCGCGGCTCTGCGGAGGTGGACCCGGTAGGAGTAGTGCTCGGGCAGGAAGTGGGAGATCGCCAGTTCCACCGGTTCGCCTCGGGTGGAGTGGTACGTCCGGTCCACACGAAGTAGTGGGTCGCCGGGAACGCAGTTCAGCCGCGTCGTGGCGGGTGGTGTGGCCAGGACGGCCGTGATGCTCTGTTCCGCCTCCGCGATGGGGAAGCGGGTGTCGACCATCGCGATGACCGTCGTGGCGCTCGTCGCGCCCGGGGACGTCAGGGTCGGTTCCGCTGCCAGGGTTTCCGCGACCCGGGGCGGGAGGTGCACGGTCGTCACGCAGAACGGGACGTCGTTGTGGACCCGGCGGAACACGACCGTGTGGACGACGTCGCCGGTCAGCCGGAGCCGGGACGCCGCGTCGATGTCCACCCGCCGGCGCAGCGGGGTGACGATCTCCAGCCTCGTGTCGATCGACAGGCCCATCAGGTCGTCGATCGTGCCGAACTGGCGCAGGTAGCGGCCGTCGCGCGGGGCCGCGAACGTGCCCCTGCCCGGGACGCGGTGGACGAGGCCGTCCGCCACCAGGTCGTGGAAGGCTCGCCGTACGGTCTGGCGGCTCACCCGGTGCTCGTCGGCCAGTTCCGCTTCCGTCGGGAGGCGGACGCCGTCCGGGTACGTGCCCCGCACCAGCGCGTCGCGCAGGGTTCTCGCCAGAGTCTGGTACGCCGGTTCGCGGTTCATCATCCCGGGACACCTCGGGACACGAGCTGGGCGGCGATGATGTTGCGCTGGATCTCGTTCGTGCCCTCGCCGACGATCATCAGTGGGGCGTCGCGGAAGTAGCGTTCCACGTCGAACTCCGTCGAGTAGCCGTAGCCGCCGTGGATGCGGACCGCGTTCAACGCGATCTCCATCGCGGCTTCCGAGGCGAACAGTTTGGCCATGCCCGCTTCCATGTCCGCGCGTTCGCCCGCGTCGACGCGTTCCGCCGCCAGCAGCACCAACTGCCGGGCCGCCGTGTACTTCGTGGCCATGTCGGCGAGGTAGTTGCCGATCGACTGGTGCTTCCAGATCGGTTTGCCGAACGCCTCCCGTTCCTGCGCGTACCGCAGGGCGTCGTCCAGAGCGGCCCTCGCCACGCCCAGTGCGCGGGACGCCACCTGGATCCGGCCCGTTTCCAGGCCGGTCATCATCTGGGCGAAGCCTTCGCCTTCCGTGTCGCCCAACAACGCCGACGCGGGTGCGTGGTAGTCGGCGAACGACAGTTCGCAGCTCTCCACGCCCTTGTAGCCCAGCTTGGGCAGATCCCGCGACACCGTCAGGCCCGCACCGTGTTCGACCAGCAGGATGCTCATCCCGGCGTGCTTCGGTGTCGCGTCGGGATCCGTCTTGCACAGCAACGCGATCACGTCGGAGCGGCGGGAGTTCGTGATCCACGTCTTGGTGCCGTTGACGACGTACCCGTCACCGGTGCGGCGGGCCACCGTCGTCATCGCCTGCAGGTCGGAGCCACCGCCCGGTTCCGTCAGGGCCATCGTGGCGCGCACCTCGCCGGTCGCCATGCGCGGGAGGTACCACTGCTTCTGTGCCGCCGTGCCGAACCTGGTGATCAGCTTCGCGACCACCGTGTGGCCGCCCATCGCGCCCGCCAGGCTCATCCAGCCGCGCGCCAACTGCTCGGTGACCTGGACGTAGCACGGCGTCGACACCGCGACCTCCCCGTACGGCTCGGGGATCGCCAGGCCGAAGATGCCGAGCTCCTTCATCTGCTCGATCAGCCGCTCGGGGTAGGTGTTCGCGTGCTCCAGCTCCCGCACCACCGGGCGCACCTCGCGGTCCACGAACTCCCGCACCGTGTCGACGATGACCTGCTCTTCCGCACTCAGCACGGTTTCCCCCTAGATCGCGTACGCCGCGCGGAGTGCCGCGATGTCGTCGTCGGTGCGGCCCAGCGCGCGCAGGACATGCTCGGTGTGCTCGCCGGTCGCGGGGACCGGGTTCATCACCGGTGCCACGCCACCCAGGTCCGCGGGCGGGCGCAGCGCCTCGATCATTCCGCCTGGACTGCCCACCTCGCGCCAGCGGCCGCGTTCGCGCAGCACCGGGTGGTCGAGGAACTCCGCCACCGAGTTGACGCGCGCGTTCGCCACACCCGCCTCGTCCAGCAGAGCGACGGCGTCCTCGGTGCTGAGGGTGTCGAAACGTCGCTGCAGCAACGCGTTCAGCACCTCGCGGTGTGCGACGCGGGCCGAGTTGGTGGCGAACCGTTCGTCATGGGCGGTTGCCGGATCGTCCAGTAGCAGGCCGCACAGGGCATCCCATTCACGTTCGTTCTGTACGGCGAGAACCACGGTGTCGCCGTCCTTGCTGGTGAACGGGCCGTACGGGGCGATGGTCGCGTGCTCGGCGCCGACGCGCCTCGGCTGGTGCGGGCCGTACCGCGTGTAGTACGCGGGGGAGCCCATCCACTCGGCCAGCGCCTCGAACAGCGACACCTCGACGGTCGTGCCCTCACCCGTGTTCGTCCGCCGCAGCAACGCCGTGAGGATGCCCGAGTACGCGTACATGCCCGCCGCGATGTCGGCGATCGAAATGCCCGCCTTGGCCATGTGCTCCTCGGTGCCGGTGAGTGACACGACCCCGGTCTCGCACTGCACGAGCAGGTCGTAGGCCTTGCGGTGCGCCCACGGGCCGTCGGTGCCGTACCCGGAGATCGTGCAGTGCACGAGCCGGGGGTTCAACGCCCGCAACGGTTCCGCGTGCAGGCCCAGCCGCTGTGCCGAGCCGGGGGCGAGGTTGTGCACGAACACGTCCGCGTCCGCGATCAGCTCGTTGAGGATCTCGCGGGACGCCGGGTGCTTCACGTCGAGCGTCACGGACTCCTTGGACCGGTTGAGCCACACGAAGTAGCTCGACTGGCCGAGGACCGACTCGTCGTAGCGGCGCGCGAAGTCCCCGCCACCCGGTCGTTCCACCTTGATCACCCGGGCGCCGAGGTCAGCGAGCTGGCGGGTCGCGTACGGCGCCGCGACCGCCTGTTCGAGACTCACGACGGTGGTGCCGGACAGGGGCAGGGTCACCGGACCTCCTCGGACAGCAGCGCGCGTGCGGTCGGCCAGTCCCATTCGGGGTCCAGACCGCAGTCGGCGAGCTTCTCCGCCAGCTCCGCGTCCGTCGGCGGGCGGTCCGGGGCGCCGGGCGGCAGTTTCTCGACGAGCGTGCGCCTGCCGTCGAGCGTGATCTCCACCTCGCCGGTCAGCAGACCCGCACCGCCCTCGGTGGTTTCCAGTTCCACCAACGAGATCAGGCGTTGCGCCTCGGGCCGCCGCACGGCCTCGTCGGTGAAGCTCGCGAGGCCCGGCCTGCCGTCGAGCAGGGCGGCGGCGATCGCGTACTCCATGCTGAACTTGCCCTGGAGGCCCGTCGTCGGGCGGTGGTGGATGAGTGGCTGCGTGCTCGCGGCCGGGGTGCGCACGTGGATGCTCCGCACGTCACCGGTGACGCCGCGCAGTGCGCTGATCGGTCGCTGTGACGCGTAGCAACACGGGTGGAGCTTGATCGCGAGGCCACCCGGCACGGCCGGGCCGTCGAGGTCGACCGCCGCCGGGTCGCCGCCCAGCAGCGTCAGCCACTGGTCGAGCGCCGTGGGATCGGCGGTCGCGCCCGCCGCGGCCAGGCGTGCCGCCCGGACACCCGCGTCGGCCGCCAGCCCGACCTGCAGCGCCTTGCCGTCCGTGCCGAAGGCGCGCTGGACGCCACCCGCTTGCGGCACGGCAAGAGCGAGCGCGGTCGCCGTCTGTGCGGGGGACAGGCCCAGCGCCACCGACGCCGCGACGGCGGCGGCTGGCGCCCCCGCGGTGCACGTGACGTGCCAGCCGCGGGTGTAGTGCGCCCAGCCCAGAGCCGTGCCGAGCCGCGCCATGACACCCGCGCCCGCGAGGTACGCCGACGCGTCACCGCCCGCCGCCAGCGTGGCGGGCACGCAGACCACGCTGATGTGCGCGGTCGACGGCAGGTGCAGGTCGTCGAAGTCGAGGACGTGCCCGACCGCCGCCCAACGGGCCGCGTCCGGCAGGTCCTTCGTGAGCGCGCGCATGCGGCTGTCGCGGGCCGCGACGGTCACCGCGATCGTGTCGATCAGCGCGCGGTGGGTCAGCTCCCGGTCCGCCGCGGTGGGCTCGTACTCGTGTGCCCAGCGCGCCAAACGCTCCGCCGTGGCGGCCATGAAACTCCTTCCGGCGAAATGTACGGCCAATTTCACATCGTGTTGTGCTGGGTGTCAACTACGCTTACTGGGGCTTTGGCCGGACGTTTTGGATCGGCGCTGTGGAGGGCGTGTGGAGGTCGTGGACGGGCCGTGGTTCGACGAGCTGTCGGTCGGTGACCGGTTCGACGGGGCGCCGTCGGTGACCCTCACCAGCGGGCACGCCGCCGTGCACCAGGCCGTGCTGGGCGACCGGCTGCGGCTGCCGCTCGACGACGGGCTGGCACGCGCGGTCACCGGGGTGGCGCCGCTCGCGCACCCCGCGCTGGTGTGGGACGTCGCGATCGGGCAGTCGACGGTGGTGACCAGGCAGGTGCGCGCGAACCTCTTCTACCGTGGCCTCGCGTTCCACCGGTTCCCGCTGATCGGGGACACGCTGCGGACCGTCACCGAGGTCGTGGGGCTCAAGGAGAACTCACGCAGGCCGGGGCGCCCGCCGACCGGGCTCGCCGCGTTGCGGATCACGACCGTCGACCAGGAAGACCGGCCGGTGCTGGACTTCTGGCGGTGCGCGATGCTGCCGTTGCGCTCCGGCGAACCGACCGGGCACGCCGACGACCTGTCGACCGTCGGCGAGACCGTGTCGCCGGCCGTGCCGGACTGGGACCTCGCCGCGTTCCGCGCCCGGGTGCCGGGCGAGCACGCCGACGCGATGACCGCCGGGCGGCGGTGGCGGGTGCCGGGCGGCGACGTCGTGTCCAACGCACCGGAACTCGCCAGGCTGACCGTCAACATCGCGACCACGCACCACGACGGCGATCCCCGCCTGGTCTACGGCGGGCACACGATCGGTCTCGCGCTCGCCCAGGTGTGCCGGGCGATACCGAACATCGTGACGGTCGTATCGTGGGAGAGCTGCGACCACCTCGGGCCCGTGCACGAGGGCGACACGCTGTCGAGCGAGGTCGAGGTGCTCGCCGTGGCCGGGCACCTCGTCACGCTGCGGTCGGTGGTGGACGGGGTGCTGGACTGGCGGTTCACGGTGGTGCTGGCGTGATCGCGGACGCGCGGTCGTTCCTGTTCGTGCCCGGTGACCGGCCGGACCGGTTCGCCAAGGCGCAGGCGGCGGGTGCCGACGTCGTGGTGCTGGACCTGGAGGACGCCGTCGCGCCACCGGCGAAGGAGGCGGCCCGCGACCACGTGGCGGCGTGGCTCGCCGACGGGCGCGCGGCGGTGGTGCGGGTCAACGCGGCCGGGACGCCATGGCACGCAAACGACGTGGCCGCGGTGGGCGCCGCGACCGCGGTGATGGTGCCGAAGGCGGAACGACCCGAGGACCTCGACGTGCACCCGTCCGTGCTGCCGCTGATCGAGACCGCACGCGGGGTCGCGTCCGCGGCCCGGCTGTGCGCGGTGGCTGGCGTGGTCCGGCCCGTGTTCGGCGGCATCGACTTCGCCGCCGACATCGGCGTGGACCCCTTGTCCCGCACTGCGTTGCTGCACGCGCGGTCCACGTTGGTGCTCGCCGCCGCGGCGGCCGGGTGCGCGCCGCCCGTCGACGGGGTGACCACGGCGCTGTCCGATGTGGACGCGGTGCGCGACGACACCCGCCACGCGGTGGAGCTGGGTTTCGCCGGCAAGCTCTGCGTGCACCCGCGCCAGGTGCCCGTGGTGCACGAGGCGTTCCGGCCGTCCGCCGAGGAGGTCGCCTGGGCGGAGTCCGTGCTCGCGGCGGGGGTCGCCGGGGTTGACGTGGTCGGCGGGCAGATGGTGGACCGGCCGGTGCTGCTGCGTGCGCGCAGGATCCTGGACCGCACGTCGACGTAGGCTGGGCACATGGCTGACGCACCGGATCCCGACCTGGTCCGTGCGCTACGGGCGTTGTCGAACCCGGAGCGGCTGCGGCTGCTGCAGTGGTTGCGCGAGCCGGAGCGGCATTTCGCGCCGGAGAACGTGGTCGAGGTCGGGGTGTGCGTGAGCCACATCCAGGCCAAGGCCGGGCTGGCACAGTCGACGGTGTCCGCGTACCTCGCCGAACTGGAACGTGCCGGGCTCGTGCGGTCGACCCGGGTCGGGAAGTGGACCCACTACAAGCGTGACGACCAGCGGATCGCCGGGCTCGTCGCGGAACTCGGGCAGACCCTCTGACCGGTGCGCACTCGTGGCGCACGCACCTGCGGTGGGCTTCATATCGAAATTCTGCGATACTTCGATGTGTGACACGAGACATCGGTACGTTCGGGCTCTACACCTTCGACTTCGAGCACCAGCCCGCCTCGCTCATCCGGGACGAGGTCCAGGAGCTGGACGAGCTGGGGTGGCGCGGGCTCTGGTTCCCCGAGGTCGGCGGCCGGGAGGCGTTCTCGCTGGCCGGGCTGCTGCTCGCCGCGTCGGAACGGATGCACGTCGTCAACGGCATCGCGACGGTCACCGCCCGTGAGGCGTGGGCGGCGCACGGCGGCGCGGCGCTCCTGGCCGACGCCCACCCGGACAGGCACCTGCTCGGCCTCGGGGTCTCCGCGGGACGACCGGGCACCACGCCGCTCACCCTCATGAACACCTACCTCGACGAGCTGGACGCGTTCGACCCGCCGGTGCCGCGCGTGCTCGCCGCCTACGGACCCAGGATGCTCGCCATCGCCAGGGACCGGGCCATCGGCGCACACACCTACCACGTCAACGTCGCGCACACCGCCCAGGCGCGGGAGATCCTCGGCCCCGACCGGTTCCTCGCGGTCGAGCACGCGGTGCTGTTCGAGACCGACCCCGCGCGGGCGCGGGCGGTCGCGCGGGAGCACCTGCACCCCTACCTGACCACGCCGTTCAACGTCGCGAAGTTCCGCAGGCTCGGGTACACCGAGGACGAGATCGCGGGCGGCGGCAACGACCGCATCGTCGACGACCTCGTGTTCTGGGGCGAACCGGACTCGATCGCCGACCGGCTGCGCGGGCACCTCGACGCGGGCGCCGACCACGTCGCCGTGCAGGTGATCGGCGTGGAGAAGGGGCGGTCCGCGATGCCGTTCTGGCGGCTGCTGGGCGACGTGGTCAGGCCGCCGCGGGCAGTGGTGTAGTCGGCAGGGCGGGGGCCGGGGCGCGGGACAGCACGACCGCGGTCGTGTTGTCCCGCGTGCCCGCCGCCACGGCCGCCGCCACCAGCGCCTCCGCCGGGTCGGCCGCGGTGCGCAGGATGGTGGTCATCGCGTCGTGCGCCAGGGTCTTGTGCACGCCGTCGGTGGTGAGCAGCAGGTTCGCGGCGCCGGTGGCGGTCAGGCCGTACTCGTCGACGGCCGACGTGCGGACGCTCGTGGTCACGAGGTGCTCCATCCGCGGCTCGACCCGGCCGCCGCGGTCGCGGTGGTACTGCGCGAGCGTGTGGTCGCTGGTGAGCTGCCAGAGGTCCACGCCGTTCCACGCGTACGCGCGGACGTCGCCGACCCAGCCGATGTGGTAGCCGCCCGCGTACGGCTGGGCCACGACGAGCACGCAGTCCCCGTCGGACACGGCGTCGTGCGCGGCGGACAGCGCGGCGATCGGACCCGCCGAAGCCAGCACTGACCGCCGCGTCCACGGCGGTCAGTGCTGCCCGCGCGGCCTCTGAGCTGTCGCCGACGCCGTCGGCCAGCGCCATCACGCCGCCCGCCGTGGCGACCGCGTCCGCGTTCACCGACCGGGGTCCCCGACTGCTCGCCGTGCGCCATGCCGGCTGTGGTCGCATCGCGGCCTCCTCGCTGTCCCTACTCGCGAGGATCCGGGCGCCACCTGTGAGATCGCTGAGGGTGCTGTGAACGGGAACTGTGAAGATCGGCTGTGCGACCCAAACGTCGGACTCCGGGCCGGTCCCCGGAGTCCGACGGTCACGGTCGAATCAGCAACCGCACTTGCCTCCGCAGCAGTCGCTGCTACCACAACCACCGCACCCGCAGCTACAACCGTCCACCAGCATGCCGACCTCCTGCCTGGGAACTCTGTGCGCACAAAATGGTACGGGCGGTCGCGGACCGGGCACATCCCGCAAACGTGTGGAGATATGCGAATGAATCGGTGCACTCATGCCGTGAGCAGGGCCGCCCTGATCGCCTGTGCGCGGTCCGCGTGCCTGCGTGCCGTCGCCGGGTCGCCCCTCGTCTCGTACAGGCGGGCGAGCAGTTCGGCCACGTCCGCCTCGGACCGGCGGTCGCCGTTGCGGTGGTGCAGGTCGAGCGCGGTGGCGAGCAGCCGGTCCGCGTCGGCCAGGTCACCGTCGGCCAGGCACAGCTCGCCGAGGCTCTGGTTGGTGTAGCCGACGCAGTGCTCGTCGTCCAGCTCGCCGAAGATCACCAGTGCCCTCGCGATGTGCTCACGTGCCGCCACCAGGTCACCGCGTTGCTGGTGGAGCGCGGCGAGCCGCTTCAGCGCGTGGGCCTCGCGGTGCCGGTCGCCGATGGCGGCGCACAGCTCGTACGCGTCGGTGAACCAGCGACCCGCCGGGGCGAGGCAGCCGAGCGCGAGCCACACCGAACCGGCCGCGAGCCTGGCCACCGCCTCGCCGTGCCGGTCGCCGACCCGCGCGAACAGCCCGAGCGCGGCGTGGCAGTGGTCGAGCGCCTGTTCGTGCTCGCCGACCAGCCGCAGCACCGTGCCGAGCCCGGCACGCGCGACCGCGGCACCCTGCGCGTCGTCGATGCGGGCGAACAGGTCGCAGGCGGCGGTGAACGCGGACCGGGCGTCGGCGTACGCGTCCCGGTACAGCGCGACCTGCCCGAGGTTGCGCAGCACGATCGCCTCGCCGCGCACGTCCCCTGCCCGGCGGGCGGCCGCCAGCCCGACGGTGTGCGTGCGCTGCCAGTCGTCCTGGTTGCCGCGCAGGTCGAAGAACGGCGCGAGCGTGGTCGCGAGCCGCCACGCGTGGTCGTCCGCGCCCCACGCCTCGGCGAGCGACACCATCGCGACGCACGCGTGGTGCTCGGCCTCGAACCACGCCGCCGGGGCCGGCATCGGCTCGGCCTTCTCCGCCAGCACACCGAAGTACGGCATCCCGGCCGCCGCCGACGACGCCCGCGCGAGGTAGCCGTCCAGCACCCGCACCACCGCCCCGCGGTCCTTTTCGGACAGCTCGGCGGCGTAGCAGCGCAACAGGTCGTGCAGCCGGTAGCGGGGCGCGCCCGTGTCGTCGGAGCCCACCAGCTCGACGAGGTGGTTGTCCACCAGCAGGTCCAGCACGTCGTCGGCGGAGTCCCGCGCCAGCAGCGCGGCCACCACCCAGCCCGGCCACCGCACCGGCCCGAGCAGGCCGAGCAGCCGGAACGCCCGCGCCGCGTCGGGCGGCAGCGACGCGTAGCTCAGGCCGACGCTCGCGCGCACGGCGAGGTCGCCGACGGCCAGCTCGTCGAGGCGGCGGCGCTCATCGCGCAGCCGGTCGGCGAGCGTGCGCAGCGTCCAGCCACGCCGGTGCGCGAGGCGGGTGCCCGCCACCCGGATCGCGAGCGGCAGGTGCCCGCAGAACCGGAGGATCGCGGCCGCGCTCTCCGGTTCCGCGCGGGTGCGGGCGGCGCCGACGATGCCGTCGAGCAGCCGGGTGGCCTCGACGTCGGGCAGCACGTCCAGCTCGACCGGTCGCGCGCCGACCAGGTCGGGCAGCATGACCCGGCTCGTCACCAGCACCGCGGACCCGCCCGCGCCGGGCAAGAGCGGCGCCACCTGGGCGGCGTTCGCGGCGTCGTCGAGCAGAAGCAGCACGCGGCGGGCGGCGAGCGCGGACCGCAACAGCGCGGTGCGTTCCGCGAGACCGTGGGGCAGCTCCGTGTGGCCGAGCGCCCGCAGCAGCTCGGGGAGCACGTCGGCGGGTTTGCGCGGGGACGTCGACGTGCCGGCGAGGTCGACGTGCAGCTGACCGTCCGGGAACGACGCGCGCACCAGGTGTGCGACCCGCACGACCACCGCCGACTTGCCCACCCCGGGCGGCCCGGACAGCACGACCACCGCGGGCCGGTCGCGGTCGCGGACCTGCCACACGAGGTCGTGGACCAGGTCGTCGCGGCCGGTGAAGTCGGGCAGGTCGAGCGGCAGCTGGCAGACGGGAGCCAGCGCGGCGAGCAGCGCGGCGCCCGGTGCCGCGCCCAGCTCGTCGCGGAGGATCCGCTCGGCCTCGGTGTAGGCCTGGATGGCGTCGGCGCGGCGGCCCGCCGCGGTCAGCGCGTGGATGAGCAGCTGCCACAGGTCCTCGCGCAGCGGGTGGTCGCGGAGCATGCCGCGCAGCTCGGCGGCCGCCGCGTCGTGGTCGCCGCGTTCGATCCGCGCCCGCAGCCGGTCCTCGCGGGCGGACAGCCACATCTCGGTGGCGCGGGCGGCGGTCGCGTCGAACACGTGGCTCTCCGGCAGGTCCGCCAGGAACGGGCCGCGCCACAGGCCCGGGTCGCGGGTCTCCTCGAACCGGCAGAGGTCGATCTCCCCGGGGTCGGCCCGCAGCAGGTAACCGCCGGGCCGGTGCTCGATGCGGTTGTCGAGCAGGCGCCGCAGGCCGTGCACGTAGGTGCGCACGTTCGCGGCGGCCGAGCGCGGCGGGGACTCCGGCCACAGCACGTCGACCAGCACGTCCGTGCTCACCGCGCTGTTCGGTCGCATGAGGAGGGTGGCCAGCAGCAGCCGCGGCTTGGGTCCGCCGAGCGCGACGGAGCGCCCCTCGACTTCGGCTTCGAGGGGCCCGAGCACGCGGAACAGGACCGTCACCACCGAGTGAGATCGTATGCCGCGTGTGTGCGGGATGGAACAGTCCGTGCGCTACTGGTCTCGCAGCGTGGCTACGTC
Source organism: Actinophytocola sp. NPDC049390 (assembly GCF_044466355.1). Classification (NCBI taxonomy): domain Bacteria; kingdom Bacillati; phylum Actinomycetota; class Actinomycetes; order Pseudonocardiales; family Pseudonocardiaceae; genus Actinophytocola; species Actinophytocola sp. NPDC049390. Next base: position 43,887 of record NZ_JBITMQ010000029.1, read on the forward strand.
GAGGGTGCCGTGCGTGATCCGGACGCGGCCCGCCGGGGCGTCGGAGTCGATCTCCGGGTGGTCGTCGCTCGCCACGGTGACCGCCAGGTGGTGGCCCTCGGCGAGGCGGTGCCGCGGCTTGTTCACCGCGACGAGCAGCGACGAGTGGCCGCCGTAGCTCACGCCCATCTGCCCGACGCGGCCGTTGGACCACGACCGGGTGCCCAGTTCGGTCCCCCTACCGCGGAAACGTCCTGGTCGACGGCCTGATTCTCACCACCCGCCGGTCGCGTCGGCGCGGGCAATGTCGCATGCCTGAAACATTCGCGAACGTGTGGGTAACAAGCGTTCCTTAGCGTCCTCTTCAGCCGAATCGAGGAGGACAGCGCGTGACGATCGCGGCCAGCCCGATGTCGGTGAGCACCGGCACCGTCGACACACACTGCCCGTACTGCGCGCTGCAATGCGGAATGCGGCTCACGGGTACCGAGATCGAACCGCGCGACTTCCCCACCAACCGGGGCGGCCTGTGCCAGAAGGGCTGGACCGCCGCCACCCTTCTCGACTCGCCGGGCAGGCTGACGACGCCGCTGGTCAGAGTGGACGGTGTGCTGCGTCCCGCGAGCTGGGATCGCGCCCTCGACCTGGTCGCGAACCGGGTCATCGACCTGCAGGCACGCCACGGGCGGGACGCCGTCGCGGTGTTCGGCGGCGGTGGGCTGACGAACGAGAAGGCGTACCTGCTGGGGAAGTTCGCCCGCGTCGCCCTGGGTACCTCGCGGATCGACTACAACGGACGGTTCTGCATGTCCTCGGCGGCCGCTGCCGGGGTGAAGGCGTTCGGCATGGACCGTGGCATGCCGTTCCCCGTCGAGGATCTCCAGGGCGCGAACGCGATCCTCCTGGTGGGTGGCAACCCGGCGGAGACGATGCCGCCGTTCGTGCAGCACCTGCGGGGCGCCGAGTTGATCGTGGTCGACCCGCGCCGCTCGGCCACGGCCGAGTTGGCCGCGCTGCACCTGCAGCCCGCACCGGGCACGGACCTCGCTCTGGCGCTGGGCATCCTGCACGCGGTGGTCGCGGACGGGCACCTGCGCCACGACTACCTCGCCGCCCGCACGGTTGGTTTCGACGACGTGTGGCGTATCGCCACCGCGTGGTGGCCGGAGCGGGTGGAGCGGGTGACCGGCGTCGCCGCCGCCGACCAGCGGGCGGCGGCCGCGATGCTGGCCGCGGCGGGCAACGCGTACGTGCTGACCGCGCGAGGGACCGAGCAGCACGCGCGCGGCGCCGACACCGTCAGCGCGTGGATCAATCTCGCGTTGGCGCTGGGGCTGCCGGGTAAGCCGGGCTCCGGGTTCGGCTGCCTCACCGGGCAGGGCAACGGGCAGGGCGGCCGTGAGCACGGTCAGAAGGCCGACCAGTTGCCCGGCTACCGCAAGCTCGACGACCCGGCTGCTCGCGCGCACGTCGCCGCGGTGTGGGGTGTCGACCCGGACGACCTGCCCGGGCCCGGGCCATCCGCGTACGAGCTGTTGGACTCCGCGCCCAGGGGCCTGCTGGTGTTCGGCAGCAACGTGGTCGTGTCGGCGCCGCACGCCGCCCGGGTCACCGAGCGGCTCGCGGACGCGGACCTGCTCGTGGTCGCGGACGTGGTCATGTCCGAGACCGCCGCGATGGCCGACGTCGTCCTCCCGGTCACGCAGTGGGCCGAGGAGGACGGCACGATGACCAACCTCGAAGGCCGGGTCCTGTTGCGCCGCAAGGCCATCGGCGCACCGGTCGGGGTGCGGAGCGACCTGGACGTCCTGCGCGGGCTCGCTACCCGGCTCGGGCAGCCGGAGGACCGGTTTCCGGTCGATCCAGAGGTGGTGTTCGACGAGTTGCGGCGGGCGTCGGCGGGTGGGATCGCGGACTACGCGGGGGTGTCCTACGACCGGCTGCGCGCGGGGGACGCAGTGCACTGGCCGGTGCCGTCCGTGGATCACCCCGGCACGCCCCGCGTGTTCCTCGACCGGTTCGCCCACCCCGACGGGCTGGCCCGGTTCGTCGCGGTCGACCACAGCGGCCCCGCCGAACCACCCGACGACGACTTTCCCTTGCAGGCCACCACGGGCCGGGTGCTGCAGCACTACCAGTCCGGCGCCCAGACCCGGCTGGTGCCAGAGCTGAACGCTGCCGTGCCGGAGATGTACGTGGAGGTCCACCCGGACACCGCGGCCCGCGCGGGGCTCGCGGACGGGGCGATGGCCGAGGTCGTCTCCCGCCGCGGCACGGTCCGCGCACGGGTGCGGACCGTGCCGACGATCCGTGTCGACCTGGTGTTCCTGCCGTTCCACTTCCCCGGCGACGCGCGGGCGAACCTGCTCACCAACCCCGCGCTGGACCCGACCAGCCGCATGCCCGAGTTCAAGGTGTGCGCCGTGCGACTGGAGGCCGTGACGTGAGGAAGATCGTCATCGTCGGGTACGGTATGGCCGGGTCCCGGCTCGCGGAGGAGATCCGCAGGCGGGATCGGGACAACGTCGCCGTGACGGTCGTCGGCGCCGAACGCCACCCCGCGTACAACCGGATCCTGCTGTCCAGTGTGGTCGGTGGCGGGATGACCCCGGACATGGTGCGGCTGCACGACGAGGGCTGGGCGCACCGGCACGACGTCGACCTGCGGCTCGGCACCAGCGTCACCGGGATCGACCGCGTGGCACGGAGAGCCGCGCTCGACGACGGCTCGTCCGTGGACTACGACGCTCTGGTGCTCGCCACCGGCAGCCGCCCGTGGCTCCCGCCGACCGAGGGCCTCGTCGTCGACGGCGCGGTCGCCCCGGGTGCGGTCGCGTTCCGCACGCTCGACGACTGCGACAGGATCGTCGCCGCGTCCCGGCCCGGCGCGCCGGTGGCGGTGGTCGGCGGTGGGCTGCTCGGGCTCGAAGCGGCCAGAGGTCTGGCGAGCCGCGGCAACCTCGTCACGGTCGTGCATCCGGTCGGCCACCTGATGGAACGCCAGCTCGACCCCGGTGCGGGCGCGGTGCTCGCGGCGCGGCTGGCCACGCTCGGCATCGAGGTGCGGCTGAACGTGAAGGCCGCCCGGTTCGTGCCCGGCGACGGCCTGAAGCTCGACGACGGCACCCACGTGCCCGCCGACCTGGTCGTCGTGTCGGCGGGCGTGATCCCCGAGACCACCCTGGCCTCGGCCGCGGGCCTGACCGTCGAACGCGGCATCGTCGTCGACGACCTGTTGCGCACCAACGACTTCCGCGTCCACGCCATCGGCGACTGCGCCCAGCACCCCGGCACCGTGTCCGGGCTCGTGCAACCGGCGTGGGAACAGGCCGCGGTGCTCGCCGACCTGCTCACCGGCGCCCGTCCGGCCGCCCGCTACCGCGGCACGCCCGTCGTGACCCGGCTGAAGGCCAAGGATGTCGACCTGGCGGCGCTCGGCGACGTCCACGCGGGCATGGACAGCGCGGACGCCGAGGTGCTGTGCCTGTCCGACCCGACGGGTGGCCGGTACGCGAAGCTCGTTCTGCGTGACGACCGGGTGTCCGGCGCCATCGTGCTCGGCGCGCCGGACGCGGCCGCCGCCATCACGCAGCTGTACGACCGGGGGATCCCCGCGCCGTCCGACCGGCTCGCGTTACTGCTCGGCCGCGCACTCCCACCGGGTGCGTCGGCCGCGCACAGCCCGGCAGACCTACCGGCGGCGACAACGGTGTGCCGCTGCAACACCGTCAGCAAGAGCCAGCTGGTGAAGGCGTGGCGCGGCGGTGCCCGCGGCGTCAACGGCCTCGCCCAGGCGACCCGCGCGACCACGGGTTGCGGCGGCTGCCGCGACACCGTCACCGCGATCGCCGACTGGCTCGCCACCGCCGATGAAGGCACGGCCTGAACCTTCCGAGGAGACCGCGACCTTGACCGCCACCATCACATCGACACCCGCACCCACCCGCCGCAAAGGCCGCTGGATCGACGACTGGAACCCCGACGACGAGGAGTTCTGGGAGACACGCGGCAAGAAGATCGCCCGCAAGAACCTCGTCTTCTCGATCTTCGCCGAGCACCTCGGGTTCGCGATCTGGGTGCTGTGGTCGGTGGTCGTGATCAACCTGGCCAACGCCGGGCTGCCCATGACCCTGTCGGAGACGTTCTGGCTCACCGCCATGCCCAACCTCATCGGGTCGGCGCTGCGCATCCCGTACACGTTCGCGGTCCCGCGCTTCGGCGGTCGCCTGTGGACGGTCATCAGCGCCAGCCTGCTGCTGGTCCCGTCGCTGGCTTTGGCGGTCGTGGTGCCCAGCGGCTGGCTCGCGAGCCAGTCCCACGACACCCAGTTCTGGGTGCTGCTGGCCTGCGCGGCGACAGCGGGGGTCGGCGGCGGGAACTTCTCCTCGTCGATGGCGAACATCTCGTTCTTCTACCCGGAACGCAAGAAGGGCCTGGCGCTCGGCCTCAACGCGGCGGGCGGCAACCTCGGCGTGGCCGTCGTGCAGTTGGTCGTGCCGCTCGTGGTGCTCATCGGGGTGCCGGCGGCCGCGGCACGGCTGCCGCGGCACGAGGTGCACCTCGCGTACGCCGGGCTGATCTGGATGCCGTTCGTGGTGGTCGCGGCGCTGTGCGCGTGGCTGTTCATGGACTCGATCACCCACGCGCGCGCTGACGCGAAGTCCTACGTGTCCTCGCTGCGGCACGGGCAGACGTGGATCATGTCGGTCCTCTACATCGGCACGTTCGGCTCGTTCATCGGCTACTCGTTCGCCCTGCCACTCGTCATCAAGAACACGTTCCCGGAGTTCCTGGCGCAGCACCCGTTCATCGCCACCTATCTGGCGGGTCTCGGGTTCATGGGCGCCCTGATCGGGTCCGTGGCCCGGCCGTTCGGTGGCTGGCTGTCCGACCGGATCGGCGGCGCGCGGGTGACGCTGTGGTGCTTCGTCGGGATGGGCGTGTTCACCGTGCTGGCGATCGTCGGGGTGAACGCGCACAGCTTCGCGCTGTTCTTCGGCTCCTACATGGTGATCTTCCTGCTCTCCGGTGCGGGCAACGGGTCCACGTACCGGATGATCCCGGTGATCTTCGGTGAGCTGGGCCGTAAGGAGGCCGCGGAGAAGGGTGTCGACGCGGGTCAGACCGCGTTGACGTTCAAGCGTGAGGCCGCCGCGGTGATCGGCATCGCGGGTGCGATCGGGGCGTTCGGCGGGTTCCTCATCCAGCTGATCTTCCGGCAGGCGAGCCTGGGCGTCACCGCGCAGGTGACGGCCGCGGAGACCCTGGCCGAGAAGCAGGCGGTGGCGGCGGCGGGCGACGACTGGTCCACCTCGGCGCTGTACGTGTTCCTCGCCGCCTACGTCGTCTTCGCGTTCATGACCTGGTTCTACTACCTGCGCAGGAGCTTCGCGGTCGCCCGCGTCCCGAGCCTCGCGCACGCGGGGGTGTAGCAGATGAGAACACTGGTGGTGGCAGGCAACGGGCCCGTCGGGCACCGGCTCGTGCGGGCGCTGCGAGACAAGGACGTGACCGGGCAGTGGCGGGTGGTCGTGTTCGCCGAGGAGTCCCGGCCCGCGTACGACCGCGTCGCGCTGACGTCCTACGTGGACACCTGGAACCCGCTCGACCTGCAGCTCGACGGCGCCACCTTCGACGGCGACGACCTGGTGGACCTCCACCTCGGCGACCCGGTCACGGCGATCGACCGGGCGGGGAAGAAGGTCACCACCCGCGGCGGTGCGGTCGTGGGGTACGACGCGCTCGTGCTCGCCACCGGGTCCTACCCGTTCGTGCCGCCGGTACCCGGCCACGACCTGCCCGGCTGCCACGTCTACCGGACCATCGAGGACCTCGACGCGATCCGTGCGGACGCGGAGAAGGCCGCGCGCGGACGTCGTGCCGCGCTGGTGGTCGGCGGCGGTCTGCTCGGGTTGGAGGCCGCGAAGGCGTTGCGGGACATGGGACTTTCCCCGCACGTCGTCGAGCTGGCGCCGCGCCTGATGCCGCTGCAGGTCGACGACGGCGGCGGCGGGCTGCTGCGCATGCTGATCGAGCGGCTCGACGTGACCGTGCACCCCGGCACCGGCACCCAGTCCATCGACGAGGACCGGGGCCGCCTGCTCGCGAAGCTCGGCAACGGCACCGAACTGGACGTGGACCTGGTCGTGTTCTCCGCGGGGGTGCGGCCCCGGGACGAGCTGGCCCGCACGGCCGGGCTCGACGTGGGCGAACGCGGAGGCGTCGCGGTCGGCGCCGACTGCGTCACCAGCGACCCCGACATCTACGCCATCGGCGAGTGCGCGTGCGTCGACGGCGCCGTGTACGGGCTCGTCGCGCCCGGCAACGCGATGGCCGACGTGGTCGCCGACCGGCTCCTCGGCGGCGACGCCGTGTTCGAGAGCGGCGACACGTCGACCAAGCTGAAGCTGATGGGTGTGGACGTCGCGAGCTTCGGCGACGCGCACGCCCGCACCGAAGGCGCACTGGAGGTCGTGTTCAACGACGCGGTCGCGGGCACCTACAAGAAGCTCGTGGTGTCCGACGACGCGAAGACGCTGCTCGGTGGTGTGCTCGTCGGTGACGCGGCGCAGTACCCGCTGCTGCGCCCGCTCGTCGGCCGCGACCTGCCGGGCGACCCGGCCGCCATGATCGCGCCGTCCGGCGGGGCCGCCGTCGGGATCGGTGCGTTGCCGGACGAGGCGCAGGTGTGTTCGTGCAACGCGGTGACCAAGGGCGCGATCAACGGCGCGATCGCGCAGGGCTGCGCGGACGTGCCCGCGCTCAAGTCGTGCACCAAGGCGGGCACCACGTGCGGGTCGTGCGTGCCGATGCTCAAGCAGCTGCTGGCCGCGGCGGGGGTCGAGCAGTCCAACGCGCTGTGCGAGCACTTCCCGCAGAAGCGTGCGGACCTGTTCGAGATCCTGCGTTCCACCGGCATCCACTCGTTCAGCGAGCTGGTCTCCCGCTACGGCACCGGCCGCGGCTGCGACATCTGCAAGCCCGCGGTCGCGTCCATGCTCGCGTCGCTGGGCAACGGGCACGTGCTCGACGGCGAGCAGGCCGCGTTGCAGGACACCAACGACCACTTCCTCGCGAACATGCAGCGCAACGGCACCTACTCGGTCGTGCCGCGCATCCCCGGCGGCGAGATCACGCCCGAGAAGCTGATGGTGATCGCTCAGGTGGCACAGGACTTCGGGCTCTACACCAAGATCACCGGCGGGCAGCGGATCGACCTGTTCGGCGCGACCGTCGACCAGCTGCCCGCGATCTGGCGGCGGCTCGTCGACGCCGGGTTCGAGTCCGGGCACGCGTACGGCAAGGCGTTGCGGACCGTGAAGTCCTGCGTCGGTGACACGTGGTGCCGCTACGGCGTGCAGGACTCGGTGCGGCTCGCGATCGACCTGGAGCTGCGGTACCGGGGGCTGCGGGCACCGCACAAGATCAAGGCCGCGGTGTCCGGCTGTGCCCGCGAGTGCGCGGAGGCGCGGTCGAAGGACTTCGGCGTGATCGCCACCGAGCACGGCTGGAACCTCTACGTCGGCGGCAACGGCGGCTTCACGCCCCGGCACGCGGAGCTGTTCGTGTCCGACGTGTCCACTGAGGAGCTTTATCGCTACGTCGACCGGTTCCTCATGTTCTACGTGCGCACGGCCGACCGGCTGCAGCGCACCGCCGCCTGGATCGAGGCCATGGACGGCGGGATCGAGCACCTGCGGGAGGTGATCGTGGCGGACACCCTCGGCATCTGCGACGACCTGGACGCGGCGATGGCCAAGCACGTCGAGTCCTATGCGGACGAATGGGCGGGAGTACTCGACGACCCGGCGAAGCTCGCGCGGTTCACGTCGTTCGTGAACGCACCCGGCACCCCGGACCCGACGATCTCGTTCCGCGAGGAACGCGGCCAGCCGGTGCCGCTGGGCATGCCCGTGGCGGTGACGCGATGACCACCACACAGGCGTGGACGCGGGTCTGCGGGCTGGGCGACCTCATTCCCGACCGCGGGGTGGCGGCGCTGCTGGACGGCGGTGAGCAGGTGGCGATCTTCCTCACCTCCGAGGGCGCCGTGCACGTCGTGTCCAATGTGGACCCGTGGAGCGGGGCGGCGGTGCTGTCGCGGGGGCTCGTCGGCGACCTCGGCGGTGTGCCGGTGGTGGCGTCGCCGATGCACAAGCAGCACTTCGACCTGCGTACGGGGGAGTGCGTGGACGACCCGGCCGTGTCGGTCGCGGTGTACCCGGTGCGGGTCGAGAACGACGACATCCTGGTCGGCCTGCCGTGACCACCCCGCTGGCGGGCTACACGGTGGGCGTCACCGCCGCCCGCCGCGCCGACGAGCTCGGCGCACTGCTGGCACGGCGTGGTGCCACCGTCCAGTTCGGACCGGCGATCCGGCTCATCCCGCTCGCCGACGACGAGGACCTGCTGAGGCAGACGGAGGCCGTGATCGACTCGCCACCGGACGTCGTGGTCGCGACGACCGGCATCGGGTTTCGCGGGTGGGTCGAGGCCGCGGAGGGCTGGGGACTCGGCGACGCGCTGCTCGCCGCGCTCGGCAGGGCGACCGTGCTCACGCGCGGCCCGAAGGCGAAGGGCGCGGTGCGCGCGGCCGGGTTGGTGGAGGCGTGGGCGCCCGCGTCGGAGGGGAGCGCGGAGCTGCTGGACTACCTGTTGGCACAGGGGGTTGCGGGGAAGCGGGGGGGGGGGGGGGGGGGGGGGGGTGTTGGGAGCTGGGCGGTCATGGCGGGGGCGCCGCGGTGGGGGGCGGGCTTGTGTGGTGCGACGGGGTGGGGATGGATGAGGAGGCCCATC
>NZ_JBITMQ010000030.1:0-50740 GCF_044466355.1 Actinophytocola sp. NPDC049390
GAACAGCTACAAGGCCACCATCAGCATCAACATCACCACCCCAGCCGACCCTTGACAGCCCAACCCACGCCCTAACTGAACGGCATTGGGACTAGTTCTCCTTGTCGTCCGGGGACGGCGTGGGGGCCTGGCGTTCGTAGGCCTGCTGGATCTCGATCTGCGGCTCGTGGGCGGCCGGGTGCCAGATCTCGTCGATCACGCTCATGCTCGCGCTCAACGCGGCGCTGCCCACGCGGCGGCGCCGCATCCGCGCCGCACCGCGGAACAGTCCCCAGCACACGAGCGCGGTCACGCCCGCGACGAGCAGGAACGGCAACAGGACGGCCACGCCGTCCACGTTACTCTGGCTCGTTCTCCTGAGCGGCCTTCTCCGCGGCCCGCTTGCGGCGCTTGCCTTCGTGCATCGCCACGACACGGGCCACCGGGATCTCGTGGCCCTCGGCGACCAGGTCCGCGGGCAGTTCCTGCGGTGCGGGCAACGCGTCCGCCCACGGGTTCTTCTCGCCGAGCAGCGCGGCCGCGTTGCGGATCGTGAAGTCGCGCGGTGACACGTTCTCGATCTCGTCCCACGGCACCGGGAACGACACCGTCGCACCCGGCCGGATCCGCGGGCTGAACGCGGCCACCACGGTCGCACCACCCGCCCGGGTCGAGTCCACGAACACCTTCCCGCCGCGGTCGGCCTTGATGTACGCGGTCGTCGCGAGATCCGGGTCGATGCGTTCGGCACGCGCGGCGATGGCACGGGTCGCGGCCGCCGCGTCGGGCATCTCGACGTCGGTCGAGATCGGCACGAACACGTGCACGCCCTTGGCGCCGCTGGTCTTCACCGCACCGTCGAGCCCGAGGTCGCGCAGCGCCTGCCGCACCAGCAACGCCGCCCGCACGGCCACACCGAACGTGTCGTCACCCTCCGGCGGGTCGAGGTCCAGCACCAGGTGCGTCGCGCGGTCGAGCGCGGGCACCCGCCCCAGCGTCGGGTGGTACTCGACCGCGCGCTGGTTCGCGAACCAGACCAGCGTCCTGCGGTCGTCGCACAGCGCGTACCGCACCTGCCGCTGCGACGACTCCGCCCAGTGCGACGTGGTCGCCACCCACTCCGGCGTGTACTTCGGGACGTTCTTCTGCATGAACGGGTCCTGCCCCGGCCGCACCCGCACCACCGACAGCGGGCGCTGTTCGAGCTCCGGCAACAGTCGGGTGTGGACCGCGTCGAGGTAGGTGACCAGGTCCCGCTTGGTGGCGTCCGCGCCCTCGAACAGCGGTTGGTCGAGGTTGGTGAGCGGGACGTCGGCCAACGACTCCGTACTCTTCGCGGCTCCCATGCGGCTCCTCTTGTCATCCGGTGATCTGCGGGTACGGTGCCCGCATGTCCCGACCAGGAGGACCTTACCCAGACGAGCAGTACCCGCGCGGGTACCAGCGGCAGCCGCAGGGCTACCCGCAGGACGACTACCAGCGCGGATACCCGCCCCCGCCCGGCTATGACCAGGGCTATGACCAGCCCTACGGCGGGAGCTACGAGCGGGGTGGTGGCTACCCCGACCAGGGCCAGCGCGGTTACGGCGGCTACTCCGAACCCCAGCGCGGCTACGGCGACGCGCCGGTGTCCCGGCAGGCGCCCCAGCGTCCCGCCCCCGAACGTTCCGCGCCGCCGCCGGAGCCGGAGGACGGCGGGTTCCGGCTGCCCGGGCTCGGTCTGCTGCTCAGCCTCATCGGGCTCGTCGTGCAGATCGTGTGCTTCACCGTGCTGCCGTGGGTGAACGCGCCGGGCAACAAGGACTCGCAGGCGCTGCCCGCCATCTGGGACCTCGCCACGAACTTCGACGCGCACGGGTTCGCGGGCGCGTACGTCGTGCTGTTCAGCTACCCGCTCGCCGTGCTCGGCATCCTGCTGTCGCTGGTCGCGGTGCTGGAGTCGGTGGCGATGAAGGTGATCTGGGCGGTGCTCGCGATCATCGGCATCGCCGTGCTGGGCCTGCGGTTCGGCCCGCTCGGCGACCTGTTCTCCGGTGGGTCGGTCGAGTTCTCCCGCAAGGAGGTCACGTTCGCGGTCATCGCCCTCGGTGCGCTGGTCGTGGTGATCTTCATGCTCAAGATGGCGATGTCCACGTTCCGCCGCCTCGCCGGGCTGGTGCTGCTGGTGATCGCGGGCGTGCACGTGTACGCGGTGTCGGACCTGACCGACGGGTTCGGCTTCGAGGACGTGCAACTGGGCGCGTACGGCCCTGCGCTCGGGTACGTGCTGGCGTCGGCCGCGGCGTTCATCGGCCCGCGGCGGATCGCGTGAGGATCGCGGTCGTCACCGGCGGTGGTTCCGGCCTCGGCCGGGCCATCGCCCTGCGGCTCGCGGACGCGGACTACCACGTGGTGGTCGCGGGCCGCACCGAGGAGACGCTGCGGGAGACCGCACGGGAGATCGACGGCACCGCGATCGTCACCGACGTGTCCTCGTACGAGTCGGTGACCGCGCTGTTCGAGGCCGTCGACGACCGCTGGGGCCGCCTCGACCTGCTGGTCAACAACGCGGGCACGTTCGGCCGGGGCGGCCCGGTCGCCGACGTGGACCCCGCCGACTGGCAGGCGGTCGTCGACACGAACCTGACCGGCTCGTTCCACTGCGCGCAGGCCGCGTTCCGCCTGATGTCCACACAGGACCCGCGCGGCGGCCGCATCATCAACAACGGCTCCATCTCCGCCCACAGCCCCCGCCCACACGCGGTCGCGTACACGGCGACGAAGCACGCGCTCACCGGCCTGACGAAGCAACTGTCCCTGGAGGGCCGCGCCTACGACATCGCGTGCGGCCAGATCGACATCGGCAACGCGGCATCGCCCATGACCGCGGCCATGGGCAAGGGCACCCTGCAGGCGGACGGCTCGGTCCGCCCGGAACCCACCATGGCCCCGTCCCACGTGGCGGACGCCGTCCTGCACATGGCGGAACTCCCACTGAGCGCGAACATCCAGTTCATGACGGTAATGGCCACGAACATGCCCTACATAGGCCGAGGCTAACCCGCGAGTCACGCCCCAGAACACCGCGAGTCACGCGCTCAAACACGGCGAGTCGCGCGCCAGAACACCGCGAGTCGCGTTCTCGAACACAGCGAGTCGCGCTCCCGCGCATACCGAGTTGTGCGTTTCGTGCGCATCGGCCGTGTAGGACCTGCACGAAACCGACAACTCGATGTGTCTGAGAGCGCGACTCGCGGTGTTGGAGAGCGCGACTCGCGGTGTTGGAGAGCGCGACTCGCGGTGTTGGAGAGCGCGACTCGCGGTGTTGGAGAGCGCGACTCGCGGGGTTAGTCGAAGGCTTTGGTGTGCCAGGTTGGGATTTCTTCTTGTGTCAGGGCTTCTGGGAGGATGGCTGCTCGGTCTACTGCGCCGGTCAGGCGCTGGCCGCCGTTCTGGTCGGCGGCGAAGCGGAGCTGGCGGGTGGCGCAGCCGTTGATGCCGTCGTCCGGGACACGGCCGCCGCCGATGCGGGTGCCGTCCGCGTAGACGGTCAGCTCACCGCTGTCGGCCATCACCACCACCAGGTCCACATATCGACCTGTCGGCACCACCGCGTTCGTCGTCACGTTCTGGCCGGAGCCGATGAACCGCACCTGGTTGGACGGGGTCAGGTCGATCAGCACCCCGTCCGTGCCGGGGTCGCCGCTGGGTTGGAAGTCGAACAGCCGCCGGTACGAACCCGCCCCGTCGACCTTCACCTCCGCCGCGAACGTCGCCTCCTTCAGGAACCCGAGCGACGTGTCGGCCGTGCGCAGGAACGTCGACCCGCCCAGCACCAGGCCCGATCCGGACGGCGCCGTCGGGTCGTAGGCCGCGGCGCCGTCGACGGTCGCGTCCCGGTTGTTCGGCGACACGTCGGCCACCACAGAACCCGAACTCGGGTCCCATGCCACCACCGTGCCGGTCGCCGGGGCGCACGGCGGCAGCGGTTCGATCCGCACGCTCGTCAACCCGGTGTTCCGCCACCCGTTCCCGGCGAGCACGGCCGTCAACCGCGCCTGGTCGGACTCCCCTGCCACGGGTGTCACCTGGAACGTGTAGGACCGTGACTGTCCACTCGGGAGTGTCGCAAACGCTTGCGACGCCGGTGTGGCGCTCCAGCCCTGCGGCACCTGCAGCGACAGCGTCCCCGCTGGCACCTCGGGTCCGCGCGACGTCACGGTCACCCGCGCGTCGAACGGCGTCCGGTCCACCACCTGCTCGGGCGCCGCGACCGTCACCGACACCGCCGACGTGGCCACGTACGTGTGCCCGGCGACCGCGGCGAACGAGACCTCGCCGCCAGTGCGCTGGTGCCGCACCGGCTTGCGGGTCTGCTGGTCCACGATCTGGTACCGGCCGTCGAACATCGCGCTCGACACCCGCAACGGACCGCTCGCGCCGGCGTGCAACGCGATCCGCGTCGGCACACCGCCGGTCCAGTCGGTGTCGACCGTGACGTCGCCGCGGGCACGCAGCCCCTGCACCGACCCGGTCTCCCAGAAGTCCGGCAGCGCGGGCAGCACGTCCACGACGCCGCGCTGGCTCTGCACCAGCATCTCCGCGATGCCCGCCGTGGCACCGAAGTTGCCGTCGATCTGGAACGGCGGGTGCGTGTCCCACAGGTTGTCGAGCGTGCTGGTCTTCAGCAGTTCCGACAGCATCGTGTGCGAGTGGTTGCCGTCCAGCAGCCGCGCCCAGAAGTTGATCTTCCAGGCCTTGCTCCAGCCGGTGCCACCGTCACCGCGCGCGGTCAGCGAGGTGCGTGCCGCCTCAACCAAAGCAGGGTCGTCCTGCGGCGTGATCTGACGGCCGGGGTGCAGCGCGAACAGGTGCGACACGTGCCGGTGCTGGTTGTTGGGGTCGTCCCAGTCGGATTTCCACTCCTGCAGCTGACCCCAACGGCCGACCCGCAGGCCAGGGTCGAGCCTGCCGAGGTAGCCGCGCACCTCGTTCGCGAACCCGTTGTCGCCCAACGTGGTCGCCGCCTCCGCCGCGTTGGTGAACAGGTCCCACACGATCTGCTGCGACATCGACGTGCCTGCCGAGAACGGTCCCTGCTCCGGCGAGAAGCTCGGCGACACGACCAGCTTGCCGTCGCGCGGGTCGGCCACCAGCTCGTCGAACCAGAACCGCGACAGCGACTTCAGCATCGGGTACGCGCGCTCCCGCAGGAACGTCACGTCGCGGGTGAACAGGTAGTGCTCGTAGTAGTGCTGCGCGAGCCACGCACCAGCCTCGGGGAACCAGAACGAGGTCGCCCAGTTGTGCACACCGGTGAACCCGAACGGAGTGGTCTCGTTGTGCACCACCCACCCGCGGTTGCCGAACATCTCCCGCGCGGTCCTCGTGCCCGGCGGCACCATCGAGTCCACGTAGTCGAAGAACGGTTCGGTGGTCTCGGACAGGTTCGTGGTCTCGGCGGGCCAGTAGTTCATCTGCAGGTTGATGTTCACGTGGTAGTCCGCGCTCCACGGCGGCGACGTGGAGTTGTTCCACACGCCCTGCAGGTTCGCGGGCAGCGACCCCTCCCGCGACGAGGAGATCAGCAGGTAGCGGCCGTACTGGAAGTACAGGACCTCCAGGGCTTTCCTCGTCGCGGCCGGGGTGCCCGCGTCGCGGTAGGCACGCAGCAGGTCGTCGGTCGGGATGTCCGGCATCCGCTGACCGATGTCGAGGCGCACCCGGTCGAACAGGTGCCGGTAGTCGGTGACGTGCGCGGATCGCAGGGCAGCGAACGGTTTCCGCGCCGCCGCGTCGACCCGGCTCGTGACCGCGGCGTGCGGGTCTGCCGTGCGGTAGGTCGGGTAGGCCATCGAGTAGTTCGTGCCCGCGGCGAGGACCAGCGTCACCACGTCGGCTCCCGACACGGTGACCGTGCCGTTGCTGTTGTCGGTGCGCGACCCACCCTCGTTGAGCACCCGCACCTGCGACTCGAACCGCATGCCGTTGTCGTTGAGGTTGCCGGAGAACGTGATCCGGCCGCCCTGCGCGGTGAACCGCTTCGACCGGTTGTCCGGCGCGGTGATCCCGGCGGTGAAGCTGATCTTCCCCGGCTCGCTCGCGGTCAGCCGGGCGACGATCACGTCGTCGGCGGCGGAGGCGAAGTACTCGCGGTGGTATGTCACGCCGCCGGACGCGTAGGTGACGCCGGCGACCGCCTCGGCGATGTCCAGGCCGCGCCGGTAGTTCGTGACCGACGGCGGGTCCTGCGGTTGTGTGAGCCGGAGGTCGCCGAAGGTCTGGTACGCGCCGAACCCGGTCTTCGGCTGCCCGAGCACCCCGGCGACGTAGGTCGGGTCGACCTGCCCCTCGGCGTTGATCCTGTTCTGCACGTCGGCGATCGCGGTGGGCCGCGGTTCGCGCCAGTCACCGAAGTCGTAGCCGGGTGATCCCGGACCGCCCGTCCACAGCGACTTCTCGTTGAACTGCAACAACTCGTCCCGGACGCCGCCGAACACGCTCATGCCGAGCGCGCCGTTGCCGATGGGCAGCGACTTCGACTCCCAGTCGGTGGCGGGCTCGTCGTACCAGAGGGTCATGGCCGGGTCGCGGGGTTTGTGCGCCGGTGGCGCGCCCGACGCGGGGCCTGGCGTCACCACCGCCACCGACAGGGCGGTCGCGGCGGCGGCCGCGACCGCAAGGAACCGGGACGCTCTTCGTTGAACGCGCATGTTTGCTCATCCCTCGCTGTCGCCGATCGACCCTTCGCAGGTTAGAGATCGGATGTATTTCGCGTCAAGCACGCAAAATCGCGCAAGCCTTGCAGATACTTGCGCGATAGGTCCTATCTCTGCTGGTGACCCCGGTACAGCGCCCTGTCACGACCGTGGTACTCATCGCGATAACCGGACGAGCGAACCACGAAATCGGGGGACACATGGCGATCGACGTCTCGGCCATCTCGAAACTGACCGACGCGGTGGAGGCACTGCGCGGGTTCGTGACGAAGGCGGCGGGCGCGGACGAGAAGGAGGAGGCACCGCGCGGCGCGGTGCCCGAGAACGCCGCCGCCGCACAGATGGCGCGCCACGCCCGCCAGAGCTACCAGAAGACCGCGCGCTGGATGCTCGCCGCGTTCGCCGCGGTCGGCGTGCTGATCTTCGGCTCCCTCCCCTTCGCCGCGATCGCCGACGTCGAAGTGCGGTGGCCGTCCGCCCTCTGGCTGGTCGGCGGGCTGGTGCTCGCGGTCGCCGGCATCGTGAGCGCGGTCGTCGCCGTGTCGATGGTGAGCGAGCCCGAGGACGCGAGCCTCGGCGAACTGGACTCCGACCTGCGCGCCATCCAGAAGACCGACGACAAGGGCTACGTGTTCGTCAAGGGCAGGCCGGTGATCACCGTCAGCAAGCTGCGTGCCTGGTGGAACCCGCGGCTCGCCTGCCGCATCGAGCTGGCGAACATCCTGCACGGCCCCGAGTCCTCGGCACACCTCGGCCCGAACCTGGCAAGCGAGGAGCGCCAGGCATCGGTCACGAGCCTCATCCGACGGCTCGGCGACCTGGAGTCCCAGCACGCGAAACTGGCGCCGACGGTCGCGAACCTGTCCGTGTCCGTCGCCTCGTACGAGAGGCGGATCGAGGACCTCGGGAAGCTGCTGACCGAGCTGCGGGCGCGCCGCGCCGAGGACCCCTCCGTCGACAAGGAGATCGGCACGACGTCCGCCATGTACACGGCCGCGGCGACAAAGCTCGACTCCGACCGCGCCGCGCTGACCACGAAGCAGAAGGAACTCGCCGAGGTCGACGACCAGCTGAAGCTCTACCAGGACCACCGCATGCTGGTGCTGGCCGAGTCCGGCGTCATGCAGCTGCGTGGCCGGTTCCGCCTGGCGCGACGAGTCATGGCGATCGCCGCCGTGCTCACGTTGTTCGGCGGCACCGGCTACGCGCTGGCCCTGCCGGGCGCGACGGCGTCGAAGGACGAGAAGCCCCCGGCAGCCGCACCGGCCCCCAAACCAGCGCCCGCCCCGGCGTTCGCGACCGGTCTCGCCGCGACCGTGACCATCCACGAAGGCACCGCCGCGGCGGCGGAACTGCCGCGCGAGTGCGTCGACCGCCCGCTGACCGCCGTCTGGGTCGGCGACAGCCGCGTGCCGCCGACCGTCGGCCCGTTCACGGTGCTGATCACCGACGCCGCGTGCACCGGCGAGGTGCGCGTGGCACGCGGCGAGGGGACGTTCAGCCTCGTTCGATGAGGTGACCGATCACGTCCGGCCCCGGGTGCGCGGTACCCGAACCGTCGCGGCGCTTGTCGACCTCCGGCAGCTCCACCGACGACCCGTTGTTCGACGCACCCGCCGGCCGCGGCCCGATCCACGCCAGGATCAGACGCGCCTCGCCCTTCAGGAACCGGTGCGTGCGGACACCGCCGGTGGCACGCCCCTTCGCCGGATACAGCTCGAACGGCGTCACCTTCACACTCTGCCCGGTGCACGTCACGACCATCGGCTCGCCGTGCTCGTCGTCGTCGGTGCGGATCGCGCCGAAGAACACCGCAGCCGCGTCCGCCGCGAGGTTGATACCGGCCATACCGCCGCCCTTCAACCCCTGCGGCCGCACCAGCGACGCGCCGAACCGCAGCAGTGACGAGTCCGACGACACGAACACCAGCGTCTCCGCACCGTCGGTCAACCAGGTGGCGCCGACGATCTCGTCGCCGTCCTTCAACGAGATCACCTCGAACTCGTCGGACCGGACCGGCCACTCCGGCGCGCACACCTTCACCACGCCGTGCTTCGTGCCGAGCGCGAGCCCCGGCGAACCCTCGGCCCGCTCCCCCAGCGGGGCGATGCCGATGACCTTCTCCCCCTTCTCCAAGGGAACCAGCTCGCTCGCCGCCATGCCACCCCGCAACGACACCGTGCCCGCCGCTTCCGGCAACACCGGCAACGGCAACACATCCGTCTTGAACGCACGGCCGCGGCTCGTCACCAGCAGCACCTGACCACGCGCGGTCGTGTGCACCACCGCCGACACCGTGTCGTGCCGGGCGCGGCCACTGCGCCTGCGTGCCTCGGTCGCCTCCTCCGACTCGGCCGCGGTCCGCGCGACCAACCCGGTGGCGGACAGGATCACCTGGCACGGATCGTCGGCGACCTCCAACGGACCGGCCGGCTTCGACGCGGCCAGCACCTCCTTGAGGTCACCGTCGATCAGCGCGGTCCGCCGCTCCTGCCCGAGATCCTTCGCGATCTTCGCCAGCTCGGCCGAGACCAGCTTCTTCAGCACCGACTCGTTCTCGAGGATGTTCGTCAGCTCGGCGATCTCGTTGCGGAGCCGCTCCTGCTCCTCCTCCAGCTCGAGCTTGTCGTACTTGGTGAGGCGGCGCAGCGGCGTGTCCAGGATGTAGGTCGCCTGGATCTCGGAGAGCTTGAAGCGCTTCATCAAGCCCTCCTTCGCCGCGGCCGCGTCGTCGCTCTGCCGGATCAACCGGATCACCTTGTCGATGTCCAGCAACGCGATGAGCAGACCCTCGACGAGGTGCAGCCGGTCCTCACGCTTGCGGCGGCGGAACTTCGTGCGGCGGGTGACGACGTCGTAGCGGTGCCGCAGGAACACCTCCAGCAGCGCCTTGAGCCCCAGCGTCCGCGGCTGCCCGTCGACGAGCACGAGGTTGTTGATGCCGAACGACTGCTCCATCGGCGTCAGCCGGTACAGGTCCGCGAGCAGCGCCTGCGGGTTGACGCCGACCTTGCACTCGATCACCACACGGGTGCCGTTCTCGCGGTCGGTGAGGTCCTTGACGTCGGCGATCCCGGTGAGCCGCTTGGACTTCGTCACCTCGTCGGTGATCTTCTCGATGATCTTCTCCGGGCCCACCGCGTACGGCAGCTCGACGATCGTGATCGCCTGCCTGCCGCGGCTGCCTTCCAGCGGCCCGATCTCGACCTGCGCGCGCATGCGCACGACACCGCGACCGGTCTCGTAGGCACGCCGCACCTCGTCAAGGCCCAGCAGCATGCCGCCGGTCGGCAGGTCGGGCCCGGGCACGTACTCCATCAGCTTGTCGAGCGAGGCGTCCGGGTGGTGGATCAACCACCGCGCCGCCCCGATCACCTCGGACAGGTTGTGGGGAATCATGTTGGTGGCCATGCCCACGGCGATGCCGGAGGTGCCGTTCACCAGCAGGTTCGGGAACGCGGCGGGCAGCACCGACGGCTCGTCGAGCGACCCGTCGTAGTTCGGCCGGAAGTCGACAGTGTCCTCGCCCAGCTCCCCCACCAGCAGCATGGCCTCGTTGGACAGCCGGCACTCGGTGTATCTCGACGCTGCCGGTCCATCGTCTGGGGAACCAAAATTTCCATGCCCGTCAACCAGAGGGGCATTCATCGAGAAGTCCTGGGCCAGCCTGACCATCGCGTCGTAGATGGCCGCGTCGCCGTGCGGGTGGTACTTCCCCATGCAGTTGTGTACGACAAGGCCGTCGACAACGAACGCGTGCTCGACGGAGTCTACTTGGATGTCGAAAGTCGTGTCTGGGGGGACCACTTCGACGGATTCGACGGTCAGGAACGACATTCCGGACAACGCTTCGAGCCGACCAGCGAGTGGCGAGCCAATGCGATGCAGCTTCTCGATCCAACCGTCAGCGCGTGCCCGCCACAGCGGGAAGCTCCGATCGGCCAAGGGCTTACCGTGCCGATCTTTGCCGTAGCGGACCCTGGTGCCGCTGATGCCGTCCAGCGAGGCCCGGAAAGCGACACCCGCGGTGTCACGAAACCATCCGCCGCCTCGATGTGCTGCCGAGAACTCCGACATCACCGGAGCACATGGCAATCGGTCGTTCCCTTGCTTACCGCCGTACCGGTAGCCGGTGTCGATCACCTTGTGGAGACCGTCCTGCTTGTAGCCGATCTTTGACCACGGCAACAGCAGTCTCGCCAAGGTCGCCGCATCCCGGCCGGTGATGGACAACCCAAGAAGTGTCCGATGGCCGGACCTGCTCGGCCGCGACCACCGGTGGCCGTGCACGCCGCAGTCCGCGAGCATGGCGTAGACCTGCTCGATCAAACGCTCGCTCACGCTGACGAAGACGATTTCACGGTTCTTCTTACGCACGTGGCCATCACCGTCGAACAAGCCCGCGAGGAACGGGGCCCACGCGGATCGGCTCGTCAGCACGCCGTTTGGCACCTGCTTCCGCGCGCTGCGCGGATAGCTGACCTCAAGCAGGCCATCATGCCAGGCGAAGGTGAGGATGTGCTGGTCCCTGTGCTTGGGGTTCTTCGCAACTCTCTTGCCGCGCGTGACGTTGAGGCCATGTGCGATTGCCCAGCCATGGGCGACATCGAGCGGTTCGACGTCGGTCATGTGAATGCGCACCCGGCCATCCACGGGACGATTCCGGTCGACCGCGAATCCTTCGGCCACCAGAAGGCCGAGGACGTAGTTGTAGACGTCTCCGCCCGCCGCTACCGGGGCCGGGTTCCGGTCGCTTCCGTACGCAGTTGTCTGACGGCCGGTGAGATCTCGTGCTTCGGTCCAGCCGACGGTCAAATCGTCAGATACGGTGCGAAACCGCTGTCCCGGCGTGACCAGCATGGAGTGCCCGTTCGACCAGGTCACACGCACCAAGTCCGAACGCGGGTTCTGGTACACCTTGTTCACACGGACTGGTTGGCCCCGTCCGTCCAGGACGTGGTCGCCAACCTCGATGTCCTCGATAGGACACAACCCATCAGGTGTTGAGACCAGTGCCCCGCCCACAAAACAGTCGCCGACCACGCGGGACGACTTCACGTAGGCGTGCGTCGGCCGGTAGCCGTTCTCGTTCATCGAGTACAGGATTCGCCGGTGTACCGGCTTCAACCCGTCCCGCGCGTCCGGCAGTGCTCGCGAGTGGATGACCGAGTACGCGTACTCCAGGTACGAGTCCTCGATCTCGGTCTTCAGCGAGTTGTCGAAGATCTGCGCGCCCGCCTGGTCGAACGCTCCTGGATCGACCTTCGTCGTCGACGGGCCCTTGCGGCGTGCCATTTACCTGTTGCTCTCTCTCAGATGTCGATCGCCGACTGGTCCACCCGGGCCGAGGACTCCACCAGCCACGCGCGCCGGGGCTCGACCTTCTCCCCCATCAGCAGCTCCAGCGCCGCCTCGGCCGCCTCGGCGTCGTCGAGCGTGATCCGCCGCACGGACCGCGTGGCCGGGTTCATCGTGGTGTCCCACAGTTCCTCGGCGTCCATCTCGCCGAGACCCTTGAACCGCGGCACCGGGGTGACGATCTGCTTGCCCGCCTTCTCCAGCTGCGCGACCTTCTGCTCCATCTCGCGCTGCGTGAAGGTGAAGTGCGTCTCCGGGTTGCGTCCCTTGGTGGTGATCTTGTGCAGCGGTGGCATGGCGGCGAACAGCCTGCCGTCCTCGATGACCGGTCGCATGTAGCGGGCGAACAGGGTGATCAGCAGCGTGCGGATGTGTGACCCGTCGACGTCCGCGTCCGCCATCAGGATCACGCGCCCGTAGCGCATGGTCGACAGGTCGAACGTGCGGCCACTGCCCGCGCCGAGCACCTGCACGATCGACGCGATCTCCACGTTGCGCAGGGTGTCGGCGAGGCTGGCCTTCTGGACGTTGAGAATCTTGCCCCGCAGGGGAAGCAGCGCCTGGTACTCGGACACGCGCGCCATTCGCGCGCTGTTGTGGACGAACACGCCCGCTTCGAGCGCGAAGTTGTGGTACCCGTCGACGGTCAGGTCGTAGACGTCGGCCGTCTCGTCGAGAGGCTCCACCGACACCACGGCGTGGTTGGCCATCCGCGCGGCGTCACGCAGACGTGAGTAGTCGCCGTCGAAGTGCGCGATGAGCCGACCGAACCGCAAACCGGTTCGCGCGGTGCGCATCCGCTCGGCGTCGTACGCGGCACCGAGTTCCTCGTCGGACAGCTCGAGGAATGCCGAGACCCGCTTGAGCGCAGCGAGCTTGCGGACGTTGTTCTGCGGAGCGACGCGATCCGCGCGCGGCACGGTTTCGACGTGGTTCCGCCGTCCAGCTCGGATCTTGGCCAGGTGACCGGTGGTCGGATCAGTCATGCGGAGCTTCATGTGCTCCGAGTGCCGCTCGCCGAACTCCGGCTGCCTCTGCCGCGACATCATGGCGGACTTGACGTGGTGGCGAACAGAGCCGTTCTCGGTGCTGTCCAGACCGTGGCGCAGGTTGTAGCCGTCCGCTAGGTAGTGGGTGTAGACCCATTCCTCGCGGTCGTTCATCCACACGCGCTCGTACCCGTCCAGCTTGTCGCCCGCCGCCTTGGACGACACCGAGCGGTACAGCGGCATCAGTGAGTCACCCGCGGTGAGCTGGTCCGCGCGGCGGTACGAACCATCGCGGAGGCGGAACAGGTGGTCGGGTGTGCAGCGCACCGACTCGCCGTTGTCCAGGGTGACCCGCACGAGCGGGGCGTTGCGCTTGGTGAGCCGCGGTTCGACGAGCGGAGCCACGACGACCCGGCCGGCCTTGTTGGTCGCGTAGCCGAAGTGGGTGATGCCCTTCTCCCAATCGGCTGCCAGGTCAGCGAACGAGCGGCTCTTTCCCGAGGCCAGCGCCACCATTGTGTCGCCGACGAAACAGCCCAACGCGCTGTCGCCCTCCACGAGGAACAGCTCGCTGCGGCCGATGCCGGTCGACCGGCAGTCGACCAGTTTCGGGGGCATGGCCGCGCCTTCGAGGGCGGTCTTGCGGCGGGCGGCGTCCTTCTGCTGCTTCTGGGTGAGCCGTACGCGCGAGGCGTCGACCACCTTCTGCAGTACGGTTTTCGCCTCGGTCTTGGTCTTGCGGTTCTCCGTCCAGGCGCGGACCTCGGCCTCCACGATGGACTGCAGCACCTTGGTGATGCCGGCCGTGGACAGCTCGTCCTTGGTCTGGGAGGTGAACTGCGGCTCGGGCAGGCGGACGTGCACGACGGCGGTCATGCCCTCCTGCACGTCCTCGAGCGTCGGCGGGTCCTCCTTGGGCTTGAGCAGCCCGCGGGTCTTGGAGATCGCCTCGTTGACGGCCTTGACCACGGCGCGGTCGAAGCCGCGGCGGTGGGTGCCGCCGTGCATGTTCCGGATGGTGTTGGTGAAGCACTCGACAGTGCGCTCGTAGCCGGTGCCCCAGCGGACCGCGACCTCGACCTCGGCCGTGCGTTCCACTTTGGACTGCATGACGCCGTTCTCGTCGGCGGCGTTCTCCCGGTAGGTGCCGGTGCCGTTGATCAGGATGATGCCGGACACGGGCCGGTCGGCGGTCGGGGTGAGGTACTCGACCATGTCGGCGAGTCCGTTGGGGTAGTGGAAGGTCTCCTCGTCGATGGCGCCTTCGGTGGCGTTGCGCAGCACGTAGGTGACGGTGGGCACGAGGAACGCGGTGTTGCGCAGCTTGGCGCGCACGGCCTCGATGTCCAGCGCCGCGGCGTTCTCGAAGTAGCGCTGGTCGTGCCAGTAGCGGATGGAGGTGCCGGTCTTCTCGCCGCGCTTCATCCTGCGGGCCACGTTGAGGCCGGACTTCTTGGTGAACTTGGCCTTCGGGCCCTGCCCGTCGAACTCGCCGGGGACCCCGTGCGCGAACGACATCTGGTGGACCTTGCCGCTCTGCTTGACGGTGATGTCGAAGCGGTGGGACAGGGCGTTGACCGCGGAGGCGCCGACGCCGTGGAGGCCGCCGGAGGTCTTGTAGCCGGAGCCGCCGAACTTGCCGCCGGCGTGCAGGCGGGTGAGCACCAGTTCGACACCGGACAATCCGGACTTGGTGTGGACGCCGGTGGGGATGCCGCGACCGTCGTCGTCGACCTGGACGCTGCCGTCGGCGTGCAGAGTGACCACGATGTGCCCCGCGTGACCGGCGATGCCCTCGTCGGTCGAGTTGTCCACGATCTCGTTGAAGAGGTGGTTGATGCCTCGGCTGTCGGTCGAGCCGATGTACATCCCCGGCCGCTTCCGCACCGCCTCGAGGCCCTCGAGGTGGGTCAGATCGTCGGCACCGTAAAAGGTTTCCGCAGTCACTTCTGGTCGTCTCCCGATTCATGGCGCGCCCGTGCACCACCCGCCTCAGGCGTCCACCACCGTAGGAGAGCCTATCCGCTACCCCCGACAACCCCCGGCATTTGGCAGGTCAGTCGCTCTTGGCGAGGTCCGACCAGCTGCGCGCGAGGAGTCCGGTGAGATGCTGACGCGGGGCGTCCGCGAACTCCCGTGCCTGGTCATGGCCCTGCATGCGCAGCGCGCGGTCCCAGACGAGTGTCCGTGCGACTTTCCCCACCCAGCATGCCAGCTCCAGCTCGGCCACGAGCTCCCGGTGTGGCGCGAGATCGCTCCACACCTCCAGGTAGGCGTCCCGGATACGCCGGACGGCCGCATCGTCCGGGCCCACGCCCAGACGCCTGCGGACGCCCGCCGCGGGCAACAGCATGCTCGCGAACGGGTGCGCGACGACGGCGTCTCCCCAGTCGTAGAAGCGGATGTGATCGCCGTCAGCGAACACGTTGCCCGGGTGGAGATCGTTGTGGTCGATGCTCGCGGGCACCGGTGACGCCGCGAGCCGGGCGCACCACTGCGCGTAGGCCGGCCGCATGGCGCGGACCTCGTCGAGCGGGTCGCCGGTCGTCGCCGTGACCGAGGCCACTGCCTCGTCGAACCGGTCGGGCATGACGTGGGGTCGCATGTCCGCGACCCCGAACGACAGCAGCGCACCGGTGTGCGGGGCGAGGGCGCGTTGCAGCCGGCCGTACTCGGGCAGGACCGCGACCAGCGCGGCCACGAGGTCCGTGTCCGACTCGGCGAGCGTGGTGCCGCCGTCGGGCAGCAGCACCCAGCCGCGGTCGAGGTCGACGGCGATCGGGTGCAGGACCCATGCCGGCGTGACGCGGGCGAGCAGTTCGTACAGCGCCACCTCGAACACGGTCCCGGGCCCCGGCGCCTTCAGCCAGACGGGTCCACCCGTGGTCTGTGCGGTGTGCACGGTGCTCCACGGGCGGTCGTGCGGGCAGGTGATCTCGCCGGTCCTGCGCAGTCCGGCGGCCGCGAGCCGTTCGTCCAGCCACTCCGCGCGATCGCTCATGCACGCGACCTCACCACAAGCGCCGCGGCCAGGAGAACCACCCCGGCACAGACGGCTGCCGACGCGTTCAGTGCGCCCACCAGTCCGGCACCGCCACGGGCGACGGCCATGCCGATCATCCCGAGCACGGCGACGCCTGTCGCGAGGCCCAGTTCACCGGCGGTTTCGGTGAGTGCGGCGGCGGAGCCGGCCTCCTCGGCCCGCACCGCCTGCATCGCCATGATCGCGCACAGTCCGCCCATGGGCCCGATCCCGGCGCTCTGCACGACGATGCCCGTGATCATCAGGGGCAGTCCGCCGTCGACCTGGGTGAGCAGGACGAACCCGACGGCGGCGACCACCAGCCCGCCCGCGATCACGACCGGAGCGCGGACAACCCTCGTGAGCAGCGGGGACACCTGGATGACGACGAGCATCGCGAGCGTGCCGGGCAGCAGCCACAGCGCGGTCTGCAGTGTCGACAGGCCCTCGACGCGTTGCAGGTACAGGGAAACGAACAGGGTGTTGCCCGCGGTCAGCCCCGCGACCATGGTGAGCAGCAGGCCGGCACGGAAGACGCGGTTGCCGAACAGCCGCAGGTCGAGCAGTGGTGTGGCGAGCCCGCGCTGCCGTGCGACGAACCGGTGCCCGGCGACGAGTCCGGCCACGACCGCGATCACGGGGAGCGTGTCGAAGCCGTTGCGGGACAGTTCTTTCAGGCCGTACACGACGGGCAGGACGGCGGCCAGTGACAGCGCGACGCTCGGCAGGTCGAGGCGGGCGGGCTCGGGGTTGCGGTGTTCCGGCAGGAACACCGGGCCGAGCACGAGCAGGGCCACCATCACCGGCACGCCGATCAGGAAGGCGGCGCCCCACCAGAAGTGTTCGAGTACCGCGCCGCCGATCACCGGGCCGAGCGCGGAACCTCCCATGAAGCAGCCCATCCAGATCGCCATGGCGGTCGCGTGCTGCTTCCGGTCGGTGAACATGGTGTGGATGAGCGACATGGTCGACGGCATGATCGTCGCGCCCGCCACGCCGAGGAGCGCCCTGGTGGCGATGAGCATCTCGGGCGAGGTGGAGTAGGCGGCGAGGACGGACGCGACGGCGAACGCGGCGGCGCCGATCAGCAGCAACCGTTTGCGTCCGACGCGGTCGCCGACGTTGCCCATGGTCACGAGCAGTCCGGCGAGGACGAACCCGTAGCTGTCGGTGATCCACAGCTGCTGGAGGTCACCGGCGCCGAGGCTGGTCGCGAGGTGCGGAAGCGCCAGGTAGAGCACGCTCATGTCGAGTGCGACGAGGATGGTGGGCAGCGCGAGGACGGCGAGGCCCAGCCACTCGCGGCGTCCTGCTCTCGGTGGTGCCGCGGTGGTCATGTCAGGCCCTCGGCGAGCACCCCGTCGCCCATGCCGGGCCATTCCACGGACAGCCAGATGGGCCGGAAGTCCGGCAGCTCGTGGTAGCGGCGCAGCGCGGCCATGCCGGAGAGCCAGCCGGTCCAGTCGGCGTAGGGCGGGTTGTCGCCGTCGAAACCGCTGTTCACGAAGGTGAGCCGGGTCCTGCCCCGCGAGCCGTCCAGTTCCCAGGTGGACACCATGTCGCCCCAGTCGAGCCCGACGCGCCTGCCCGGTTCGAGGTCGGTGATGCGGGCGGTGGCGTTCTCGTCGCCGAAGTCCTGTCCCATGGCCCAGCGGCCACCGACGTGCGGTTCGACGGAGATGTTGGCCTGGAACCACTGGCGGAAGCGGTCGGGGTCCATGAGGGAGGCGTAGACGTCGTCGGGGGCGGCGCCGACGGTGATCTCGGCGCGGAGGGCGTCCTTCTGGGAGAAGTCGCACTTCGGGGTGGTCGCGCGGCCTTCGACGTGGTCGACGAGGTTGGCGATGGCCAGCGACCAGAACGTGCCGAGGATCGCGAGCGGGGTGGTGTTGGCGACGGCGTCGGAGTGCTGCGGCGGGTCGCTCTGCGAGAGGGCGATGACGGTGCCGTCGTCCTGTTCGGACAGAGCGAACTCGACGGTCGTGTCGACGTCGTGCACCCGCCACGCGAAGCGCAGCGTGTGGTCGTCGACGTGCAGGAGGCGCTGGCTCGGTGTCTCGCCGTCGGGAGTGTGGCGGCCCCAGAAGGCGAACGTGCGCGGCAGGTCCACCTCGGCGTGCTCGGCGAGCCAGACCTCCAGCGCGGCGGCATCGGTGAGCGCGGCGCGGACGGCGGGCAGCGGTGCGGACGTCCTGGCACGCAGCTTCAGCGGCTTCATCATACGAGAAGTGTTGTACGTAAAACACTTCTTTGTCAATAGGGCGCGCGCTGACCTGCGGAAACCACACGATCCGGTGACCTACCTGGCCGCCACCAGCCCGCCGACATAAGCTGGACACATGTTCGAATCACGCACCCCAGAAGTCCACCAGCAGCTCGCTCATCTCCTCGGCCCGCTCGACCTGGGGCATGTGCCCCGTGTTCTCGAAGAGGTGGAAACGCGCGTGCGGCAACAAGGTCCTCGCCGCCTCGAGGTGCGTCGCGGGCAGGATCAGGTCCCGGTCCCCCCACACGACCAGCGTGGGCACCTTCGCCGCCGCGACGGCGGCGAGCAGTTCGTCCCGCCACGCCTGCCGCACCCCGCGCAGAGACCCGAGGCTGCGAGCCAGGTCGGTCATCACCCGCGCCGCGTGCGGTCGCGTGGCGATCCGGTAGCCGTACTCGACGCGCTCGTCGGTCACATACGCCTGGTCCACGTACAACGACCGCTCGACCTGGCGCGCCCCGTACCGCGATGGCCGCAACAACAACGCGGCCAACCCCCGCACGGCCAGCAGCCGCAGGGCAATCGTGACTTCCTTGCCGAAGCCGGCACTGTTCACGAGCGCCAACGACCGCACGCGCTGGGGTGACCGCACGGACACCCGCATCGCGACAGCGCCCCCGAGCGAGTTGCCCACGAGGTGTGCGGGTTCGGCGACGTCCACGGCGTCGAGGAACCGCTCGACGAAGTCGGCGAGTGCCTGCAGGCTGTACCGCCCCGGTAGGGGATCGGACCCACCGAAACCCGGGAGATCCACGCTGTAGACCCGAAAACGGTCGGAGAGGAGTGCGTGCTGATCGGTCCAGTCGGCGTGCGTACGCGCGATCCCGTGCAGCAGCACCACCGGGTCACCGTCGCCGTCGACGCGGTAGCGGGTACGCAGTCCGTCGACTGTCACTTCGGTCATCGTGGCCGCCCCTTGACTCCGCCGGGCTAGAACGGAGCCGTGGTCCGCACGCGCTCGAACCGCACGTCATCGGTCAGGGGACCGCGACGCATCAGGAGCACGTCCATCGGGTAGTTCTGGTACAGGCGCCACGGCGCGACAGGTCCCTGCTTCGGCAGCTTGTCCAGACTGCGCAGCACGTAACCCGACTTGAGGTCGATCAGCGGCACCGTGTCGACCTCCGGGTCCGTGAGCTCCGGCGTCACGCTCTGGTAGCCGTGCTCGCGCATGTGGTTCAGCAGGCGGCACACGTACCCGGCCACCAGGTCCGCCTTCAGGGTCCATGACGCGTTCGTGTACCCGATGGTCAGCGCGAAGTTCGGCACCCCGGACAGCATCATGCCCTTGTACGCGATGGTGTCGCCGAGGTCGACCGGTTCGCCGTCGACGGTCAGGGACATGCCGCCCATGGCCAGCACGTTCAGCCCGGTGGCGGTGACGATGACGTCGGCCGCCAGCTCCTCGCCGGACGCCATGCGCAGGCCGCGCCGCGTGAACCGGTCGATGGCGCCGGTGACGATGGAGGCGCGGCCCGAGCGGAGGGACGTGAAGAGGTCACCGTCGGGGACGAAGCACATGCGCTGGTCCCACGGGTCGTACCGGGGCGCGAAGTGCGTGTCCACGTCGTAGCCCGCGGGCACCTGGGCGAGGATTCCCTTGCGCAGCAACGCCTTCATCGCCTTCGGGATGCGACGGGACAGCTGGAAGAGGAGCATCGCGGTCAGCACGTTCTTCCAGCGCAGCGCCGGGAACAGCACCCGGGGCGGCACCTTGCCGATGAGCTTGTCGGCGATGATGTCCTTGCCCGGCAACGTGAGCACGTAGCTGGGTGACCGCTGGACCATCGTCACGTGCTCGGCCGCCCGGGCCATGGCCGGGACCAACGTGATCGCGGTGGCGCCGCTGCCGATCACGACCACACGCTTGCCCGTGTAGTCGAGGTCTTCCGGCCAGTGCTGCGGGTGCACCACCGGGCCCTCGAAGTCGTCGACACCGTCGAAAGGAGGGGTGAATCCCTTGTCGTAGCGGTAATAGCCGGAGCACACGTACAGGAAGGAGCAGGTCAGGGTCACCGTCTCGACGACGTCCGCCGTGGTGCGTTCCGCGGTCACGGTCCACCGGGCGGCCGCGCGCGACCACTCCGCGGCGATCACCTTGTGGTGGAAGCGAATCGCCGAGTCCACGCGGAACTCGCGGGCCGTGCGCCGCACGTACTCGCGGATGGAGTCGCCGTCGGCGATGGCCTTCGCCTCCTTCCAGGGGCTGAAGGAGTAGCCGAGCGTGAACATGTCGGAGTCCGAGCGGACTCCTGGGTAGCGGAACAGGTCCCACGTGCCGCCGATGGCCCCGCGAGCCTCGAGGATCGTGAACGAGCGGTCCGGGCAGCGCTGCCGTAGGTGGCACGCGGCGCCGATGCCGGACAGCCCGGCGCCCACGATCAGGACATCGACGTGCTCCGTTGCCATGTCGAGCACGCTACACCGGCGACACAACGGATCCGGTGTCCGTGATTCACGCGGGGTCTGTCACCGTCGCGGGTGGTTTGGGCTGCGCCGGGCGAGGGCAGCCAACCTCATGCTGCACATCACGCCGGAAGCGGGACTGGCGATCCGCAAGCTCGTCGAGTCACAGGGTGTGGGCGCGAACGGTGGCCTGCGCGTGGAGGCCCGCGCGAACGAGCCGAGCTTCGAGATGTCAGTAGCCGCCATCCCGGACGAAACGGACCTCGTGGTCACCGAGGAGACGACAGGCGCCCGAGTCATGCTGGACACGCTGACCGCCGACTACGTCGACGACAAGGCCCTGGACGTGTCGGACACGGTGGAGAGCACCGCCCGCTTCACGCTGACCAGCCAGGGCACCACCGACCGCGACTGACCCGGGCCGACGCGCTCACGCTCGCCGCGGTCGCGCAGCAGACCGGGGTGGCCAACGCCGTCGCTGCGCTGCTGCACGCCCGGAGTGAACCCATGTCCAGACTCGCGCTCGCCCTCTCAGGCGTGCTGTTCCCGCTGTACCCCGCACTGAGACCGTGGGACGACGAGACCACCGCCGCCGGTGCGCGCGGGCCGCCATGGCCTCCGGAGCCTGGGTCGCGTCGCACCTCACCTACTACGGCGCCGAGGACTTCGGGCTCAACACCGCGGGCACCGACCTGCTGGCGGTCGCCGAGGCCCCCTACAACCCGGTCGCCGTCACGATGTTCGGGGTCGGGATGATCGCGCTCGCGGTCGGCGCGGTGCTCGGCGCGCTGGTCTGGCTCGCCGCCAACCTGTGGCAGGACCCGATCGTGCGGCGCGGGGGCGAAGGTCCTAGACGTCCAGGGCGCCGCGTAGCGACCGGTACAGCAGCGCGGCGTCGCCGAGGCGGTGCCGCAACTGTCGTTCCAGACCACCGATCGGCACCAGGTTCTGCGGCGCGCGCGGATCCTTGTGCGGTGTGCTCGCGAGCCGCGGCAACACGGTCGCGGTCATGTCGGCCAGCGCGATCGCGTCCGCACGCGACAGGTCGGCCGAGCACTCCAGCCGCACGATCGCCGACCACGGCACCCTCGTCGCGCCGGTCAGGCGCAGGTACCAGGACATCCGCTCCCACGACGTGCCCATCCGGAACACGGGGCTGCGCTGCCCCGGCCCCAGCGCGGCGACCACCTTCACCTGATCGGTCTGCAGGTACGACTTCTGGTGGGTCTTGACGTACCCGACGGTCCTGGCCAGGTGGGTCCGGCCGCGCAGGGGTCCGTCGACCACAAGCAGGTCGTCCTCCACACCGGAGTGCTCGCGCCACGCGCCCGCCAGCTCCACCTCCAGCTCGGACATCCGCTTGTTCACGCCGAGCGTCAGCTTGTCCAGCCCGCCGGTGGTGCGGTGGAAGGTGTACGTGGCATGGGAGGTCTTGATGTCCTCGCCCTCGGCGGCGAACACGCCGCGGTCGACCCTGACGTCCACGACCTGCGCGGCGCCGTCACAGCGGACCAGCCCCGCCGCGACCGACGCCACCACACCGGGCAACGGCTCCGGGCCGTCCCCGTGCTTCCAGATCCGGGCGTCGATGCGCTGCACCCCGTCGAGGAACAGCACCGACCCCGGCAACGGCCCGTCGCCCGGGGTCAGCGGACGCCACTGGGACGCGGGCAGCTCGACGTCGACGTCCAGCCGCGCGGACGACTCGCGGCCGTCCAGCTCGTCACCGCGTGCGACCCCGTAGCCGGGGTCCCACGGGTCGACGGTGTACGACGTCGGCGACAGCAGACCGGTCATGAACGCACCCTCACACCTCGACCCGCCGCAGTCGCGACGACGCGCCGTCGCGGGTCACGGCGAACTGCACCGGCACCCGCTCGGCCAGCGCCGGCACGTGCGTGACGATGCCGACCATCCGCTCGGTCTCCGACGCGAGCCGCTCCAGCGTGGCCGCCACCGTGTCGAGCGTGGCCTCGTCGAGCGTGCCGAAACCCTCGTCGAGGAACATCGAGCTGAGGTCCCGCTTGCCGCCGGACAGTCCCACGACCTGGTGCGACAGCGCGAGAGCCAGCGCGAGCGACGCCTGGAACGTCTCCCCGCCGGACAGCGTGTTCACCGGCCGCGTGGTGCCCGCGTCGTTGTGGTCGAGCACGACGAGGTCGTTGCGGGCGTCGCGGTGCAGCTCGTACTGCCCGCCCGACAGCTGCATCAGGATCTCCGACGCCTCCGTCACCAGCGACTCCAGCGCCTCCGCGCACAGCCACGCCTCGAACCCGTTGGACTTCAGCAGGTTCCCGAGCATGCGCGCGACCTGCTCCTCCTCACGGCACTGCTCGACCTCCTCGGCGAGTGCCGAGGACCGGGACCGCTTCTCCGCCAGCGACTCCCGGTCCCGCCGCGCGCCTTCCACGGCACGGCCGAGCGCCACGTCGGGCTTCTCCTTGGGCGGCACGGGCACGCCGTGCTCGTCCAGGAGGCGCGTCACGTCGGCGAGTGCCGTGGTGCCTTCGGACGTCAGGGCACGTTCGTTCTGCTCCAGGTCGGCCAGGCGGTCGGCGAGGGTGGTCTTCTGCTCGTCCGCCCAGGTGAGGAGCGCCTTCCAGGCCGCGGCCAGGTCGGCGCCCTCGACCGGAGGGGCACCGAGCGCGACGTACCGGTCGCGGCCGGCGCGCAGTGCCTGCCACGCCAGCTGTTCCTCGTCGCCGAGGGCGGCCCGCTGCTTCTGGGCCTCCTCCACCGCACGGCGGGCGGCACGCGCACGGGTGCGTGCCCGTTCCGCGGCGGCGTCCGC
This sequence comes from Actinophytocola sp. NPDC049390, assembly GCF_044466355.1. Classification (NCBI taxonomy): domain Bacteria; kingdom Bacillati; phylum Actinomycetota; class Actinomycetes; order Pseudonocardiales; family Pseudonocardiaceae; genus Actinophytocola; species Actinophytocola sp. NPDC049390. The sequence goes on from NZ_JBITMQ010000030.1 coordinate 23,510, forward strand.
CGCCTCGCGCTTCTCCAGCGCGGCCTCGACCTCGGCGAGCGGCGGCGCGGAGCGCAGCTCGGCGGTCAGCTCGGCCGACTGCCGTTCGGTGGCCTCGACCTCGGCCCTGGCCGACGCGGCCGCCTTGCCGGCCTCCCCGTGCGCCTTGCGTGACGCCGTGACCTGGGTCTTCGCCGCCTTCACCGCGGCGCGCGCCTCGTTGAGATCGGCAGGCACGGCGTGGTGGGGCAGGTCGTGGACCTGCTGGCGGCACACCGGGCACGGCTCGCCCTCGACCAGGTCCGCCGCGAGCGCGACCGCGCGGTCCGCGCGGTCGGCGACGGTCTGCGCCTCCTCGGCCTCCGCGACGCCCTGTTCTGCGGCCGTGAACTCGGCGGCCGCCGCCCGCTCGGCCGCTTCCGCCGCGTCGGCGGTGGCACGCAGCCGCTCGAGGCGGGTGATGAGGGCGGCGAACCGGGTGTGGGCGTCCCGCCAGCGGGACAGCTCGGCGTGCTCCGGCAGGCCCGCGCGGGCGGTCTCCGCGTCGGCCTCTGCCTGCTCGGCCTCGGTGCGTTCCACCGTGCGCCGGGTGACCTGCTCCTCGGCGTCCGCCAGGCGCGTGGCCAGGTCGACGACGTCACCCGGTCGCCGCAGCCCACCGAGGTCGCTGTGCGCCTGCCGCGCGGTCTCGGTGGCGGCGTGGGCGTCCTTCCACCTCTCCCGCACGTCGGCCATCTTCTCGACGGCCTCGTCGACGGCCGGCACGAGCGCTTCGAGGTCGGTGACCCGCTTCTCGGCGGCCGCGACGACCTCGTCGGTGACCGTCCCGATCTGGTTGAGCTGCTTCTCGGTCATCTCGAGCTTGCTCTTGGCGACCCTGGCGCGTTCCCTCGCACGCTGCCCGACGTCCTCGTAGACGGCGTAGGCCAGCAGCTGGATCAGCAGGTCCTGCCGGTCGCTGGGCTTGGCCTGCAGGAACTCCGCGAACCGGCCCTGTGGCAGGACCACGCACTGCGTGAACTGCTCGTACCCGATGCCCAGCAGCTCGGACACGGCGCCGGTCGTCTTGTCGCCCTCGGCGAGCGAGGCGACCGGGTTCTCCAGGATCTTCGTCAGGTCGGCGTCCAGCGGCACCCCGGCGTCGAGCTGGTCGAGCCGCGCCTCCTTGGTCTGCACGTTGCCCTGCGCGGTCCGCCGCAGCAGCCGCACCGCCGCGTACCGGCCGCCCGCGGCCTCGAACACGAGGCACACCTTGCCCTCGTTGACCGACGGCGCGAGCGCGTTGCGGATGACGTTCCCCTTGCCCCACCGGGGAACCGTGCCGTACAGGGCGAAGCACAACGCGTCGATCACCGTCGACTTGCCCGCGCCGGTGGGTCCGGTGAGCACGAAGAAGTCGACGTCGTGCAGCTGGACGTCGGTTTCCTCGCGGTAGCTGCCGAAGCCCTCGAACATCAGGCGCAGCGGTCGCATCTACCTACCCCCGGTGGACTCGTCGAGCAGTTCGGCGAACATGGCGGCCAGGCGCGGGTCCTCGACCTCCTTCTCCGACAGGAAGTCCGCGAACAGGTCGGTCGGCGACCGGCCGATCCGCGACCGGACGACCCCGGCCTGCGCCTTCGCGCGGAACTTCTCGTCGATCTGCACGTCAAGGGTGTTCGGCAGCTTCTCCCGGACCAGGTCGGCGAGCCCCGCGCTGGCCTTCTGCGTGAGGATCACCCGCAGGAACGCGTCCCCGGCCTCCTCACCGGCGGCGACGACCTCGTCGAGCGTGCCGCGCAGCGTCGCGAGCGCGCGGCCGCCGGTCAGCGGCACGGGCCGGATCGTGGCGCGGGTGTCCGGCGTGACGGTGACGATCAACGCGACGGAGGTGTTGTCCTCCTCGCCGAAGTCCAGCGCGATCGGCGAACCCGAGTACGCGATGGGGCAGGGCCCGCCGATCTCCTGGTACCGGTGCAGGTGGCCGAGCGCGGCGTAGTGCGTGCGCACGGGGAACGTGTCGGGCGGCACCTCGTAGCCGAGCAGCGTCTGCACGGCCCGCTCACCACCGCCCCAGCGGCCGCCGAGCAGTGTCGCGTGCGTGGTGACGAGGTTGACGGTGTCGCCGGTGAAGCCCGCGCACAGCGTGTCGACGATCGCGCGCACGCGGTTGGCGTAGTCCTGGTTGTGCTGGGAAGGGTTGTGCAGCAACACTTCCGCGGCCCGCACCGCGTGCCGGTGCGACAGGAACGGCAACGCGGCCACCACTGCCTGCTCGCCGGAACGGGCCTTGAGCGTCACCGTGCCGCCGCGGTCGGGCCGTTGCGGGGTGCCGACGACGTGCATGCCCAGCTCGCCCAGCACCGGCCGGTACACGTCCTGCACGAGCCGCGCGTTGTCGTGGTTGCCGGCGAGGACCACCACGTGCCTGCCCTCGCCGCGCAACGCCATGAGCGTCTGCATGACCAGCCCCTGCGCCTGCGGGGTGGGCGCGGCCGTCTCGAACAGGTCTCCCGCGACGAGGACGAGGTCGACGTCCTCCTCGTTCGCGATCCGCACGAGGTCGCGGAGCACGAGGCGCTGCTCGTCGATGCGTGGCTGGTTCTTCAGCACCTTGCCGACGTGCCAGTCGGCCGTGTGCAGGATCTTCATACGCGCACTCTCTAGAACGGGGGCGGGTCGTCGTCCAGTCCGGCGAACGGGTCGGCGGGCGGCGCGGGTCCGTCGTCGACGCCGGTCCACGACCCCTTCTCGGCCGGGCGGGTGGCCCAGGCCGGGAACGGGAACTCGATCGCGAGCGGCACCGGGATGTCGGGCTGTGAGACGAACATCGTTCCCGGCTTGGCGATCGTTGCGCGCTGGCGCTGCGCGGGCGGCAGGTAGCCGTACTCGGGCCGCGACGCCTCCGCCGGGTCGAGCCGCCCGGCGACGCGGATGGAGCAGTTCGCGACGATGCGCCGCTCCACCTCGGACGCGGTCTGTTGCGCGCCGATGAGGATCACGCCGAGCGACCGGCCCCGCTCGGCGACGTCCAGCAGGATCTGCTTGATCGGGCTGTCGCCGTCGCGGGGCGCGTACTTGTTCAGCTCGTCCAGCACGATGAACATCAACGGCCGCGCGGTGCCCTGCTCCTCCTTGCGGCGGAACTCCTGCCGCAGCGACACACCGACCACGAACCGCTGCGCCCGGTCCGGCAGGTTGTGCAGGTCGATGACCGTGACCTGCGCCTTCGACGTGGTCAACGACCGGTCGCCCCGGTCCTTGAGGTCAGAGCGGATCAACCGCTCCAGGGGCTTCACGGCCGAGCGGAGGCGCCGCAGGAACGCGTTGACGCTGCCGGTCGACGTCGACCCGGCCACCCAGTCGCGGCGCAGCTCCTCGTCGAGCAGCTCGTCCTCGATCAGGCCGACGAGCTGCTCGAACGTGCGGATCGGGCCACCGTTGACCGCCTCGACGCCGGAGATCGAGATCGCCCCGTCCGCGCCCACCTTGGTGTAGTCGCGCTTCAGCCGGGCCGCGACCTGGCCGATCAGCATCGTGTACTGGGCGCGTTCGTCCTCGCCGTCGGCGAACACGAACGGCATCAGCTCCTGCTCGCAGAACTCGGCGAGCGTCCAGTAGAACGGCGACACCGCGCGGTCACGGGCCCGCACGTCCGGGGTGCCGTTCGGGTCCCCGGGTCGCGGCGGCGCGAACACCTGCACGTTGCGGAACGACGTGGACGGCAGGCCGAGCAGGCCGTACTTGGCGCGCATCTCGTCGGTGAGGCGGGAGTTCTCGTAGTCGAGGAACAGCAGGTCCTCGCCCTTGACGGAGAAGATCAGCGCCTTGGTGTTGTGCGCCTCGCCGTGCAGCACGCCGGAGTTGAAGATCGAGTGCAGCATGAACGTGGCGAACGAGGTCTTCGTCGCGATGCCCGAGACGCCGGAGATCGAGACGTGCCCGCCCCGGGTGCCGTCGACGAAGTCGAAGTTGAGGAACACGGGCTGCCCGTCCCGCCCGATACCGACCGGCACCTTCGAGTCGGCCATCGTGTCGAAGTAGAGCGCCGAGTCCCGCGCGTCACCCTCGGCCCGCAGCACCTCGGCGCCCGGCCGCGGCGGCACGTACACCTCGGGCTCGACACGGGTGACGGTGATCTCGGCGACCTCGGACACCTCGGCGGGCAGCGCGCCGTCGCGGATGAGGAACACGTCGGAGGCGAAGCGGGCGCCCTCGTGCCCGGCCTCGATCTGGGTGACGACCCCGGCGATCTGCACCTCGCTGCCGTCCGGCAGCTTCCGCTTGGTCACCACCACGTCGTCGAGCTGCAGGTACTGGTCGGCGGCGACGCCGACGGAGAACTCGAGCGGGCTGGCGGCGACCGTCCCGACCACGAGGCCCACCGGCCGCGAGCCCACCGCCAGGTCCGTCACGCCGTTCGGCGAACCGTTCGGCTCTGCCACACGCGCTCCTTCGATCGTCCGGGAGGTCCGCAGTCTATGTCCGCACGCGCACCCAGCCGGGGACCCCCGAACGCGGGTGTCGCGTCAGGGCAGGGCGGGCTGGTGGAGCCACTGGTCGAAGAACGCGGCGAGCGACCGGCCCGCGTGGCGTTCGGCCAGTGCCACGAAGTCGGCCGTGACGACCGTGCCGTGCCGGTGGGTGGTGGTCCACTCGCGGAGCAGGGCGAAGAACACGTCGTCGCCGAGCACCGTGCGCAGCGTGTGCACGGTCAGCGCGCCCCGCTGGTAGAGGCGGTCGTCGAACATGTCGCGGGCGTGCGGGTCGCCGATGCGCAGGTTCTGCGGCCTGCTCGCCAGCACCGTGCGTGACCGCGCCGCCAGCGCCTCCGCACGTGGTCCGCCCGACCGTTCCGACCACAGCCACTCCGCGTACGCGGCGAAGCCCTCGTTGAGCCAGATGTGCTGCCAGTCCGCCAGGCCGACGCTGTTGCCGAACCACTGGTGCGCCAGCTCGTGCGCGACCAGCCGCTCATGGCCGCGGTGCCCGTCGACGTGGTTCGCGCCGAAGATCGACAGGCCCTGCGCCTCGACCGGGACCTCCAGCTCGTCGTCGGTCACCACGACCGCGTACTCCGCGAACGGGTACGGCCCGAACAGGTCGGTGAACACCCGCATCATCTTCGGCTGGCGGGCGAAGTCGTGCTGGGCGGCACGCAGCAGCCCGCCGGACACCGCGAGGAGCTGCCCCGACGACAGCAGCACCCGCTCGTACGGTCCGATCTGCACGGTCGCGAGGTACGGGGCCATCGGCTCGTCCGCGACGTAGGTCCACACCGCGGTCGACCCGGCCGCGGTCCGCGACGCCAGCACCCCGTTCGCCACCACGGTGTACGCGATCGGCACGGTCACCTCGATGCGAAACGTGGCCTTCGCGCCGACGAGGTCGTTGCACGGGAACCAGGACGGCGCGCCGACGGGCTGGCTCGCGACGATCACCCCGTCGGTCAGCTCGTCCCAGCCGACCTCCCCCCAGTGCCGGGTGCGGACCGGTGCGGGCCGTCCCGCGTACCGGACCTCGACCGCGAACGGCGTGTCGACGAGGAACCGGCCCCGGATGCGCAGCTTGCCGGCCCGGTGCGTCCACCGCACCGGTTTGCCGTCCACCAGCACGCGTTCGATCCGGAACGGGCCGAAGTCCAGCGCCAAGGAGGCGTCCGCGGCCGACGCGACCACGGTCAGCCGCGCCTTCCCGGACAGCCTTCCGGTCGCCGGTTTCGTCGCCAGCGCGAGGTCGTAGTGCGAGACCCGGTATCCGGCGGCGCCGTGCCCGAGTAGGTCGGTGTCCCTCAGTGACATGCCTCGGGCCATGCCGCGACGGGGTTGCCGAGCCAGCGGGTGCCCGCGGGCACCTGCTCGCCCGCCATCACGAGCGACGCGGGTCCGACACACGTGTGCGCCCCGACGGTGGTTCCCGGCAGCACGATGCCGTGGGGCCCGAGTGTCGCGCCCTCGGCGAGGGTTACCTGGTCCATGCGCAGGATCCGATCATGGAACAGGTGGGTTTGTACAACACACCCCCGGTTCACGGTCGCACCGTCACCCAGACGGACCAGGTCGGCCTCGGGCAGCCAGTACGAGTCGCACCACACACCGCGGCCGACCCGCGCACCCAGTGCCCGCAGCCACCACGACATCAGCGGCGTCCCGCCGACCGCGCCGACCAGCCACGGCACCGCCAGGACCTCGACGAACGTGTCCGCCAGCTCGCCCCGCCACACTCCCGACGACCACAGCGGCCGGTTGCGCGCGGTGAACCGGCCGACCAGCGCCCACTTGGCCGCCACGGCGACCGCGCACGCGACGAGCCCGCCGCCCGCGAGCAGCACGCCGGAGAAGAGCAGCCCGAACTCGGCGATGCCCGCCACCACCAGCACGGCGAGCGCGACCGAGCACATCATCGGCACGACCCGGCACAGCTCGACGAGCGCGCGGGCGGCCAGCAGGCGGCGGGACGGCTTGTAGGTGCGCTCGGCGTCGCCGCTCTCGGCCACGCGCGGCAGCTTCATCGGCGGCATGCCCAGGTAGGAGCTGCCCGCCTTGGCCCGCTTCGGCGCCGCGGACAGCACGCCGACGAGGCCGCGTTTGGGCACCGACCGGCCGGGTGCGGCCATGCCCGAGTTGCCGACGAACGCCCGCTTGCCGACCCGGACGGACGCGATCCGCAGCCAGCCGCCGCCGAGTTCGTAGGCGGCGACCATGGTGTCGTCGGCGAGGAACGCGCCGTCGCCCACGGTGGTCATCGCGGGCAGCGCGACGACGGTCGACGCCTCGACGTGCCTGCCGACCCGCATGCCGAGCGCACGCAGCCACACGGGTGTGAACAGGCTGGCGTACAAGGGGAACAGGAGGCTTCTCGCGGAGTCCATGAGCCGCAGCGTGGTCCACGCCTGCCACGCGATCCGGCCGCGCACGGGGTGGTGCCCCTCACGCAGGCCGATGCCGAGCAGCCGCACGGACACCAGCGTCAGCAGCGCGTGCGTGACGAGCCAGGTCACCGTCACGGCGGGCACCGCCGCGAGCGCGGCGCCCAGTGTCGGGGTGCCGCCGAGGAACAGCGTGAGCACCCACAGCGCGGGCAGCGCGGACACGACCGGCAGAAGGCCGAGCAGCACGGTGGTGACGTCGTAGATGGCGAGCCACGTGCGTGGCCGGGCCGGGCGGGCCTTGGGCCAGCGGTGCGCCGACTTGCCGTCCTTGACCGCGGGCACGCCGGACCAGCGCTGCCCGGTCGGCACGGCGCCGAGCACGCCGGAACCGGGCGCGATCTCGGCCCGCTTGCCGATGCGGGCGCCGGGGAACAGGGTGCTGCGCGCGCCGACGGTCGCGCCGGCGCCCACGCGGATCTTGCCGATGTGGACGAGGTCGCCGTCGACCCAGTGGCCGGACAGGTCGACCTCGGGCTCGATCGCCGCGCCGCGGCCGAGCTTGAGCATGCCGGTGACCGGCGGCAACGAGTGCAGGTCGGCGCCCTCGCCGATCTTCGCGCCGAGCGCGCGGGCGTAGTGGGTCAGCCACGAGCCCGCGAGGTCGGTGGCGCCGGACCGTTCGGCGAGTTGCTCGGCCGCCCACAGTCGCAGGTGGACACCGCCGCCGCGCGGGTAGGTGCCGGGTTTGACGCCACGCAACAGCAACCGGGCGCCGCCCGCGGCGAGCGCGAGGCGGCCAGGTGGGCTGAACAGGAGCAGCCAGCCCGCGCCGACGAGCCACCACGAGGTGGTGAACGGGAAGCCGAGCACGTTCCCGAGCGCCGCGAGCACGACCGTCCACCGCAGACCGACGATCGTCAGCAGCGGCAGCATCGCGAGCGTCTGGATGACGCCGGCGCGCCGCGGCACGGGCGTGATCTCGCGGGTCGACGCCTGCGTGCCCGCCAGCTCGTCGAGCCGCGCGGCCAGGGCCGCGACGGTCGGGTGGTGGTAGACGTCGCTCACCGACACCGACGGGTAGTCGGCGCGGATCAGCGACACGACCCGGGCGGCGGCGAGGCTGCCGCCACCGCACGCGAAGAAGTCCGCGTCCGGCCCGGCTGGCGACGCGCCCAGCACCTCGGCCCAGCGCTCGCCGAGCCACGCCTGGGTGCCGTACAGCTCGGCCGCGTCGACCTCGCCCGTGACGTTGCCGGAGTCCAGCGGCCATGGCAGGGCGTTCCGGTCGACCTTGCCGGACGTGCGGGTGGGCAGCGTGTCGACGCGCGCGAGCCGCGGCACGAGCGCGGCGGGCAGCGCGTCCCGCAGCCGTGCCACGGCGGCTTCGGCGTCGAAGTCCTGCGCGACGACGTACCCGACGAGCAGCTGCGTGCCGCTCGCGGTGGTGCGGACGGCCGCGGCGGCGCCGGAAACACCCGGCAGTGCCTGCAGTGCGGCGTCGATCTCGCCCAGCTCGATGCGGCGGCCGCCGAGCTTGACCTGCTCGTCGGCGCGGCCGAGGAACACCAGCCCCTCGGGCTCGGCCCGCACGAGGTCACCGCTGCGGTAGGCGCGGGTCCAGCCCAGCGACGGCAGCGGCGCGTACTTCTCGGCGTCCTTGGCCGGGTCGAGGTACCGGGCGAGGCCCACACCGCCGATGACCAGCTCACCCGTGCCACCCATGGGCACGACCTCGCCAGCCTGGTCGACGACCGCGAGCTCCCAGCCCGCGAGCGGCAGCCCGATGCGGACGGGGCCCTCGCCGGTCATGCGGGCACCGCACGCGACCACCGTGGCCTCGGTGGGGCCGTAGGTGTTCCACACCTCGCGGCCGTCCTGGGCGAGGCGTTCCGCCAGGTCGGGCGGGCAGGCCTCGCCGCCGAGGATCAGCAGCCGCACGTCCAGCAGCGCCTCGGCGGGCCACAGCGCGACCAGCGTCGGGACGGTCGAGACGACGGTGATCTCCTGCTCGACCAGCCACGGCCCGAGGTCGACGCCGGTGCGGACGAGCCAGCGCGGCGCGGGGACCAGGCAGGCGCCGTTGCGCCACGCGAGCCACATCTCCTCGCAGGAGGCGTCGAAGGCGACGGACAGCCCGGCGAGCACGCGGTCGTCGGGGCCGATGGGGTCGGCGGCGTCGTCCGCGAGGAACAGGTCCGCCTCGGCGTCGACGAACGCGGCGGCGGAGCGGTGGCTGACGGCCACGCCCTTCGGCTTGCCGGTGGAGCCGGAGGTGAAGATGATCCACGCGTCGTCGTCCAGCCCCGCGGGCCCGCGCCCGGCCGGGGTGTCCCGGATGGCCAGCTCGCGGCCCTCGCCGAGGACCGCGCACACCGCGGCCTCGGAGAACACGAGGTCGGCGCGCTCGTCGGGGTCCTCGAAGTCGACCGGCACGTAGGCCGCGCCGGCGGCGAGCACGGCGAGGATCGCGACGTACAGGTCGGCGGTGCCGGACGGCACGCGGATCCCGACCCGGTCACCGGCGCCGATGCCCTCGGCCGCGAGCTTCTGGCGCAGCTCGTCGACGGCCGCGAGCAGCGCGCTGTAGGTGAGCACGGTCGTGCCGTCGTCGAGCGCGGGCGCCGCCGGATGACGGGCCGCGGTGTCGGCGAGGACGTCGTTCAGCGTGCGTGGCGCGGCGGCCGCGGCGCCGCTGAACCGCGCGAGCGAAGTGGTGAGCGTGTCGAGCAACGACTCGGTGCAGACGGCGGTCATCGACCACCCGCCGGACACTGGCGCAACGGATCCTCCGTCAAGCAAGCGCTGCGTCCGACTGCGTACGGGGCAGCGACCCCGTCTGTCCGTCAGACGGGCGACCCGCGACTCTACCTCGCGTTCACGCTCAGTACCCAATCAGGCCACTCGGCCGTGTGAGATGTCACAGACGGTTATTGGTTGGCCGCCCTTGCCGCGATCCGGGCACGGACCTCCGGCCTGCGCAGCGGCGGCACCGTCGACGGCGGCTGCTTGCGCGGCGGCAACTCGGTCAGCAACCGGGTGGTGGTCGCGGAGATCTCGGCCACCGCGCGCTCGATCGCCTCGCGGGTCTTGTCGGTGACCGACGAGACGCCGGACACCTTGCGGACGAACTGGAGCGCGGCCGCCTGGATTTCCTCGTCGGTCGCGGCCGGCTCGAGACCGCGGAGCGGGGTGATGTTTCGGCACATGCGCCCGACTGTAGCCCTCCGGCCTGGTGGCGACAGAAAGTTGCGAACTCTCTCGAACAGCCGAAAACCTTTACCGCTTCGGCCGATTGCCTGGTCCCGGCGCCGGCACTCACGCTGATCATGTCCGGCCTCCCGGACGTTCCCCTGCTACGTGTGGAGGCAGCCCATGCGACACGGCACCTGGCTGGCGTTACCCATCGCCGTCGCCGTCCTGCTCACCCTCATCGGCATCAGCCCCGCCCAGGCGGCCGCCGGCCCGTACACCGCGCTCGGCGACTCGTACTCGTCCGGCGTCGGCACCCGCACCTACTACTCGGACAGCGGCTCCTGCTACCGAGGGCCGAACGCGTACCCGGTCAAGGTCGCCGCCCGGCTCGGCGCCCCGCTGACGTTCGCCGCGTGCTCCGGCGCGCGCGTGCCGGACGTGCTGAACCAGCTCGGCAGCCTGAACGCGAGCACCACGCTCGTGACCGTGTCGGTCGGCGGCAACGACGCCGGGTTCGCGGACGTGATCACCCAGTGCGCACTGCCGTGGCCGTGGACGTGCACCACGGACATCAACAACGCCAACAACTACATCCGCAACACACTGCCGGGCACGCTGAACAACCTGTACACGCAGATCCGCACGCGCGCGCCCAACGCACGCGTCGTCGTGGTCGGCTACCCGCGCCTGTTCAACGGTGAGGAATGCAACCTCGGCGCCCGGATCAGCCGGTCGGAGCAGTCGGCGCTGAACGCGACCGCCGACCTGCTCGCGACGACCATCGCGGGCCGGGCCGCGGCACACGGGTTCCGGTTCGTCGACGTGCGGTCCGCGTTCACCGGGCACGCCGTGTGCGACGACGTCGAGTGGCTCAACGGTCTCTCGGACCCGGTGCGCGAGTCCTACCACCCGAACACCGCCGGACACACGTACGGCTACACCCCGCTGGTCGCGAACGCGTTGAGCGCCGCGGTGACACAGGCCTGAACCACGTACGGGTACCAGTGCACTGGTGCGGATGCCGTAGCGCATCTGCACCAGATGCACTAATCATTCCAAATTCGACCGAGTGGGTCTTCGTTACGCCATACGAGAATTTCGAAACCTATTTTCCGTAGCATTACCGCGCCGTATCCACCTCATTGTTTCCCTCGTTGCTCCATGTGCAGGACGAGCTGTAACGGGAATTCCATCGCACCGGACCTACCTGTGTGGGAACGGCGATCGGATGGGGTCGCCGACCAGGCTGATTACCGTCCCCAGGAGGAGGCATGACGCGTCGGAATCTCGGCAACCCGGCGGGACAGGAGGAGGGAAGATCCATCCGCGTGTTACTCGCGGAAGACATGGACCTCCTCCGGACCGCTCTCGTGAGCCTGTTGTCGGTCGAGGAGGACATCGAGGTCATCGCCGATCTGAAATGCAACGAGAAGGCCGTCTCCGTCGCCGTCCGCTTACGGCCGGACGTGGCGGTCGTCTCCGCCGACCTGCCGGCGAACAAAGGCCTCACGACCGTCCACGAGTTGCGGAAGCGACTTCCGGAGTGCCAGATTGTCGCACTCACCGTCAAGCGGCCGGTCGGTTTGCTGACACGACTGCTCGCCGCGGACGTCTCGGGTTTGATCGACAAGGACGCCCCCGCCGCCCGGCTGCTCCACGCGATCCGCGGCGTCGCCCAGGGCGGCACGGTGATCGACGCGAACCTGGTGGTCGCGGCGCTGTCGGCGGGCCGGAACCCGTTGACCCCGAGGGAGGTGGCGGTGCTGCGGCTCGCGGCCGAGGGCGCGAGCGGCCCGGAGATCGCGAAGGAGCTGTCGCTGTCGCCGGGGACCGTGCGCAACTACCTGTCGAACGCGATGAACAAGACCGGCGCGCGGACGAGGATCGACGCGATCCGCATCGCTACCGAGTCAGGCTGGCTGTGACGCGGGGGTGCGACCGGCGTCCCAGTGGCCGAGCAGGTCGCGGTAGAGCGGCGAGGTGCGCAACAGGGTGCCGTGGTCGCCGACCGCCGCCCCCGACCCGTCGAGCACGAGCACCCGGTCGGCACGCAACGCGGAACTGACGCGGTGGGCGATCACGACGAGCGTGCCCCGTGCCGCGAACGCCTCCTCGGCACGGCGTTCGGCGGGCGGATCGAGGTGGCAGGTGGCCTCGTCGAGCACGACGAGCGGCGCGGGCGACAGGTAGGCCCGCACGAGCGCGACCAGTTGCCGCTCCCCCGCGGACATCGACGACGGTGACAGCTCGGTGTCGTAGTCGCCGAACGTGGCGCCGACGGCAGCGGCGGCCGCGTCCAGTTCCGCCGTCGTGGCGGCGGGGTTGAGGTAGGTGAGGTTCTCGCGCAGGGTGCCGGTGAAGACGTAGGCCTCCTGCGGGATCAGCACCCGCGTCAGCTCGGGCCGGGCGAGGTCGGCCGCCCGCACGCCACCGACGGTGACCCGGCCGTCGTCCGGGCGCAGCAACCCGCAGAGCAGGCTGACCACGGTCGACTTGCCGATACCGCTGGGCCCGACGACGGCGAGGTGCTCACCCTCGTCGACGACGAGGTCGAGGCGGTCGACGACCGGCTCGGCGCGCGGCCCGTACGCGAAGGTGACCCCGTCGAGCCGGACGGCGTGCCCGTCCGGCACCCCGTCCTTGACGGGCGCGGCGGCGACATCGCTGGCGGCGAGCACCCGTCCGAGCGTGATCACGAACCGCAGCCCGCTGCCGCCGACCCCGGCGACGAAGTTCTGCAGCGCGGGCTGGAGTCCGAAGAGGACATACGTGGCGCCGCCCATGATCGCGCCCGCGGTCAGCCCGCCACCGACGAGCCACGGCCCGGCGAACAGAAGCACCAGCAGGGGTAGCCACCCGCCGACGGCGAAACACGCGGTCCGCAGGGCGGCCACCGTGGCGAGCGCGCGTTCGGCGGCGGCCTGCTCGGCGATGGGCGCGGCGACCAACGCGGCCGCCTCGTCCTCGCGGCCGCACGCGGCGACGTCCCGGACGCCGGAGAAGACCCGTTCGGCGGCGTCACCGAGTCGTTCGTCGGCGAGCACCGAGTCCCGCTGGCGCGCGGCGGCGACCCCGAGCACGGCGAGGAACGCGGTCAGCCCGAGGAGGAACGGCGGCAGGATCAGCACCGCGATGACGGGCGCGACGGACAACGACCCGACGACCACGCCGACGACGGTGACGAGGAACCCCCGCACGACGATGACGAGCCCGGCGTAGGTGTCCCGCACGATCTCCACCTGCCGGGTCAACCGGGCGAGCGCCCCGTCGGCGCCGTTGCGCAACGCGCCCCCGACGACACGCCGGACGAGCTTGTCGCGGAACGGCTCGGCGAGCTCGCCGAGCCGCCGGAACACCATCCGCGTGCCAACGGCGCCGATCACCGAGACCAGCAGGAGGGACGCGAGCCAGAGGAGCCCCACATCCGGCCGCCCGGCGAGGAAGCCGCGGTCGACGGCGTTGGCCACGACCAACCCGGACACGGCGGCGGGCAACGCCTCGGGAACCGACCAGACGAGGAGCGCCACGGTGGGCCGAGGAACCAGCGAGGTGGCGGCGTAGCGGAGTTCCCGTTTCACGTCAACACCCGCCCCAGCCGACCCCGAACGACAGTCCCATCCGTACGGCCCGGGGCCCCCCGATTTCAACGCTACCAGCGGGCACCGACAATTCCGGGCGCGCGGCGCATCGGCGGTGGGCGCGACAAGTCCTTCGATGTGCGACCGTCATCCGAACACCTCGCGGTACTCGCGGTCCGCCCACAGCTCCTCGTGCGTGCCCACCGCGCGCACGCGGCCCTCCGCCAGCCACACCACCAGATCCGCACGCGCGGCGGTCGACAGCCGGTGCGTCACCACCAGCCGGGTCCGCCCACCCGCCTCGATCATCGCGTTGCTGATCCGCAGTTCCGTCACCATGTCCACACTGGACGTCGCGTCGTCCAGCACCAGCAACCGCGACGCGCCCCACGCCCGCGCCAGTCCCAGCCGCTGCAGCTCACCGCCCGACATCGGCGCCGACGACAGCGGCGTGTCGTACCCGGACGGCAGCCGCGACACGAACTCGTGTGCGTACGCCGCCCGCGCCGCCTCCTCCGGGCGCGCCCCGATCGCCGCGCCCACCGTCGCACCGACCAGGCGTGGCCGTTCGAACGCCACCCCCACCGCCGCCCGCAGCTCCGCGTGCGACAACGCAGGCAACGGCACCCCGTCCAGCAGCACGGTCCCGGCCGTCGGGTCACGCAGCCGCGCCGCCACCTCCGCGAGCACCGACTTCCCGGCCCCCGACCGGCCCACCACGGCCGCCGAGGAACCGCCCGGCACGGTGAAGGAAACGTCGCTCAGCAGCCCGTCGACCGACACCCCGCAGAACGCCAGCCGCCCCCGCCCCCACGGCAACGCCCCGTCCCCGTGCGCCACGACCGGCGCCGCCAGCACCGCACCCACCCGGGTCGCACCGGCCCGGGCCCGTGCCAGCCTGCCGAACACGCTCGTCAGGTTCCCCAGCCCCGCGCCGAGCATCGCGTACTGCCCGGCCGCGAACAGCTCCCCCGCCGTGATCCGCCCCGCCGACAGCGCCCATCCCCCGGTGCCCAGCACCGCGACCAGCACCAGCGGTCCCACCACCGCGCCCTGTGCCGCCGACCCCGACAGCACCCGCCAGCTCCGCATGCCCTGCTCGTGCAGCTCGGGCAACGGCGCCAGCACCCGGCGCTCCTCCCGGTCGACGGTGCCCGCCGCGGCGATCGTCCGCAGCCCGGTGAGCGACTCCGACAGCCGCGCCGCGATCCGGCCCTGCACCGTCAGGTACGAGGTCACCACCGACGCGGTCCGCAACGTGAACAGCCGCAGCACCACCGCGACCAGCGCGACACCGGCGAGGAACGCCACCGAGAGCCAGACGTCCAGCCACGCCAGCAGGAACAGGCTGCCCACCGGCGGGAGCACCGCCGTCCACACCGTCACCAGCGCGGGCCCCGCGTTCGCGGCCTCCACCGCGTTGCCCGACACCCGGCTCACCAGGTCACCGGTCGCGAACCCGTGCCGGGGGCCCGCCGCCAGCACGTGCCGCACCACCCGGTCACGCAGCCACGCGGTCGTGCCCGCGACGCACGCCGTGCCGGCGAACGCGTCGACCAGATCCGTCGCGATCCCCAGCACCACCACACCCGCCGCCAGCCAGAACCACACCGGCGAACCGCCGTAGACGATCGCGTCGACCGCCTTGCCCAGCACCACCGGCAACGCCAGCGCACCGACCGTGCCGAGCAGCGCGCTGAACCCGATCACCGGCAGCCAGGCGCCTGCTTTCCGGACGATCTCGCCGAAGGCGGTCACGGGTTACCCTTTCCGCAGGGTCGCGGCCCCGGACAAACGCCAGTTGTCCGGGACCGCGTCCCGCTACGACATCCAGGTGGACGTCAGCTGAGCGACATGCCCACTCAGCGGCGGATTCACTCAGTGGCAGATCAGCACGCTCAGGCCGGAGCCGCCACCGCACAGGGTGACGGACAGGTTGGACGGGCAGGAGTGCCCGCTGCCGCTGCTGCCGCCGGTCGCGGTCTGCGGCGCGGCTTCCATGCCCTGCAGGTCGAGAAGTGCCATTGTCGGCTCCTTATTCGGGGTTTCCTCACTGACCCACGCCTGCTGGCGCGGGGGTCTGTTGGGTCAGGGTCAGCAACGGTGCCCGTACCGACCGGTCGTGCAGTGCGGCACCGAGCGCGAGCAGCACGCCCGCGGTCCCGGTCGCGAGGTCCATCGACAGTCGCAGCAGCCCGGTCCCGGGGAACGCCATGCCGTCGCCGTACGGCAGCGCGTGCCACGCGAGGTTGCGGACCTGCCGGGCGACGTCCGGGTCGGTGACGGGATCGGCGGCACGGCCGGCCAGGTAGAGCAGCACACCGGCGCGACCCGTGAGCAGGCCCGGCAGGATGTACATGGGTGAGCGGGCGGTGCGGGCCACCGCCGCCGACACCTCGGCGAACCGGTCGTCGTGGCGCCTGCGCAGGTACTCGTCGAGCACCACGCCGATGCCGATGCTGCCGCCGTCGAGGTAGGGCATGGACCGCCAGCCCTCGTTGACCTCGACCGTGCCGTTGTCCCGCCACACGCACCGCCGCAGGTCGAACCGCAACGCGTCCGCCGCGCGGTCGAGGTACGCGGCGTCGCCGGTGACGTCGTACATGCGCAGCAGGAACAGGGCCGCGCCGGACCGGCCGCGGAACAGGCCCGCCCACGGCTGACCGGACCCGCTGACCGGGTTCTCCTCGGTCGCCTCCTCGGGGCCCTGCGCGTCCGCGACGAGTTCCGCCGCCCGGTGCGCGGCCGTCCGCAGGCCGGCCTCGGCCGTCGACTCGGCCAGGTGCAGCAGGTTCAGCCCGAACCCGGACACGCCGCCGAACAGGTCGTGCCCCATGGACTCCCAGTTCTCGCGCAGGCAGATGTCGACGACGTCGAGCGCCTCCTGCCGGTGGCCGAGGTGCGCCAGCGTGAACGCGGCACCGTGCAGCCCGTCGTAGAGACCGAGTCTGCTGCCACCCGGTGGGTTCGTCGCCCGCCGCAGCAGCCACTGTTCGTACTCCTCGACGCGGCCGCCGCCGGTGACGTCCAACGCGTACAGCACTCCGGCCGCACCGTACGCGAGCCCGAGCCCACCGACCGCGAACTGTTGCGGGTCACCGGGGAACAGCCGGTCGTCGCGCTCGGGTGTGGCGCTCGCGTGGATCGACCTCACCAGGTCGGCACGCAGCGCCGGCCAGGTAGCGGGGTCCGGTTCGATGCGCGGGTGCGGCACGTCCGGCGTGCCGGGCGGCACGATCGTGTCGATCGCGGTCCGCAGGAACTCCTCCGGCACCGGGAAGTGCTCGGTGATGATCTCCGCGAAGTGCCGTGCCTTCAACCGGTGCAGGCCGAGCAGGTTGGTCATCGGCAGGAACAGCGCGAACTTCAGGCACGCCAGGGCGTAGCGGTCCATGGCGAACCCGTGCACGTCGCGCGGTGGCGCGAAGCCGGGGTTGTTGAGGCCGGGCCGCGTGGCCTCCTCGACCGGCGCCGTCACCTCGTAGTCCAGCAACGCGACCGTGTCGTCGGGACGCACCACGATGTTGAACAGGTGCAGGTCGCCGTACACGATCCCCCGTGCGTGGATCTGCGCGACGGTCTCGGTCACCTGGTGGTGGATCTTCCTGGCCCACCGGGTGAAGTCGGCGTAGTCGGCCGCCGTCGACGACGGGTCGACCAGCGGGTAGCGCAGCACGATCGCCTTGCCGAGCACGTCGCCGTCGACGTGGTCCATGACGAGGAACAGGTGCTCGCCCACCGTGAACAGGTCGTGCACCGCCGGGACGCCGGGGATGCCCGCGAGCCTGGTGAGCGTCTCGTGCTCGCGGGTCAGGCGCTGGACCGCGTCGTGGCCGTAGCTGTCGAGCCCGGCGTGCGGGCGTGCCTCCTTGAGCACGATCTCGTCGCCGGTGCGGGTGTCGCGGCCCGCGTAGATGCCGCCGCCGTTGGAGAAGTGCAGCACCCGCTCGATCGTGTACGGCAGGTCGGCGACGGTCACCGCGTTGCGGGCCGCGAGATGCGGTTCGAGGAACGCGGGGAGCGTCACCCACGCGGGCACGTGGAACACGGGGTCGCGGCGGTCGGCGACGAGGTTGCCGTCGAGGTCCGCGATGGCCTCGACCACCGCACCCGTGCTGTCCACCGTGTGCCGGTTGGCGAAGGCGCCGTACCGCACGTAGAGCGGGCCGCTCCCCCAGCGCAGGTCGGAGAGGATGTAGGGGCTGCGCTCACCGTCGAGCTGACCGCCGAGTTCGGTGAGGATGCGCTCGCACGCGGCGTCGTCCGCCGGGTAGATCGTGACGAGCTTGCCCGCGTACCCGCGCGGCGCGTACTTCGACACCCGGGCGAGCAGCGCGGTGGACGACCGCAGGAACTTGAACGAGATGCCGCGCGCGACGCAGTACTCCCACACCGTGTCGAGGACGCGGTCGGCGTTGTCCTGGGTCGCCGAGGCGTGGATCTTCCAGCCCTGCAGCGGGAGAGCCTGCCGCACCGGCGGGTTGATCACGAACCAGTCGTCCTGTTCGCGCGACGTCCACCCGTCCGGCAGCGGGCGCGCCGCGGTCGCGAACGACTCGCCCGCGGTGGCCTCGGAGTGCATCGCGTCGTAGAACGACGGATCAGCCATGCAGAACGGCTGGTAGTCCTGGTCCATCCCGGTTCGCTCCGCTCGTCGGTAGGTCACCCGAGAGCAATCGTTGCGCTACGGAGCGCCTCGGATTAGTGCAAACCGTCACAGCAAGACCACGCGATTGTCACATAATGCTGTGTTTATGGAACCGTTCCACTGTTCAGGCCGGCCGGACGTGCACGGGAATCCTCCCGGGCATTCCTGATGACAGTTGCGGGTTTCTTTCCAACCTATTGCACGGCCGCGTCCCGCAGAGCACCGAGCAGCCCGGCGAGGGCGGGCTGCGCGAGCGAGGTTTCCCTTACCGCCGCGTAGATCGCGCGGAACGGCTCGGGCTTGCGCACCCGCCGCACGACGACCCCGGGATGGCGTTGACCGAGCCCCATCCGCGGAATCAAGGTCACGCCGAGACCAGCGGCCACAAATCCCTGTGCGGTGGCGTAGTCGTCGCTCTCCACGACGAAATTCGGGCTGAATCCCGCGGCCGCGCACGCGCTCAACATCAATTCTATGCACGGGCCCGCGCTGAGCTCGTTGTTGACCCAGGGCTCGTCGGCGAGATCGACGAGGTCCAGCACGCGCTTCGCGGCGAGGCGGTGCCCCTTCGGCAGGACCGCGTGGTACGGGTCGTCGAGGAGGTGCACCATGCGGATGCCGTCCCGGACCTGCTCCCTCGGCGACACCACGATCCCGAGGTCCGCGCGCCCCTGTTCCACCTCCACCATCGGGTCCTGCGGGTCGATCAGCTTCAGGTCGACCTGGACGCGGGGGTGGTCGGCCCGCAGCTTCGCGAGCGCGGGCGGCACGAGCGCGGCGCCCGCGGTGGCGAAGTAGCGGATCGCGAGGCGCCCGGTGCGCCCGGCACGCAGGTCCGCCAGCGCGGTCTCGGCCTCCGCGACGTGCGTGGCGATGATCGCCGCGTGCTCGGTCAGGAGCCTGCCCGCCGCCGTCGCCCGCACACCGCGGCCGATCCGCTCCAGGAGCGGCACACCCGCCTGCCGCTCCAACGCGGCGACCTGCTGGCTCACCGCCGAGGGCGTGTAGCCCAGGTTCGTCGCCGCCGCCGTGACCGACCCGCTGGTGACGACGGCACGCAGCACCTGCATTCTTCGCACGTCGAGCATGTAGCCCACCTTAACGGTTGGTGCAGATCATTTCACTTGTCCTGTCGAATCGGCCGGGAGACCGTGGAGACGTGGTGCGAATGGGTGTGCTCGCCCTGCTGTGGGGCTCAGGTTTCCTGTGGATCAAGCTCGCGCTGACGGGCTTGAGCCCCGCACAGGTGACGGTACTGCGCTGCGTGCTCGGCGCGGGCGTGCTGCTGGCCCTCGCGGTCGCGGCGCGGCAGCGCCTCCCCCGGGACCGCGCGACCTGGCGACGACTGGTGATCGCCGCGCTCTTCTGCAACACGTTGCCGTTCGCGCTGTTCAGCATCGGTGAGCAGACCGTGGACTCCGGGGTCGCGGGCGTGCTGAACGCCACCACGCCGCTGTGGTCCATGCTGGTCGGCCTGGCGCTCGGCGAGCGCTACGCACCCGTGCGGCTGGTCGGCCTGGGCGTCGGCTTCTGCGGCGTGGTGCTGATCTTCGCCCCGTGGCAGCGCCACGGCCTGGCCAGTTGGGGTGCGCTTGCCCTGCTCGCGGCGGCCGCCAGCTACGCGGTGGCGTTCGCGTACATGGGCCGCCACCTGGTCCACCGGGGCGACCCGCTGGGCATGTCGGCGGCGCAACTGCTGGTGGCGACGGGTCTGGCCGCGCTCGCGCTCCCGGCGGGCGGCCTCGACTGGTCGGGCGCGACGACCGGCTCACTGCTGGCGGTCGGCGTCCTCGGGATCGTCGCGACCGGCGTGACGTTCCACCTCAACAACCGCCTGATCGCCACCGAGGGTGCCACCGCGGCGGCGACCGTCGGCTACCTGCTGCCGGTCGTGTCGGTGGCGCTGGGCGCGCTGGTGCTGGGCGAGGACGTCGGTGCGCGGGTGCTCGCGGGGATGGCGGTGGTGCTGGCCGGAGTGGCGCTGACCCGTCACCCCGTCGCCGCGGCCCGAAAGGTGCGCCGGTAGGCCGCGGGTGTCGTGCCGTAGGCCCGCTGGAAGTGCTGGCGCAACCCGCTTCCCGTGCCCAGCCCACTGCGCGCCGCGACCGTCTCGATCGGCAGGTCCGTCGCCTCGAGCAGTTCTCGCGCCCGCGCGAGCCGCTGCTGGTTCAGCCACGCGAGGGGCGTCGCGCCGACCCGGTCCGCGAAGTGGCGCCCGAACGTCCGCAGGCTCATCCCCGCCCGGTCGGCCAGCTCCGCCATCGTCAACGGCCGGTCGAGGTGGCGGACCGCCCACTCCAGCACGGGCCCGAACCCGTCCGTGCGGGCGGGCAGCGGTGCCGGGACGTACTGCGACTGCCCGCCTTCCCGGTGCGGCGCGATCACCATCCGCCTGCTGACCTCGGCCGCGACCGCCGCACCGAAGTCGGTCCGCACGATGTGCAGGCACAGGTCCAGCGCGGCGGCGGTGCCCGCGCTGGTGAGAACGTCGCCGTCGTCGATGTACAGCGGGCGCTCGTCCACGGTCACCGCCGGGTACCGCCGCCGCAGGTCGTCGGCGTACATCCAGTGCGTGGTCACGGTCCGGCCGTCGAGCAGCCCCGCGGCGGCGAGCACGAACGCGCCCGTGCACAGCGACGCGATCCGCGCGCCCCTGGCGTGCGCCTTCCGCAACGCGGACAGCAGCGCGGGCGGTGCCTCGTAGTCCGGCATCACGCACGCGGGCACCACCACCAGGTCGGCCGTGCGCAGCGCGGACAGCCCGGCCCGCGCCGACAGCGTCAGCCCGGCCGACGCCCGGTGTGCGCCGGCACCGCACACGACCAGCTCGTACCAGCCCGGCACGAGGTCCGCGCGGTCGGTGGCGCCGAACACCCCGACCGGCACGGCGAGCTCGAACAAGGCGACGGTCTCCAGCATCGGCACGACGACACGCATGGCGTAAATCTATCGCAGCGTGACGTTCGCGCCACTGTTCACCGTGGCCGGTCCGGCCGAGGCTGTGCACATGACGATCACCCAGAACCGCACCGTGTGGCACCTCTCGGCCGCCGGGCTCGCCGCGATCGGCGTCAGTTTCGGCTTCGCCCGGTACGGTTTCGGCCTGTTCCTGCCGGACCTGCGTGCCACGTTCGACCTGGACGTGGCGACCGTCGGCCTGATCGGCAGCGGCACCTACGCCGGCTACCTCGCCGCGCTCACGCTCGTGGGGCTGCTGTCGGCGCGGCTCGGGCCGCGGCCGCTGATCGTGGCGGCCGGCGTGTGCGCGACGGCGGGGTTGGCGCTGGTGTCGGTCGCGGAGCACACGCCTGTGCTGGTCGCCGGGCTGCTGCTCGCGGGCACCAGCTCGGGGTGGGCGTGGGCGCCGTACTCGGACGTGGTCCGCGCGATGGTCGCGCCGGACCGGCAGGAACGCGTGCTCGCCATCGTGCCCAACGGCACCGCGTTCGGCACCGCGGTCGCCGGAGTGCTGGCGCTGGCGGTCCCGTGGCGGCCCGCATGGGTGCTGTTCGCGGCTGCCGCGCTCGCGGTGACGCTGTACAACGCGTGGCTGCTGCGCGGGCTGCCGCGGCCGGAACGCGTTGCCGCACAACGGATCCGGCTGACCGCCGCGTCGGTGCCGCTGTTCGTGTCGGCGTTCTCCTACGGCGTCGTGGGGTCGGTGTACTGGACGTTCGCGGTCGACATGATCGCCGACGACACGGCGGGCCCGCTGTTCTGGACGCTCATCGGCGTCGCCGGGCTCGGTGGTCTGCTGACCGACCGGGCGCTCACCCTGCTCGGGCTGCGCCGCACCCACGCGTTGCTGTTCGGCGCGCTGGCGTTCGCGGTCGCCGTGCTCGCGCTCGCGCCCGGCGCGCTGCCGGCGATCGGGGTGTCGGCCCTGGCGTACGGGCCGGCGTTCATGGCGGTCGCGGCCGTGCTGACCGTGTGGAGCTACCGCGTGTTCCCGGAACGGCCCGCGGCGGGCTTCAGCGCGGTGGTGTTCTGCCTCGGCCTCGGCACCATCGCAGGGCCCGCGACGCTCGGCGCGTTCGCCGCCGGGCACGGCCTGCCCGCCGCGTTCCTCCTCACGGCCGGTCTCGCCGCGGCGACGATCGCCGCCCGGCCCGCTACGGCGCGCTCATGAAGGTGGTGGTCATCGGCGCGACCGGCATGGTCGGCCAGGGCGTGGTCCGCGAGTGCCCGCCGTCGCCGAACAGAACCCGAAGGCGGTGTGGTGACGTCGACCGACGGGATCGGCCTGGCCATGCTCGGCATCGCCCGCCACGGCGCGCCGGAACGTGTCATGGACAGCGACACCTTCAACGCCATCACCCCATAGACGGCAGGAACCCGCGGGCCTGCTCGTGGCTGAGCCCGGTGGCCTGCAACAGGTCGACGGCGACCGATCGGAGCTGCGCGGTGACGACGGTGGCCGAGAAGCCGGTGTGCTCGATCCCGTCCGCGTCGACCGCGACCGCCGCGGCCCGCACCCGCTCCCGCACGTCGCCGAGGTCGCCGTCGGCGCCGAGTGCCTCGGCGAACGCCGTGGCGGCGTCGGCCAGCTTCCGCAGGGCGACGGGCAGCGTCGCGGGGAACGTCTCGTCGTCGGTCAGCCCGGCCCTGGTCCGGCGCAGGAGCACCCGGCTGTTGCGCAGGGCGAGGTCGACGGGCTCGGTGGCCTTCGTGTACCGCTCGATCATGGTGCGCTGGCGCCGGTGCAGGGGCGAGATGGCGGCGATCTCCCGCGCGGCCCGCAAGGCGTCGCGGTAGTCGTCCCCCGCCTTCTGCGTACGGGCACGACGCAAGGCCGCCTGGGCCACCTCCCGGTCCCGCTGCGTGATCGCGTCAGCGGCGGCGGTGAGCGCGGCGGCCAGTTCGCCGAGCAACTCCTGCCCCCGCCGCCGCACGATCTCCGGCGGGTCCCCGGGCAGGAGCGCGATGGCCGCGACCCCGAGCAGACCACCGATCAACGCGTCCAGCATCCGGTCCAGCCCACCGGTCCCGCCGGGCGGCAACAGGGTGGCGACGAGAATCGCGGACGACGCGGCCTGCAGCGTGACCAGCGTGCCCCCGCCGAGCAGCACGGACGTGACCATGGCAAGCCCCAGGACGAGCGCGAGCTGCCACCACCCGGCACCGATGGCCGAGATCAACAGGTCCCCGACCCCGATCCCGACGCTCACACCGACCACCAGCTCGACGACCCGCCGCAACCGCTGCTGCCCGAACCCGACCCCGATGCAGATGACGACCGCGATGGGCGCGAAGAACGGCCGCCCGTGCCCGAACACCTCGGTGGCCACAAGCCACGCCAACGCGGCGGCGACCGAACACTGCAGGATGGGCAACCCCATCAACCGCAGCGCATGCCCCCGCCGCCGAACCGTAGCCCGCATCCGGGCCTTGCTGAGCCGCACCCGGATCACGCTAAGGGACACCCACCCCCACCGCACCCACCCACAGCCCGAGCCGCCGCGAAAGCCGAGTCCGGGACGTTGAGTGCCGCGAAAGGGCCGGGCGCGCAGCGCCCGGCCCGCGAAGCGGGCCCCAGCCCCAGGCAAACGGGGCGAAAGCCCACAAAGACGGCCTGCCTGCCCTCCCCGAGACTTGCCCGTCCGGCGAGGACACCCCCACACGCAGCGGCAACA
This sequence comes from Actinophytocola sp. NPDC049390, assembly GCF_044466355.1. Classification (NCBI taxonomy): domain Bacteria; kingdom Bacillati; phylum Actinomycetota; class Actinomycetes; order Pseudonocardiales; family Pseudonocardiaceae; genus Actinophytocola; species Actinophytocola sp. NPDC049390. The sequence goes on from NZ_JBITMQ010000030.1 coordinate 47,390, forward strand.
ACCCAGCGTGTTTCGGCAGCGGCGACTCCGGGTAGCTCAATCGTGGTTGCTGTCATCGGGGACCGACGAGAGGCCATGCCCATGAACTACCCAGCCGATCCGGACAGAACTCGCCTCGATCTCAACCCTGCCGAAGGGCCACCGCCCGTGACCGAGCCGGTGGCCGAGGAGGAGATCGCCGACGCCGACCACGGACGCCGGCGCACAGTCAACATCGTGTGCACGATCATCAACGTCGTGTGTGCGATCTTCGCCGTCGTGCTGGCCGTGCACATCGTGCTCGTGATCGGCGAGGCCAACCAGGGCAACGGGTTCGCGGCGATGATCGACGAATGGTCCAGCGCCGTGTCGCTCGGCCTGCGTGACCTGTTCGTGCCGGAGAACCTCAAGCTGCGCACGTTCCTCAACGACGGCCTCGCCGCGATCGCGTGGCTCGTCATCGGTGGCCTGCTCACCTACCTGATCCGCAGGCTGGCGCTGCCCGGCCCGCGCCGGGTGCGGCGCTACCGCGTGCGCTGACGTCCACTCAGGACCGAGGCGGCGGCCCGGAGATCTGCCACCAGGTCCCGGTACGCCGTCTCGCGGTCGTCGGACCGCAGCACCGACGACGGGTGCACGGTGGCGACCGCGCGCTCCGGCCGGTCCGGGATCGTCACCACCTCACCGCGCTGCCGGGTGACCTTGAACGTGGTGCCCAGCAAGGACTGTGCCGCGGTCGCGCCGAGGAACACCACCAGGTCGGGCCGCACGGTGTCCAGCTCGGCGACCAGCCACGGCCGGCACGCCACGACCTCGGTCCGGCCCGGCTTCTGGTGGATGCGCCGCTTGCCGCGCTCGGCCGGCTTGAACTTGAAGTGCTTGACCGCGTTGGTGACGTACACCTGGGCGCGGTCGATACCCGCCTCGACGAGCGCCTTGTCGAGCAGCCGCCCGGCGGGCCCCACGAACGGATGGCCCTGCCGGTCCTCCTGGTCCCCCGGCACCTCGCCGATCACCAGCACGGACGCGTTCGCGGGCCCCTCACCGAACACGGCCTGCGTGGCGTCCTTGTACAGGTCACAGCCCCGGCAGTCGTGCACGGCCTTCCGGAGCGAGTCGATGTCCGCCTTGTCCGGAACGTACTCCTCGGCACCCATGACCGACGGCTACCCACCGCGCCACCGGCGAAAACTCGCGCGCGCCACCGACGCCGGAGTCTACTGTGGACTGCCGCCGTCCTCCGCCTCGTGGTGCACCGGGACGCGCAGCGGCCGCAGCCGCGCCCACAGCACGAACAGGAGCGCCACGACCACCATCGCGAGACCGGTCCACAGGTTGATGTTCACGCCCGCCGACTTCTCGATCTCCGCGTCCGAGGTGACGAACAGCCCGAGAACCGTCAGCACCACGCCGTACACGCCGGTCAGCAGGGCGATGATCAGGCGGATGTCGAACGCGGACGTGCTTGTCCGGGTACCCATCGACCCTCCCTCAGAAGATGATGTTCAGTGTGATCGTGATGACCAGGACGATCCCGGCGAGCAGCCCGGGGTTGCGGTACCAGCCCGCGTCCTCGCCGGTCGTCTCGTGCCGCCGGGTCTCCTTCGGTGTCAACGAGTAGACGAGCCCGGCGAGTTCGGACGCCGGCTTCGGCTGGGTCACCATCGTCACCGCGACGCTGACCGCGATGTCGACCACGAACGCGGCACCGGCCCCGACGAACGCGCCGCCCTGACCGGGCAACGCCCAGACCCCGCTCTCGGTGAGGACGAACACGGTGATCGCGGACAGCGTGCCCGCCACCAGACCGGTCCAGCCCGCGGTCGGTGTCATGCGGCGCCAGAACATACCGAGGATGAACGTGGCGAACAGCGGCGCGTTGAAGAAGGAGAACAGCTGCTGCAGGTAGTCCATCAGGTTCGCGTAGGTGGAGGCGATGAACGCGGTGCCGATGGCGAGCACCGTCGCGATCGCCGTGACCACTCGGCCCACCTTCAGGTAATAGCCGTCCGGCCGGTCCTTGCGCAGGTACGCCTGCCAGATGTCGTACGTGAAGACGGTGTTGAACGAGCTGAGGTTGGCCGCCATGCCCGCCATGAACGACGCGAGCAGACCGGCGATCGCGATGCCCAGCATGCCGTTGGGCAGCAGGTCGCGCATGAGCAGCAACAGGGCCTGGTTGAACGTCGCTCCGCTGGGGGCTTCGTCACCGGCGATGAGCGCGGCCTTGTTGTCGCCCTGCAGTTCGGTGACCGCGACACCGGCGATCATGCCGGGGATGATCACGATGAACGGGATCAGCAACTTCGGGAACGCGCCGATGATCGGCGTGCGCCGCGCCGCCGACATGCTGCGTGCCGCCATGGCGCGTTGCACCTCGACGAAGTTCGTCGTCCAGTACCCGAAGGACAGCACGAACCCGAGACCGAACACGAGGCCAAGCACGGACAGGAAGTTGTCGGTGAACCCGGTGAGCTGGTTGCCGGGCCAGCTGTTGATCTGCTCCGGCCCACCCGGCCCGGCCGACACCTTGTCGACGAGCCCCTGCCAGCCACCGACCTTGTAGAGGCCGACGATCGTCAACGGCAGCAAGGCGGCGACGATGACCACGAACTGCAGGACCTCGTTGTAGATCGCCGCGGAGAGCCCGCCGAGTGCGGTGTAGCTGAGCACGATCGCGGCCGCGACGATCACCGAGACCCAGATCGGCCAGCCGAGCAACAGGTTCACGACGGAGGCGAGGAGGAACAGGTTCGCGCCCGCGATCAGCACCTGGGCCACCGCGAAGCTGACGCCGTTGACCAGGTGCGCCGGTTTGCCGAAGCGGCGGAGCATGAACTCCGGGACGCTGCGCACCTTCGAGCCGTAGTAGAACGGCATCATCACGATGCCGAGGAACAGCATCGCCGGGACCGCGCCGATCCAGAAGTAGTGCGCGGTCGGCATGCCGTACTCGGCGCCGTTGGCGGACATGCCCATGACCTCGATCGCACCGAGGTTCGCCGAGATGAAGGCGAGCCCGGTGACCCACGCCGGCAGCGAACGACCGGAGAGGAAGAAGTCGATGCTCGAGGACACTTGTCGTCGGGCCACATACCCGATCCCCAGCACGAGCGCGAAGTAGATCGCCAGTAGGACGTAGTCGACCGCGTTGGCGTCCAGGCGCAGATCCGCCGCCGCTGCCTGCAATTCCAGTCACCTCCCGGTGTCGCTGTGTAAAGCAAACACCAGGAGTGATCTCTCCGCTTGACGAGCGGATCACCGCGGGCCCGGTGCGACTAGGGCCTGTATCGAAGTGGGTTAGAGCCATTCGTTGATCGTGGCGATGTGGACGGTGGCTTCGTAGCGGACGGCGAGTTTGTCGAACCGGGT
>NZ_JBITMQ010000031.1:0-49958 GCF_044466355.1 Actinophytocola sp. NPDC049390
CCGCCGATCGGACTATCCGCGGGCAAGGCCGCTACAAGGGCCGGGCTACCCCGCCACCCGTGACCGATCAACAGTGTCTGACCGGCGAGAGAACGATGTCCTGGAGTATGCGCGGCCGGTACGTGCCCGGATGCGGTCCGAGCCATCGCACCGAGTCGAACTGTCTGCGCTTCGCGCTCAGCTGGTATCGGCAGATCCGAACCACGCTGGGGTCGGCGGGACTGTCTGCGGACAGCGTGTCCCCGCAGGTATCGAGGAGGGCCGCGTGATGGCCGTCGCCGCGTTCGCCGCCGAGGGCTCACTGCTCGTCGCGGGACTCCGCGGTGTCCGGTTCGACGAGCGAGACGTCACGTGGCGTGTCGATTCCGAACAGCTCGTTGGGCGTGCACCGCAGCGTCGTGCACAACGCCTGCAAGGTCACCACCTTCACCTGGACCGGTTGCCTCTTGATCAGCACGTCAACCGACTGGAGGGACAGCTCGAACCCGGCGCGCTGGATGAGGAGTTCGCGCAGCTGAGTCGCGTTCCAGACGTCGCGGGAGGCCATGACCTTCCGCAGCCGCCACTCGATCTGCACCCGCTGCCGTCCCGTGTTCGTCGCTCCGAGGCGCTTCGCGCCGTCGCCAACCGACGCTCAGTGTCCCCGATGGCGACGAAGGCCGGCCGTCGCACGTCCGGCGTGTTCAGCAGACACACGCCGATCAACAAGCATGACTTGAGCTACTAAGGTTTTACCGGATTTACTCAGGTGCTACCTTAGTTGAATGGCAGACCTGTCCCCGGTTCGAGAGAAAGGAGGTGCTTCGGCGCCCATCACGTTCACCGCCATGCCGACGCACCGCAGTCCGCTGCCAGCGCCGGTAGCGATCTTCTGGACTCGCGTCGACCGCTCACCTCGCGCTGACGAGGTGATCCAGTACCAGTTCGGCCCCGCCGAACGGCAAGAGTCCAGCACGGCCACGAGCGCCGGCCCCGTACATGTGCACTCGGGGAGTAGAGGCCCGTGGGTCGTGACAGCTTCGGCGGTCCCAGCTCATTCAACGCACGTCATGGTGCGTGCCCGCGTCGCCGCGAAACCCGCCTCGCGCGGACCGGCGACCGCAGGTGTCAACGGCTGGGAGCGCCCGCTGTGTCGACGGTTCCTGTCGCCGACCAGCAGCCCCGTGAACCTCCGCCAGCCGCGGGCTTCATGGGCACGAAGGGGGCGCTCATGTGCGCTCAACCTCGCAACCCTGACCAGACCAACGACAACTGCGCCGACGTTCCTTCTCCGGCTGACCAGGAGCAGCAAGGAAGCCCCGTCAACGCGTCGAACAGGCAACCCCGACGGCGCGTTGGCGCGGGCAGAGCTGTGCGCAACGTGGTGGTGCGCGGCGTCCGCCGCGATCCACCGGACATGCACAAGCTCGCGCGGGTGGTCGCCTGCCTCGCAGCCGACCTGCTGCAGGCCGAAGCCAGCGAACAAACGCTGCCCGCCGAGCCAGGCGCTGCGGACGCCGGCCACCGCGACCACCGCCGCGACGCGGCATGACGCCGCCCATTCGCGCTTGCGCAACGAACGCAGCAGAACGAAGCCGCTCGCCAATGACTCGAAAGGACGGTCCAGCACGATGCCGCCTGTCACTTGCGATCCCCGCAGTCGTCGCGACACACACCCACGAACTCGACGGTCGGTACGCGTCGGCCTCTACCAGCGGTGGCCCACGCTCCGCGAAAGTGACCACCTGCAGACCTACGTCGCGTCCCAACCCGGTTGGCACATCGCTCTCCGCAGCAGCGACTACGCATCAGGCGGCACGCTGAAACGTCCAGGGCTGCAACGGATATTGGCGGCAGCCCGATCCGGAGTCATCGACGTGCTCGTCGTCAATCACCTGTACAGCCTGTCCCGCAAGACGCAGCACCTCGCCTTCGTTCTCAGCGAGCTGACGTCCCGAGGCGTGCGGGTCGTCTCGGCCGCCGATCCCGCCCTCGACACCGAGACCGCGCACGGCCTCTTTCTCGTGCGCGTGGTGACCGCCGTCGCGGAGATCGAGCAGACGGGAGCAGTCGCAGATCGACGCGACCGTCGTCGGCACGAGCAGCGATCCGACAACGAGTCGCCGCTCGCGGGCTAGCCGCAAATCCCGCCGGGGCCCACTCCGCCGAACAACACCAACCAATCCGAACGACCCACAACGAGGTGTCATGACCAGCGCGTACGCCAACTCGGACAACGAACGTCAGCAGCGCTGTCCTGTCCCCACGCAGCGACCATCGGATGCCCCCGCGACCGACGCCCGAGCAGTGATCTACATACGCGTGGCCTCCGACCGGGCCGAGAGCGAGCACAGCGTCACGGCCCAGCGTGAGGCATGCCTGCGCAGGGCCAGGGAACTGGGCTTGTCGGTCATCGACGAGTACGTCGCCCCACGCGCTCGACTCTGGCGACGGCCGAAGTGCCAACCGTTCCGACGCATCCTCGCGCGGTTCCGCAGCCGGTGAGACACAGCAACCCCGCCACGAATTCGCCGCTCGCCGGAAGCGCGCGATCCAGCCGCCAGGACCCACTCGCCGGCTGCACGGTCCACCGTCCAGGCCGCCCTCAGAAGGAGGTGTCATGACCAGCGCTTATGCCGACTTCATCGACGAACTGCAGCAGGACGTCACCATCCCCATCCAGCCGCCGACGGACGACCTTGCCCCCGGCACCCGCGCAGTGATCTACCTGCGCGTGTCCTCGACCGGGCAAGTCCGCACCGACTACAACCCAGAAGGCATCTCCATCCCGGCCCAACGGGAAGCGTGCCTTCGCAAGGCGCGAGACCTCGGCGTCACGGTCATCGACGAGTACGTCGAACCCGGACGCTCGGGAACGGAGATGACCAAACGCGAAGCATTCCAACAGATGCTCGCGCGGGTCCGCAGCCAAGGCGACGTCGACGTCATCATCATCTACCAGCTCTCGCGCATGGCGCGGAACCGCTACGACGACGCGATCGTCATGGCAGACCTGCGCAAGCGCGGCGTCACCCTGGTCTCGGCCACCGAAGCCATCGACGACACCCCGGTCGGCCAGCTGATGCACGGCATCCTGACCACGTTCAACGAGTACCAATCCCGCCAGTCCGGTGCCGACATCGCATACAAGATGGGCCAGAAGGCGCGCAACGGCGGCACGCTCGGCCGCGCGAAACTCGGCTACCTCAACCACATCGACCACTCCGACGGCCGCGTGATCCGCACGATCATCGTCGACCCCGAACGGGCGCCCTTTGTCCAGCTGGGTTTCGAGCTCTTCGCCACCGGCGACTACACGCAAGAAGAGCTGGCTGACGAGCTCTACGACCGCGGCCTACGCACCAGGGCCACCCGGCGACACCCCGCCAAGAAGATCTCCGAGAACAAGATTTCGCAAATGCTGCGCGATCGCTACTACCTCGGATACGTCGAGTACGACGGCGAAGAAATCCAGGGGCGACACGAGCCCCTCATCGACGAGGACCTCTTCGACACCGTCCAGGAGATCCTCGAATCTCGCATGACGGCACAAGAACGCCGTCGCGTCCACCACCACTACCTCAAGGGATCACTCTTCTGTGGACGCTGCCAACGCGACGGCATCAAGCGGCGGATGATCATCCAACGGACCATCAACTCCAAGGGCGCCGAGTACCTGTACTTCTTCTGCCGCGGCCGGCAAAAGGGACTGTGCCAAGCACCCCACGTCAACGTCACGCTCGTCGAGGACGCGGTTGAGCGCCACTACTCCGCGATTCGCTTCAGCCAGCCGTTCATCGCTGACATGCGCGATCAGATCGATGCCGTGCTCGGCGAGCAGGAAAAGTCCGCACGCCTCCTGCGCAAGCAGATCACCGCACAGCTCAAGGAACTCGACACGAAGGAGGAGAACTTGATCGACCTCGCCGCCGACAGCACGCTGCCTCGGACCAAGGTCAAGGAGAAGCTACGCGACATCGCCCGCGAACGCCGCCGGCTGGAGGAGCGCCTCGACACAGCCAACGCCGACCTCACCGACAGCGCCCAGCTCGTCAACGCCAGCCTTGCCCTCCTCGAACAGCCCGACCAGCTATACCGACGCTGCAACGACCAACAGCGGCGCCTCCTCAACCAAGCGATCTTCCACGCCCTCTACATCGAGGACGACAAGATCACAGACGGTGAGCTCCGTGAGCCCTTCGGCGAACTCCACGCCATCCAAGATCAGCGGACCGCCGCACCCAACGCGGAGGACACAAGCAAAAGGACCACCCGCAACGCGGGTGGTCCTTGCACGCCGTCAAGCGTCACGGTCCTACTTCGCGGCCTTCATTCAGGCACTTGTTCTAGTAAGACCCCTAGGGTGGAGCTGAGGGGGTTCGAACCCCTGACCCCCACACTGCCAGTGTGGTGCGCTACCAGCTGCGCTACAGCCCCTTGTGCTCGTACAAGATACCTCCCCGTTCAGGGGGCGTTGCAGCGGGGTCGGTCCTTCCGCAATGGCCTGGTCACGTGCTACACCCACTCCGTGGTCGCTGATGCCCTCGTGGTGCCCCTTGTCGAGCCCGACGCGGAGGGGACGGATCCCGCACGTCGCCGGGAGCTGCAGGAACAGCGGTTGCGGGGGCTGGTCGACCGGCTGCTCGCGGCCGGTGGGCTGCAGGCGCGCCGGCTGGTGGACGCCGGGGTGCGGGCCGGCGCGGACGTGTCACTGGACGACATCCATCGGTTGCCCACGGTCACTAAGCGTGACCTGTGGGATCACTACCCGGAGGGCCTGCGGGCGGCGCCGGTCGAGGACGTCGTGTGCGTGCACGGCTCGTCGGGGACCGGTGGCCGGCCGACGCTGGTGCCGTACACGGCCGCCGACGTGGACGTGTGGGCGCAGGTCATGGCCCGTGCGCTGGGTGGGGCGGGCGCGACGCGGCGGAGCTTGGTGCACAACGCGTACGGCTACGGTCTGTTCACCGGCGGTCTCGGCGTGCACCACGGTGGGATGCGGCTCGGCGCGACCGTCCTCCCTCTTTCGGGTGGGATGACGGACCGGCAGGTGCGGATGATCGTGGACCTGAAGCCGGACATCCTGACGTGCACGCCGTCGTACGCGATCTTCCTCGGGGAGGCGATGGCGGCGGCGGGGATCGGGCCGACGAGTCTGCGGGCCGGGCTGTTCGGTGCGGAGCCGTGGACGAACGAGATGCGCGCGCAGATCGAGCGGCTGCTGGGGTTGCGTGCGCTCGACATCTACGGTCTGTCGGAGATCATCGGGCCCGGGGTGGCGGCCGAGTCGCTGGATTCGGACGGCATGTTGAACGTCGCCGAGGACCATTTCTTCGTGGAGGCGGTCGGCGCGGACGGCAGGCCGGTGCCGGACGGCACACCGGGTGAGCTGGTGTTCACGACGTTGACGAAGACGGGCATGCCGCTGCTGCGCTACCGCTCGGGCGACGTGGCCACGCTGGCGGGCCCGGTGCCGGGTGCGCCGAGGACGCTGCGGCGCATGTCGAAGCTGCTGGGCCGCACCGACGACATGCTGGTGGTCCGCGGCGTGAACGTGTTCCCGACGGAGATCGAGGCGGTGCTGCTCGCCGACGACCGGGTCAGCCCGCACTACCTGGTGGTGGAGGATCGGCGGGACCCGGCGCGCCCGGAGCTGCGGGTGGCGGTGGAGCAGACGGCGGGGGACGCGTCACTCGCCGCCGACCTGGACGTGGCGCTGCGGGAGCGGCTGGGCATCACGTGTGTGGTGCACGTGCTGGCCGCGGGCAGCGTGCCGCGTACCGAGGTCGGCAAGGCGAAGCGGTTCGTGCGCTGGTCGGAGGGTCCGCCGCCGCTGGCCGGGCTAGGCGGCTGACTTGACGAGCTGGTCCAGCCAGTCGGACTTGGACGTGTCGACGACCTTCTCCTCCACCGCGATGGTCGGGGTGCCGAAGCCCTTGGACCCGTCCGGGAACTCCTGCTGCAGGTAGGGCGCGGCCTTGACGTCGTCGAAGTTCTGCTGGACGAGGTCGTTGTAGGTGCCGTCGACGACGCACTTCTCGAACGTCGTGCCCGAGATGCCGAGCTGTTCGCCGAGCTTGGCGAGCTGCCGGCGGTCCCAGCCACGGCTGCCTTCCTCGGGCTGGTCGCCGAAGAGGCTCTTGTGGAACGCGGGGAACTGGCCCGCGTCGGCGGCGCACAGACCGGCGTTGGCGGAGTCCATGGAGTAGCCGGGCGGGTCGGAGCGCTCGTTGAGCATGGGCAGCATGTGGTAGCGGACCTTGACGGTGCCGTCGGCGACGTGCTTCTCGATGTCGTCGCCGTAGGTCTCCTCGAAGACGCGGCAGGCCGGGCAGAGGAAGTCCTCGTAGACGTCGAGGGTGACCTTGGCGTCGTCGTCGCCGACGACGACGATCCCGCCGTCGCGGGCCACGGGGTAGTCGGCCTCGGCGGCGTCGGACTGCTGGGAGGCGCCGGGCCGGGCCTGGATGTCCTGGCCTTCGGTGGCGTTCTTCTGGTTGTTGTAGATCAGCACACCGCCGATGACGGCGATGGCCACGACGACGACCACGACGGCGCCGACCGCGATCTTCTTGCGGTCGGTGCTCCTGCGGGCGGCGGCGACCGCCGTGCTCCGGCCGGTCGCCGTCTGCGCCTGGCGCTTCTTGCGAGCGTTGCGCTCAGCTCCACCCACCGATCAAGTCCTTCCCTGTGTGTCCACGGTTTCCACCTCGGGACCGCGGACGGTAAGCCATCCGTCGAGCGACGCCAGGCTGCGCGGCCGCACTGCCAGCCAGCCGGCGAGCAACAGGAACCCGATGTCCCGTGCGAGTTCCTGCGGGTACCGCGTCTCGCCGGCGGCGATCTGCCCGCCCCCGCCGAAGCACCCGCAGTCAATGGTGAGCCCGCGCGCCCACGACTGCGCGACACCGAAGACGAACGCGACCAGCACCACCGCGGACGCGATGGCGACGAGCCGTGTGCCGAGCCCGGCGAGCAGCAGCACCCCGAGCAGGAGCTCGAGGAACGGCAACCCGGCGGCCACGACGCTGACGGCCCCGGCGGGCAGCAGGTCGTAGGCCTGCACCGCGATGTAGGTCTGGTTGAGGTCGCTGACCTTGATCGCTCCGGACACCAGCCACACAGCGGCCAGGCCGAGCCTGACGAGCAGGCCGATCACGTCGAGCGCCCGCGCGGACGGACGAACCACGTCCCGAAAGCTACCGAACCCGCCTTAGCGCAACCTGAGAGCCCGTCGCCGCAGGTAGGCCCCCACCACGGCGCCGAACACAAGGTGGTCCACAACCTGCGGAAAAACCGGCAAAGCACGCACAGCGGCAGTCCGCCGCCCCGGCATCGAAAGGTCGAGCAACGCGATCACACCCCCGGCGAAAACGCCTGCCAGCACAGTGCCACGCCGAGGCAACACCCGCTCCAGAACAACCCCCCACCAGGCGGAAACCCCAAAATGCACCGGCAAAGCCGCGACAAGCAACGGAAGATCCCGCTCCTCAGCAGGCAGAAGCACCTTCCCAGCCGCCCGGGAGGCCCCCAACACATCCCGCCGAGCACCCAGGGCATGCAACGTGGACGGCACCCCACTGACAACCCCACCAACAACCCCAGCCAACACGCCAACAGGCATCGGCATCGACCTCCTCCCAACCACCCCACACGTAACCACGCTGGGTCAGGAACCACCCGCACCGTGGGGGGCTTGGGGGGCTCGGCCCCCCAACACGATGACGGCCGACCCGGCGAGGTTGCCAACGGCAACCGAGCAGGGTCGGCCAGAGGTCGGTGGAGGTGCCGGGAATCGAACCCGGGTCCTCTGTCGCCTCATCAAGGCTTCTCCGTGCGCAGTTCACTGTGTCTCTACTTGACCCCACCGGTCACGTGAACTAGCCGGTGTGACGGGCCCAGCCGCTGTGGTTGTCCCGCTACAGGTCCGCGGCCGACCCGTGGCGGTAAGCCTCCTAGCTGATGCCGGCGAACCGGGTCGGAGGCGACCCCGGGCCGACAGACATCGCTACTCGCTCAGGCGGCGAGAGCGACGTCGCGCTGGTTACTAACCTTGGCGCTTATTGGTTTGCAGCGACGCTTGAGGTGGTCATCTGCCTGCACCTGCACGCTTCCCTTGAATCAACGTCCAGAGTCGAAACCGTTCACCCCCTTGGTGGGACTGTGTCTCGACCAGCATAACGCCCGACGGCCCCCGGATCATTCCGGTTAACGGAGGTAGGGATAACCCCACCCCGAAGTCGGTGGTCCTCCTCATGGTTTCGCCCCGCGCGTCGCGGGATCGTGGTCCTGCGACACCGACGAAGGAGACCAGAGATGACCACCAGCACTGTGCGCGACGGCACCCGGCCGAACCCTCCGCTGCTCGGCGCGCTCGCGTACCTGGTGATGAACCTGCCGGTGGGGATCGCGTCGTTCGTGTTCGTCGTGACGACGATGGCGGTCGGTGTGAGCACGGTGATCATCTGGGTGGGGCTGGCGGTGCTGGCGCTGGCAGTGCTGGGCATGCGGGGCATGGCGACGCTGGAGCGGATGCGGGTGCACGGCATGCTGGGCACGTACGTGGCCTCGCCGTACCGCCCCGCCGGGCAGAAGTCCCGCTGGCTGACCGGCGCGAAGGACCCCGCGACCTGGAAGGACATGGTCTACCTGCTGCTGATGCTGCCGGTGGGCATCGCGGAGTTCACGATCGTGGTGGTGCTGTGGTCGGTGTCGCTGTACCTGATGTTCCTGCCGCTGTACTGGAACTGGATGCCCACCGACTGGCAGATCGTCCTGTGGGATCACCCGGTCTGGCACATCGACTCGTGGATGGGCACGCTGCCGTTCGCGGGGCTGGGTGTGCTGGTGCTGGCGTTGGCGGTCACCGTGACGAAGGGCCTCGGCACGCTGCACGCCCGGTACGCGAGGGCGATGCTGGGCCCGAGCGAGCGGCACATCGCGCGGCTGGAGGGCCTGTCGACGGCGGGCGCGATCGACTGGTCGAACGAGTGGCCGTCGAACTCGATGAACTTCGGGCCGGTGACGCGATGAGCAGCCCGGCGCCGGACCAGCCGCAGCTGTATTTGGTTCCCGGGGACGAGCAGGTGGATGCTGACACCGTGGCAGCGCCTGTCAGGAACAATCCCGTGCCGGAGCCGGAGACCGAGCAGCCGACGCTTGTCAGCCGGGGGTTCAAGGCCGCGGGCTTCATGGTTTCCGCGTTCCCGGTCAACGTGCTGGCGTTCGTCCTGATCGTGGCCCTGTTCTCGGCGGGCATCGGCACGCTGGTGGTGTGGCTGGGGCTGGCGATCCTGTTGCTGGCGACGAAGGTGGTGTTCGGGTTCGCGCAGGCGAACCGGGCGCTGATCCGCGGCACGCTGGGCGTGGACATCCCGGCCCCGAAGATCGCCTACGACGATTCCGGCACGTTCTGGCAGCGCTACGTGCGCAAGCTGACGCATCCGCAGATGTGGCGCAACCTCGCGTACCTGCTGATCGCGTTCCCGCTGGCGTGTTTCGAGCTGCCGCTGGCGTTGGTCGGCATCGTGATCCTGCCGGTGGGCCTGTTCGTGCTGCCGGTGGTCGCGGCGCTGCACGTCCTGCTGGCGAAGTGGCTGCTGGGCCCGACCGAGACCGAGGCGCTGACGCAGAAGGCGGAGCACCTGCAGGCCTCCCGTGCGCGTGGGGTGGACGCGGCGGAGGCGGAGCGGCGGCGCATCGAGCGCGACCTGCACGACGGCGCGCAGCAGCGGCTGGTCGCGGTCGCCATGGGCCTGGGCAGGGCGAAGAACAAGATGGACGCCGACCCGGACGCGGCGAAGGCGCTGATCGACGAGGCGCACGCGGACGCGAAGCTCGCGGTGTCGGAGCTGCGTGACCTGGCGCGGGGTATCTATCCGGCGGTGCTGGGCGACCGGGGGCTGGACGCGGCGCTGTCGTCGCTGGCGGCGAAGTGCCCGATCCCGGTCGAGGTGAACGTGCTGATCGAACCGCGACCGCCCGCGGCGGTGGAGTCGACGGCGTACTTCATCGTCGGCGAGTGCCTCACGAACATCGCGAAGCACTCGGGCGCGAAGGAGGCGAAGGTCAACGCGTGGCGGGAGGACCGGCCGACCGGTGTGCTGGTGATCGTGGAGATCACCGACGACGGCGCGGGTGGCGCGTCGCTGCGGCCGGGCGGTGGCCTGGCGGGGCTCGCGGACCGGGCTGCCACGATTGACGGCGTGATGACGGTGGTGAGCCCCCTCGGCGGGCCGACGGTGATCAGGGCGGACCTGCCATGCGCGTGGTGATCGCGGAGGATTCGGTGCTGCTGCGCGCGGGCATCGAACGCCTGCTGGCGGACGAGGACATCGAGGTGGTGGCCGCGACCGAGGACGGGGACGGTCTGCTGGTCGCGGTGAGCGAGCACCGCCCGGACCTCGCGATCGTGGACGTGCGGATGCCGCCGTCGTTCACCGACGAGGGTCTGCGTGCCGCGTTGAAGGCACGCGAGAACCAGCCGGGTCTGCCGGTGCTGGTGCTGTCGCAGTACGTGGAGGAGCGCTACGCGGTGGAGCTCCTGTCCGGCGGCGCGGGCGGTGTCGGCTACCTGCTGAAGGAGCGGGTGGCGGACGTCGCCGAGTTCGTCGACGCGGTGCAGCGGGTCGCGGGCGGCGGCACGTGCATCGACCAGGAGGTGATCGCACAGCTCATGGCCAGAGGTCGACGAAACCCGATCGACGTGCTGACCCCACGTGAGCGCGAGGTCCTCGGGCTGATGGCGCAGGGGTTGACGAACGTGGCCATCGCGAAGTCGCTGACCGTGTCGGACGGCGCGGTCGAGAAGCACGTCGGGAACATCTTCTCGAAGCTGGGGCTGGAGCCGAGCGCGGAGGAACACCGCCGCGTGCGGGCGGTGCTGACCTTTCTCGAGCGGGGGTAGCGGCACTAGGTCCGCTCACGTCGAGGTCGTCGAGGTCGTCGCGCTCCGCCGCTGCCGCGGCGGAAGCAGGCGTTGATCAGGCGTTCCACGTCGTGTACCGGAATGCGCCAGCGGCGGTGGGCGAGGACCGCGAGCAGGAACAACGTCGGGCGGCCCAAGCCGAGGACCGCGCCGGCCAGCAGGATGCCGGTCAGTTGCCAGGGGTTCGTCACGTGGTCCGAACACGCGGCCTCGCACGGTATGACGGCGGCACCCGTGACCGTCGGCCCGATTCACCCGGGTGAGTGGCGTCATGTCACGTGACCACGCGTGTTCCGTTCGTGACCACTGCTGTCACCACAGGAGCACAACGGAATGGCTGACGAGAAGACGATCCCGGGTCCGAGCGACAGCGAGTTGATCGAGTCGGTCCGCGCGGGCGGCGACGACGCGTATGCCGAGCTGTACGAACGGCACTCCGCCGCCGGGCGTCGCGCCGCACGGCAGCTGGCGTGGTCCCGGCACGAGGCCGACGACTACGTGGCGGAGGCGTTCGCCCGGGTCCTGGACACGTTGCGTGCCGGGGGCGGGCCTGATCACGCCTTTCGGCCGTACCTGTTGGTCGCGATCAAGCACGTCGCCTACAACCGGGAACGCAAGGACCGGCCGCTGCGTTTCTCCGACGACGTGACGACAACGCTGGGCGTCCGGCTGGAGTCGATCAGCGAGCCGTTCCAGGACACCGAAGCCACGAAGCTGGAGCGGTCCCTGGTCCTGAAGGCCTTCTCCCGGCTGCCTGAACGCTGGCAGGCGGTCCTGTGGCACACCGAGGTCGAAGACGAGTCACCCGCACAGCTCGCGCCACTCATGGGGCTGACGCCCAACGGTGTCTCGGCTCTTGCCTACCGCGCTCGCGAGGGGCTGCGGCAGGCCTACCTCCAGGTCCACCTGACCGGGACGCCCCCGGACGACTGCCGCCCGACGTTCGACCGGCTCGGTCGCTGGACCCGCGGTGGCGTGTCCAAACGGGACGCCGCCCGGATCCGCGAGCACCTGGAGAGCTGCCGGCGCTGCCGCGGGTTCGCCGACGAACTGGCCGACCTGAACGGGGTTCTGCGGGCGTTCCTCGCCGCGCTCGTGCTGGGTACGGCCGGGGCGGCCTACCTGTCCGCGCGCGACGTGCGGGAGCCGGCGGCCGACGGTGTCCCGGCGGACGAACCCAGCCCGTCGGCGTGGCAGCCGGCCACGGGGCCGGTGTTCGGCACATGACCGTCGGCACGGACACCCCGCCGGGGATGGGGTGTCCGTGCCGTCAGGGCATGACCTCAGGCCGCCACGGTCGCGGCGGTGCGTGCCGGGGCCAGGGCCACCGCCAGCACCTCACGCACGTCGGACGCCAGGTGCACGGTCAGTTCGTCCAGCACCGACTCCGGCACGTCCTCGAGGTCGGGTTCGTTGCGCTTCGGCAGCACCACGTCCGTGATCCCGGCCCGGTGGGCGGCGAGCAGCTTCTGCTTCACCCCACCGATCGGCAGGACGCGCCCGGTCAGGGACACCTCGCCGGTCATCGCGACGTCCGCGCGGACCGGGCGGCCCGACAGGAGCGAGGCCAGCGCGGTCGTCATGGTGACGCCCGCGGACGGCCCGTCCTTGGGGACCGCGCCCGCCGGGACGTGGATGTGCACGCCCTGGTCGACGAGCGAGTCGACCGGCACGTCCAGCACGTCGCCGTGCGAACGCAGGTATGACAGCGCGATCTGCGCCGACTCCTTCATCACGTCACCGAGCTGGCCGGTCAGCGTGACGCCGGTGGCACCGGAGTCCTTCGACGCGACCGACGCCTCGACGAACAGCACGTCGCCGCCCGCGCCGGTGACCGCCAGGCCCGTCGCCACGCCGGGCACCGCCGTGCGTTCGGCGGACTCCGGCGTGAACTTCGGCTGGCCGAGGTAGGTGCGCAGGTCACCGAGGTCCACGGTGAGCGGCAGCGTCACCGACTCCAGCGCCAGGGACGCGGTGATCTTGCGGAGCACCCGCGCGATCGACCGCTCCAGCTGCCGCACGCCTGCCTCGCGGGTGTACTCGCCCGCCATCAGCCGCAGCGCGTCGTCGGTCAGCGTCACCTCGTCGGCCGCCAGGCCCGCACGTTCGAGCTGCCTCGGCAGCAGGTGGTCGCGGGCGATGGTGACCTTCTCGTCCTCGGTGTAGCCGTCGAGCCGCACCAGTTCCATGCGGTCCAGCAGCGGCGCCGGGATGGACTCGATGACGTTCGCGGTCGCCAGGAACACGACGTCCGACAGGTCCAGCTCGACCTCGAGGTAGTGGTCGCGGAACGTGTGGTTCTGCGCCGGGTCCAGCACCTCGAGCAGCGCGGCGGTCGGGTCGCCCCGGTAGTCGGCGCCGACCTTGTCGATCTCGTCGAGCAGCACGACCGGGTTCATCGAGCCCGCCTCGGAGATGGCGCGGACGATGCGGCCGGGCAGCGCGCCGACGTAGGTGCGCCGGTGGCCGCGGATCTCCGCCTCGTCACGGACGCCACCCAGGGCGACGCGCACGAACTCGCGGCCCATGGCCCGCGCGACCGACTCACCCAGCGACGTCTTGCCGACCCCGGGCGGACCGGCGAGCGCCAGCACGGCGCCGCTGCGCCGGCCGCCGACGACACCGAGACCACGCTGCTCGCGCCGCTTGCGGACGGCCAGGTACTCGATGATGCGGTCCTTCACGTCCTCGAGCCCGGCGTGGTCGGTGTCCAGGATCTCCCGCGCGCCCTGGATGTCGTAGGCGTCGTCGGTGCGGGTGTTCCACGGCATCTCCAGCACCGTGTCCAGCCAGGTGCGGATCCAGCCCACCTCGGGCGACTGGTCGGAGGTCCGTTCCAGCTTGTCGACCTCCGCCAACGCGGCTTCGCGAACCTTCTCGGGCAGGTCGGCGGCCTCGACGCGGGCGCGGTAGTCCTGCTCCTCGGTGTCGGGCTTGCCGTCCAGCTCGGCCAGTTCCTTGCGGATCGCGGCGAGCTGCTGGCGCAGCAGGAACTCCCGCTGCTGGCGCTCCATGCCTTCCTGGACGTCCTTGCGGATGGTCTCCGCGACGTCCAGTTCGGCCAGGTGCTCGCGGGTCCATTCGAGCAGCTTCTCGAGCCGCTCGGTGACGTCCGCGGTCTCCAGCAGCCACAGCTTCTGCTCGTCGTCCAGCCAGGACGCGTAGCCGGCCATGTCGGCGAGCGCGGACGGGTCGGCCTCGGACTGCACCGAGTCGACGACCTGCCACGCGCCACGCTCCTGGAGCATGGTGATGACCAGCGCCTTGTACTCCTTGGCCAGCTCCTGCGTGCGGCCGGTCACGGGCGGCTCGTCGGCCACCTCGACCTCGACCCACAGCGCGGCGCCGGGCCCGGTCGTGCCCGCGCCGATGCGGACGCGCTGGGTGCCGCGGACCACGGCGGCTCGCTCGCCGCCCGGCATGCGGCCGACCTGCTCGACGACGCCGAGCACACCGGCGCGTGCGTACTTGCCTTCCAGGCGCGGCACCATCACCACGCGCGGCCGTTCCCCTTCGGTGGCCGCCTGCGCGGCCTCCACCGCGGCCCTGACCTCGGCGCCGTCGGTACCGGCCATGCGGATCGGCACGACCATCCCCGGCAGCAGCACCGTGTCGTCCAGCGGCAGCACCGGAAGCGTCAACGACTCTGCCATGAGTCCACCCTCCAAAGTTGAGTCTGACCTACTCAACCCAGGAGGGGTTCAGGATGTTTCCGCTGGCTGTTCGCTCAGAGAGAGCAAGCGGCGCGGGGTGTCCCACAGCACCGCACGCAGGAAGTTCTCGCCGAGACGGTCGTCCTCGGCGGCCCAGCCCGCGATGGCGCGGAGCTGGGTGGCGTAGTCGTACGGGATGGACGGGAAGTCCGTGCCGAGCGCGACACGGTCGGGGTGCGCGGCCAGGCGGGCGACCCAGTCACCCGGCAGGTGCTGGTCCGCGCGGTTGAACGGGACGCCGACCATGGTGGTGTCGAGGTGCACGCCGTCGTAGCGGTCGACGAGGTCGAGCGCAAGCGTGAACTCGGGTGCCCCGGCGTGCGCGAGCACGGCCACCAGCCGCGGGTGGCGGCGCAGCACGTCCTCGAACACGTCGAGCCCGGTGTACTTGCCCGCGACCGGCCCGTGCCCGCAGTGGACGACGACCGGCACCCCGGCCTCGGCGAGGAGCCCCCAGACGGGGTCGAGCAACTCGTCGCGCGGGTCGTAGGCACCGACCTGCACGTGTGACTTCACGCAGCGAACGCCCTGGTCGATGGCGTCGGCGAGGTACTCGGGAGCGCCGGGTTCGGGGAAGCACGTGGCGGTCGGCACGGCCTCGGGGGTGGTCGCGGCGAACTCGCGGACCCACTCGTTCAGCCACGCCGCCATGTCCGGTTTGTGCGGGTACACGAGCGGCGCGAACCGCTGTACGCCCAGGTCACGCAGGATGGCGAGCCGTTCGGCGGCGGGCAGCCGGTAGTGGATGGGCCACTCCGTGCCGTACTCGGCGCTGGCCCGGTCGAAGAACCCCCACACCTTCTTCTGCACGGGTTCGGGCAGGAAGTGGACGTGCAGGTCGGTCAGCCCGGGGAGGCCCAGCGCCGCGGTGAACGCCGGGACCTCCGCGTCGGACTCGGGTGTCAACGGCGGCCCTTCAGCGCCCTGCCGTGGGCGCGCGCGATCTCCCGCTGCGCGTCCCGCTTGGCCAACGACTGCCGCTTGTCGTATTCCTTCTTGCCCCTGGCCAGCGCCAACTCGACCTTGACCTTGCCGTCCTTGAAGTACATGGACAGCGGCACCAGCGCCGTGCCGCCCTCTTTCGTCTTGCCGATCAGGCGCTCGATCTCGCGCCTGTGCAGCAGGAGCTTGCGGGTGCGGCGCGGCGTGTGGTTGGTCCACGTGCCGAGCACGTACTCCGGGATGTGGAGGTTGCGCAGCCACACCTCGCCGTCGTCGACCGTGGCGAACGCGTCCACGAGCGACGCACGGCCGAGGCGCAGCGACTTGACCTCGGTGCCCATGAGGGCGATCCCGGCCTCGTACGTGTCCAGGATCGTGTAGTCGTGCCGAGCCTTGCGGTTCTGCACGATCACCTTCTGGCCACGTTCTTTCGACATGGTGACAACTCTACGTGTCCACGCACGCCGTTTACTGGCGCACGTACAGGCGGAGCGTCACGTAGCCGGTGATCGCCGTGATGGCGACCGCGGTGAGCACCAGCCACGGTGACACCAGCAGGATGTCGATGCCCTCGATCCGTCTGAGCACACCCGACTCGAACAACCCGCCCAGCGCGCGGTCGATGAACCACGACTTGACGAATATGAGCAGGCCGATCCCGAGGAACGAACCGAGGAGGCCCGCGACCACCGCCTCCAGGAGGAACGGCAGCTGGGTATACCAGCGGGTCGCGCCGACCAGGCGCATGATGCCGACTTCCGTCCGTCTCGTGAAGGCCGACATCTGGACGGTGTTGGAGATCAGCAGGAGCGCCGCGACCGCCTGGATGAGCGCGATCACGAACGTGAAGTCCCGGCCGCCCTTGAAGCCTTCGAACAGGCCTTCGAGGTACTGGCTCTGGTCGGTGACGGAGTCGACGCCGACACGGCCCGAGAAGGTCTGGATGATCACGTCCGAGCGGTCGGGCTGGTAGAGCTTCACGCTGAACGACGCGGGCAGCGCCTCCGGCCGGGCGAGTTTCACCAGCTCAGGCTGCGCCTCGAAGATCTGCTTGAACCGCTCGTAGGCGTCGTCACGGTTCTGGTAGGTGACCCGCTCGACCGCCGGGTCGCTCTCCAGGTCGGCACGCAGCGTGCGACAGGGATCGTTCTGGCATTCCTTGTCGTTGGCGCTGATGTCGTTGGTCAGGAAGACGTTGACCTGGACCCTGTCCTCGTAGACCTCCTGGGTCTTGTCGATCATCCGCACCACGACGAGCCCGATACCCAGCATCAAGAGCGAGATCGAGGTCGTGAGGATCATCGCGATGGTCATGGTCACGTTCCGGCGCAGGCCGGTCAGGACCTCGCTGAGAACAAAGCTGGCACGCATCGGGGGAAGGCGTCCTTGTGGGTCGGGAGGGCGGGGTTGCGGGGGTTTCTACCGGCCTACGCCGTAAACCCCTCGTGAGTCGTCGCGCACGACCTGGCCGAGCGACAGTTCCACGACCCGGCGCCGCATGGAGTCGACGATCGAGTGGTCGTGGGTCGCCATCAGCACCGTCGTGCCGGTGCGGTTGATCCGTTCCAGCAGCAGCATGATGTCCTGGCTGGTGTCGGGGTCCAGGTTTCCGGTCGGCTCGTCGGCGAGCAGCATCAGCGGCCGGTTGACGAACGCGCGCGCGATCGCCACGCGCTGCTGCTCACCACCGGACAGCTCGTGCGGCATGCGCGCGGACTTGCCTTCGAGACCGACGAGTTCGAGGACTTCGGGCACCACCTTGCGGATGGTGTTGCGCGGCTTGCCGATGACCTCGAGCGCGAAGGCGACGTTCTCCGCGACGGTCTTGTTGTGCAGCAGCCGGAAGTCCTGGAAGACGCAGCCGATGGACTGGCGCAGGCGGGGGACCCTGCGCCGCGCCATGCGGACCACGTCGAAGTTGGCCACGTAGACGCGCCCCTTGGTGGGCACCTCTTCACGTAGCAACAGCCGGAGAAAGGTGGACTTGCCCGACCCGGATGCCCCGATGAGGAAGACGAACTCACCCTTGTCGATCTCGACGGAAACGTCCTCCAACGCGGGGCGCGTGGAGGTCTTGTACACCTTCGAAACGTGTTCGAGCCGGATCACGAGGCGCGAGTCTACCTACATCCGTTATCGACCTGTTGCCTTGGGAGCGGAAGACGCTGACCAGCCAAGATCGGGACGGATCCGGCAAACGGCCGCCTCCGGCCCCCGAATCCCAGCGTAGCGCCGGTCACCGACATGATCGCCACCGCCGACGGACCCCTGTGGACAACCGCCCCGATTGTGGACAACCCCACATCGAGACGGCCCCGATGTCACCCCTCACCCCTGGGCTGGCGCCGGGGGCCGGTGGCCGCCCCGGCGCCGAAATCAGGCCGCCTGAGTGCGCCGCCAGCGGATACCGGCCTCGAGGAACCCGTCGATCTCCCCGTCGAGCACGCTGCCCGGGTTGCCGACCTCGTACTCGGTCCGCAGGTCCTTCACCATCTGGTACGGGTGCAGCACGTACGACCGCATCTGGTTGCCCCACGACGACCCACCGTCACCCTTGAGCGCGTCCATCTCGGCACGCTCCTCCTGCCGTTTGCGCTCCAGCAGCTTCGCCTGCAGCACCCGCATGGCGGCGGCACGGTTCTGGATCTGCGATTTCTCGTTCTGGCAGGACACCACGATGCCGGTCGGCAGGTGCGTGATGCGCACAGCCGAGTCAGTGGTGTTCACGCTCTGTCCACCGGGCCCCGACGACCGGAACACGTCGATCCGGATGTCCTTCTCGGGGATGTCGACGTGGTCGTTGGTCTCGACGAACGGCAGCACCTCGACCCCGGCGAACGACGTCTGCCGACGTCCCTGGTTGTCGAACGGGGAGATGCGGACGAGCCGGTGCGTGCCCTGCTCGACGGACAGCGTCCCGTAGGCGTACGGGGCGTTGACCTTGAACGTCGCGGACTTGATGCCGGCCTCTTCCGCGTACGAGGTGTCGTAGACCTCGGTCGAGTAGCCGTGCCGCTCCGCCCACCGCAGGTACATGCGCAGGAGCATCTCCGCCCAGTCCGCGGCGTCGACCCCGCCCGCCTCGGACCGGATGGTGACGATCGCGTCGCGTTCGTCGTACTCGCCGGAAAGCAGAGTGCGCACCTCGATGGACGCGATGTCGTCGTGCAGCCGCTCACGCTCCGTGTCCGCCTCGGCACGTGCGTCAGCCGACCCCTCCTCCTCGGCGAGCTCGTACATCACACCGAGGTCGTCGAGCCGCTGGCGCAGCTCCTCGATGCGACGCAGTTCGCTCTGCTTGTGGGAGAGCTGGCTCGTTACTTTCTGTGCCGACTCGGGGTCGTCCCACAAGTCCGGACGGGCCGCCTGCTGCTCCAGATCCGCGATCTGGGCACGCAGGGCGTCCAGGTCCGACACGGCCTCGACGCTGGCGAGGGTGTCGGACAGTTCCTTCAGGTCAGCTGCGACGTCCGGGTTCACGTCTTCAGAATCTACCGTGAACCCGCACGCCGTCCGCTTGTGGCGACCCTTTCAGGAGGTGGGAATGGAGTCGAGCAGCTTCAGGACCGCCTTCGCTCGCGCCACCCCGAACTCAGCGATCGCCTTCGAGTAGGCGCCGTCGGCGGCCTTGACCGCCGACCTCGCCGCATCGTGTTCGTCGGAATAGACCTTCTTGGCCGACTCGATGAGCGCCGCCCGCTGTTTCACCGTCAGCGCGTCCGCGTGGACGAGCCTCAGGATCAATGGGCTGCGGAGATGGTCGGGACCGGGCTCACTGCCCAACCATCCTTTGAACGCCTTCTTGCCCGCGGCGGTGACCAGGTATTGCTGGCTCGACCGCGGCCCCTGCTTGCCGAGCCGGACCAAACCGGCGTCGGCGAGTGCGGGGAGCTCGCGGTATACCTGACTCCGCGTGACACTGAAGAACGACCCAAATCGATCACGGGCAGCCGAGACCAATTGCCCACCAGTAGCCGGACCTTCGTGCAGCAGCCCCAAGAGGGCAGCAGCAGTTGCATTCAGTTCAGACACCTTACCACCGTGCCACGAACAGAAGCCGGTGTCCACAGTGGCCGGGACATCTGTCCACTGTGGCTTGTGCGATTTCGGGAGCCGCCACGAGGAGTTCCAGTCGCACAGTACGCCGAGATTCACCGATCTCCCTGAGAGCCAAGGAATCCTTCGCACCGCGAAAGAACTTCCCGATTCGAGACGGCCGTTAACGCTTGTACCAGCGCAAATACCAACGGGGCGACACGCACACACCGGCCACGACACGACCCTCACCCCACCCGGGACAACCGCGACAGGAACACAGAACCGCGCTTCTCCACGCCGTTTCCAGCGTTCCGGGGCCCCCCGAGAAGGCCGCTACTCCATCCGGGTAAAACATCCCCAGAGCCCACTCGACAATGACCGTTCTCATGCGGGACTCGAGCGACCGATGACGACGGTCACACGCGCACGACGCCCACCCAGTCCTGTGTGGACGACCCGTCGGCGCCCTGTCGCAACTATTCGCACACCCAGGTGCACGTGCATGCGTCTCGTGCAACCAAGTGTCCGAACTGGAAATCACACAGACCGACTTCTGTCACGCCGAAACTTCCGGGCCACCACAGGGACTCCAGTGGTCCAGACCGCCGCCAAACGGAGCAGCGACCTTCGTCCACATCGCTCACAACGCACGGCTCACGCGCCGAATGCTCGACACCAAACCGTCCACACGTCACCAATCAGTCGCCTGCGCACTTCGACACACCCCCTGACCTCCACGCCTTCCATCCACCCATCCCCATGCCTTCCCAGCTGTCCCCAGTGGCCCACCCCCGCCATCTCCGCTTCCGACAGCCACCCTTTCCCTCCGACGCTCACTCCTTCCCCCGCCGCCGCCCTCACCACCCATCCCCGCCTCACTTCCCCTCGCACGTTCCCTTCTCCGCCCTTCCCCGCCCTTTCCGATCCTCCCTGCTTCCCTACCTTCCCCGCCTTCCCCTGCCTTCCCCTGCCAGCCCCTGCCATCCCCTGCCTTCCCCGCCTTTCCCGCTCCTCCCACCTCGCCTTCCCGCCTTCCCCCGGCCTTCCCCCGGCCTTCCCCTGCCATCCCCGGCCTTCCCCGCTCCTCCCCCCGCCTCCCCGGCCTTCCCCTGCCATCCCCGGCCTTTCCCTGCCTTCCCCGGGCCTTTCCCCGTCTTTCCCGCTCGTCCCCGCCTTTCCTGCCCTACCGCGTCCGTCTCGCCTTTCCCGCCTCCACCCTTCCTTACCCCCGCTGGCCTCCCTGTCCACCCCTCCCCATCGCGACCCGTGTCCGCCCGCCCCTTCCTTTCAATGCCGTTCCCCTCGCTGCCCTTGCCCGTCCTCCATCCGATCGCCACCTTTGTCCGTCCACTCCCTCCCCCCATCGCCCTACCTGTCCACGCCTCCCCTTCCTCGCCTGCCCTTTCCCAGCGCCGTCGTTCCTCCCCAGTCCTCCCAGTGCCGTCCTCCCTCGCCCTACCTCGCACCGGACTTTCTCCCCGTTCCTCCCAGCGCCGTCCTCCCTCGCCCTACCCCGCACCGTCCTTTCCTCCCGCTCCTCCCAGCGCCGCCCTTCCCCCGCTATGCCCTCTCGCCGGCCCTCCCGCACCCTTCCCTCGCCGTTCTTCCTCGCCCACTCCTCCCTCTTGCCGCTCCCTCATGCCGCCTCGCTCTCGCCACCCTTCCCCGCCCGCTCCTACCTGCACCGCCCTTCCTCACCCACCGCTTCACGCCGCCCTTCCCCGTTCGCCCTGCCTGCCCACCCTTGCCCGTTAGCCGTTCTCCTCCCATCCCTTCCCATCCCTTCCCATTCCTCCCCAGGTCCTCTCATGCCCCGCCCCTCCGCCTTCCCTGTCCTCACACGCCCGTCCTTCCCCGTTCTCGCACGCCCCGCCCTCTCCGCCCTTTCCTCGCTCCTCGTCACCCTTTCCTTCCCCCCACCCCCTCCCGCCTTCTTCCCAGCCCTTCCTCGCCCTCCCTGTACCCCCTCCGATCCCCGCCCTGTCCCCGCCCGCCGACCAACCCATCCCTTCCCCACCGCCCGCCCCGTTCCCTTCGAAGCCCATCCCTCCCCATCTCGGCCATCTCCGGGCCCGCGTATCCCTTCGAGCCCTCCACGCATCTCCCCCGCCTACCTCCGGCACCCCCAGCTCCACGCACCCCTGCCGCACCCTTCGAGCCCCAACCCTGCAACCACCCCTTCGGGCCACGTTTGCCCAGGTCAGCGCACAAATGACCCCCCGGTGGAAACCCCCTCGAAACCCCGCGTATAGTTATGAACACAACGACGCGGGGTGGAGCAGCTCGGTAGCTCGCTGGGCTCATAACCCAGAGGTCGCAGGTTCGAATCCTGTCCCCGCTACCAGGGACGATGGCCCCTCGGAGATCCTTCCGAGGGGCCATCGTTCTTTTGCGTGCACGAGTAATACGTGTCACATTCACCTCTGCCGGCCGCTCCCGTGTGGACACCGCCGCAATTGGACGTCCGTTCATCGATCGAGCGAATTGAATCCGGTAAGTCGCCTTGCGTCGCACTGGAAATGGCTCATGGAAGGTGCGTCCACGCGGAGTCGCGTTCGGACAGTCGGCACCAGCAGCGATCCCGGTTCGTTTCGGACTCAGGCCGCTTATTTGCTAGTGTGCCGACACAAACCAACGGTTGTGCACGCATGTCTCGTGCAACGGCGTCCAAGGGAGAGCAGCCAGATGGCTCAGAAGGTATTGGTACAGCTCGTCGACGACCTGGACGGCACCAGCTCGGAGGACGTTTCCACCGTCCTGTTCGGCCTGGACGGCGTGAGCTACGAGATCGACCTCTCGGACGCCAACGCGGAAAAGCTGCGGGAAAGCCTGGCGGAGTTCGTCGAGTCGGCGCGGCGCACCGGTGGCCGGATCAAGCGCGGCACGCGTCCTGGCCAGGCCGGCAAGTCCGCGAACTCCGGTGAGGCCGGCCAGATCCGCGAGTGGGCGCTGGAGAACGGTTACGAGCTCGCCGGCCGCGGACGTATTCCGTCGCACGTCGTCGAGGCCTACAAGGAGGCGCAGGCCGAGTCGAAGCAGGCGAAGTCGGCGAAGCCCGCCGCCAAGCGCAGGACGCGCGCGAAGAAGGCCTGACCGGGTGGTTCGCGGACGCGGTCAAAGCACGGAACCGCGTCCGGTAGCCGGCCGGGATATTGACATTTGGCGTCGCGGTGTCACTGTTGCGTGCTTGTACGTCCACAGTGGATAACTGGCTCTCCCTGGCTCTGTTCGACGACACCCGATGATCTGACGCGGTGAAGCAAGCACGGCCGTCCGCACCGCGGGCGGCCGTGCTTTTTTCGTGTGCGGCGGTTGCCGCATTCGCCGCAATGCCGGATCGCGCTAGCCCTTCCAGACGAAAAACGCGGCCTCCCCGATCGGTGGTCGGGGGAGGCCGCGTTTTCGGTTGGTCCGGGTCGGCTCAGCCGCCGCCACCCGACGGCGGGTTGGCCTTGGCGGACTCGTAGGCGGCGACGGCCTTCTCCAGGTCGGACAGTGCCTGGCCCTGGGCGGCGAAGTCACCGGACTGCTGGGCGTTCTTCAACGCCTCGAGCGCGTTGCCGATGTCCTGCACGGCCTTGTCCATGCCTGGGTTGTCCCCGCCGGTCGACGGCGGCGGCGTGGTCGTGCCGGGTGGTGTCGACGGGGTCTCGGTCTCCGGCGGCGGCTGTTCGCCTTCCTCCGGCGGTGTCACCTCGCCGCCTGCGCCTTCGCCGAAGACCTCCTCGAGCGCCTCCTGCAGCGTCGGCGCGAACCCGACTCGTCCACCGAAGTACACGAGCACGCGGGCGAGCTGCGGGAACGCGTTCTCGTCCTTCTGCTCGATGTAGATCGGTTCGACGTAGAGGAGGCCGTCCGCGACCGGCAACGTCAGCAGGTTTCCGTAGATGACGTTGACGTTCGGGTTCTGGAACAGAGTTCTGTTCTCGGTCACCTCGTCGGTGGTTTCGAACTCGTTCTGGACCTGGCCGGGGCCCTTCGTCTGGTCCTGTGCGGGTAGTCGCAGGACTCTGAACTGGCCGTAGTCGTCCGGGTCGGACGACACCGACACCCACGCGGCGAGGAACTGCCTTCGCAGCAGCGTCATCGGGCTGGTGAGCTGGAACGTCGGCTCGGCCTGGCCTGGCGCCTGCGCGAGGACGTAGTACGGCGGCTGGTTCGGTGCCGCGCCTCCTGCCTCGTTGTTGCTGCCGGTCGGGTCGGACGGCACGTCCCAGAACGTCTGGGTCGAGAAGAACTGTCCCGCGTTCTCCACGTGGTACTGCGCGAGCAGTTCACGCTGCACCTTGAACAGGTCCTCCGGGTAGCGGAAGTGCTCGCGGAGGGCGTCGGGGATCTCGCCGTGCTTCACGGTGTCGGGGAAGACGCTCTCCCAGGCCTTCAGCACGGGATCCTTCTCGTCGATCGCGTACAGCGTCACGGTGCCGTCGAACGCGTCGACGGTCGCCTTGACGGAGTTCCGGATGTAGCTGATGTCCCGGTTCTCCTGCCGCGCGACGCCGGTCAGCGAGTCGTTGGTGACCTCGCCGAGCGGGGTGCGCTGCGCGTACGGGAAGTTGTCGAGCGTGGTGTAGCCGTCGATGATCCACTTGATGCGGCCGTCGACCACCGCCGGGTACGGGTCGCCGTCGACGGTCAGCCACGGCGCGGCCTTGCTGACGCGGTCCCGCGGATCACGGTTGTACATGATCTTCGAGCCTTCGCCGATGTCACTGGAGAACAGGATGTTCCGCTCGCCGTAGTGGGCGAAGAACACGAACCGGTTGAACCAGCCGTCGACGGGCACGCCGCCCTGGCCCTTGTAGCGGTAGTTCTGGTCGGTGGGGGTGTCGTACTCGCCGCGCGCGTTGACGATCGCGTAGTCGGTGTTGAGTTCGCCGTAGTAGATCCGCGGCTCGGTGACCGGGATGTCCATGTCCCGGCCGCTCTCGAGCGCCTCGAGGTCGCTCACGGTGAAGACCGGGTAGCCGCCTTCGCCGCTGGACTCGCCTTCGGCGAGCGCGCGGTTGATGCGGTTGGCTGGCGCGGCGACGAACCCGTTGCCGTGCGTGTAGACGAGGTGCCGGTTGATCCAGGAGGTCTGGTTGGCGGCGAGCCGCGTGGAGTCGAGTTCGCGGGCCGCGACGATGTAGTCCTGGACCTTGCCGTTGACCTCGTACCGGTCGACGTCGAGCTTGGTCGGGAAGCCGTAGAAGTTCTCGCCACCTTCGCGCTGGGTGAAGGTGCGGGACAGGATGCTCGGGTCGAGCAGGCGGATGTTGGGGATGGTGCCGGTGTCGGCCTTCACCTTCTGGGAGGTGGCGGCGTCGACGGAGGCGTCACCCGCGTAGTCCTCGAACTCGACCTTGTCGTTGGTGAGCCCGAACGCGTACTTGGTGGCGTTGATGTTCCGTTCGATGGACATCGCCTCTTTCTCCGCCTCGTTGGGCTTGACGGAGAACTGCTGCAGCACGGTCGGCCACGCCCAGCCGACGAGGATGCTGGAGAGGATGAGCAGCACGATCGCGATGGCGGGCAGCTGCAGGTTCCTGACGAACGCGCCGACGAAGAACGCGACGGCGCAGAACCCGGCGATGAACATCAGGATGAGCTTGGCGGGCAGCACCGCGTTGAGGTCGGTGTAGGTGGCGCCGTCGAACAGGCCGTTGCGGGTGGAGAACAGCAGTTCGTAGCGCTCGAAGAAGTAGTCGACGGCGAGGACGACGACGAACAGGCCCGCGGTGACGGACAGCTGCACGCGGGCGGGGACGGAGAAGTTGTCGCCCTTGGCGCCCAGTCGGATGCCGCCGAAGATGTAGTGCGTGACGAGCGCGCCGATGCCCGCGATGGCGAGCGCGACGAACAGCCAGGTGATGAGCCAGCTGATGAACGGCAGCGTGAACGCGTAGAAGCCGACGTCCTTGCCGAACTCGGGGTCGGTCTGCCCGAACGTCTGCGCGTTGAGCATCAGCTGCACGGGCTGCCACTCGCCCTGGCCCGCGGCGCCCGCGATGGCGCCGACGACCACCGGGACGCCGATGCCGAACAGCCGCACCCGCTGCACGATGGTCGACCGGTAGCGGGCGAGCGGGTCGTCCGCGCCGGAGACCGGCACGAACACCGGCCGCGACCGGTAGGCGATGGCGAGGCTCACCGCCAGCAGCCCGCCGACGAGCAGCCCGATCGCGAAGAACAGGATGAGCCTGGTGAGGATCACGGTGGTGAACACCGACCGGAAGCCGACCTCGCCGTACCAGAGCCAGTCGACGTAGGTGTCCAGCAGCCGGGCGCCGACGATCAGCACCAGGATCAGGACACCGGCGATACTCAGGAGTATCTTGGCGCGTCGGGACAGCTTCGGCATGCCGATCGGGGGCCTGGTGGCCACGGTGCACTCCCTGTGTTGACCAGTGTTCGCAGGACCGCCGAGGGCTGTCCTAGATGTCCAACTCTATTCCGAGCCTGTCAGGTTCCCGTTCGGGTAGGTCGAAATAGCCGAACGCGAGAATAGGTGAGGATGGCAGGTATGTCCGCGAGCCA
Source organism: Actinophytocola sp. NPDC049390 (assembly GCF_044466355.1). Taxonomy (NCBI): domain Bacteria; kingdom Bacillati; phylum Actinomycetota; class Actinomycetes; order Pseudonocardiales; family Pseudonocardiaceae; genus Actinophytocola; species Actinophytocola sp. NPDC049390. The sequence continues at coordinate 26,119 of NZ_JBITMQ010000031.1, forward strand.
TGCCCAGCACCTGTCCGCCGCCGCCCGGGAGGTCGACGACTTCGTGTCGACGGCCGGGTGGGACCAGCCCCCGCAGTTGTTCGCCCTGGTCCCGACCGCCGAGTTGGTGGCGGCCAACCCCGAACTGGCCGGCCAGGTCGACGCGGGCGCGTTCCTCACCCCGGTCGCCCAGGACCAGCTGCCCAACGAGGACCTCGCGGAGGCGCTGGCAGGCATCATGTGGCCGGAGGCGGTGGAGGGGTGCGCCGTCGCCCAGGAGATCGTGGTGCTCCCGCCGGACGCGGAGGACACCCTGCCCGGCGGTGAGAAGACCGGTGACACGGACGCGCTGCGTCGCATCGCCGCCGAGCACCCCCGCCGCCGCGAGGCCCGCCTGGTGGCCGCCGTCCTACGTGACGGGTCGGCCGCGTGCGTGCTGCGCCTGCGCAGCCAGGAGGGCGACGACGAGATCATCGAGCACCCGGAACTGGCCCCCAACCTGACCGACGCCCTGCTGGACACCCTCCGCTGACCGGGAAGCGTCTTTCGGGACCGCTCAACGTCCCGGAAGACGCTTCAGGACAACCCGCGCCACCAAGCCGCTGACCTGCGAAAACGCGAGAATCGTCCGGCCCCCGGTACGTAACCTCGACCCCCACCCGTTCCCGGGGGCCACCCGCCATGCCAGTCTACCGGTGCCCACCGACAGATGGACCGATGTCGATCTTGCCTGTGGACAACTCCGCAGGCTGTGGACAACTAGCAGCTGGGTGGCGTCCGGCCCGCGTCGAGGTCCTCCAGCGCCTCGACCGCACCGGCCAGCGTCTCCACCTTCACCAACCGCAGGCCGTCGGGCGTGTTCGACTTCGCTTCCGCGCAGTTGTCGGCGGGCACGAGGAACGCGGTCGCCCCGTCCTCCTGTGCGGCGATCAGCTTGAACGGGATGCCGCCGATCGGCTTGACGTTGCCCTTCTCGTCGATCGCGCCGGTGCCGGCGACGGTGCGGCCCGCCTCCATCTCGCCGGGGGTGAGGGTGTCGACGATCGCGAGCGCGAAGATCAGCCCGGCGGACGGGCCGCCGACGTCCTCGAGGTGGATCGTGGTCTCGAAGTCGACGTCGGCGCGGTCGGCCGGCGCGAGGCCCATGAACCCTTCCTGCCGGTCGTCGGTGCCGAAGTCGCTGGCCTTGCCGAGCTTGATGTCGGCGGTCTTCTTGGGCCCGTCCTCGTGCTGGAACGTCACCGAGACCGTCTGCCCGGGCTTGGTGCCCTTGAGCGCCTCGCGCACGTCCTCCTGCACGGCGATGTTCTTCCCGTTCACCACCCACAGGCGGTCACCCGGCTGGATGACGCCGTCGGCGGGCGCGCCGCGGGTGATCTCCTGGACGACGACCTTGACCGGCTTGTCGAGCAGCCGCAGCGCCGCGGTCTCCGCCGCGCTCTGCGAGTCCTGGAACATGATCTTGTTCTCGCGCTCGAGGTCTTCCTGGGTCTGGCCGGGACCGAAGTACTCGTCGCGTGGCGCGAGCGCGTAGCGGCCGCTGACCCACTTGCCGAGCGCGTCGAACAGCGTGACCTCGTCGTTGATCGACACGGTGGTCATCCGCAGCTGCCCGCTCGTCGGGTAGGTCCTGGTGCCGTCGACCTCGATGACGGCCTGGCCGTCGACTTCGCCGAGCGTGTCGTAGGTCGGGCCGGGGCCGATGGAGACGTACGGGACCTTCACGAACCCGCCGATGAGCGCGAGCGCCGCCACCAGGATGAAGCTAATCGCCACGGTCCATCCGCGCCGGGTCAGCCCTCGCGGACGTTCTGTGCCCGGTTCGTAACCGATTGTCCGCGGGGCCTCGGCCTGGGGGCTCGGGGTGTCACTCACGGGTTGACAGGGTACGGCGTGTTCTCGATGAGCGAATCACCGCGCGTTACTGGCGTGGCGTGTCCGCGTACCTTGGACACATGACCGAGTTTCCCTTTGGCTTCGGACCGCCGAACCCGGACGACCGTGGCAAGAAGGAGCCCTCAGGGCAGGGCGAGAACCCCGCTGAGGCGTTCAACCAGCTCGGCCAGATGCTCAGCCAGCTCGGGCAGATGCTCAGCCAGGCCGGCACCTCGGCCGGGCCGGTGAACTACGACTTGGCGAAACAGATCGCGATGCAACGCCTGACCTCGGGCGACGTGGGTTTCCGCACGTCGACGGAGTTCCAGGGCGCGGTGACCGACGCGGTGCACCTCGCGGAGATGTGGCTCGATCCGGCGACGATCCTCCCGACGGGGGCCACGGCGGTGAAGGCGTGGACGCCACGTGACTGGGTGGAGAACACCCTGCCGACGTGGCAGCGCCTGTGCGACCCGGTCGCCCGCCGGGTGTCGGGCGCGTGGGTGGAGGCGCTGCCCGCGGAAGCGAAGCAGGCCGCGGGCCCGCTGCTGTCGATGGTCAGCCAGATGGGCGGCATGGCGTTCGGTTCGCAGCTGGGCAACGCGATGGCGCAGCTGGCGTCGGAGGTGCTGACGTCGACCGACATCGGCCTGCCCCTCGGCCCGCCCGCTACCGTGGCGTTGCTGCCGCAGAACATCGAGGAGTTCACGAGCGGCCTGGAGCGCCCCAACAGCGAGGTCCTGGTGTTCCTCGCGGCGCGGGAAGCAGCACACCAGCGCCTGTTCGCGCACGTCCCGTGGCTGCGGCAGCGCCTGCTGGCGACGGTCGAGGAGTTCGCGAGCGGCATCCGCGTCGACACGTCCGCCCTGGAGCAGCTGGCCACCCAGATCGACCCCGCGAACCCGCAGTCGATCGAGGAGGCCATGCAGTCGGGCATGCTGGAGCCCCAGACCACCCCGGAGCAGAAGGCGGCCCTGACCAGGCTCGAGACGCTGCTGGCCCTGGTGGAGGGCTGGGTGGACGTGGTCGTCGGCGACGCGGTGACCGACCGTCTTCCCGGCGCGGACGCGCTGCGCGAGACCCTGCGCCGCAGGCGTGCCAGCGGCGGCCCGGCCGAGCAGACGTTCGCCACGCTGGTCGGTCTGGAACTGCGCCCGAGGCGTCTGCGTGCCGCCGCGGCCCTGTGGCGCCTGGTCGGCGACCAGCACGGCTTCGAGGCCCGCGACGGCATCTGGGCGCACCCGGACCTGGTACCGACCGCGGAGGACCTGGACGAGCCGATGGACTTCGCCGAGCGCGTGGGCAGCAAGCCCGCCCTGGAGGACGACCCGATCGCCGCGCTGGAGCGCGAGGAGCAGGCCAAGCGCGACCGGGAGGCCTCCGGCGAGGACGGGGACACCGGCAAGGACAGCGGCGACCAGGGTTGACGAGCAGCACGCGCAGGGTTCTTCGAGTCGCACCGCGTCCCGAAGAACCCTTCAGCCCGTGACCCCAGGTTCAGTCCTCGGCCACCACCCCCAGCCCAGCGGCCGCGGACAGCCCTTCCAGGTAGCCGATGGCCCGATCGGCCCGCGGGTACTCCCGGACCAGGTCCCAGAACTTGGCGTTGTGCGACGGCACCAGCAGGTGCGCGAGCTCGTGCACGAGCACGTAGTCCAGCACCCAGCCGGGCACGGACTTGAGGTGCTCGCTCACCCGGATCGTCTTGTCGGCGGGCGTGCAGGACGCCCACCGGGTGCGCATGGGCGGCACCCACCGAACACTGTTCGGCACGGCGCGACCCTGAAGATGTTTGGCCGACAGCTCGGCACAGCGACGTAACAGCGCCTCGTCCGACGGCTTCGTCGGTGGGAGCTTCCGAGGCTCGCCCTTCAGCAGCTTCCGCTGCATCTCGGCGACCCAGTGCGCCTCCTCGGCCTTCGACAGCCGGGCAGGTATCAACACGACCAGCGTGTCGCCGTCGCGATACGCGGTCACGGTGCGCGTGCGGCGCTTGCTGCGCCGCACTTCGACTCTGGATTCGGCCACGGCTGCCACGTTACGACGACGCACCGACAATTCGGAGTGCGTTCCCTGACAGGGCCTTGGTCACCTGCGGAGCCTGTGGATAACGATTTCGTCGCCGGCGCGAAGTCGGTGAATCTGTCCACATGACGAAACAACTACCGGTCCGCCCGCGGGTCGTGGCAGGCCTTCCCGTCCTGCGCCGCAAGAGCGGTGAGCTGCAGATTGGCCTCGATCCACGGCACGCGAAGGTGGTCGAGGGCCTGTCGGACCGGGTGATGGCCGTCGCGGGCCGCCTCACCGGTGACCGCACCCGGGACGAGCTGTCCGCCGGTCTCGCCGACCGTGACCGCAAGCAACTGACCGACCTGCTCGGCAACCTCGATGACCAGGGCCTTCTGGAGGACGGGGCGCCGACCTCAGCGCGGATGGCCGGTGAGGTGTCGGCGGCGAAGGTCCACGCGCTGGGGACGGGGCTGTCACCGCAGGACCACCCGATCGGGCGAGCTGAGCTGGCGGTGGCCGTGCAGGGTGACGGCAGGCTGGCCCTCGCGGTCGGCTGTCTGCTGGCGTCGGCGGGTGTCGGGTGGGTGCACGTGGCGGCGACGGGCGCGGTCCGCCCGGAGGACGTCGGGGCCGGCTACCGGCTCGAGGACGTCGGCACGCCGCGGCTGGTCGCGGCACGCCGCGCGCTCCGTCGGGCCGAGCCGAACATCAGGACGACCCATTTCCCCGCGACGCGGGCGCCGGACCTGGTGGTTCTCGCCGACTCGCTGGTGCCGAGGCCGGACCTGGTCGACATGGTGATGCGGGCGGCGATCCCGCACCTGTTCGTCCGGGTGCGGGACACGATCGGCATCGTGGGCCCGTTCGTGGTGCCCGGTCTCACGAGCTGCCTGCGGTGCGCTGACCTGCAGCGTTGCGACAGGGACGCGTGCTGGCCGCAGCTGGCGGTCCAGTTGGCGGGGCAGACACAGCTCACGGATCTCACCGGCACCCAGGCGACGGCGGCGTTCGCGGCGGCCCAGGTGCTGGAGGCCGCGGCGTGGCTGCGGGGTGCCGCGGACCGTCCCGCGACATGTGAGACAAGTGTCGCACTGGAGCCACGCACGGCCGCTGTGCGGCGTCGTCACTGGTCAGCGCACCCGCAGTGCCCGTGTGGTGCCGCCGCGCGGCAACGTGACGGGTTGGTCCACTGCGCCAAAGTTGCTGCAAACACCAAGGAAGAGTTGAGACAATCGGATCGTGACGGAGATGCCTCGTAAGACCGCGGCACGGACTGCGCGGCTCGCCAGCATCCCGCTCGGAGTCGCCGGCCGAGCGGTCGGCGGTTGGGGAAAGCGCCTGGTCGGGCAGAACGCCGAGCAGGTGAGCGCCGAGCTGTCCGCGAGGACCGCCGAGCAGCTGTTCGCCGTCCTCGGCACCCTCAAGGGCGGCGCGATGAAGTTCGGGCAGGCGCTGTCCGTGTTCGAGGCCGCGGTGCCGAACGACATGGCGGAGCCGTACCGGGAGGCGCTGACGAAGCTGCAGTCGGCGGCGCCGCCGATGAGCGCCCAGACGACCCGCCGGGTGCTGGCCGAGCAGCTGGGCCGCAGGTGGGAGGAGCGGTTCGCGTCGTTCGACGACCGGCCGGCGGCCGCGGCGAGCATCGGCCAGGTGCACAGGGCGGTGTGGCACGACGGCCGGGAGGTGGCCGTCAAGGTCCAGTACCCGGGCGCCGACCAGGCGCTGATGTCCGACCTGCGGCAGCTGCAGCGGTTCAGCAAGCTGTTCCAGGCGGTCGTGCCGGGCACCGAGGTGAAGCCGCTTCTGCAGGAGCTGTCGGACCGGATGAGCGAGGAGCTCGACTACCGGTCGGAGGCCGACCACCAGCGGGCGTTCGCGAAGGCGTTCGCCGGTGACGAACACGTGCTGGTGCCGAGGGTGGTGGCCAGCGCGCCGAAGGTGCTGATCACGGAGTGGGTGGAGGGCAGGCCGCTGTCCTCGGTCATCCGTGACGGTTCGCGCGAGGAGCGTGACCTGGCAGGGCTGCGGCTGGCGGAGTTCCACTACTCGTCGCCGGCGCGGGCGGGCCTCCTGCACTCGGACCCGCACCCCGGCAACTTCATGCTGATGGCCGACGGTCGCCTGTGTGTGATCGACTTCGGCGCGGTGGCGCAGCTGCCGGACGGTCTGCCGCCCGCGCACGGCCGGATGATGCGGCTCGCGCTCGAGGGCCGGTCGTGTGAGCTGCTCGAACTGTTGCGGGAAGAGCACTTCATCCGCGCTGACGCGCGGCTACAGCCGGAAGCGGACCACGTCTACGCGTACCTGGCGCCGTTCGTGGAGCCGCTGAAGTCGGAGACGTTCCACTTCACGCGGCGCTGGATGCAGAAGCAGGCCATGCGGGTCAGCAACATGCGCGGTCAGGACTTCCGCACGGGCCGGACGTTGAACCTGCCGCCGCAGTACCTGCTGCTGCACCGGGTCCTCGGCGGGTCGACGGGCATCCTGTGCCAGCTGGACGCGGAGCTGCCGGTGCGTGAGCTGATCACCCGCTGGCAGCCGGGTTTCGCGGCCTGAGAACAGGGCCCGCGCGAACGAAAGTCCCATTCGCTCGCACACGTCGTCCCCATCTTCACCCCACCCATTCAGCTCGCCGCTCCCCGCGCCGACGACCCAGTCATGCACCTCATCTCCACCCCCGACAAGGTCACGACGATCGCCGAGCTACGCGCTCACGGCGCGACGAACCACGCGATCACGACCCGCTGCCGGCCGTCCGGCCCCTGGCAACGCGTGCTGCCGGGCGTGGTGCTGATGAGCGCCACCCGCCCGACGAGACGGCAGCGGTTACGTGCCGCGATCGCCTACGCGGGCCCGGGTTCGGTGGTGTCCGGCGTCGACGCGATGCGTGCGCACGGCGTGGACGTGCCGCTGTCCCCGGACGTGCTCGTGCTGGCGCCTGCCGAACGGAGACTGGTCAGCCGCTCATACCTGACGGTCGAGCGCACGACGAGACCGCCGTCCCCGACGGTCCGTGCCGGCCTGCCGTACGCACCGCTGGTGCGGGCGGCGCTGGACGTGGCGAGACGGGCCGCGGACCATGACCAGCTGCGCGCGTTACTGACGTCGGTGATCGGCCAGTGCACGGTGACCGAGCTGCGCGCCGAGCTGGACGCGGGCAGCCAGCGCGGCTCGGCCGCGGTCCGGGCGTTGCTGACGCCGGACCTGACCGGCGCGGCGGAGGTCGTGCCGGAAGAGGTCACGCTGGCGCGCCGGGTGCTGCGCGGCACGGCACTGCCGCAACCGCATTGGCAGCAACCGGTCCACGACGACACGGGCATGCTGCTGGGCATCCCGGACGCGTGGTGGCCCGAGGTCGGGCTGGCGTGGGACGTGAGCCCGCACACCCGCCACCACGACCCCCGGGTCTGGGCGGCGGCGGGGGTCGCGCTGCACCGCACGGATCCGCAACGCCTGTCCTCGGCCCCGGTCACGGTGACGGACGAGCTGGTCGCGGCGTTCGCGTCGGCGGCGGCGAACGTTCACCACCGCGCGAGCTGACGCACGATCACGAACCTTCTGGGAGCACGAACATGAACCAACGCTCGCTTGCCACACGTCCGCGCACAGCCGGACGGTGGCTCCTTCGACGGCTGGCCGGTCACCAGTATTCGTCAGGCAGCTTTCCCTCGATGTCCCGCGCGTGGGTGCGTGCGCATGCCGGGCACAGCCAGGTGCGGCCCCGCTCGTCGTGGGTCATGGCCCACGCGAGCGCGTCCGCCGGTGCCGCCTCGGCGCGGGACCGGCCGCAACGCGCGCAGTGCACGGCGACCGGGTCGGGATCGTCAATCATGGCGCGGAAGCTTACGTCAGACCGGTTTCCGTCCAAGGTAGACGGTCGAAGCGCTGAGGACGAACACGTCGTCACGTGCGCCCGCGTAGGCTTCGTCGTCGGGGTCGACGAGTCGGGCGACCGCCGCCCGGTCGGTGTCGGACAGCTGGACCTCCCCCACGTCGGCCATCCACGCGATCCAGTCCACAACGGACAGTCGGACCGCTTCGGACGCCGGAGCTGGGTGGTCGATCACGTAGCTGAACGAGAACACCTCGGTCAGCCCGGCCGCCTCGAGTGCCGTGTTCCAGCCGACGGGCAGAGACCGCACACCAGGCATTTCCGCACGCATGCCGACGAACCAGTCGTCACGTGCCGCGGTCAGCCGGTTACCGAGTCCGGGTTCACCGATGCCGAGGTCCCACGGCAGACAGCGTGTCGCGAGGCCGCCCTCGGACAACGCCAGCCAGCCGCCGGGTGCGAGCACCCGCACCAACCGGTCGATGGCTGCCTGCTGGTCGGGGAGGTGGTGCACCACGCGTGAGGCCCACACCAGGTCAGCCGGGGGCAGCTGGTCGGCCAGGCGGTCGTCGGCGGCGTCGGCCCGGACCGCGTCGACGGCGACCGAGGTGCCTGCCGCGGCGTCCCGGACGAGTGCGGCAGCGGGGTCGAGCAGCTCACCGACCGCGTCGCTGAGCACGACGCGGCCGCCGCGGGCGGCGAGCGCCTGGGCGAAGGCGACGCTCATGCCACCGCCGCCGGAGCCGACGTCGACGATCACCGGCTCGGTGGCCGCACCGAGGAGGTCGACGAGCCGGTCGGCGACCTGACGGTTGTAGGGAGCGTCAAGCTCGTCAGCACGACGAAGGGAGGAGAGACGGGCAGGCCAGTCGATGTTGTCGTGGGTGTGCTTGTGCGCCATGCGGGCGACGTTAGCGGTAGTGCGTCACAGTCGCCGTAGGCCGACGAGTACGCGGCGCATGAAGGCGAGGTCGGGTTCACCGTCGCCGCTGGTACCGGCGGTGGGGTGAACGACGACGACGCCCGCGGTCGCGAGGTCACCGAGCAGGACCCGCGCGACCCCGAGCGGCACCGACAGCAACGCGGCGACCTCCGCGACCGACCGCGGCCGGGCGCACAGGTCGACGATCATCCGCCGGTGGTGGGTGGTGAGGACCGCGTCGCCGAGGTCGGGCTGCCAACTGCTGGAGACGAGCGCCTCGATGTCGAGGGGATGGCTGGAGCGCGTGCGGCCACCGGTGTGCGCGTAGGGCCGGACGAGAGCACTCTCCCACGGTTTGATCAGCGGCATGGTGCGCTCGGCGGACTGCTCGGGCGTGGGCTCGCCGAGCGGCGTCTCGACGACCGGGTTTTCGACACCGGGGGTGCTCCCGGAGTCGGATTCCTTGGCTCGCTTGGGCCTGCGCACCGAGTACGGCCCGAACCGCGCCCCGGTCCGCCCGACGAACTCGGCGTCGTCCTCACCGTCGCCGGGAGCGACGTCCGCACCGGCCGCCGAACCGTCACCAAGCGCCCCGTGCTCCGACGAGGCATACCCGGGCGTGGTGTGGTCCGGCAACGCATAACCGCGCGGGACAAGACCGGACGAGGTGCGGTCGAGCGAGCCATGGCGCGACGCCGCACGCACGTCGGCAGAGGACGCGTAGTCCGAAGGGACGTGCCCCGACGACACGTGGGCGTCGGGGGTTTCGCCGGGCCTGGGGGTGTCCGTGGTGGCGGTGGTGTCGTCGGGTTCTTCGTCGTGGAAGGCCGGGAATCGGGCACCTGTGCGGCCGACGCCCTTGGTTCGCTTGCCTTTGCCGGACCGCCGCCTGCCGGCGGTGGTCGGGTTTCGCGAACCGTCGTCTCGTGTCATCTCCGCCCCGCTCGGGAACTCCGGGTCGAACCAACCCAGCACGATACGACTGATTCAGGCGGCTTCGGTGACAACTGTGTTTCCGGCGCGTTCCGCGCCCGATAAACGAAGCGACCGCGACGTGTGTCAGCGGCGGCATCGCCGGGCGACACCATGCACGGAAGTCCTTGTGCGGCAACGAGTTCCGGACGCTACGGCAGATTTCTCGGTCGCCACCGGCGTTCGGGGACCAATACGACGACACCGCCCGTCCCGGCGGTGCCGGGACGGGCGGTGCGGTCGTGTGCTGGTTGAACTAGAGCAGCTCCTGAGCGCGCCTCGCTCGTCTGGCTGCCCACGCCGAGAGACGTTCCCAGCGGCGTGCGGAGTTCAACCGGCGGCCCAGGCGCTGCTCGGCAGCGTCCTGTTCCGCCTCGCGCATTCGTTCTCGTGCCAGATTTTCGTAGAGCAACATTGTCTTGGTTCCCTCCGGGACGATCAGATCAACGTGGTTGGTCGGCGTAAGGACCTGGTGGCGAGTCATGCCGCTGCCTCCTGTGCACGGGCAGCGCGCTCGGCCGCCTCACGAGCGACGTCCTCCTTGCGCGGGCGGCCGCGAGGCCGCTTGCGTGCGATGACCACGCCGCGCTCGAAGATCTCGCCACCCCACACGCCCCACGGCTCCTGCCGTGCCAGCGCGCTGGCCAGGCACTCCGAGCGGACCGGGCAGTCCACGCAGAGCCGCTTGGCCTGCTCGAGGTCGGACGGGGTGTCGGCGAACCACAGGTCGGGGTTGTCGCCCGAGCGGCACGGCAGGTCGAGACCGGCCGAAGGCGCCACGTCGAGCAGGTCGCTCACGCCGAGAAGGTCCGGTGGTGCCCCGCGGTCGAGCGGGACAGTCGCGGTACTCATCAGGGTTTACTCCTTGGTTGGTGTTCTCTTGTCGCGGTTTGACCTGAAAAAACACGAAGGCCGCGGATCCGTTTCCGGGTCCGCGGCCTTCGTGAGCCTTGGTTCTTGACCTTTCGGTCAAGTCCTTCGCTCATGAGGTGGAGCGGACGCAATGGACGGGAAATCGATGGTCTGCACACGGACGGCAGCCGTCAGCGCACGGTTGACCCGCTTACGCTCGACGATGACTGGCAGGTGCGCGGCCGTGCCGGCGCCACCGAGGACAGACGGGTGCCCCGAGGACATGGGGTAGCCCGGGGTGCACTTGATGAGAGTCAAGTTCCTCACGATGGCCACCTCCCCACTGTCCTAGAGATCTTCAGGCCCTCCCGGCCTGGCTTAAGCAGGCTATTAGGCCCGGTCAGACCTGCGCAACAGGTTTTTCGGGACTTCTTCTCGATGCGTTACACGTCACCCGATCGGTCGGCGCCCGCGAGCAGCGCGAGGACCTCCGAACCAAACTTCTCGAGCTTGCTCGCGCCGATGCCCGCGATCGACACCAGGGCCGACGAGTCGGTGGGCCGCTGCTCGGCGATCGCGGTGAGGGTGGCGTCGGTGAACACCACGTACGCAGGCACTTTGAGCATCCTGGCGCGCTTGGCCCGCCACTCCTTGAGCCGCGCCAGCAGGTCCTCGTCGATGTCGGCCGGGCAGTTCGAGCACCGCCCGAGCTTGGTCGCGACCGCCCCGACGAGCTGTCTGCCGCACACCCGGCACAGCGTCGGCGCGACACCGGCCTGCTGTCGTGCTCGGGTGAGCCTCGACGTCGGGTGGTCCTCGGGGATCAGCCCGTAGAGGAAGCGGCTGCGGCGACGCGGACGGCGGTTGCTTTCCGAACGCGTCAACGCCCACGAGAGTGACAGGAACTGTCGCGCGCGGGTGACGCCGACGTACAGGAGCCGACGCTCTTCCTCGATCGCCGCGTCGGTGCCGTCGGCGTGCAGGATCGGCACCGTGCCCTCGACGAGCCCGACGAGGAACACCGCGTCCCACTCCAGGCCCTTCGCCGCGTGCAGCGACGCGAGCGTGACGCCTTCGACGGTCGGCGGGTGCTGGGCGCGGGCCCGCATGTCCAGCTCGACGACGTACTGTGCGAGGTCCGCCCCGTCGACGGTCGCCGCCAGCTCCTCGGCCAGCTCGACCAGGGCGAGGAGCGACTCCCAGCGTTCGCGGACGGCCCCGCCCGCGGGCGGTTCCTCGGTCAGGCCGAGCGGGGTGAGCAGCTCGCGCACCAGCTTCGGCAGCTCCCCGGTCGGTTTCTGCACCGCCGCCGTGCGCAGCGCGGCCGTCGCCTGCCGCACCTCCGTGCGCATGAAGAACCGCTCGCCGCCCCGCACCAGGTACGGGATCTCCAGCTCGGACAGCGCCTGCTCGTAGGTCTCCGACTGGGCATTCACCCGGTACAGGACGGCGATCTCGCTGGCGGACGTGCCTGTGTCGAGCAGCTCGGAGATCTTCCGCGCGACCGCCGCGGCCTCCGCCGCCTCGTCCTCGTGCTCGGCGAACGCGGGCGCCGGTCCTGGTTTGCGCTGGCCGATGAGCTTGAGCCGCGACCCGGCCGGCCGGTCGCGGGCGGCGCCGATCACCCGGTTGGCGAGCGCGACGACCTCGGGGGTGGACCGGTAGTCCCGCTCGAGCCGCACGACCGTGGCGTGTGGGAAGCGGCGGGTGAAGTTCAGCAGCGGCCGCGCCGACGCGCCCGCGAACGAGTAGATCGTCTGGTTCGCGTCGCCGACCACCGTCAGGTCGTCCCGTTCGCCCAGCCACGCGTCGAGCACGCGCTGTTGCAGCGGCGTCACGTCCTGGTACTCGTCGACGACGAAGCAGCGGTAGCGGTCCCGGAACTCCTCGGCGACCGCCGGGTGCTCCTCGAGCGCGGCCGCGGTGTGGAGGAGCAGGTCGTCGAAGTCCAGCTGGTTGGCACGGGTCTTGATCGACTCGTACCACCGGTACACCTGCGCGACCTGTTCGGCGGGCGCGGGCGGCTGCCGACGCAGCTTCGCCACCTCGGCGGCGTAGTCATCGGGGCTGACCAGCGACGCCTTCGCCCACTCGATCTCGCTCGCGAGATCGCGCAGCACCTCGGACTCGGTGCCCACACCCGCCTTGTGCGCGGCCTGGCTGACCAGCCGGAGCTTGCCTTCGAGCAGGTCCCACTGCTGGCCGCCGACGACCCGGGGCCAGAAGTACCGCAGCTGGCGCAGCGCGGCGGCGTGGAACGTGCGGGCCTGCGCGCCGTGGATGCCGAGCGCACGGAGCCGGGTCCGCATCTCCCCCGCGGCCCGTGCCGTGAACGTCACCGCGAGTACCTGACCTGCGGCGACGTGACCCGAATGGATGAGGTGCGCGATGCGGTGAACGATCGTGCGGGTCTTGCCGGTCCCGGCGCCGGCCAGGACGCACACCGGTCCCCGGGGCGCGCGGATCGCGGTCAGCTGGTCGGGGTCGAGTCCGGGGTCACCCTCGGAAACAGCTACCGCACCCATGCCCGGCATCCTGACAGATCGGGGCGCGAAAGCGTTCGACGGACACGGGGTGCGGCCGCCCGAGGCCCCTGCTAGGCAGGCCCCGTATCCTGGTATTCATGGCTCAGAAGGTGGACAAGGCGGCGGCCGCCGAGGCGAAGAAGGCTCGGAAGGAAGCGTCCAAGGCCAAGCGCAAGCAGATCTTCCAGGCGTTCAACATGCAACGCAAGGAGGACAAGGCGCTCGTGCCGCTGATGCTGCTCGCCTTCGTGGTGGTGGCGGGCGCGTTCTTCGGCCTGGGCCTCGTGTGGGGCATCCAGTGGTTCCTGCTGCCGGTCGGCATCGCGTTCGGCCTGCTCGCGGCCGTGATCCTGTTCGGCCGCCGGGTGCAGAAGAACGTGTACTCGAAGGCCGAGGGCCAGCCGGGCGCCGCGGCGTGGGCGCTGGAGAACATGCGCGGCCGCTGGCGGGTGACCCCGACGGTCGCGGGCACCACGCAGCTCGACGCCGTCCACCGGGTACTGGGCCGCCCGGGTGTCGTGCTGGTCGCGGAGGGTGCGCCGCACCGGGTGAAGACGCTGCTCGCGCAGGAGAAGAAGCGGGTGGCGCGGGTGATCGGCGACACCCCGATCTACGACTTCATCGTCGGCAACGAGGAGAACCAGGTCCCGCTGCGCAGGCTCCAGCAGACGATCATGAAGCTGCCGAACAACCTGAAGCCGGCGCAGATCGACACCCTGGAGAAGCGCATGTCGGCCCTCGCGGCCCGCGGCGCCCAGCTGCCGAAGGGCCCGATGCCGCAGGGCGCGAAGATGCGCAACGTGCAGCGCACGATTCGCCGCCGCTGAGCAGAGCCTCCAGAATTGTCGGTGCCTCGTGAGAACGTGGCCGGCAGACAGGAAGGAGACGCCATGACCATTCAACCGCTGGATGAGTTAGACGACGGCTCCGTCCACCTGCTGACCATTGAGGAGTACGCCGCGCTCGGCGAGACCGAGCACGGCTACACCGAGCTCATCGAAGGCCGCCTGATCATGTCGCCGAGTCCGGTTCCGGACCACAACAACGCCGCTCTTGAGTTGGCGGTCGCGCTGCGCCCCCGGCTGCCGGAAGACTTCGAAGTCCAGATGGATGTGGACGTCGATCTGCAGCTGGCGTTGTCGGACGAACCCGGTTCCAGCAGGCGCCCGGACCTGATCGTCGTGCAGCGCGACGCCCGCAAGCGTGTGCGGTCCGAAGGCGGAATGATTCGTGCGTCCGAAGTGCTGTTGGCCGTGGAGATCGTCTCGCCGAGTTCGAAGCGAATGGACCACGTGCACAAGCGGAACGACTACGCCGATGCCGGGATTCCGAACTACTGGATCATCGACATCGACGATCCGATCTCGTTGACGGCCTGCAGGTTGACGGAGCAGTTCGGGTATCAGGACGACCAGGTCGTGACCGGGACGTTCCGGACCGACGTGCCGTTTCCCGTGGAGATCAACCTCGACCGTCTGGTGTGACCGCCGGGAGCACGGCGCGGACGGCGGTGCCGGTGCCGTCGCTCACGAACGAGAACTCGCCGTCGATCTCGTGGGCTCGTTGCGCCATGAAACGCATGCCCATGCCGTTGCGGCCCGCGTCAGGCGGAACGCCCACGCCGTCGTCGGCGACCTCCACCGCCAGGCGGTTCTCGATCAGTGTCACCGTGATCTCGGCGCGGGTGGCCTGCGCGTGACGGACGACGTTGGTCAGCGCCTCCGCCACGATCCGGTACGCCGCCACCTCCACCTGCTTCGACAGCGGCACGAGTTCGCCGGGCAACGCGGTCTCCACCTTCAGTGACGGGCCGGACAGGAACACGGCCAACTCGCGCAGTGCGCCGGACAGGCCCAACGCGTCAAGCTCGGGTGGGCGCAGGCCGTGGACGACCCGGCGCAGCGTGCGGAGCGCGTCGTCGATGCCCCGCATGGCGCGGTCCATGAGACCGACGGCCGCGGAGTCGGCGGGCAGCTTCACGCGGACCGCCTCGATCTGCATGCGGGTGCCCGCCAGGGTGGGGCCGACGTTGTCGTGCAGTTCGCGGGACAGGCGGGACCGTTCCTCCTCCCGCGCGGTCACGACCTGCTCGCGGGACCGCAGCAGCTCCTCGTCCAGCCGCAGCGCCGCCACCACCGGCGCCACCTGGTCGGCCAGGGACGCAAGCGCTTGCGACATGCGTTCGTCCAGGTAGGGGTGGCCGTCGGACGGCAGGACGGTCAGCTGCCCGACCCGCACGCCGCGGTACCACAGTTCGAACGTCTCCGGGTTCGCGCCGCCCGACCGATCCATCGAACCCACCTGCGCGAGCCGGCGCGGACCGCTGTCGGTCTCCAGGTCCAGGCGCGCCATCCGCAACCGCAGGGAACGCACCAGCTGCTCGCACACCGCGGCGGGCACCTCGGCCGAGTCCAGCTGGTCACGCATCCGGTTGCCGAGCCCAACCGCCAGCTCCACCACGTCCACCCGCCGCCCCCACAGCAACGACCGAACCCACCGGATCAGCAGCAACGTCACGGGGAACAGCAGAGCCCCCGCGACCCCGACCGCCAGCACCGAACCCGGCACGACCGACGGCAGCACCGCGGCCAGCGCCGCGAACCCGCCCAGGTAGCAGCCCAGCAGCGTGCCGACGGTCGCCACGCCGACGATCGCGCGCCGCACCGCCTGGTCCAGGTCGTACAGCCGGTCCCGGGTCACCGCCACCGCGATGGCCAGCGGCACCAGCGCGAACGCCAGCACCTCCAGCCCGCGGTCCAGCACGAGCGGCAGCTGCCCGGAGATGCTGTCCCGAACCACCGCCTGCACCGTGCCGAACGCGTACGCGCACAGCAGCAGCGTCATCCGCCGCCTGCGCACGCCGGTCGCCCGCAGCCACCGCCACACCAGACCGCCGACGGCGAGAACTGTCGCGCCGAGCAGCAGGTACTGGCCGACCGTGAGCAGCGGCGCCGCCAACGCCGGCCTGGCCAGCGGGTTCACCACGGTCCGCGCACCGACGAAGTCGGCGTCCTCGAACGCGAGACCAACGCAGTACACGACGGTGCCGACGACGATCAGCGCGACCGCCCACCACCAGCGGCGGCTCGGCAGGCGGCTGTCGGGGTAGATCATCGGCAGCAACGTGGTGACCGCCCAGATCGGCGGCGCCCACAGCCACGCCTGCACCCACATCAGCACCGGCGACCCCGATGCTCCGGTCAGGACCGTCAGGAGCACGCCGACGCCGTCCCACGCGGCGATCGCGAGCATCGTCCAGCCGAGCGCGTTGGCGGGCTTGTGCCACACGACGAGCACACCCATGGCCGAGAAGAAGACGGCGACCGCGATGTTCAGCGGCACCGGGTCGTACGCCGAGTACCCCCACCCGTCGTCGATCTGCGTGCGCACCGCGGCCGCGATCGCGGTCCCGAGGCCGACCGCACCCAGTACGACGGCCAGCGAGAGCACCTGCCCACGCCGGCGGCTGCGCATGTCCGGCTCCTCAGGCAGCGGTGGTCTCGGCCGGCAAATCGTATGTGGTCCGACCGGTCACCGACAGCGGCCTAACGGGTGCGTACGACGGCCGTTCCGGTCGCCTTGTCGTGCAGGCCGCGGCCGTCCGCGTCGCCGATCGCCGCCGGCAGCAGCAGCGCGGTCAGCAGTGTGCGCGGCACGGCGCGGACCGGGCCGACCATCGGCTTGCCGTCCAGGCGCACGACCCGCAGCCCGAACAGCGCCTTGCCCGCGGTGAACCCGAACAGGGTGATCATCACCGAGGTGATCACGAACCACACCAGCGAAGCGATGAGCTGGAAGGGCCGCATTATCTCCGGCCGATTGAAGTCGACCTCGACGAACAAGCTGGTCACCAGCGCCATCAACACCAGGTCGACGAGCAGCGCGAGCAGGCGGACACCGCGGGTGGCGATCGACCCCGGCCCCTCCTTGGGGAACCCGAGCCGTTCACCCGGCCATTCCTGCGGGTCGTCCCCGGTCTCGCCGATGCCACCGGACAGCCAGGAACCCGTCACTTTGCTCACGACAACCAGGGTAGGACGTGTCGCGTCAGAGGCACGCGACTGGCATGCTCGACTTCGGCTCGGCCCCGCCGCGCGTCGTTAACACCGGCGAAACATCGGGGTGATGGCCGGGCAACACCGCACTCATAGCTTGACCGCGAGCGCCCCGGAGTACCAGGTAAGGAGCCAACGAGCGTGTTCAAGAATTCCGACGAGGTCCTGAAGTTCATCTCCGACGAAGAGGTGAAGTTCGTCGACGTCCGGTTCTGCGACCTCCCGGGCATCATGCAGCACTTCACCGTGCCCGCGCAGGCCTTCGACCAGGGCACCATCGACGACGGCCTCGCGTTCGACGGCTCCTCCGTACGCGGCTTCCAGGAGATCCACGAGTCGGACATGCTGCTGCTGCCCGACCTCGCGACCGCGCGCGTCGACCCGTTCCGCGTGGAGAACACGCTCATCCTGAACTTCTTCGTGCACGACCCGCTCACCCGCGAGGCCTACAGCCGTGACCCGCGCAACATCGCGCGCAAGGCCGAGCAGTACCTGGCCGAGTCCGGCATCGCCGACACCGCGTACTTCGGCCCGGAGGCCGAGTTCTACGTGTTCGACTCGGTGCGGTTCGACTCGGCGGAGAACGGCTCCTTCCACGAGATCGACTCGGTCGAGGGCTGGTGGAACACCGGCCGCGACGAAGAGGGCGGCAACCGCGGCTACAAGACCAAGTACAAGAGCGGCTACTTCCCGGTGCCGCCGGTCGACCACTTCGCCGACCTGCGCGACGAGATCTCCCTGAACCTGATCAACGCCGGTTTCACCGTGGAGCGCGCGCACCACGAGGTGGGCACCGCGGGCCAGGCCGAGATCAACTACAAGTTCAACACGCTGCTGCACGCGGCCGACGACCTGCAGCTGTTCAAGTACATCGTCAAGGGCACGGCGTGGGAGGCGGGCAAGACCGCGACCTTCATGCCGAAGCCGCTGTTCGGTGACAACGGCTCCGGCATGCACTGCCACCAGTCGCTGTGGAAGGACGGCGAGCCGCTGTTCCACGACGAGTCCGGCTACGCGGGCCTGTCCGACGCGGCACGCCACTACATCGGCGGCCTGCTGCACCACGCCCCGAGCCTGCTGGCGTTCACCAACCCGACCGTGAACTCCTACCACCGGCTCGTGCCCGGCTACGAGGCCCCGATCAACCTGGTGTACTCGCAGCGCAACCGCTCCGCCTGCGTCCGCATCCCGATCACCGGCGCGAACCCGAAGGCCAAGCGCATCGAGTTCCGCTGCCCCGACTCGTCCGGCAACCCGTACCTCGCCTTCTCGGCGATGGTGATGGCCGGCCTCGACGGCATCAAGAACAAGATCGAGCCGCCGACGCCGATCGACAAGGACCTCTACGAGCTGCCGCCCGAGGAGGCCAAGGACGTCGCCACCGTGCCCGCGTCGCTGGACGCGGTGCTCGACAACCTCGAGGCCGACCACGAGTTCCTGCTGGAGGGCGGCGTCTTCACGTCCGACGTGATCGAGACGTGGATCGCGTTCAAGCGCGAGCACGAGATCGACCCGCTCCGCCTGCGCCCGCACCCGTACGAGTTCGCCCTGTACTACGACGTGTGATCCGAGCCGATCCCACGGACACAGGCCGGCGGCCGAGGGAAATCCCCGACCGCCGGCCTGATCTTCGTCTAGGGGGCCAGCAACACCGCGGTGTCGAGACCCGCTGACTCCAGGGCCGCGCGCGGGTCCGGGAACAGTTTGCGGGCGTCCAGGTCCATCACACCGAACACGCCGTACATCTCGGCCGACAACGTGCCGTCGGCCTTGATGATCTCCTGTTCCAGCGTGAACGTCTTGCCCGTGCCGAACTTCGCGCGGCACGTCACGTCCACCACGTCGTTGCCGCGCAGCTCGCTGCGAAAGTTCACGGTGGTGCTCAGCAGCACCGGCCCGGTCCGGCGGCGCGTCAGCTCGTCCCAGTCGCAGCCCGCCTCGGCGAACGCCTTCATCCGCGCGACCTCGCCGTACTGGTGGTACACGGCGTGGTTCACGTGCCCGAGCGAGTCCAGCTCGTAGCCACGCACCTCGATCCTGGTGCTGAAACCCATGGCCCCACCTCAGTCGTCGTAGAAGATCCGTTCCACCACACCACGCGCGCGGCGCAACGTGCGACGGTATGAGTCGAGAAACTCACCCGGATCCGCTTCCACGTCCTGCCGGATGACCGCGGCCACCGCCGCCAGCTCCCGGCCCGACGTCGGTGGCTGGTCGGTCTGCTTGCCGCGCACCAGCGTCGCCGCGTTGCGGACACGGGTCGCGAGCAGCCACGACTCCCGCAACGCGGTCGCGTCGACCTCGTCCACCAGGCCCACGTCCACCGCCGCACCCAGGCAGTCCACTGTGGACGTGGTGCGCAGGCCGGGGTGGGCGTGCGCGTGCCGCAGCTGCAGCAACTGGACCGTCCACTCGATGTCGGCGAGGCCGCCGCGCCCGAGCTTCGTGTGCGTGGCCGGGTCAGCGCCGCGCGGCAACCGTTCCGTGTCCACCCTGGCCTTGATGCGACGCACCTCGCGGACCCGGTCCGCGTCCAGCCCGTCTGCCGGGTAGCGGATCGGGTCGATCAGCGCCACGAACCGGGCGCCGAGGTCGTCGTCGCCGGCGATCGGGCGGGCACGCAGCAACGCCTGCGCCTCCCACACCTCCGACCACTGCGCGTAGTACGCGCGGTACGACTCCAACGTCCGCACGATCGGGCCCTGCCTGCCCTCCGGCCGCAGGTCGACGTCCACGTGCAGCGGCGGGTCCTGCGTCGGCGACGACAGCAGCTTCCGCACGCTCTGCGCGACCCGCGACGCGTACTTCACCGCGTCCTCGTCGGACGCGCCGTTCGCGGGCTCGCACACGAACAACACGTCCGCATCCGACCCGTACCCCAGCTCCGCGCCGCCGAGCCGGCCCATGCCGATCACCGCGGTCGTCGCCAGCCGCCCACCCGCGGCCACCGCCTCGGCGCGGTCGACCGCGGCCAGCACCGACTGCAGCACCGCGGCCCACACCGTCGACAGCGCGTGGCACACCGACAGGGTGTCCATGAACCCGAGCAGGTCCGCCGACGCGACCCGCAGCAGCTCGTGCCTGCGGAACGACCGGGCCGCCGTCACCGCGTTCGGCAGGTAGCCGTGCCGGTTCACCGCCTGCCGCAGGGACCGCGCCACCTCCTCCGGGTCGCGGCCCGCGAGCTTGTCGACGTCACCGAGCAGCTGCAGCACCTCGGGCGCGCGGGCCAGCAGCTCCGGCACCATCTTTGACGTGCCGAGCAGCTGCGCCAGCCGCTCCACGACCGCGCCCTCGTCCCGCAGCACCCGCAGGTACCACGGGGTCGCGGCGAGCGCCTCCGACACGCGCCGGTACGCGAGCAGCCCGGCGTCCGGGTCCGGGGTGTTCGCGAACAGGTCCAGCAACGCGGGCAACAGGGCGCTCTGGATCGCCGCACGCCGGGACACGCCCGTCGTGAGCGCCTGGATGTGCCGCAGCGCCCCGTCCGGCCCCGCGAACCCCAGCGCGGCCAGCCGTGCCTCCGCCTGTTTCGCGGACAGCCGCAGCGCCTGCGTGGGCACGCGGGCCACCGCCTCCAGCAACGGCCGGTAGAACAGCTTCTCGTGCAGCCTGCGGATGCGGCGCACGTGCCTGCGGAAGTCGTCGAGCAGCACCTGCGACTCGGGTTTGCCGCGCGCCGGTTTCACCCCGGCGGCACGCGCGAGCCAGCGCAGCTCCTCGGTGTCGGTGTCGGCCGGGAACAGGTGGGTGCGGCGCAGCCGCTGCAGCTGCAGCCGGTGCTCGAGGGTGCGGAGGAACCGGTAGCTCTCCCCCAGCTCAGCGGCGTCCGCGCGGCCGACGTAGCCGCGGTCGCCGAGCATCGCGAGCGCGTCGACGGTCGAGCCGAGCCGCAACGCCTCGTCGTTGCGGCCGTGCACCAGCTGCAGCAGCTGCACCGCGAACTCGACGTCCCGCAGACCGCCGCGCCCCAGCTTCAGCTCCCGGTCGATGATGTCGGCGGGCACGTGGTCCTCGACACGGCGGCGCATCGAACGCACGTCATCGACGAAGTTGTCGCGGTCGGCCGCCGTCCACACCATCGGACGCACCGCGTCGAGATAGTCCTGGCCCAGCTCGTGATCGCCCGCGATCGGCCGGGCCTTCAGCAGCGCCTGGAACTCCCAGGTGCGCGCCCACCGCTTGTAGTAGCTGGTGTGCCCGTCGAGGGTGCGGACCAGCGGCCCGGCCTTGCCCTCCGGGCGGAGCGCCGCGTCTACCTCGAAACACGCGCTGGTCGCGACCCGCATCGTGGCGGTGGCGAGCCGGGTGGCGACGTCCAGGTCGCCGTCGGCGACGAACAGCACGTCCACGTCGGACACGTAGTTCAGTTCCCGGCCGCCGGTCTTGCCCATCGCGATGACCGTGAACCGGCACTTCTCGGCCGCGACCCCGACCTCGGTCTCGGCGACCTCCAGCGCGGCGCGGATCGCGGCCTCCGCGAGGTAGGTGAGGCGCGCCGTGGTCTGCTGGTAGTCGAGGCTCGGCAGGTCCGGCTCGATCAGGTGCGCGAGGTCCTCGGCCGCGACCTCCAGCAGCAACCCCCGGTACGCGGCACGGAGCTCACGGGCCGCGTCGGACGGCCGCACGTTCTCGACCGCGGCCAGCAACGCCATGGGGTACTGCACGGGTGAGGTCTGCCGGTCGGTGAGCAGCCTGCGCCACTCCCCGGGCCGGGCGATGACGAAGTCCCCGAGCGCGGTGGACGCGCCGAGCACCGACAACAACCGCGCACGCAGACCGCGGTCGGTCGCGAGCGCCTGGTTGAGCCCGGACCAGCCGGCCTCGTCGCCGGAGCGCATGCGGTCGACGGCCCGCAACGCCAGATCCGGGTCGGGGCTGCGCGACAGGGCGACGAGAACCGGCTCGTACTCCTTCACCGGAGCTCCGTCGGCCCACCAGCCCGCGGCACGCAGGTGCTCGCCCGCCCGGTCGTCGGTGAGCCCGTACCGGGCGATGGAGACGACGGAACGCACGCGGTCGGCCATGGCTCAGTGCTGGATCAGCGGCAGCGGCGTGCCCGCCGCGGCGGCGAGCTCACCGATGACGAGCTTGACGAACTGCGTCGCGAACGGCCGCCACGTCTCCTCGAGGTCGGCGTGCGCCTGGACGAGCCGGTCGTGCGACAGCTCACCGGGCCGTGCGAACTCGGCCGTGTGCGGGGCGTTCGCCGCCCAGCTCTCCACGAGCTCCGTGGTGGTCTCGATGTGGAACTGCAGACCGTAGACGGCGCGGCCGACCCGGAACGCCTGGTTCGGGTACAGCGTGGACGCGGCCAGCAACGACGCCTTGGACGGCAGCTGGTCGACCACGTCGGTGTGGAACTGCATGACGTCCGGCATGAACGGCAGGTCCGCGAACAAGGGGTCGTTCCAGCCGAGGTCCCGTTTCGCGACGAGCAACGGGCCCACCTCGGGCCCGTCCGGCCCCTTCACGACCCGGCCACCCGTGGCGACCGCGAGGAGCTGCGCGCCGAGGCAGATCGCGAGCGTCGGCAGGCCCTTGGTGGTCGCCTCGGCGAGGAGGCGGCGGATGTCCGCGAGCCACGGGTGGTCGACGTCGTCGTAGGCGCCCATGTGACCGCCGAGCACGACCATGCCCTGGTAGTCGGCCGTGCTCTCGGGGATGGCGCCCGGCTTGCGCAGGTCCAGCTCGGCGCCGGCGTCGACGAGCCAGTCACCGAGCGGACCGATCGGGTCTTGCTCGTCCGGCTGGATGACGAGCAGGCGTGGAGATGTCACACCGTCGAGGGTAGCCGCACGAATTCCAGCTCCGTCGCGTCGTACACCGGGCGGTAGCCGATCTTCTGGTAGATCGAGTTGGACACCGGATTCGCGAGGTCGGTGAACAGGATCACGTCGCTGGCGCCGGCGGCCAGGGCGTGCTGGGACACGGCCGCGGTGACCGCCGACCCGTAGCCGTGCTCACGGTGTTCAGTCGGGGTGTAGACGGGACCGACGCGGGACATGCCGCTCATCGGCGCGCTGGCGACAGCCCAGGAGACGGGGACCCCGCCGTCCTCCCACAGGATCATGCTGTCGCCGTTCTCGAACATGCGCCGGACCGAGGCCGGGCCTTCGTCGGGTGCCCGCTGGAACCCGAGCGCCTCGACCTCGAAGTCGCCCCGCCACCGCACGAGCAGGTCGAGGTCGGCCAGGGTCGCCTCCCGGGCCTGGCCGGACGTGACGGGCGGAGCCAGCTCGCCGAGACGGAAGAGCCTGGTGGCGAGTGTGACGTTCGTCGTACCGCCGGTGCGCCGCGCCCACACGTCGGCGACCGCCTGCGCGTTCTCGATCGGCCCGGAGACACCGGGCACTTCGGGATCGGCCGCGAGCCACTGCGCGAGGAAACTGTCGATCAGGTCGGGATCGGTCGGCAGACCGGAGACGATGACCGGCCACGGCGGTGTGCGCAGTGCCACACCGACGAGTTCGCCGTTGTCGTGCAGAGTGCCCATGATCGGGGGCGTGTCGCGCTTCATCCCGAGGAAGCGGGCCATGACGGTGAGCGCGACCGTGTGCCGAAGGGTGTCAGTGCCGTAGAACGGATCGGCGAGCGCTCTGAACGCCCGCGGATCGTCGTACAGTTGCAGGTCCATGCCCAAGGGTGACGCGAGGCGTCACGCACGGTCCACTGATTTACCCGGGCATGCCAAAAGGGCCCCACTGTTACCAGTGAGGCCCTTTGGAAAGGATGTCCGGCGGTGTCCTACTCTCCCACACCCTGGCGAGTGCAGTACCATCGGCGCTGGTGGGCTTAGCTTCCGGGTTCGGAATGGG
>NZ_JBITMQ010000032.1:0-34224 GCF_044466355.1 Actinophytocola sp. NPDC049390
ACTCACAACATCAGATGTCATCACTCACAGTGCCCATCCCGCCAGACCATCAGCCCGGCGTGTCGGGCCAGAAACACCGATCTTGGAACAGTCCCTGCGCGAGCGCGCGACTCGCCGTGTCTGAGCACCGCGAGTCGCGCGGCCGAACACACCGAGTTGGTTGATTCGTGCACATCGGGTCCCTGCCGAGCTGCACGAAATCGACAACTCGGTGTGTGCGAGCGCGCGACTCGCGGTGTTTGAGGGCGCGACTCGCGAGGGGGGTGGTTTTGGGGTGGGGTGCTAGATCTGGTCTAGCGGGGGGTCTCGCGCCTTTTGGGTGGGAGGTGGGTTGTGCGGTTGCGGATCGTGGTGATTGTTGGCAGTACGCGGGAGGGGCGTGTCGGGGACGCGGTCGCCGCGTGGTTCGTCAAGGTCGCCGGGCAGCGGGACGACGTCGACGTCGAGGTGGTCGACCTGGTCGACTTCGACTTCCCCGCTCGGTATCCCGAGGTGGTGACTCCGGAGATGAACCGGTTCATCGCGGCCGTGGACCGGGCGGACGGGTTCGTCATCGTGACGCCCGAGTACAACCGCGGCTTCCCGGCGTCGCTCAAGCAGGCGATCGACTTCGCCTACGACGAGTGGCACGCCAAACCCGTCGGGTTCGTCTCCTACGGTTGCCGGTCGCGCGGGTTCCACGCGGTCTCGGCGCTGCGGGTCGTGTTCACCGAGTTGCACACCCACACGGTGCGCGACGAGGTGGCGCTGGACCTGATGGAGGACGAGCCGGGGCCGGCGCAGGAGCCGGCCGCCACGAGGATGCTCGACCAGGTCGTCTGGTGGAGCGAGGCGTTGCGCGCGGCACGCGCGGCAAGGCCGTACGTCACATAGAGGGGAACGACATGAGTGAGCTGGCGATCGAGACTGCCGGCCTCGTGAAGGTGTTCGGTGAGAACAGGGCGGTCGACGGGGTCGACCTCGCGGTGCCCGCGGGCACCGTGTACGGGGTGCTCGGC
The DNA here is from genome assembly GCF_044466355.1 of Actinophytocola sp. NPDC049390. Lineage (NCBI taxonomy): Bacteria > Bacillati > Actinomycetota > Actinomycetes > Pseudonocardiales > Pseudonocardiaceae > Actinophytocola > Actinophytocola sp. NPDC049390. The sequence continues at coordinate 999 of NZ_JBITMQ010000032.1, forward strand.
CCGAACGGCGCGGGCAAGACCACCGCCGTGCGCATGCTCGCGACGCTGCTGCGCCCGGACGGCGGCGAGGCCCGCGTGTTCGGTCACGACGTGCTGCGCGAAGCGGACGCGGTCCGGCAGCGGGTCAGCCTGACCGGCCAGTACGCGTCGGTCGACGAGGACCTGACCGGCGCCGAGAACCTGGTGCTGCTCGGCAGGCTGCTCGGGCACCGCAAGCCCGCGGCCCGCGAGCGGTCCGCGCAGCTACTGGCGGCGTTCGGGTTGACCGAGGCCGCGGACCGGCAGGTCAAGACCTACTCCGGCGGCATGCGGCGGCGTCTCGACATCGCCGCCAGCATCCTGAAGACGCCGGACGTGCTGTTCCTCGACGAGCCGACCACCGGCCTCGACCCGCGCAGCCGCAACCAGGTCTGGGACATCGTGCGGATCATCGTCGCGCAGGGCACGACGGTGCTGCTCACGACCCAGTACCTGGACGAGGCCGACCAGCTGGCGAACCGGATCGCGGTCATCGACCGCGGCAAGGTGATCGCCGAGGGAACCCCCGGTGAGCTGAAGGCGTCCGTCGGCGCGGGCGCGGTCCACGTGCGGCTGCGCGACGCCGGGCAGCGGCCCGCCGCGCTGGAGCTGCTGACCCGGATCCTGGGCCCGGCCGTGAAACCCGAGGCGGACCCGGTCGCGCTGACCGCGCAGCTGTCCGGAGAGGACAGTGACCGCGAGGCGGCCGAGCAGGCGTCCCGTGCGCTGGCGGAACTGGCCGCGAACGGCATCACCGTCGACAATTTCGCACTCGGTCAGCCGACGCTCGACGAGGTGTTCCTCGCGCTGACCGACCACCCGGCAACGGAGAAGGAGGCCGTGGCATGACCGCCGCGCCCACCGAAGAGAAGGTCGCCGGCTACACCCCGGCGGCCGAGAGCCTCAACGCGGTGCTCGCCGCGGGTGACGCACCGCCGCGCCCGAGCGCCTGGTCGGCGTCGGTCACGTTCGGCTGGCGCGCGATGCTGAAGATCAAGCACGTGCCGGAGCAACTGTTCGACGTCACGGCGTTCCCGATCATCATGACGCTGATGTTCACCTACCTGTTCGGCGGCGCGCTCGCCGGATCGGTGACCGAGTACCTGCAGTTCCTGCTGCCGGGCATCATGGTGACGAGCGTCGTGATGATCACGATGTACACCGGTCTCGGCGTGAACCAGGACATCGAGAAGGGTGTGTTCGACCGGTTCCGCACGCTGCCCGTGTGGCGGCCGTCCGCGCTCGTCGGCGCGCTGTTCGGGGACGTGTTCCGCTACTTCCTGGCGGCCACGGTGATCCTCGGCGTCGGCCTGGTCCTCGGCTTCCGGCCGGGCGGCGGGGTCGGCGGGGTACTGCTGGCGATCGCGCTGCTGATCGTGTTCTCGTTCGCGTTCTCGTGGATCTGGACGATGTTCGGGCTGATGCTGCGGTCGGAGAAGTCGGTGATGGGCGTCAGCATGATGGTGCTGTTCCCGCTGACGTTCCTGTCCAACGTGTTCGTCGAGCCGGACACCATGCCGGGCTGGCTGCGCGCGTTCACCGACGTCAACCCGATCACGCACCTGGTCGCGGCGACCCGCGGCCTGATGCAGGGCAACCCGGACGGCGGCGAGATCATCTGGGTGCTCGTGTCGGCCGCGGTGCTGGTCGCGGTGTTCGGCACGCTCACGATGCGGCGCTACAACCGGAAGTGACGAGGTGTGGCGGCGGCACCGAGGGGTTGCCGCCGCCACGTCAGTCGTCGAGCGCCCAGTGCTTTCCGGTGCTCCAGCCGAGCCAGCGCCGTCCACTGTGGACCTTGCCGTGCCGGTCGAAGCGCTCGCCGGCGACGATGGCGGCGAGGCCGTCCAGCGCCGGCGCGAGCCGGGTGCCGTGCAGCTGCGGACGCAGCCAGTCGATCGTGGCCCGCTGGGTGGCCGGGTCGCAGAAGCTGAGGAAGAAGATCCCCTGCCGCCACGCGTAGGCGGCGTTCTTCACGGCGATCAGCGCGGCGTGCCGGTGCGGGAACGGCACGGCCATCCGGCGCACCGCCCAGCTCAGCGCCTGGCCCGCGAGACGGGCCGCGACCGGGGCCAGCCGGTCCGGCAGTTCCAGCCCGTCGACCAGCACCGCCAGGTTGTGCGTGGTGAGGATCTGGCTCTGCTCCAGCACCGCACCGCTCGCCGCCACGCCGTACGCCCGCGCCGTGCCCGCCTCGGCCGCCCGCTCGGTGCACGCGGTGGCGAAGTGGTGCGCGACCCGCTGGCCCCACCGGGTCCGCGTACCGGCCGACCACGACTCCGGCAGGTCGTAGTAGGCGCCATACAGGGTGCCCGCCAAAGTCGCGCTCGCGACGACCGCCGCGGACTGGAACTTCGCGGTGAACGTGCCCATGAAGATGTCCGCCGCGATCTCCTCCACCAGCGGCAGCGTCAGACCGGCCTGCCTCGCGACCGCGCCCAGCTCCGCCACCAGCGGGTTCGGCAGGATCGCCTGCGGGAACGCGGTGAACGCCACCATCGTGGTCTGCGCGAGCGCCTGCCGCGCGGCCCGCGTCGCGTCCCGCCGGTGCTCACGCAGCGGCTCGATCGCCGCCACCCACGGCAGTTCCTCGATGCGGACCTGGTGCTCCAGGTCGAGCAGCAGCAGGCTGCGCCTGCGCCGGAACGCCACGTACGTCTTGCCGTACAACGTGGACAGTGCCGGGTCGGCGATGTTCGCGGCCAGCAACGACGAGGTGACCCGCGGCAGCACCCGCGCCAGCACATCGCCGGACGTGATCACGCCCCGCTCGACCAGTTCCTCGACCGAACCCTCCAGCGCCCGCGTCACCTTGCGGTCAACGGTGGGCGGCACCTGGTGCCCGTCGACGTCGGCCACGAACGCGTCGACCAGCGGCACACCTTCGTCGCCCGGCAGGTCGTCGAGCCGCGCGGCCACGACCTCGGCCAGCGCCGCGTGCGTCGGCCGTGCCGCGACGGCGAGCCGCTGCTCCCGGTACGCGGTCCGCTCGGCGGACTCGGGCGCGCCACGCTTGGTCAGCGTGTTGGCGAGCGCGCGCCGCACCCAGCCGACGTCCCGGCCGGACAGCGCGCCGCTGTCGGTCTCGCACGCCAGCAACGCGGCCCGCAGCCGCGCGAAGTTGCCGCGCGGGTGCCGTTCGACGCCCTCGGTGTCGGCGAGCAGACGTGCCCGCCGCCGCGCCCAGTCGTCCGGCCACACCCGGCACGGCCAGCCGCCGACGACCGCGCCGCCGTCGAGCCTGGGCAGCTCGCCGTCGACCGTGTCGCACCAGAGTGCGACGAGCCGGTCGTACAGCGGCTGCTCGGCGAGCCGCGCGCGCATGGTCGCGATGGCGGGCGGCGTGGTGACCGCGCGCAGGGCCGTCCTGACCTCCCCGACCGTCGCGACGTGCACGACGGACCCGGACGAGGACGGCGGCTGGTCGAGGTACGGGGTGAACCGCAGCCGGTGCATGAGCGGGCGCAGCTCGGCGACGACGTCGAGCGCCGCCGCGGAGTGCCCGTTGGCGAGCAGCCACGCGACCGTCAGCAGCGCGGCGTGCTCCGGGATGCCGACCCGGTACGTGCCGGTGGCGAGCGCGTCGAGCAGCACGGCCTGGCCCGCGTCGGACAGGTAGTACAGGTTGAGCCGCTCCCGGTCGGTGGTGCCGGGCGCGTCCGCGGGCAGTGCGGCCACGATCTCCTGCTCGTCCTGCCGCAGCGGCGCCTCGGCGAGGTAGCGCCCGCTGGCGAACCCGCCGTGCAGGACCTCGAGCGTCACCCACGACGGTGTGTCGGCGATGGGCGTGCGCGAACCGACCGTCAGCGTGCCGTCGGCCATTCCGTCGAGCACGGCACGCCAGCGCGCCGCCCGCGCGGAGTCGGCCCCCGCGTGCCGCAGCGCGCGCCGCAACTGGTCGAAGGCGTAACCCCTGCCGACCTGCTTCCCCCTGTCTGCCATGACCTGGAGGCGAGAGTCGAACTCGCGCCCTCCCGGATGGAAGCCGGGTGTTCTGCCGCTGAACTACTCCAGGATGGACATGGAGGCGGGAATCGAACCCGCGCCCTCCCGGTCCCAAGCCAGGCGGTCTGCCACTGACCTACTCCATGCTCGCGGAGGATGCTAGCCGGTCTCCCCCGCCCGCACCTCCGTTTTTCCTAGAGATGCCAGGCCGGTTCCCGCTCGGGACGGTAGCCGCACGTCGTGCCGGTGGTGACCGACGCGCGTAAGTGCTCTGCCAGCTCGGGATGGCGGGTGTCGAGCTTGCGCAACGTGTCGCGGATGCGCGCGGTCACGGTCTTGCGGGCACGTTCGGCCTCGTCGCCGAGGCGGCGGGTGCGACCGCCGAGGCCGGTGGCCGTGCGGAGCTCTTCCAGCAGCAGCGCGCGTTCCTCGTCGTACTTGGCGGCACGCCGGTCGTCTCCGCGCGCCTCCGCCTGCGCGATCTGTTCGTCCAGGGTGGACAGACGGGTGCGGTAGGCGGCCTTGGCCTCCTCGTCCAGCACCGCGTCGCCGCCCAGGCTCGCCGCCGCCGTGACCTCAGCACCGCCCGCCGGGTTCAGCAGCCGGGTCGCCGGGATCTCCTTGCCCGGTGCGCGCAGCAGCACGTGCAGGTCCCGCAGCCCCTTGCTGTCCGGCACGTGCACCGTCCGGCCCGCCATCGACAGCGCCCACGTGTCGCCGGTGAAGCGGAACTCGTTGTGCGGTAAGGACTCTCCCGGCTCCGCCGCGAGGTGCCGCATGCCGAGCGCGGCCGCCTCCCGGCTCACCGCGGCACGCAGCTCGTCGCCGCGAGGGCCCAGCGCGGCCGCCAGCGCGGCCTTCGCCTCGCACGACCACGGGCGGGAGCCGAGCCGGTCGGCCATGTCCCTGGCCGACTCGAAGTGGGTCGCCGCCAGAGCCGTCTCACCGCGGGCCAGGGCCAGGTGCCCGAGCCACAGCGACACCGGGCCGCTGATGTCGCACCCGTACATGGACACCAGCCACGTGCCCGCGTGCGGCGCCAGCTCCGCGTACAGCTCGGCGCACCGCGCCACGTCACCGGTCGCCACCGCCACCTGTACCCGCAGCCGCGTCATCATCGCCTCGTACGCGCTGGGCACCGGTTCCCGCGCCGCCTCCAGCTCCGCCAGGCTCCTGGTGGCGGTCGCCGTGTCACCGCGCGCGGCCGCGGTGATCCCCGTCAGCAGCGCGGGGAACGGGTACTTCACCTCCGCGGACGTCGACAGGAGGTCCGCGGGCTCGTCGTAGCGGCCGCGCAGCATGTCCGTCGCCCACCGCAGGTGGTGGTCGATGTACTCGAACTGCTCGTGCGGTGTCTGCAGGTCCCGCGCGCTGCCGAGGTAGGCGTCGGCCTCGTCGAACCGGCCGTGGAACGTGGCGATGATGTTGCGGTCCACGTAGGTGCCGAACTCCATCGGGGTCGGCTCGCGCTTCTCGTCCGCCAGCGCGAGGAACTCGGTGAACCGCTCGAGGTAGGACGGGTCGTTCAGCTCCAGCTTCGCCACCCAGCCGAACGAGACCGCGTACTGCTCCATCTCGTAGTCGCCGGTCCGGCGTGCGATCGCGGCCAGCTCGTCGGTGAGCGCGAGCCGTTCGGCCGCGTGACCGAGCGTCCACAGCCGGTCGTGCTGGGTCCACAGGCTGAAGCCCAGCGTGTCGTCGTCGCCGCCGTCGCGCGCGACGGCGACCGCCCGCATGATCACCTCCTGCGCGAGGTGGTCGAGCGAGCCGCCGGGCGGGTCGACACCGGGCACCAGCCGCTCGAACGCCCTGCGCAGCAGGTCCGCCTTGAGCTTCGTGCGGCCCTCCGGGGCGGACAGGCCGTAGATCGTCAGCGCGGTGCGGGTCAGCACGTCCACGTCGTCTGCCGACAACGCGATGCCCGCGACCTCCGCCAGCACCTGCCACGCCTCGCCGCGCTCACCGAAGTGGTGCAGCTGCACGCCCAGGTCCAGCCCGATCCGCGCCCGCCTGGGGTCGGCCGGGTCGAGCAACTCGACGGCGCGCCGGTAGTGGCCGGCCGACTCCTCCAGCGCGAACCGCCGCCGCGCCTCCTTGGCCGCCGCGACCAGCAGGTCCACCACCCGGCCGGGGTCGAGCGCGGCGCGCCCGAGGTAGGCGTGGCGCGCCAGGTCGGCGGGGAAGATCCGGCCGGCCAGCGCGGGTGACCGGTCGAGCGCACGCACCACGGCCGCGTGCCGCTCCGCGACGTCGGCCTCGTCGATCCCCGCGTACAGGGTCTCGCGCACCAGGTCGTGGGCGAACGCGAACCGCCCGTCGGACAGCGTGACCACCAGCCGGGCCGCGACCGCCTGCGCCAGCTGCCGGTCGACCTGCGCGACGGGCGCGCTCACCGTCGCGGCCAGCACCTGCCGGTGGAACTCCCTGCCCAGCACGGCGGCGCCGGTGAGCAGCCCCGACACGGACGCGGGCAGCAGCGACAGCCTGCGCCGCACCGCGTCCCGCACGCCGGGTGCGACCGAGGCCGCCGAACCACCGCTGTGCCACAGGCGGGCGGTCTCCTCGACGAAGAACGGGTTGCCGCCGGTGCGCAGGTGCACCTCGCCGACCAGCTCCGGACCGGGTTCCGCGCCGACCGTGCGGGCCATCAGCGCGCCGACCTCGTCGCGGCCGAGCCCGGTGAGCGTGACCGCGGTGGCCTTCGCGCGGAGCGGTGTCATCAGCGGCGCGAGGGGGTGGTCGACTGCCTCGACCTCCACGTCCCGGTACGTGGCGACCAGCAGCAACCGCTCGAACCAGGTGTGCTGCGCGACGAACTCCAGCAGCCGCACCGACGACGGGTCCGCCCAGTGCAGGTCGTCGAGCACGACCACCACCGGCCGCCGCTGCGACACCGCCACCAGCGCGGACGTGACCGCGTCGTACATACCGAAGCCGTCCGCCGGGTCGTCGGTGTCGACCTCGCCCAGCAGGACCGCGAGCTGACCGCCCGACACCTCCGCCGCGGCCGCCCACTCACCGGGTTCCGCCGACCGGCGCAGCCCGCGGATCACCTGCACCCACGGCCAGAACCCGGGTGCGGCCGAGGAGTCCCAGCACGATCCGGACAGCACGAGCGCACCCCGCTCACGCGCCACGCCGACAGCCTCGGTGACCAGCACGGTCTTGCCGATCCCGGCCTCGCCGGCGACCAGGACGAGCCCGCCGTGACTGTCGATGGCACGGCTGATCTCGGCGCGGAGTACGCCCGCGGGATGCTCCCGCCCGATGAGCCCGGATGCCATGCCCGCGATAGTAGGAGAAGGGTCCGACAATCGGCCTATTCGACCGGCTCGGCGGGCACTTCGGACGAGAAGACGAACACCCGGACCGCGTAGCCGGTGCTCGGGTGGACCTGCGCGAGGTAGGCGGTCACGGGCTCGCCGACGATGCCCTCGATCGCGTCCAGGAAGTCCTGCCTGGTCGCCTCGTGCAGTGCCTCGTGGTGCGTGATGACCGAGCCGCGGTAGCCGCGTTCGGACAGCACCGAGTCGGCGACGGTGAGCGTGTCGATCGACAGCACGACCAGGCTCACCGGCTCGTCGTCGGACACCGACACCTGGACGTTGCGCGGACCACGGCCGTAGAACGCGCGCTCGAGGCTCGTGATCTTCTCGGCCACCGCGTTCCGCTGCGCCTTGGTTATTCGCATCGCGGGCATTACCCTCTCGATCTGAGCATGTCGCTCACCACCTGAAAACCATAGTGGCTGATCGGGCCCTGCCGTGGTGACTCGCCGAGTGCGGGAAGCGGCGGCGCGGCTCGAGCGAGACACGGCCCGTGATGGCCGCGACCGAGGTACGGCACGTACAGCGCACGCGGACATCCCGGGCGACCAAGCGAAAGGGCTTGTCTCGTGAGTAATTCGCGTCAGTTCGCCGTGCCCGCGTTGCGGGACCTCGTGCGCGAGATCGCGGCGGATCCCTCCGAATGGGCCGGTCAGGTCCGATTCGACCTCACAGAACGGTTCTACGTTCGCCTGCGCCGCACCGACGACGTCGAGGTGTGGCTCATCTGTTGGGACATCGGCCAGGACACGCTGCTGCACGATCACGGCGGCAGCGCCGGCGCGTTCACCGTCGTGCGCGGGTCGTTGTTCGAGGACTTCGGCGCCGTCGACCGTCCCGGTCTGCGCACCCGGCGGCACGCCGAAGGGGACGCCGTCGGGTTCGGCGTCGACTACCTGCACAACCTCGTGAACGTCGGCACCGAGCCGACGGTGTCCATCCACGCCTACTCTCCCCCGTTGCGTGCGATGAACTTCTACTGCTGGCTGCCGACCGGCATGCACCACCTGCGCGAGGTCCTGTGCGACACCCCGGAACCGGACACCACCGCGCTCGAGGCCGAGGCGGCGCGACTCCGGGAGGTCGTCCGATGAGCACCGTCGAATCGCTGCTCGACGACGCCCGCACGCACATCACCCGCTACACCCCGGAGGAGGCGGCCGCGGCCCTGTGCCGGGGCGCCCTGCTCGTGGACCTGCGGCCGGTCGAGTACCGGTGGCGGTTCGGCGAGGTGCCCGGCGCCATCGCGGTGTCGCGGCACGTCCTGGAATGGCGGCTGGACGTGACGAGCGAGCACCGGCTCGCGCAGTTGCGGCACGGCGAGAGTGATCAGGAGATCGTCCTGATGTGCAACGAGGGCTACACGTCCAGCCTCGCCGCGTACCAGGTGATGCGCCAGCTCAGCCTGACCGACGTCAAGGACGTCGCGGGCGGGTTCGCCGCGTGGCAGGCGGCCGGGCTGCCGACCGTGCGAAGGCTGGCCGGGTAACGCGTTCAAAGGAGATGTGACACGGACGGACGGCGCTGGTCACCGGAATCGGTGATCACGCCGCTCCGTCCCCCGCACGAGGCGGTGCTAGGCGCTCGCCCTCGTCGGTACGTGGAGCATGCCGGGGACGTAGTTGTCGGGCAGGGACAACAGTTTCGCCATCACCGCTGACGCGGGCCCCTGCTCCCGCCAGTGGTAGCGCCGCGGGGCGAGGAGATCCTGGTCGGGCGGCATGCGGGTGGCCACGGCGTCGTCCTCGCCGTGCAACTCGACGACGTCGAGAACGTTGTCGTGGGCGCGAACCCCCACGACCGCGACGACCTCACCGTGTTCGTCGCGCGGGTCGACAAAGCGAAAGCCCTTGCCGACCAGCGCACGCAACTGGAAGTCGACGCTTGGCGCGGCGACACCAGTGGAAAACATCAAGCACTCCGTTCCCTGGCACCGACGACGAAGGACAGGAGCTCACGCGTGGGCACCACGAGCACGGGCCCGTGGGGATCACGGGAGTTGCGCACACCCGCCTGACCGTCGAACCAGCTCAGTTCCACACAGTTACCGACGGCGCCGCTGTAGCTGCTCTTGCGCCAGACCGCGCCGGGGAGTTCATCCGCCGAAACGCCGTTGTGGATCGTGTCCATGAGGGACCCCACCTTCCGACATCGCAAAACAGTGGGTGCATCTGCACGTGCATTGATCTCTTGAACAATATCACGGGCAGGTGCAGCGGTAAATGCACGTGCATTCGCCCGGGCACGCATCGGCGGCCGATGTTCACTACAGAGCGTGCACCCAGAAGGGGTCAAAACCCAATCTTGGTCACTGTCGGCAATATCTGGGCGGATCTTGAGGACACGATCGAGTGGCCCTGGCGCGAACATGCAGTCAGGTCGGTATGTGTCGGACCGAGAGATAACGATTCGCCGTGTCGTCCACGGTCACCCGAATGCAGGAGTGGGAAATGAGCGGCGCGGGCTCAGATCTCCTGGCGGAACTTCGACAGCAGCTGTCTGCTGCGGTCGGGCGTCTCGGCGTCGACGGCCAGGCGGTCGATCACGCGGCCGTAGACCTCGAGCTCCTCGACCCGGTCCAGGTACAGCGCGCCGCTGAGGTGCTCGATGTAGACGATGTCCGGCAGCGTCGGCTCGGCGAACCGCAGCAGCGAGAACGCGCCCTCCGCCGCGTAGCCGCTCATGTTGTACGGCAGGATCTGCAACGTCACGTTCGGCTGGCGGGTCAGCTCCAACAGGTGCTCGATCTGCTGACGCAGGACACGCGGCCCGCCGATCGGGCGGTGGAGCACCGACTCGTCGACGACCGCCCACACGCGCGGCGCACCCTGCCTGGTCAGGACCTTCTGCCGCTGCATGCGCAACGCGACACGGCGTTCGCCCTCGTGGTCGAGCAGCTCCGGCCTGCCGTGCGCGACGACGGCGCGGATGTAGTCCTCGGTCTGCATCAGGCCGGGCACGAACTGCAGCTCGTAGCTCTGGATGAGCGACGCTGACTCCTCGAGCCCGACGAAGTCCTGGAACCAGTTCGGCATGGTGCCGGAGTAACGGTGCCACCAGCCGCGTTCGTTGGACTTGCGCACCATGTCGAGGAAGACGCGCCGCTCGTCCTCGTCGACGACGCCGTACATGCTCAACAGATCCGCGACGTCGCGCTCCTTGAAGCCGACGCGCCCGAGCTCCATCCGACTGATCTTCGAGTCGGAGCCGCGAATGGCGTAGCCGGCGTCGGCACGGCTGATGTCGGCGGCCTCCCGGAGACGGCGAAGCTGCGCGCCCAGCACGATCCGCCGCGCGGTGGGCGCGCCGGACTGCTCCCCGCTGCCGAACCTGGGAGACTCCTCGCCCCGAGGGTCTACCGCGGGCATCCGCCCCTCCTACCCTGAAAACGACAGTTACCGCCGACCACCCAGAGTACGCGCTCGATGCGAACTTGAGGAGCCGCACCGCCGGATCGGCCCCACCGCCGCGTCGTACCGGGTCGAGAACGGCCACGTCGAACACGTCGCCCCCCCACAGCCGGGCACCGGAACCGTGAACTGGTAATGGAAGAGGCCTGACCTGGATCTTCCGGTACCGTTGGTCCGTGTGAGCGAGGCGAGCGCGGATCCGTTGACCGGACGCGCTGTTCGCCTGTTCGAGTTCCTCGGGCGCACGCAGCAACTCCGTGACCAGCCGCCGCGCACGGTCGACGGGTACCGCTCGGTCGTGTGGCTCGACGACCTGCCCGACCACCCGGCGGTCAGCTCCGCGCACCGCGGCGACCCCGACCCGGACGGCGACATCCTCACGGTCGAACGGGTCGCCCGCCACGAACCGCCCGAGCCGGGCGAGCTCGCCGACTGGCTCACCGCGGACTGGCGTGAGCCCGCGGTCACCCCCGAGCTGACCGACGAGGCAGCACCGGAACTGACGGAACGCTACGTCTCGTGGCTGGTCGACTGGCAGACCTGGGCCGCGCGGGAACGTGCCGACCGGCCCGTTCGCGCCTGCTACGGCAGGCTCTTCGCGGCCTACGTCGCCGCCACCGGCAACCCGGAGGAGCTGGAACTGGTCCTCGGGGTGGGCTGCCTCGCGTGGGCCGGGCCGGGCGCGCGCAGGCACCTGCTGACCGCGCCGGTCGGCATCCGCTTCGACGACGACTCGGGGAAACTCACCGTGCACCGCGTCGAGTCGGTCGCGGCCGCGGACATCGAGCTGGACATGCTCGACCCCGGTCTCGTGCCGAACCCGGGGCACGTCGCCGACATCCGCGCGCTCGCCCGCGACCTCGAGACGCATCCGTTGCACCGCAAGGAAAGCGCGGCGCTCGTGCGGCGGGTCGTGCACGCGCTCGACCCGGACGGCGAGTACCGCGACGACGACGCCCCGCCCGTGCCGAGGCAGAACGCGGTCGCCGCGTACGCGCCCGCCGTGATCCTGCGGCGCCGGTCGCAGCAGGGGCTCGTCGAGATCTTCTCCACGATCGTCGCGCGGCTCCGCGAGGACGGCGTCGTCCCGGACGGCCTGGCGCCGCTCGTGGACCCCGACCACCGGCCCCGGTACCAGGGGGACGCACCCGACGGCGCACTGGTCGAAGTGGACGGTGACACCTTCCTTCCCCTGCCGGTCAACGACACCCAGCTCCGCATCGTCCGCCAGGTCGACGCGCAGGCGCAGACGCTCGTGCAGGGCCCGCCGGGCACCGGCAAGACCCACACCGCCGCCGCCTTGTTGTCGCACCTGCTGGCGCAGGGCAAGCGGGTTCTCGTCACCGCGCACACCGACCGGGCGCTGCGCGAGGTCCGCGACAAGCTGCCGACCGAGATCACGCCGCTGGCGGTCTCGGTGGTCGGGTCGTCGCGGGAGGACATGTCGGACCTGAAGGTCGCGGTCGAGCGGATCGCGGCCGCCGCCACCGACCACGACGACGACGCGGCCGCCGACACGGTCCGCCGCTGCCTCGCGAACGCCGAACGCCTGGGGCTGCGCCGCGCCGAGCTGCACGAGCAGCTCGTCGAGGCACGTCGTGACGAGGTGCGCGAACACGAGCACGCGGGCTACCGCGGCACGCTCGCCGCGATCGCGCGCGGGCTGCGACGCCAGGAGCCGCGGTTCGGCTGGCTGCGCGACCACGTGGACGTGCGGGCGGACAGCACGCCACCGCTCACCGGCGAACAGGTCGTCGAGTGGCACACACGGCTCACCGACGCCGACCTGATCGCCGACGAACCCGAGGCGGGGCAACGGCTCGTCGCGCTCGGCACGGCACCCGCGCCGCAGGTGTTCTCCGAGTTCGTCGCCGCCGAACGCGCCACCGCGGCCGCGGAGCGCTCCGAGCTGACGGCGCACCCCGCGTTCGAGGCGGTGCGGGCCGTCGACCCGGCGGCCCGGGTCCAGCTGCGCAGGCGGCTGTCCGAGCTGGCCGACGAGGCGGACGACCTTTCGCGCCGCCGCGAACCGTGGCTGGGCGACGCGCTCGCCGACGTGCTGGTCGGCCGCGGCCGACTCTGGCAGGGCCGGGCGCGGCAGATGGGCACGCTGATCGGGCAGGCGGAGACGCTCGTCGCCCGGCTCGGCCCGCTCACCACCGTGGAGGTGTCCGCCAACCCCGCTCCCCTGGTGCCGCTCGCGAAACAGCTGCACGCCCACCTCGCGGGCGGCGCGCTGAAGACCGGTCCCGGCGGGGTGCCGAAGATCGGCGCCCTCACCCCGAAGGCGGTGAAGCAGGCGCAGCCGTTGTTCGACCAGGTGCTGGTGGACGGGGTGGCGCCGACGTCGGCCGCGCAGGTCGACGCGTTCCTCGCGTGGGAGGAGGCGAGCCGCGTGCTCGCCGCGCTCGACCGTGCCCTGCCCGGCGAGTCGTCGCTCCTGCCGGACGACCCGCTGCACGAACGCCTCCAGTGGCACGGCACGGAACTGGACCAGCTGCACCGCGTGCTGCGGCTGGGGGACGAGCTCGAACGGGAGCAGCACCGGTTCACCCAGGCCGGGCTGCCCCGTCCGGATTGGACGGACGTGGCCGCGGTCCGCCGCTACGCGAGCCTCGTCGACGTGGCGGCGGCCGCCGACGAGCACGCCCGCGCCGTGCTTCCGTTGCGGCGCCTGGAATCCGCGGTGGCCACGGTCGCCGACCGCGCGGACGCGGCACCGTGCGTCGCCGCGCTGCTGACCGCCGTCCGTGCCCGCGACCCGGGCGGGTACGCCGTGGCCCACCAGCGCCTCGCCCGGCTGACCACCGTCCGGTCGCAGCTGGCACGCCGCGACGAGCTGGCCGAACGGGTGCCGCCTCGGCTGCGTGCCGCGGTCGTGGCGAACCCGGCGGCGTGGGGCGAGAAGCTCGCGACGTTCGACGCCGCGTGGGCGTGGGCCGCGGCCGGTGCGTGGGTGGCGGCGCGGGGCGCGGTGGATGTGAACGCCGTCCAGGCGGAGATCGCGCTGACCGAGGAACGGATCCGCCGCGAGGTCGAGACGCTCGCCGCGACCAGGGCGTGGCGGCACGCGGTGTCGCCGGACCGGTTGACCGGGCAGGCGCGGGCGAACCTGGAGCACTACGCGTACCTGGTGCGCAGGCTCGGCAAGGGCACGGGCAAGTACGCGGCGCAGCGCCGTGCCGAGGTGCGGGCCGCGATGGACCGCTGCCGGTCGGCCGTGCCGGTGTGGATCATGCCGGTGTACCGGATCGCGGAGCAGCTGCAGATCAGCCGCGACATGTTCGACGTGGTGATCGTCGACGAGGCGTCGCAGGCCGGGCTGGAGGCGACGTTCCTGCAGTACCTCGCGCCACGCATGGTCGTCATCGGCGACGACAAGCAGGTGTCGCCGACGGCCGTGGGCGTCGACCAGCAGCAGCTGCGCGACCTCGCGGCCCAGTACCTCGCGGACGACCCGTACCGCTCGGCGTGGCAGGACCCGCAGCGCAGCCTGTTCGACGAGGCGAAGATGCGCTACCGCGGGCTGCTCACGCTCACCGAGCACCGGCGGTGCGTGCCCGAGATCATCGGGTTCTCGAACCGGGTCGCCTACGAACCGGACGGCATCAGGCTCGTGCCGGTGCGCCAGTACGGCGCAGACCGCCTGCCGCCGATCCGCGCGGTCAACGTGGGCGGCACCACCGACGGCACCACGAACAAGGTCAACGCCGCCGAGGTCGAGGCCGTCGTGGAGCAGCTGGAGAAGTGCCTAGCCGACCCGAGGTACGACGGCAAGACGTTCGGCGTGATCTCCCTGCTCGGCGCGGCGCAGGCGAAGGCCGTCGAACGCAGGCTGCTGGAACGGGTCGCGCCGGAGGACTGGGCGGCGCGCAAGCTGCAGTGCGGCGACTCCGCCGACTTCCAGGGCGCCGAGCGGGACGTGATGTTCCTGTCGATGGTCGCCGGCGCGGCGGACCGGCTGATGCCGCTGACGCGTGAGATGTACGTGCAGCGGTACAACGTGGCGGCGTCGCGGGCACGGGACCAGATGTGGGTGTTCCACTCGGTGCCGCTCTCGGCGCTGGGGAACCCGGAGGACATGCGGTTCCAGCTGCTGGACCACTGCTACGGCGTGCTGGCCGCGCAGGACGGTGAGGGCACGCTGACCGCGCCCGTGCCCGAGGACGTGCGGGTGGAGCCGTTCGACTCGCTCTTCGCGCAGCGGGTCGCGAACCGCCTGGTCACGCTGGGTTACGGGGTGGTCCCGTCGTACTCGGTGGAGCGGCTGCGGCTGGACCTCGTGGTCGTCGGCGCGCAGTCCCGCCTGGCGGTGCTGTGCGAGGGCGACACGTGGCGGGGCGCGCACGCGTACGAGCGCGACCTGGCGGCGCAGCGCGACCTTGCCCGGTGCGGCTGGCACCTGCACCGGCTGCGCGAGTCGGCGTTCCACGCGGACGAGCCCCGCGCCATGGCGGCGCTGCTGTCGCGGCTGCGTGCGCTCGACATCGCCCCTAAGGGAGACCCGGGTCTTTACCCGGAAAGCCCTGTTTCGCCTGGTTAGAGCGCTGTTGTCGGGCGCACCATGGAGTGCATGACCCACGAGTTGAGCCGTTCCCAGGTGCTGGCCATGGCGAGCCAGCGGGACCGGCGGTTCCACATCGCAGCCGAGATCTCGGTTGTCGTCCACGACCTGGACGCACTGCGCGCGGCGGCCCGCCGCGCGTTCGACCACGGCCGCTTCGCGAGCGAGGCGGAACGCGCGCGGGCGTGGGAGGCCATCGAGAACGACCCGGCCGGTCTGATCGGCCAGGTCGTCGACTTCGCCCGCCTCACCGAGGACGTCCCCGGGCTGCTCCCCCACACCGCGGAGTGGACGGTCGGCAAGGCGAACTGACGGCGCTGCCGTGAAAGCGTCTTCCAGGGCGTTGAAGCCGTGTCAGCGTGGGCGACGGGAGCCCGGGATGTCGGCCTCGATCCGGGCCGCCGTCTTCAGCAGTGGGGGCAGCAGGTCGCGGCGCATGGCTTCCAGTGACGTGCGGCTGGCGTGCGCGGACACGTTCACCGCCGCCACGACCTTGCCCGACCGGTCCCGCACGGGAGCGGCCAACGCCCGCAGGCCCTCCTCCAGCTCCTGGTTGACCAGCGCCCACCCCTGCGCCCGCACCTTCGCGACCTCCGTGCGCAAGCCGTCCACCGACGTCAGCGTCCGCGCGGTCAACGGCGCCAGGGTGACCGCCGCCAGGTAGGACTCCAGCTCGTCGGCGGGCAGCCCCGCGAGCAGCACCCGGCCCATCGACGTGGCGTAGGCCGGAAACCGGGTGCCCACGCTGATCGACACCGTCATGATCCGGGACACCGGCACGCGGGCCACGTACACGACGTCGTGGCCGTCCAGCACCGACACCGACGACGACTCGCTCACCTCCGCCACGAGGCCCTCGAGGTGTGACTCCGCGACCTCCGGCAGCGACAGCGACGACAGGTAGGCGTACCCCAGCTCCAGCACCCGCGCGGTCAACGAGAAGAACCTCCCGTCGCTGCGCACGTAACCCAGCGCGGCCAGCGTGAGCAGGAACCGCCGCGCGACGGCCCGGGTGACACCGGTGCGGGCGGCCACCTCCGACAGCGTCAGCTCCGGGTGCGACTGGTCGAACGCGCGGATCACCGCGAGCCCGCGTTCCAGTGACTGCACGAAGTCAGCACCCCGACCGGCCACGAGTCCACCTTCGAAGTACGCATTGCGAACGACAGTTCTCCAGTCGCACGATAGTACGCGGGGCAACTGTTGACCGCACAATGACCGGCGCTCTAGGTTCTCCTGGAGAACGAGCGTGCGGTCTACGAACAACGGAGTTTCGCCCATGCGACGTCACCTCGCTGCGTTCCTGCTCGCGACCTCCCTGTTCGCCACCGCCTGCGGCTCGGAAGAAGGCCCCGCCGCGGGCCAGCCGGACAAGGTCACGGTCGGCGTCATCCCGATCCTCGACGTGGCCCCGATCTACCTGGGCCTGGAGAAGGGCTTCTTCGACAAGCGGAACATCGACCTGGAGCTGAAGCAGGCGGAGGGCGGCGCGGCGATCGTGCCCGCGGTCGTCAGCGAGCAGTACCAGTTCGGGTTCAGCAACGTCATCTCGCTGCTGCTCGCGCAGTCCGAGGGGCTGCCGGTCAAGGTCGTCAGCAACGGCAACAACTCCACCGGCGTCGACGGCGAGGACTTCGCCGGGCTCATGGTGAAGGGCGACAGCCCCATCACGTCCCCGAAGGACCTGGAAGGCAGGACGGTCGCGGCGAACACGCTGCAGAACATCGTCGACACGTCCGTCCGCGCGTCGGTGCGCAAGGACGGCGGCGACCCGTCGAAGGTCAAGTTCGTGGCCCTGCCCTTCCCCGAGCAGCCGGCCGCGCTCGCGAGCGGGCAGGTCGACGCGGTGTTCGTGGTCGAGCCGTTCCAGCAGGCGGTGCTCGCCGAGGGCGGGCGCAAGATCGCCTCCAGCTACGTCGACGCGGCCGACGACCTGACCGTCGCCGCGTACTTCACCTCGCAGCAGCTGCAGGCCGAGAACCCCGACCTGGTCGCACGGTTCACCGAGGCCATGCAGGAGTCACTGTCCTACGCGGACAGTCACCCGGACGAGGCGCGGCAGATCATCGGCACGTACACCAAGATCGCACCCGAGGTGATCGAGAAGGTCACGCTGCCGAAGTGGCCCGCCGACGTCAACCGGGACTCGCTCCAGACCATGGCCGACCTCGCCGTCGAGGACGGCCTCATCGACAAGGCCCCCGACCTGAACGCGCTGCTCCCGTGAAGGTGCTCCTCGGCCTCGCCGGGCTGGTCGGTTTCGGTGTCCTGCTGGAGATCGCGCCCCGGATCGGGCTGGTGCCCGCCCGGTACGCGCCACCCACCAGCGACATCCTCGCCACACTGGCCGAACAGGTGCGGCGCGGGGAGTTCTGGTCCGCGGTGGGCGACACGCTGCTCACCTGGCTGGTCGGCCTGGTGATCGCGATCGCGCTGGGCGTCGCGATCGGCGTGCTCATCGGGTCGGTGCCGGTGCTGCGTGCGCTGACCGCGTCGACCATCGAGTTCCTGCGGCCGATCCCGTCGGTCGCGCTGATCCCGCTGGTCGTCGTGCTGTACGGGTCGACGATCGAGGCGACCGTGATCCTCGTGGTGTACGCGGCGTTCTGGCAGGTGCTGATCCAGACGCTCGCCGGGGTCGCCGACATCGACCCGGTCGCCGCCGACACGGCGCGGTCCTACCACCTGAACCGGTGGGCGCGGATCCGCTGGCTGGTCTGGCCGACCGCGCTCCCCTACGCCGTGACCGGCATCCGGCTCGCCGCGACCGTCGCGTTGATCCTGACCATCACCGGTGAGCTGGTCATCGGCTCGCCCGGGCTCGGGCAGGAGATCGCGAACGCCCGCTCGTCGGGCGCGGTGCCGGTGATGTACGCGCTGATCGTGGTGACCGGGCTGTTCGGGGTCGCCGCGAACGTGCTGACCAGGGCGGCGGAACGCAGGGCGCTGGCATGGCACCCGTCGGTGCGGCTGGAAGTGCAGGTGCCCGCATGATCAGGCGAATCCTGCTCGCCGTGACACTGCCGGTCGTGCTCGTCGCCGTCTGGTGGTTCACGAGCGCGGGCAGCACCGAGTTCTACTTCCCGCCGCTGGCACGGATCGTCGGTGTGTTCCCGGAGACGTGGTTCGGGCCGCGCATGGTCGACGACGTCCTGCCGAGCCTCGCGCGCCTCGGCATCGGGTACGCGGCCGCGCTCGTGCTGGGCATCGGCCTCGGGATGCTCATCGGCGCGAACCGCACACTGCGCGCGGTCGTGGAGCCGCTGCTGGAGTTCCTGCGTGCGGTGCCGCCGCCGGTGCTCGTACCCATCCTGATGCTGATGGCGGGTATCGGCGACCTGATGAAGGTGCTGGTGATCATCTCCGGCTGCCTGTGGCCGATCCTGCTGAACACCGTCGAGGGCGTGCGTGCGGTCGACGAGGTGCTCACCGACACGTGCCGCAGCTACAAGATCCGCGGCCGTCTGCGGCTTCTGCACCTGACGGTCCGGTCCGCGAGCCCGCAGATCGTCGCCGGTGCCCGGCAGGCGCTCTCCATCGGCATCATCCTGATGGTCATCAGCGAGATGTTCGCCGCGTCGAGCGGCATCGGGTTCACGGTCATCCAGTTCAAGGACGGCTTCCGGATCCCGCAGATGTGGAGCGGCGTGCTCCTGCTCGGCCTGCTGGGTGTGTTGCTCGCATGGGCGTTCCGGCTCGTCGAGCGGCGGGTGCTCGGCTGGTACCACGGCATCCGGGCCGTACAGAAGGAGCGTTGATGCTCACCGTCAGGGGCCTGTCGAAGACCTACGACGCCAAGGGGCGCCGGGTCGAGGCGATCGCCGACGTGTCGCTCGAGGTGGCGGACGGCGAGTTCGTGTGCGTGGTCGGCCCGTCCGGCTGTGGCAAGACGACGCTGCTGCGCTGCGTCGCCGGGCTGCTGCCACCGACCTCGGGTGAGATCGTCGTGGAGGGCAAGCGGGTCGACGGCCCGCCGGACGGGCTCGCCGTGGTGTTCCAGGAGTACGGCCGCAGCCTGTTCCCGTGGCTGCGCGTGCGGGACAACGTGGAGCTGCCGCTGCGGGCCGCGGGCCTGGACAAGGTCAAACGGCGTGAGCTGGTGACCGAGGCGCTCGACGCGGTGGGGCTGGCCGACGTGCACGCCGCGTACCCGTGGCAGCTGTCCGGTGGCATGCAGCAGCGGGTCGCCATCGCCCGCGCGATCGCCTACCAGCCACGGGTTCTGCTGATGGACGAGCCGTTCGCGGCCGTCGACGCGCAGACCCGCGCCGACCTCGAGGACCTGATCCGGTCGGTGTGGCAGCGGCTCGGCGTGACGCTGCTGTTCGTGACGCACGACATCGACGAGTCGGTCTACCTCGGACAGCGCGTCGTGATGCTGTCGTCCTCGCCGACCACGGTCGCCGAGGACCTCGCGATCGACCTGCCCGCCGAGCGCGACCAGCTCGGCACGCGCAGCGACCCGCGGTTCACCGAGCTGCGCGGTCAGGTGTACGCCCAGATCCAGAAAGCCAAGCAGGAGCGGACATGACAGCGCTGTTCGAGTCCGGAACGATCTTCAGCGGCGGGTGGGTGGCCGCGCACGGCGGCGACACCGCGATCGTCGAACCGGCGACCGGCGCGGAACTCGGCCGCACGGGTGTCGCTGACGCGTCCGATGTGGACGCCGCGTGCGCGGGGGCCGCGGCGGCGCGGCAGGAGTGGGCGGCCGCGACGTTCTCCGATCGCGCGGCGGTGCTGCGCAAGGCGGGCGCGGCGATCGAGGCGAGCTTCGCCGAGCTGCGGGACTGGGTGGTCCGCGAGACCGGTGCCGTGCCGGACATGGCCGCGTTCGCCGTCGGCGTGGCCGCGCAGGAGTGCTACGAGGCCGCGGCGCTCGCGTCCCAGCCGCCGGGCCAGCTGCTGCCGACCGCCGAGCCCCGGCTGTCGATGCTGCGGCGTGTGCCGGTCGGGGTGGTCGGCGTGATCTCGCCGTTCAACGTGCCGCTGATCCTGTCGATCCGCTCGGTCGCGCCCGCGTTGGCGCTGGGCAACGCGGTGGTGCTCAAGCCGGACATCCGCACGCCGGTCAGCGGCGGGTTCGCGATCGCGCGCGTGTTCGCGGAGGCCGGGCTACCGGACGGCGTGCTGCACGTGCTGCCGGGCGGCCCGGACGCGGGGACGGCGCTGGTGGCGAACCCGCACGTGCGGGTCATCTCGTTCACCGGTTCCACCGCGGTCGGCCGCAAGGTCGGTGAGCTGGCGGCGAAGCACCTCAAGCGGGCGCACCTGGAGCTGGGTGGCAACTCGGCGCTGGTCGTGCTGGACGACGCGGACGTCGAACGCGCGGTGTCGGCCGGGTCGTGGGGTTCGTTCCTGCACCAGGGCCAGATCTGCATGACCACCGGCCGCCACCTGGTGCACGAGCGGGTCGCCGAGTCCTATGTGGAGGCATTGGCCGCGCACGCGACCGCGTTGCCCGTCGGCAACCCCGCGACCGAGAAGGTCGCGCTCGGGCCGCTGATCGACGAGGGCCAGCTCGGCAAGGTCCACGACCTCGTCACGTCCACTGTGGACGCGGGGGCGCGGCTCGCGTCCGGCGGCACGCACGACGGCCTGTTCTACCGCCCGACCGTGCTCGACCGGGTGGGCACCGGCATGCCCGCGTACGCCAACGAGGTGTTCGGCCCGGTCGCGCCGGTCGTGCGGTTTGGCAGCGAGGACGAGGCCGTGGCGCTGGCCACGGACAGCGAGTACGGACTGTCGCTGTCGATCCTCACCGGCGACGCCATGCGCGGGCTCGCGCTCGCCGAGCGAATCCCCACCGGGATCGTGCACGTCAACGACCAGACCGTGAACGACGAGGCGGTCGCGCCGTTCGGTGGCGTCGCCGCGTCGGGCACCGGCGCCCGGTTCGGCGGTCTCGCGAACCTGGACGCGTTCACCGAGTCGCGGTGGATCACCGTCCGCGGGCAGATCCCCGCCTACCCGTTCTGAGGAGGAACTTCATGGCCAAGCTGCCACCGTTCCGGGCCGACCACGTCGGCAGCCTGCTGCGCCCGGCCGCGCTGCTGACGGCCCGCGACGACAAGGCGAACGGGCGGATCTCCGCCGAGGAACTGCGCACGGTGGAGGACGAGGCGATCCGCCAGGTGGTCGCCACGCAGGCCGAGGTCGGCCTGAACTCGGCCACCGACGGCGAGTTCCGCCGCACGTCGTGGCACATGGACTTCATCTACCGGCTCGGCGGCATCTCGTCGGCGCCGGACGACGCGATCAAGGTGCGGTTCGAGAACCCGGACGGCGTCATCGAGTTCACCACCGCCGCGCTGCACGTCGACGGCCCGGTCCGCCTGCGGGAGACGATCTTCGCCGACGACTTCCGGTTCCTCGCCGACGTCGCGGGCGGCGCGGTGACGCCGAAGCTCACGATCCCCTCCCCCAGCATGGTCCACTACCGCGGCGGCCCCGCGGCGCTGGACCCGAAGGTGTACCCGGACGAGGAGCAGTTCTGGACCGACCTCTCCGCCGCCTACAAAGAGCAGGTGGCAGGCGTCTACGAGCTGGGCTGCCGGTACCTGCAGCTCGACGACACCTCGCTGGCCTACCTCAACGACCCGGCGCAGCGGGCCGAGCTGAACGCCCGCGGCGACGACGCCGAGCACCAGCACCTGCGGTACATCCGGCAGATCAACGCGGCCATCGCCGACCGGCCGTCCGACCTGCGGGTCACCACGCACATGTGCCGGGGCAACTTCCGGTCGTCGTGGGCGGCGTCGGGCGGCTACGACTTCGTGGCCGAGGCCCTGTTCACCGAGCTGGCCGTGGACGGGTTCTTCCTGGAGTACGACGACGAGCGGTCCGGCAGCTTCGCGCCGCTGCGGTTCGTGCCGCCGGGCAAGAACGTCGTGCTGGGCCTGGTCACCACGAAGCGCGGCGAGCTGGAGTCGAAGGACTCGCTCAAGCGGCGGATCGACGAGGCCGCGAAGTACGTGCCGCTCGACCAGCTGTGCCTGTCGCCGCAGTGCGGGTTCTCGTCCACGGTCGAGGGCAACGCGCTGACCTACGACGAGCAGGTGGCGAAGCTGGCGCTCATTGTGGAGACCGCCGCCGAAGTCTGGGGCGACTGACCGACCGATCGTGCTATTGTCGCGTCCATGAGCAAGGGTGAGGCCACCCGCGAGGCGATCCTGGACACGGCGAGCCGCCTGGCCCGGTCCGTCGGGCTGGGCGGCATCACCATCGGCACGCTCGCCACGAGCGCGTCGCTGTCGAAGTCGGGGCTGTACGCGCACTTCCGGTCGAAGGAGTCGCTGCAGGTCTCGATACTGGAACACACGCGGGCGCGGTTCGTGGCCGAGGTGGTGGCGCCCGCGCTGACCGAGCCGCGCGGTGAGCCGCGTGTGCGTGCGTTGTTCGAGAACTGGCTGGCCTGGGACGACCAGCCGGGCGGCTGCCTGTTCGTCGCCGCGTCCTCCGAGCTGGACGACCAGCCCGGTCCGGTGCGTGACCACCTGGTCCGCTACCAGCAGGACTGGCTGGACTCGCTCGCGGAGGTCTTCCGCACCGGCCTGTCCGAGGGCCATTTCCGGGCCGACGCCGACCCGGAGCAGTTCGCGTTCGAGGTCGACGGCGTGATGCTGTCGTGCCACATGTCCGGCAGGTTGCTGGGCGACCCGAACGCGCAGTCCCGGGCCCGCACCGCGTTCGAGGCCCTCCTGGACCGGGCAAGGGCCTGACTTCTCCCCTCCTGAAAGGTCGCAGACGTGTCGGTTCAAAAAAGCACGATCGTTCGTATTAAAATGGCTGCGATCCGGGCCGCGTTCGGCACACTGGAACGCGTCGCCCCCGACCTCGGCGCCCGCTGGGCCGAACGGCTGTGGCTCTCGGTGCCGCCGTACCGCGGCAAGAGCAGGCCGGGCGTGCTCCCCCGCGGCGAACGGTTCACCGTCAAGGTGAAGGACCGGACGGTCGTCGGCACGGTGTGGGGCAGCGGGCCGGTGGTGTACCTGGTCCACGGCAGGGGCGGCGTCTCCGCACAGCTGCACCCGTTCGTGGCGCCGCTGCTGGCGGCCGGGCACCGGGTCGTCACGTTCGACGCGCTGTCGCACGGCGCGTCGGACCCCGGCTTCATGAGCCCGCGCCACTTCACGATCCCGGAGATGGCGAGCGCGTTCACCGCGGTGGTGGCCGAACACGGACAGCCGCACGCGGTGATCGCGCACTCGCTCGGCTGCGCGTCCGTGTTCTACGCGCTGCGCGACGGCGTGCGCCCGTCCCGGCTGGTGTTCCTCGCGCCGATGACGCAGCCGACGCCGTACACCGCGGTCTTCGCGGCGACGCTCGGCTTCGGCGAACGCATCCGCACCCGCATGATGGACCGCGTCGTCGCCCGGGTCGGCACCCCGTGGGACGACTTCGACATGCCGACGCAGGTCACCCGTATCGCCGCGCCGCCGCTGCTGACCGTCCACGACCCGGCCGACAGCGAGACCCGTTACGCCGACAGCGTCGCCGTCGCCAAGGTGTGGCCGGAGTCGGAGCTGGTGACCGTCAAGGATCTGGGCCACTGGCGCCTGCTCCGCGACCAGGACACGATCAGCCGCGCGGTCGCGTTCGCGACGGTCCCGGTCCCGTCGACGAAGGCGAGCTGATCACGGCGTGACCCGGTGCAGGCGCATCGCGTTGCCGCCGAGGATGCCGAGTGCCAGACGCTCCGCGTCCGCGGTGGTCAGCGCGTCCTCGGCGAGCCACGCGTCCGTCAGCGCGTTCACCGCCCGCCGCCACAGCACCGCCCCCAGATAGTGCAACTCCGGCAACACGTTCCCGTCCGACGAGTACAGAACCGAGTCGAACGGCGCCAGCTCCAGCACTTCGGCGAGCACGGCGGCCGACCGGACCCCCACGAAGGGAATGGTCAACCCGAGGTCGACGTGCACGTGGTCGAACACGTGCGCCAGGTAGGCGGCGTTGCGGTGGAACGGATAGCAGTGCAGCAACACCACCTGGCACGGCGCGCCACGCAGGAAGTCCGTCAACAGATCCGGATCCGACGACGACAACCGCAGATCGGGGTCGCCGAACCCGGTGTGGATCTGCAGCGGCAGCCCCCGATCGGCGCCGACACGAGCCGCCTCGTGCACCACCCATGCGAGCAACACGGGATCGGTGAGTGGGGAGTCCTTGGCACGCAACCACGACGTGGCGGCCCGCACCGCCTCCGCACGCGCGGGCTGCACGGCGGGCAACGCCAACCCCCACCGGTACGCCACGATCGACTTGAACGCGATCGCCGGCGCGACGTACAGCGCGGCCTTGATCTTGTCCAGCAACCCTTCCGGCGAGGTCGCGGTCTTCTGCACGGCCTCGGCGACGGCCTCGATCCGCACCACCTCGTGCCCGGTGCCGCCGCCCAGCTCCGCCAGCCCGGACGGTGAGGTCACCGGGCCCGGCACGTAACCGGTGTCGACGAACCAGTGCCGCACCCCGGCCGCGGTGAGCAGTTGCTTCGACACCTCGTGCCAGCCCAGTTCCGCACGCCGCCACAGGTACTCCTCCGCGGGCGCGAGCGCCGGCATCCCGAGCACGGGTGCGCACCAGCGCCGCACGGACAACCCCAGCAGCGACCGGAACGGGTGCCGCCGAGCGCTTTTGGCCTCGGACATCCATTCCCGGGGATCCACCTCCCCGGTCGCCACCCCGTGACAGTGCTGGTCGACCAACGGCACGACATCGGCGACGCCCAATGTTCACCTCCGCGGAATCGGCTCACCAGCGCCAGAGAACGGCTGAGGTTAGCGCCCCCGCGTCGAGGCCCGAACAGCGCTCCGCCTCCGCGCGCCGCACGGTCGTGATCGCGTCGTGCAGTTCCGGTCCCAACGCCGCCGCGAGCACGGCCGACGACTCCAGCGCGGCGGCCGCCTCCGACGCCGACGACGGCAGCCGCGGCACCGCCCCGTCGCCGGTCGCCGGGTCGCCGGTGACCGGCGGTGGCAACCTCAGTTCACCGGTCACCCCGGCGAGTCCGGCCGCGAGCACGGCACCGATCAGCAGGTACGGGTTCGCGGTCGCGTCGAAACACTTGACCTCGGCGTTCGCGGACGAGCCGGTGATCAACCGGAGAGCGGTTTCCCGCGTCTCGTGGCCCCACGCCTGCCAGATCCCGGCCCAGCGCGACGGCTGCAACCGCAGGAACGACACCGGGTGCCCGCACCCGATCGCCACCAGCGCGGGCAACTCACGCAGCACACCGGCGAGAAACGCCTCCCCCTCGGCACGCAACCCGAACGGCCCGTCGCCGCCCGCCATGAGCGACCCGGCCGCGTCGTGCACCGACAGGTGCAGGTGTGCGCCGGACCCGGCACCGTCCGGGTCGACGGACGGCGAGAACGTGGCGCGCCAGCCGTGCGCGAGACTGCGGGACCGGATCGTGTGCCGTGTCAGCACGGCGTCGTCGGCGGCGGCGACCGGATCGGCGGGCGCCACCGACAGTTCCAGCTGCGCCACCGCGTACTCCGGGTGGAACTGTTCCACCGCGAGCCCCTGCGCCGTCAGGTCCGCGACGAGCTCCGCCGCGTACGCCGCGACCTGTTCGAGCCGGATCTGCCCGTACGCGGGCCCGTCGAACGCGGGTACGAACCCGTCGACACCCGCCCTGCCGAGGATCCACTCGTGCTCGAACGCGGCGACCACCCGCAGCCCGCGCGCGGCGAGCGCGTCGACCTGCCGCGCGGCGAACGCCCGCTGACACGCGACGAACCGCGTACCGTCCTGGAGGTACTTGTCCGCGGGCACCCAGCCCCAACCGGGCTGCGCCGACAACGCGACGAGCCGGGACATGTCAGGCACAAGCCGCAGATCCCCGTCGGGCCCACCAAGATAGCGACCCGCGACCATCACATCATCCGCCCCGAACGCCTCAAAACAAGGCGACACCCCCACCCTCGTGGGCAACCGACCCAACGGCACAGCCTTCACCCGCGTAACCCCAACGTTGTCCACGAACGACAACTCAACAAGCCCCACCCCAGCCCCCCGCAACTCCTCAACCGTCATCCCCCCATCCTGGCCCGCCCCCACAAGCCCCCGCGAGTCACGCGCCCAAACACCACGAGTCGTCGATTTCGTGCAGGCGCCATGCGCACGAAACCAACAACTCAACACGCCCGAGAGCGCGACTCGCGTCTCCACACACACCGCGAGTCGCGCGCTCAAACACCACGAGTTGTCGGTTTCGTGCAGGTGCCATGCGCACGAAATCGACAACTCATTACGCCCGAGAGCGCGACTCGCGTCTCCACACACACCGCGAGTCGCGCGCCCAGACACCACGAGTTGTCGGTTTCGTGCAGGTGGCATGTGCACGAACCCGACAACTCGGTGCGCCTGGGGGCGCGACTCGCGGGGTTGGGTTAACGGGTTGGTAGCCAGGTTTTTAGGGTTGCGGCGTCTTTTTGGAAGGCGTTGGGTGAGTCGTCGCGGACGAACTCCAGGAGTGCGTGCCGGTCGGGGGGTAGTGCGGCGAGTACGGGCTGCCACAGCGACTCCCGTGCGGCGAGCGGGAGGCGGGTGCCGTCGTCGGCCCAGCTGAAGACGTGTACCGCGACCGGGTCCAGGGCCGGCACGGCGGTGAGCGCGTCCTCGACCGTCGAGCCGATCGGGGGCTGCCAGTACGGGCGCAACGCGGGGACCTCGGCGAACAGGTCCAGTGCGGAGTCGAGGGTGTCGGTGAGCGTGTTCGCGTGGTACTCGACCGCGATCTCCACGCCTTCGCCGTTCGCCAGCTCGGCGGTCCTCCGCAGGTCCTCGACGACCCCCGCGCGGTTCGGTTCCTCCGCCGACCCTCGCGAGCCCGCCCACACGCGGATCCGCGGCGCGCCAAGGGCCAGCGCGGTCGCCAGCACAGGGCCGAAGTCGCCGTCCGCACGGTAGTACGACCCGTACGCCTCGATCGCGAGGCCGTTGTCGGCGCAGCGGGCCGCGACCTCGCGCGCGGTCCGGAGGTCGCCGAGCGGGACGTGCACGTCGCCGCCCCACTCGATCGCCTCCAGACCCGCGTCGGCGCACAGCGACACGATCTCGGCCGGGGTCAGCTGCCGGAACGTCACCGACACCAGGCCCGCGATCACGTCACGTCCCGCGGGGTCCAGCCGAGTTCACGGCGGGCCTTCTCGATGCTCATGGTCTTCCCGGTGGCGTCACCGCTGATCGCGTACGCGTCGAAGCCGTGGCCGCGGTGCCGCAGAGCCGCCTCGATCGCGGCCGCCACGTCCCGGCCAGAGGTGCTGATCGCCCGCTTCATGGGGGTGTCCCCACGCGGCCATTCATCGTCCGCCGCGGGGAAGCACAGGCGCAGGCAGACGGCGTCCATGCCGTCCCACCGGTCGGTCGCCGTGCGGCACACCTCCTCGCCGAGGCGCTTCGCGAGCCCGTAGAAGTCGGTGGCGGTCGGCGGCACCGACTCGTCGGGGAACGTGATCATGCCGGTCAGTTCCTCGTACGGGTACACCGACATGCTGCTGGTGTAGACCACGTGCCGGACCCCGGCCTTCGCGGCGCCGGTGAGCGCGAGGTACAGCCCGGACACGGCGACGTCGAAGTGCTGCCGCGCGTTCGCGGGGCTCCCCCAGCCAGCCAACGGGCCCATCGCCATGAACACCAGCGAGTCCACTTCGGACGACAGCGACGCGACGAGGTCCACGTCGTGCAGTTCGCCGACGTGGTAGTCCACTCCGGACACCGGCGTGGACGGCTCCTTCAGGTCCAGCACGCGGACCTCGTGCGTGCGTGCCAGCACCGGCACCACCAGCGAGCCGACGAGACCACAACCACCGATCACCAGCAGCCGCATGGCTTCTCCCCTCACACCTCGACGTGCGCGTCCCTGCCCGCGCGCAACCCGATCAGGGCGTGCGCGGCGGCGACGCCGACGAGCACCGACAGCGGCACCCGCCAGCCACCGGTCGCGTCGTGCAGCGCACCGAACAACGTCGGCCCGACCGCCGCGACGAGGTAGCCGACCGACTGTCCCATACCGGACAGCGCCGCGGACGAACGCGGGTCCGCTGCCCGCAGGCTGAAGAACGCGAGCGCCAGGAAGAACAAGGCGCCCGCGCCGATGCCGGTGACCAGCACCCACACCACCGCGAGGTCCGGCGCGACCAGCAAACCGAGGTAGCCGACCATCGCGAGCAGCGACGACGTGGACGCGACCGCCCGCTGGTCACGCAACCGGACCAGCAGCAACGGCACGACGAGGCTCATCACCACGCCGATGATCTGGTAGGCGAACAGCAGCCACCCCGCGGCGGTCGCGGTCGTGCCGTAGCTGACCAGGATGGACGGATACCACGACAGCACCGTGTAGAAGCCGGTCGCCGACAGCGCCATGAACACCGCGCACTCCCAGGCGAGCAGCGACCGCCACGGCGTCCTGCCCTTGTGCACCTCGGGCACCGCCCGCTGGGTGCGCCGCGACAGCCGTGGCGTCCACACGGCCAGCGCGACCAGCACGAACCCGGCCCACACGCCGAGCGCCGTGCGCCAGCCGCCGGGCAGCGCGTCCGCCATCGGCACCGCCACCCCGGCTGCGGTCGACGCGACGATGCCGATCACCGCCGTGTAAACGCCGGTCGCCGCGCTCACGTGGTCCGGGAAGTCCCTTTTGATCAGGCTCGGCATCAGCACGTTGCCCGCGGCGATCGCGGCGCCGAGCAGGACCGTGCCCACCCACAGCAGCCCGGTCACCGGCAGCGACCGCAGCACGATCCCGGTCGCGAGCAGGGCGAGCGCGAGCCACAGCAACCGGTCGGTGCCCAGTTTCCCCGCGAGCCGGGGGATCTGCGGGGACACCACGGCGAACGTGAGGAGCGGCAGCGTGCCGATGAACCCGGCCTCACCCGCGGTGAGCCCGATGTCGGCGCGGATGGTCTCCAGCACCGGCCCGACCGACGTCAGCGCGGCCCGCAGGTTCGCGGCGAGCAGCAGGAACCCCGCGATCATCAGGACCCGGCGAGCAGTGCCCTCGTTAGCAGTCCTCACGACCGTCACGGTGGTCAACCTCTCACACGGCCGAGGAGGGCGGCAATGATGAGATGGCGGGGTGCGCTGGATCGAACTCGAGAACGCCGTGAACGTCCGCGACCTCGGCGGGCTGCCCGCCGAGGCCGGAAAACGCCTCCGTACCGGGCAACTCGTCCGGTCGGACAACCTGCAGGACCTCTCGCCGGCGGACGTGACCCGCCTCGTCGACGAGATCGGGGTCACCACCGTCGTCGACCTCCGCAGCACCGGGGAGGTGCGGTCGGAGGGCCCCGGCCCGTTGAAAGCGCTTTCCTCGGTGGAGCACCGGCACCTGTCCCTGCTGCCGGAGTTCGGTGAGATGACCGACGTGGCGAAGGACGCGCTCGCGCTGAACCGGGAACGCGCTCTCCAGCGCGACCCGAAGAACGTGGCGGACGCGTTCTACTTCGGCTACCTCGAGGACCGGCCGGACAGCGTCGTCGAGGCGCTGCGAGCGATCGCGACCGCACCCGGCGCGGCGCTCGTGCACTGCGCGGCGGGCAAGGACCGGACGGGCGTGGTGATCGCACTGGCGCTGTCGGTGGCCGGGGTGCCGCGCGAGGAGATCGTGGCGGACTACGAGGCGACCGGCGAGCGCATCGAGCTGATCCTCGACCGGCTGCGCGCCTCCCCCACCTACGCGCGCGACATCGACAACGTGCCCGCCCACGAGCACGACCCGCGCCCGGAGATCATGCGCCGCTTACTGGCGCGCCTCGACGAGGACTACGGCGGCCCGCTCGGCTGGCTCGCGGCGCACGGGTTCGACAAGGTGGACGCGGAGAAGCTGCGGAACAAGCTGGTCGAGGAGTGAGCATGGCCGAGTCAGTGCTGGTCACCGGGGGTACGGGCGGTCTTGGCGCGGCCGTGACGACCGCGTTCGCGGAGGCGGGCTGGCGGGTCGTGGTGCCGTACCGGTCGCGGCCGCCGTCGGGTGTCGTGGGGGTGCGGGCGGACCTGACGGACCCCGCGCAGGTGGCGTCGGCGGTGGACGTGGCCGCGGCGGAGGGGCCGCTGCGTGCCGTCGTCCACCTCGCGGGCGGCTTCGCGATGGGCGGCCGCGTGCACGAGACCCCGGTCGAGGAGTTCGAGGCGCAGTTCCACACGAACCTGCGTCCGACCTACCTCGTCTGCGCGGCGGCGATCCCGAGGTTGATGGAGGCGGGCGGCGGCTCGATCGTGTGCGTGTCGTCGAAGGCCGCGGTCAACCCGTTCCCGGGCGCCGCGGGGTACGTGACGTCGAAGGCGGCGGTGCTCGCGCTGGTGGACGCCCTGGACGCCGAGTACCGCGCCGACGGCATCCGCGTGAACGCGGTCCTGCCCGGTGTGATCGACACGCCGGCGAACCGCGAGTCCATGCCCGGGAGCCGGTCGAACTGGGTTTCTCCGGCCGACATCGCGAAGACGGTCCTGTTCCTGGCGAGTGACGCGTCGAGCACGATCAGCGGCGCCCACATCCCGGTCGACCGCGCCTAGACGGGGACGGGTTCTCCCGCGAGTGCCCGCTTCGTCGCCTGGAGCGCGACGTGGCCGCCGACCGCGATCAGCACCCCGCTGGTCACGACCAGCCAGATCGGCGCGCCCGCGTTCAGCACGGCGATCACCACGAACGCGTCGAACAGGCCGACCAGCGTGAACCCGAGGTGTTCCAGGTGCGCGGGCGACCTGGGCGGCAGCCGCCGGGCCAGCACTCCCCGGGCCACCATCACGCCCGCCAGCAGCGTGAACGCGGTGAACAGCACACGGCTGCCCGCGCCGAGCAGGGTCCACTCCACGGCCACCGCGAGCGCGAGGAACACCGTGGTGGCGACAAGCGAGGCGAGGTAGACGTCGAAGAACCTGCCGCGGTACAGGGCGATTCCGCCCGCGATCAAGGCGATGAGGCCGGTGCCCGCGTGCAGGCCGATGAGAAGGGAGTGCATGAGACACGACCTTCCACTGTGGGAGGTCTTCAGTCTCGACCTGTCACAGTGGAATGTCAAGGAGGCCGGGCAGCTCGTCGAACCAGTCCAGCGCGGCCTGCTCGTGCCGGATACCGAAACGCAGGGTGGCGAGCCTGCGCGGGTCGTCGATCTCCTGCTCGTGCCTGCGGTACTCGGCCAGCCGCTCCGCGTGCCGGGACCGCTGCGTCGCGATGATCTCGGCGAGCCGGGCGGGCGGCAGGTGGTCGGCGAAGTTGATGGTCAGCAGCAACGGCGCCCGGACCTGGTCGTCCGCCGGGTCCGCGGCCACCCACTCCGCGAACGCGGCCCGGCCCGCCCGTGTGATCGTGTACGGCTTGCGGTCCCGTGGCCCCGGCTTCCCCGCGGTTACCAGCTCCTGCTCGGTCATCCTGGTGAGCTCGCGGTAGACCTGGCTCTGCGTGAGCGTCCAGAAGTTGCCGATCCGGTCGGCGGCCCTGGCCATCAGGTCCCAGCCCGTCATCGGGCCGTCGTGGAGCAGACCGAGCAACGCGGCGGCGGTGGCGTTCATGCGGTCATTCTCTCTGCCCGCTCGACTTGCGCTGGAGTGCGCTCCAGGTCATACCGTGGCTGTCGTGAAGCTCGGAGTGCACCAGATCGCGTTCACCGTTCCCGACGGGGCCGCCGGCATCGCGCCGGAACTGGTCCGCCTCGCACACGCCGTCGAGGAAGCGGGGGTCACGCACCTGTCGGTGATGGACCACTACTTCCAGATGGAGCAGATCCTCCCGGCCACCGACCCGATGCTGGAGGGGTACACCACGCTCGGGTTCCTGGCCGCGCACACCTCGACCGTCCGCCTCGGGCTGCTGGTCACCGGGGTCACCTACCGCCACCCCGGACTGCTCGCGAAGATCGTGTCCACATTGGACGTGCTGTCCGGCGGCCGGGCCGAGCTGGGCATCGGCGCCGCGTGGTACGAGCGTGAGCACGTCGGCCTCGGCGTGCCGTTCCCGCCGAGGGCGGAGCGGTTCGAACGCCTCGAGGAGACGCTGCGGATCTGCCGCCAGATGTGGGACCAGGACAACGACGGCCCGTTCGAGGGCAAGCACTACCAGCTGGCGGAGACCCTGTGCCACCCGGCGCCGCTCTCCAAGCCCCCGATCCTGATCGGCGGCGGCGGCGAGAA
Organism: Actinophytocola sp. NPDC049390; assembly: GCF_044466355.1. NCBI lineage: Bacteria > Bacillati > Actinomycetota > Actinomycetes > Pseudonocardiales > Pseudonocardiaceae > Actinophytocola > Actinophytocola sp. NPDC049390. The sequence goes on from NZ_JBITMQ010000032.1 coordinate 33,392, forward strand.
GAAGACGCTGCGGCTGGTGGCCCAGTACGCGGACGCGTGCAACCTCTTCGCCACGTCCCCGGAGGAGGTCGCCCACAAGCTGGACGTGCTACGCCGCCACTGCGACGAGGTCGGCCGCGACTACGACTCGATCCAGAAGACGGCCAACCACAACGGCCCGATCACCGACTCCTTCGTCAACGACATGACCGCGTACGCGAAGCTCGGCATAGAAACCATGATCGTCCTCCCCCCAGGCAACACCCCAGCCAAGTACGTACAAGAAGAAGTCGCCCCGCTAGTCCCCCAACTAGCAAACCTGTAACCCCGCGAGTCGCGCCCCAGAACACAGCGAGTCACGCTCCCGGACGCCGCGAGTCGCGCGCCCAGCCATACCGAGTTGTCGCCTTCGTGCAGACGCACAACACCACCACATGCACGAAACCGACAACTCAATGCGCCCCAGAACACGACTCGCCCTGTCCGGGAACGCGACTCGCGCTGTCCGGCAGCCCGCGAGTCGCGCGCCCAGCCATACCGAGTTGTCGCCTTCGTGCAGACGCACAACACCACCACATGCACGAAACCGACAACTCAATGCGCCCCAGAACACGACTCGCCCTGTCCGGGAACGCGACTCGCGCTGTCCGGCAGCCCGCGAGTCGCGCGCTCAGCCATACCGAGTTGTCGGGTTCGTGCAGACGCACGACACCGCCACATGCACGAAACCGACAACTCGATGTGTTCCGGAGCGCGACTGGGACTGTTCCAAGATCGGTGTTTCTGGCCCGACACGCCGGGCTGATGGTCTGGCGGGATGGGCACTGTGAGTGATGACATCTGATGTTGTGAGT
>NZ_JBITMQ010000033.1:0-30679 GCF_044466355.1 Actinophytocola sp. NPDC049390
GACCGGAACAGCTACAAGGCCACCATCAGCATCAACATCACCACCCCAGCCGACCCTTGACAGCCCAACCCACGCCCTAACTGAACGGCATTGGGGCTAGTCTCCGCACAAGGAGACCGCCATGTCCATGACCCGTGAGCCCATCGACGTCCGTGTCAGCGACGGCACCCTCCGGTTCGGCGACGTGCGCCTCCCGCTGCGCACCGTCCTCCTGGCGACGACCGCCGACCGCCGCCCGGACCGCAGGGTGATCGTGCGGACGTACGCGCTCACCGTGGCGAGGTGGCTGATCCCGGCGGCGATCGTCGCGGCCGTCGTCCCGGTGGCCGTCGAGCTGTTGATCAACGTGTGCGCCCTCGTCTGCTTCACGGTGAGCACCGCGCGCCTCGCCGGACACCTCAGGGTGCGACTCCACGAACTGGTGGTGGCGACCACCACCGGCATGTACCGGGTCCTCACCGGCACGGACGCGACGGCCGTCGCCGGGCTGGCGTTCCGGATCATGGACGCCGTTCGCGACCCGGTCGTGGAATTCCACGTGACCACGGAAAACGTCCGTCTTGTCGACGACGGTCCCGGCTCACCTCAGGAAAATCCCGCCAACTTGCCGTGACGCACGTACCGGTCATGGCAGTTCCCCCAGCCTCCCGCACCCCCGGTCAGACTCCCACGGAGGCGAACTGCGTCCGGTACAGCTCCTCGTACCTCCCCCCGGCGGCGAGCAACGACTCGTGCGTCCCCCGCTCCACCACGCGCCCGTCCTCGATCACGAGAATCAGGTCCGCGGCCCGCACGGTCGACAGCCGGTGCGCGATCACCAACGCCGTCCGCCCGTCCAGAGCCTCCGCGAGGGCCTCCTGAACCGCGGCCTCCGACGTCGAGTCCAGGTGCGCCGTCGCCTCGTCGAGGATCACCAACCGCGGCCGGGCCAACAACAACCGCGCGATCGTCAACCGTTGCCGCTCACCACCTGAGAGCCGATACCCCCGCTCCCCCACGATCGTGTCCAGCCCGTCCGGCAGCGACCGCACCAGCTCCGCCAGCCTGGCCCGCGACAGCACCTCCCACAGGTCGGCCTCGGACGCGCCGGGCGCGGCGAACAACAGGTTCGACCGCACCGACTCGTGGAACAGGTGCCCGTCCTGCGTCACCATCCCCAGCGCGTCCCGCAGCGACGCGAACGACACGTCCCGCACGTCCACACCGGACAGTCGGACCGCACCGGCGTCCACGTCGTACAGCCGCGGCACCAGCGACGCGATCGTCGACTTCCCCGCGCCCGACGACCCCACCAGTGCCACCAGCTGCCCGGGTAACGCCTGGAACGACACGTCGTGCAGCACCTCGACCCCGCCGCGCGCGTCGAGCTTCGCGACCTCCTCCAGCGACGCCAACGACACCGCGGACGCCGCCGGGTACGCGAACGACACGTGGTCGAACTCGACCGACACGGGCCCGTCCGGCACGGTGACCGCGTCCGGCTTCTCGTCGATCAGCGGCTTCAGGTCCAGCACCTCGAACACCCGCTCGAACGCCACCAGGGCGCTCATCACCTCCACCCGCGCGCTCGCCAGCGCGGTCAGCGGCGCGTACAACCTGGTCAGCAGGAACGCCAGCGACACCACCGCGCCCGGGTCGAGCGTGCCGGCGAACGCGAACCACCCGCCGACGCCGTACACGAGCGCCAACGCGAGCGCCGACGACAGCGTCAGCGCGGTCACGAACACCGTCTGCACCATCGCGGTCCGCACCCCGATGTCACGCACCCGCTTCGCCCGCACCGCGAACTCCGCCGACTCGTCGCCAGGCCGGCCGAACAGCTTCACCAGCGTCGCGCCCGGTGCGGAGAACCGCTCGGTCATCTGCGTGCTCATCACCGAGTTGTGGTTGGCGGCCTCGCGTTCCAGCCGGGCGAGCCGCGCGCCCATGCGCCGCGCGGGCACCACGAACACGGGTAACAGCAGCAGCGCGAACAGGGTGATCTGCCACGACACCCCGACCATCACGACCAGCGTCAGCACCAGCATCACGACGTTCGACAGCACCCCGGACAGGGTGTTGCTGAACGCGTTCTGCGCGCTGACCACGTCGTTGTTCAGCCGGGACACCAGCGCACCGGTGCGGGTGCGCATGAAGAACGCGATCGGCATCCGCTGCACGTGGTCGAACACGGCCATGCGCAGGTCGACGATCAGACCCTCACCGATCCGCGCCGACAGCCACCTGGCGACCAGCCCCAGCCCCGCCTCCGCGACGGCGATCACCGCGATCAGCACCGCGAGGACGACCACGAACCGCAGCGACGACCGCGCGACGATCGCGTCGACCACCCACCCGGCGAGCACAGGCGTCGCGACCGCCAGCACCGCGGTGACGACGGACAGCAGGAGGAACCACGCCAGGAGTCTTCGGTGCGGCCGCGCGAACCGCCCGATCCGGCGCAACGTCGCCATCGAGAACGGACGGCGGTCGTCCGTCGCGTTCATCGTGTTGTACAGCGACATCCACGCTGTGGTCTCCATGTCCATAACGACACCCTCGCACGGCCCACCGACAATTTTCGGAACCGGACGCTAAGGGCTCGACCATGGTCGAGGTCAAGGAAGACGCGGCACGCCGATCGGGTTCCCGTCGGGCAGCACCCCGGACTCCCACACGGCGGCCGCCGACGGCGTCAGCGCCGCGACCACCTCGTCGACCGGCAGCGCGTCGTGCCACGCGGCGGCGTCGGTCAGCTCCTCCACCGACGCGAGCACGTCGGCGCCGGTCATCGTCAGCCCGTCCGCGTCGAGGAGGTCCCGCTCGACGAGCGACTCCCGCGCCGCCGCCCACCGCTGCGGCGACCAGCCACGCGCGTTCCGCATGATCTCCGGATCGAGGCCCTTCGCCACGGTCTGCAGGTGCAGCGCGTCCAGTCCGGACAGGCCCGCGGTCACCAGTGCCGCCACGTGCCCGTCGCCGCGGTGCTCCCGCAGCGTGGTCGCCACCTGCCACAGCGCCGCGACCGGGTCGTCGGACAAAGCCAGCTCCGCGTTCGCCGCGCCCAGGGGCCGACCGGTCGGGTCCAGCGCCACCGGTGACAGCAGCGACACGGCGGCCGCGCACGCCCCGGCGTCCACCCCCATCGCCCGCAACACCTCGGCACACACCGAGGCACGCGTCGCGAGGCAGTCCGCCACGGACGCCCGCGTCCACGCCGACGGCAGCGACCTGGCCACCATCCCGGGCTCGAACCCGGCGAACGCGCCGACCACCGCCCCCGACCCGACCGCACCGAGCGGCGCGGCACGGAACGCGAAATAGGTGTCCCAGAAGCCCTTCAACCCGATCGCCTTGCCCGCGGCACGCACCTCGGGCGCGAAGTAGACGACGGCGTGGAGCGGCTCCACGACGGACCAGAGTTGGCGCGAAGGGTGCATACCGGCATTGTGTCACCCAATAGGATCACGGCCCTCCGACTCGTGATCAGGAGCGCAATTGAGCAGTCCGGGCTTCTTCTCGTCGTTCGAGAACACCGACCCGCCCCTGACCTGGATCGATGCCACCGACGTCGACCGCAGCGGCGCGCCGAGAGCCGAGGGCGCCACCATGAGCACCCGCGAGGGAAGAGGCCCGGGCAAGCCCGCCACCGCGAAACCCGGCGTCGGGTTCACCGGGCTGCGTGCCCTGCGCTACCAGGGCAGCCACAGCGCGCGCGGACCGGCACACGTCACCAACAAGCTGTTCCTGCTCGACCTGCGGATCGGCCCCGACACCGAGCTGACCTACGTGGTCCTCCCCGAGCCGCTCGGTGAGGACCTGCGGTTCCCCAGCACGTACGTGGCGCTGGACCTGGCCTTCTCCGACGGCACGTACCTGAGCGACCTCGGCGCGGTCGACCAGCTCGGGTTCCCGCTCACCGCGCACGGTCAGGGCGAGTCCAAGGCACTCACCCCGAACCAGTGGAACGCCCGGTCGGTCCGGCTCGGGCCGGTCGCCGAGGGCAAGGTGGCGGTCCGCGCGCTGCTCACCTACGACAACCCGAACGGCCCCGCCGACTTCGCCGGCTGGCTCGACGACATCGCCATCGCCGACCGCCCCCTCCCGTCGACGCGCCCCAGGCCGGTCGACCACGTGCTCACCACCCGCGGGACCGACTCGGCCAAGGGCTACTCGCGCGGCAACACGATCCCCGCCACGGCGGTGCCGCACGGCTTCACGTTCTGGACCCCGGTCACCGACGCGGGCGCCAAGGGCTGGCTGTACAGCTACCACCGCCACAACAACGACCGGAACCTGCCCGCGCTCGAGGCGATCTCCGCGAGCCACCTGCCGAGCCCGTGGATGGGTGACCGGCAGACGTTCCAGGTCCTGCCCTCCGCCGCGCCGAAACGGCCGAGCAGCCGCCGGAGCAGGCGCGCGCTGACCTTCCGGCACGGCAACGAGATCGCCCGCCCGCACCACTACAGCGTGCGGTTCACCAACGGCATCACCGCCGAGGTCGCGCCGACCGACCACGCCGCCCTGATGCGGTTCACGTTCCCCGGCGAGGACGCCAACCTGGTCTTCGACAACATCACCCGGCACGGCGCCGTCACCGTCGACCCGGTGGCCGGCACGCTCACCGGCTACTCGGACGTCCGAAGTGGACTGTCCGAGGGCGCGGGCAGGATGTTCGTCTACGCCACGTTCGACCGCACGATCGCCGCGACCGGGAAGCTCTGGCGCGGGTTCTCCCGGCGCGTCAGCGGTTACCTGACGTTCGAACCGGACATCACCGGCCCGACGGTCGTCACCATGCGGATCGCGACGTCGCTGATCAGCGTGGCGCAGGCCAAGAAGAACCTGTGGCTGGAGATCGCGGACGCCGACACGTTCGAGAGCGTGCGCGATCGCGCGGCGGAGCAGTGGGACGAGCTGCTGTCCCGTGTGGAGGTCGACGGCGCGACCGAGGACCAGCTCGTCACCCTGTACTCCAACCTGTACCGGCTCTACCTCTACCCCAACCGCGGCCACGAGAACACCGGCACCGACGAGGTCCCGTCGATCGCCTACGCGAGCCCGGTCGCCCCACCGGCCCGCGGGGACACGCCCGCGCACACGGGGAAGACCGTGCAGGCGGGCAAGGTCTACGTCAACAACGGTTTCTGGGACACCTACCGCACGGTGTGGCCCGCCTACGTCCTCCTCACCCCGAACCACGCGGGCGAGCTGATCGACGGGTTCGTGCAGCAGTACCGCGACGGCGGCTGGATCGCCCGCTGGTCCTCCCCCGGCTACGCGGACCTGATGACCGGCACCAGTTCCGACGTCGCGTTCGCCGACGCCTACCTCAAGGGCGTGCGGAACTTCGACGTCCAGGCCGCCTACGAGGCCGCGCTGCGCAACGCGACCGTCGCCCCGGACCGGCCGGGCGTGGGCCGCAAGGGCATCGACCGCTCGATCTTCCTCGGGTACACGCCCGCGAGCACCGAGTTCGGTCTGTCGTGGACACTCGAGGGCTGCCTCAACGACTTCGCGATCGCCGGACTCGCCCACGCTCTCGGCGACACCGAGAACCACGAGTACTTCCTCGACCGCGCACAGGGCTACGTGCACTCGTTCGACCCGAGCACCGGGTTCTTCCAGGGACGCAAGGACAACGGCCGGCTACGGCACACGCCGAACCAGTACGACCCGCGTTCGTGGGGCGGCGACTACGTGGAGACCAACGGCTGGAACACCGCGTTCAGCGTGCCCCACGACGGCGCGGGGCTCGCGGCCCTCATGGGCGGGCGGGCCGCGCTCGCCGCGAAGCTCGACGAGTTCTTCACCACGCAGGAGACGGGCCGCGCGCGGGGCGCGTACTGGAAGACGATCCACGAGATGACCGAGGCCCGGGACGTCCGCATGGGACAGTACGGGCACAGCAACCAGCCGTCGCACCACATCCCGTACATGTACACCTACGCGGGCGCCGCGTGGCAGACACAGGCGAAGGTCCGCGAGGTCCTGTCCCGGCTCTACGCGGGCAGCGAGATCGGACAGGGCTACCACGGCGACGAGGACAACGGCGAGATGTCCGCGTGGTGGCTGTTCAGCGCGCTCGGTCTCTACCCGCTGCGGGTCGGCAGCCCGGCGTACGTGATCGGGTCGCCGCTGTTCCGCCGTGCCGTGGTGCGCATGGACAACGGCAACGAGCTGGTGGTGAACGCGCCGGACAACAGCCGCGAGAACGTCTACGTGCAGAGCCTGTCGGTGAACGGCACGCCGTGGGACACGGTGTACGTGCCGCACTCGGTCATCGCCGAGGGTGCCGTGCTGGACTTCCGCATGGGCCCGAACCCGTCGCGGTGGGGTTGCGGTCCGGACGCGCTGCCGCCGTCGCTGACCCCGGCGGACGCGCTGCCGTCGACCATGCACGACATCACGTGCACGGTCGACGGCAGCGGCGAGGGCAGCGACGGCATCAACGTCGCGCCGCTGTTCGACGACAACAGCCGGACACAGGTCACGTTCCGCACGCCCACGCCGTGGCTGGCCTACCGGCTGCCCGGCGAGGGCGCGCTGGTGCGGTACTACACGCTGACGTCAGGCACCGGCGGCGACGACGCGCGGTCGTGGACCTTGCGCGGCTCCGACGACGGCGCGCACTGGACCGTGCTCGACGAGCGCACCGGTGAGGATTTCCGGTGGCGCCGCCAGACGCGCCCGTTCTCGGTGGCGAACCCCGGCACGTACCGGCAGTACCGGCTGGACATCACGGAAGGCTCCGGCGCGCCGACCGTGACGCTCGCGCAGGTGGAACTGCTGGCTCGCTGAGCGACACACGAACACCACTGAGGGGCGGCCCCCGAAACCGGGAACCGCCCCTCAGTGGTGAACCGGAGTCAGGCGCGACCGCTGCGGGACGCCTCGAACTGCTTGGCCGGACCGCCGAGCGCCATCACCAGCGTGATGATCGGCATGACCGCCAGCAGGATCGACACGATGCCGCCCTCGAACGCCACCAGCCAGATGAGGCACAGCAGGATCTGCAGACCCGCCGCGATGACCAGGATCTGGCCCGCGGTACCGCTCAGCGCCTTGACGCCACCCCAGATCAGCAGGCCGCCGCCGACGAGGCCGACGATGGCGAGGATCCACAGGCCCGCGAGGGCGCCCTCGTTGACTTCGACGCCACCGATCGACTCGGCGTCGTCGATCGCGCCGGAGATCGCACCGAGGCCGATCATCAGCACGATCGTGCAGATCAGCGTGAGACCGGCCTGCACGAACGCCAGCACGGCGGCGGTGGTGACGGTGCCGGGCCGCGGGATCGGCCCGCTGGAGTACTCCGGCGGCGCGGGCGGCATCGCGCCATAACCCTGGTTGGGGTCGCCGGGCTGCCCGTACGGCTGTGACATTTCGTATTACCCCTCTTCGGTCGCGGACCCTAGTGACCGCGACGTGACTGCAGGAACTGCGTCGTGCTGGCGCCCAGCGACATGACGAGGCTGATCGTCGGCATGATGGCGAAGAAGATAGCGATGCCGATGATGACGCCCTTACCGGCATCGATCACGTCGACCCCGCCGGACTCGATGGCGGCGACGCGGATGATCCAGAACAGGCAGATCGCCAGCTCGAGGCCGGCGCCCGCGACCATCAGCGCGCGGCTCTTGCCACCCATGATCTGCACGCCGCCCGCGATCAGCAGGGCGGCGCCCGCGACCTGCGCGATGATGAGCAGCCAGCCGATCGCGGCCTCGCTGCCCGCGCCGGTCGCGTCGCCACTGGCGGCGCCGGCGAGCATGAGGACCGTCGGGATCAGCGTGATGCCGGCCTGGACGTAGCCGAGGACGGCGGCGGCCGTGACGGTGCCCGGCCGCGGGATCGGCCCGGCGCTGTACTCGGCGGGCGCGGCGGGCATGTTGCCGCCGTACTGGTACGAGGGCGCGGGCTGGCCGTACGGGTTGCTCTGCGGATACCCCTGCGCGGGCTGACCGTAGGGCGGGCTCTGCGGGTAGCCCTGGGCCGGTTGCCCCTGGCCAGGCGTCTGTGGGTACCCCTGCGGGACCCCGCCCTGGGGGTATCCGCCCGAGGGGTCGGGCTGCTGGCCGTATGGCTGTGTCATTGCCACTCCTATGATGCCGCCGCAGCGGAGACGTAAGTGCACAGATACTGGCACAAACGCCGCTGATCACCCTGCGGTTTGACTCAGATCGTGACGCCTTTTCACCGACCGTGGCCGGCCGGGTCAGGATGTGGCGCCGGTGACCCCGCCCGGCACCGCGTCACCCGGACGAGGACCGTCCGGTTCGGCGGGTTGCGGCTTGGTCGGCACGATGCTGGCGAGCTCGCCGCCGTTGTCGTTCATCCGCAGCACGAAAGGCCTGGTCTCGGTGTACTGCACCACCGAGACCGACGCCGGGTTCACCACGATCCGCTGGAAGGTGTCGAGGTGCTGGCCGAGCGCGTCGGCGAGGACCGACTTGAGGACGTCACCGTGACTGCACAGCAGCCAGACGGCCTCGCTGCCGTGTGCGGCGGTTATGCGCGCGTCGTGCGCCCGGACCGCGGCGACCGCCCGCGTCTGCACCTGGGCAAGCCCTTCCCCGCCGGGGAACACGGCCGCGGACGGGTGCTGCTGCACCACCGACCACAGCTGCTCCTTGGCGAGGGTCTTCAACTCCCGGTTGGTCCACTCCCCATAGTCCACTTCGGACAGATCGGGTTCGGTGACCGGCGTGAGCCCCCGGGCCGCGGCCAGCGGGGCCACCGTCATCTCGCACCGCAGCAACGGCGAGCAGACGATCTCCGCGACCGGCACGTCGGCCAGGCGCGCCACGAGCGCGTCCGCCTGCTTGCGCCCGGTCTCGTCCAGTTCGATCCCGGGTGAGCGCCCGGCGAGGACGCCGGAGCCGTTGGCGGTCGAGCGGGCATGCCTGAGGAGTACGACGGTGGCCACGGCGCCAGGGTAGCCGGAACCGGTCCAGGGGCTTTCCGCTCAGGGGGCCGGGCCTGCGTCGGGCGCGAGCACGTCGAACCCGACGAGGACGAACAGCAGCACGCCCAGTGCGATCCGGTAGATCACGAACGGCAGGTAGCTGTGCGTGGAGATGTAGCGCATCAGCCACGCGATCACCGCGTACCCGACGAGGAACGCCACGACCGTGCCGAGGATCGTCGGCCCCCACGCCGGCGCGTCCGCGCCGCCGATGTCGGTCAGCTTGTACAGCCCGGACGAGAACACCGCGGGCACCGCGAGCAGGAACGCGTACTCCGTGGCCTGCGGCCGCCGGTAGCCGAGGAGGCGGCCCATGGTGACCGTGCCACCGGACCGCGACACGCCGGGGATCAGCGCGAGCGCCTGCGCGAACCCGTACGCGAGGCCGTGCGGGATCGTCAGGTGGTCGAGCGAGTACTTCTTCTGGCCGAGGTGGTCGGCGACGCCGAGCGCGATGCCGAACACGATCAGCGTGGTGGCGATGAGCCGCAGGTCACGGAACGCGTGCTCGATCGAGTCCTGGAACAGCAGGCCGAGCACCGCGATCGGGATCGTGCCGATGATCACCAGCCACGCCATGCGTGACTCCGGGTCGTCGCGCCAGGTCCGGGGCCTGCGCAACGACCGGAACCACGCGGCGAAGATCCGCCCGATCTTCTTGCGGAAGTAGATGATGACCGCGGTCTCGGTGCCGATCTGCGACACCGCGGTGAACGCGGCCCCCGGGTCGTCCCAGCCCGCGAAGGCCGCGCTGATCCGTAGGTGTGCACTCGACGAGATCGGCAGGAATTCGGTCAGTCCCTGGATGAGACCCAGAACGATGGCTTCGAGCCAGCTCAACTACCTACTCCCGCGAGATCCAGAGCTTCCACCGCGACGCGGAGGGCCGCGATGCTGTGCTCAAGATCTTGCAGTACCGGTGAGACGGTCAGTGTGGTGACCCCCGATTCGGCGAGGGCCTGCATCTTCTCGGCGATCCGCTCCTTGGGGCCGAGCAGCGCGGTGGAGTCGAGGAAGCCGAGCGGCACCTTCGCGGCGGCGCCCGCGTAGTCCTTCGCCAGGTACAGGTCCTGGATCTCGGCGGCCTCGGCCTCGTAGCCCATGCGGCACGCGAGGTTGTTGTAGAAGTTCTGCTCGCGGCTGCCCATGCCGCCCACGTACAGCGCGGCGTAGGGCCGGATCTGGTCGGCGGCGGTCCGCCAGTCGTCGCCGACGACGAGCGGCGACGTGGGCACGACGTCGAAGCCGTCCATGGTCTTGCCCGCCTTCTCGCGGCCCTTGCGGATCAGTTCGAGGGACTCCGGCCCGTACTCTGGCGAGTAGAAGATCGCGAGCCAGCCGTCGGCGATCTCGCCGGTCAGCTCGAGGTTCTTCGGGCCGATCGAGGCGAGGTAGATCGGGATCTCGGCGCGGTGCGGGGCCACGATGAGCTTGAGCGGCTTGCCGGGGCCGTCGGGCAGCGGCAGCGTGAAGTGCCTGCCGTCGAAGGTGACCCGTTCGCGGCGCAGCGCCTGCTTGACGATCGCGACGTACTCGCGGGTGCGGGCGAGCGGCTTGTCGAACTTCACGCCGTACCAGCCCTCGGACACCTGCGGGCCGGACACGCCGAGGCCGAGCCGGAAGCGGCCGCCGGACAGCGTGTCGAGCGTCGCGGCGGTCATGGCGGCCATCGTGGGCTGACGTGCGGGGATCTGGAGGATGGCGGAGCCGACGTCCATCCGTTCGGTCTGCGCGGCCACCCAGGACAGCACCGTCGGCGCGTCCGAGCCGTACGCCTCCGCGACCCACGCCACGGAGTAGCCGAGCCGGTCGGCCTCCTGGGCGAGCTTCAGGTTGTTCGCGTCGTTGCCCGCACCCCAGTAGCCCATGTTCAGTCCGAGTCGCATGGACGGACCATACCGTCAATTGGCGTCCCGCCAATTGTGATGTCGGTGAGTCTGCCAGCGAGTACGCCGACCTGCCCGTACTCTTCGCCCGGTGGAGCAACGACACCTCGGGCACAGCGGGCTGCGGGTGTCCAGGATCGGCCTGGGCACCATGACCTGGGGCCAGGACACCGACGCCGACGAGGCCGCGAGCCAGCTCGTGGCCTTCGCCGACCTCGGCGGGACGCTGGTGGACACCGCCGACGTCTACGCCGACGGCGAGGCCGAGCGGATCCTGGGCGGCTTACTCGACGACCTCGTGCCACGCGAGGACCTGGTGATCGCGACGAAGGCGGTGGCCCGGCGCGGCGACGGCCCGTTCGGCGGCGGCGCGTCGCGGGGCGCGCTCCTGTGGGCCCTGGAGGGATCGCTGCGCAGGCTGGGCGTGGACCACGTCGACCTGTGGCAGCTCCACGCGTGGGACACCGCGGTGCCGCTCGAGGAGACGCTGTCCGCGCTCGACGCGGCCGTGACCAGCGGCAAGGTCCGCTACGCCGGCGTGTCGAACTACAGCGGGTGGCGGCTGTCGACCGCCGCGACGCTGCAGCGGCACAAGCCGGCCGCGATCGTGAGCACGCAGATGGAGTACTCGCTGCTCGAACGCGGCATCGAGCGCGAGGTCGGGCCGGCCGCCGACTACCACGGCGTCGGGCTGCTCGCGTGGGCGCCGCTGGGCCGCGGCGTGCTCACCGGCAAGTACCGGGCCGCCACACCGGCCGACTCGCGCGGCGCGTCCGCGCACTTCGCGCCGTACGTCGACCACCACCGCAACGAGCGGGCGGCACGGATCGTGCAGGCCGTGGTGACGGCGGCGGACGGGCTCGCGACCTCTCCCCTGTCGGTGGCGCTGGCGTGGGTCCGCGACCGGCCCGGCGTGTGCTCGGCGATCGTCGGCGCACGGGACACCGGGCAGCTGCTCGGCTCGCTGGTGTCGGAGGAACTGACGCTGCCCGCCGCGATCCGCGCCGCGCTGGACGACGTCAGCGACGTCGAACTGAGTTACCCCGAGCACCACCTCACCTGACGCTCCGTCACCGGGCCGTTGCACAATTCACGCGAACCGGGCATCGTATGCAGTATGGAGTATGCAAAACTGTCGCGTCGCTCCCTGCTCGGTCTCGGTGCCGCTGTCGCCGCCGGGGCCGCCGCCGACGCGGCGTTCCCCGCGCATGCCGCTCCCCGCGCCCCCTCCGACCCCTGGCAGCGCCTCGTCACCGGCAACAGGAGGTTCGCCGCGGGCAGGCCACGCCACCCGCACCAGGCCCCGGCCCACCGCGAAAGCCTCGTCGACGCACAGCACCCCATCGCGTGCGTCCTGGGCTGCGCCGACTCCCGCGTACCCGCCGAGATCCTCTTCGATCAGGGACTCGGCGACCTGTTCACCGTGCGCGCGGTCGGCGAGGTGCTCGACGACGCGGTCGTCGGCAGCGTCGAGTACGCCGTCGAGCACCTGCACGTCCCGCTGGTCGTCGTCCTCGGGCACTCCGGCTGCGGCGCCGTCAAGGCCGCGATCGACCTGGTCGGCGGCACGAGCGAGGTGACCGGGTCGGTCGACACCGTCGCCCGCGCGATCGAGGCCACCGTCCGCGCGACCCCGCCGAACCCCGACGGGACGGCGTTCCTGGCCGCCTGTGTCCGCAACCAGACGATCAGGGTCGCCGACGAGCTGACACGCCGGTCACACACCGTGGCGGCGGTCCGCCCCCGCATTGTCACGGCCGTCTACGACCTGCGCAGCGGACTTGTCAAGGCCCACTGACTCACCCGCCCGGCACGACACCCCGGACAGGGGTTAGCGTCCAGTGCGCATTTAGGGGATGCTGGACAGATGTCCCGTCGGCGCGACACGGGTGCGCCGGTGAGACCCGGGGTCGTGTCGGAGGTCGATGTTGCGTCGCAGGGTTGCCGTGCTGCTGGTCGTGTGCGCGGCGGTGGGCTCGGGTTGTTCCTCCGGGCAACAGGGCGACGAGTTGATGGTGACCGACAACCCGGTGGCGGCGGTGGCCGCCGAGTCGCCCCCGGCGGCCACCAAGCCCGCGGGCGCGGTCACCGCGCTCGCGGACGACGTCACCGCCATGGCCTACGAGCCGGAGTCCGGCACGCTCGCCGTCGCGGGCAAGGACACCGTCCTGCTCTACCCGCTCGCCGACACGCTCGGTGAGCCCACCACGGTGCCGTTCGCGGCCGAGTCGCTCGCCGTCGACGGCGGCACCTTCCTCGCCGCGGGCGGAAACAAGGTGGTCCGCGTCACGGTCGACGGCGCCACCAGCGACGCGGGCTCGTTCCGCGGTGAACCGGTCAGCACCGCCGCCTTCGACGGGCGCACGCTCGTGGCCGTGCGGAACGAGCGCGCGGTCGCCGTCGTCGACGACGCCAAGGTCCAGCGGATGATCAGCGGCGACATGATGAGCGCCGACCAGGTGCTGTCGACCGGCAAGGGCGCGGTCGTCCTCGATCGGCTGCGCAACGCCGTGTTCGAACTCGACGTGCCGGGCGCGTCGATCTCCCAGGGCCTGCGAGCCGGCAAGGGCGCCACGAACGCCGTCACCGACCGGTTCGGCCGGGTGCTCGTGACCGACACGCGCGGCGGCGCACTGCTCGCGTTCTCCCTGGACCCGCTGCTCATGCGCCAGAACTACCCGGTGCCGGGTGCGCCCTACGCCATCGCCTACGACCGGGAACGAGACCTGGCGTGGGTGACGTTGACGGAAACGAACCAGGTCGTCGGCTACGAGGTGGCCGGTGAAGAACCGAAGGAGAAGTACCGGTTCCCCACGGTGTCCCAGCCCAACACCGTGGCGGTGGACCCCCGCACCGGGCGCGTGATGGTCGCGTCCGGCACAGGAGATGGGATTCAGGTGATTGCCATATGAGTTCAGAGGTGGTCGACGGGGACTGGGAGTACCGGCCGCTGCGCCTCCCGCCAGGGTTGTCGCGACGTGCAGCGGCCACGCAACTGTCCATCCACGCCGAGTTCGCAGGCTGGGAGCTGTCCAACGTACGGCTCTACTCGGACGGGAGCAGGCGGGTACTCCTGAAGCGCAAGCGAGCCCGCGGGCTCCTGCCGGGACTGAGCACCTAGCCCGCGGTCCCGTTCACTAACCGCCGTTCTGCGGCGGGAGGTTCTGGACGCCCTCCCACACCGCGCGCGCCCCGGCGTCGCCGACGCGGTAGACGTGGATGCCGGTGCCGACCGCGACCCCGACGGTCACCACCGCGAGCACGATCATGACCAGCGCGGGCGCCTTGCGCTGCTCCCCGGTCAGGGCCTCCTCAGCGCCACCGCCGCCGACCGCCACCTGCGCGGTCGTCTTCCGTTCCGCCCGGGTGTGCACGACCATCAACGCGCCGAGCGCGACCGTCAGGCCAAGCGCCCACCAGATCATCATGTCGGCGAGCCGTTCGTGTGCCTGCACCAGCGGGTTGGTGCCGACCCGGTTCGCGAGGTTCTCGCCGCTCGCGGTCGCGACGGGCACGAGCGCCGTGGCGACCGCCGACGCCGCGAACGCGAGCCACCCGAACCGCCGGCGCACGGCGGGCCACAACGCGCTCAGCACCGCCCCGAGCGGGGCGATCACGAGCAGCACCACCACGAAGTGCACGATCAGCGGGTGGAGCGGGAGACCGCCAATGAATTCGGGCACGTTACCTCCGTCTGTTGTCTCGACCGACCGCCTCAACCGACGTGTCCGACGGCTCGTTACGCGCCGCTACCCGGAATGGTTCACCGGGTGAGCGCCGCACGTACCTGGGCGACGATGCGGGGCAGGATCTCAGGGGCGGCCTCGAGGGGCAGCATGTGTCCCGCGCCCGGCACCGTCACCGGGTGCCCGCGCACCGTGTCGGCGAGCCTGCCCGCGTGCCCGACCGGCACGAGCCGGTCCTTCTCCCCCACCATCGCGATGATCGGCCGCGCGGCCACCACCTCCAGCGCCAGGTCCAGCACGTCCCGGTCCGGCGCGGGCCGGAACTGGGCGACGGTGTCGGGCCAGTGCTGGGACACCATCTCGGCGACCAGCCGCGCGTCGTCCGGGTCGGGGTCGTCGCCCAGCAACAGCCACCGCAACCCGATCGTGGTGGCCTTGTCGATGCGCCGGTGCACCTCGTCGACGAGGCGTGGTCCGAGGATCGCGTGCAGGTCCTGGACCAGCCTGCCCAGTGGCCGGGGCAGGGTCTCCGCGACCCAGCCGACACTGGTCGACAGGAACATCAGCGCCCCGACCCGCTGCTCGGTGAGCAGCCGGTGCCGTGCCGCCATCACCATGGCGACGTGCCCGCCCATCCCGTGCCCGACCACCACGACCGGCCCGCGGGGGACGGCACGCTCGACGACCTCGGCCATGTCGTCGGCGAGCTGCTCGAGCGTGGCCGTGGCGTCTTCCGCGGGCGAGGACTCCCCGTGCCCGCGGTGGTCGTAGGCGACGACCTGCACGGGCACGGTCGCGGGCAGCAAGGTGAGGATCTTGTGCCAGACCCGCCGGTCCTGTGCGTAGCTGTGCAGCAGGAGGACGGTGGCCGGCGCGTCGGGGTCACCGACGCGGACGAGGGCCAGTGAGGCCCCGTCCGCGAGGTGAAACCGCTCGGGGGTGGTCAACAGTTCTGGAGGAACCGATCGAGCACGCGCGTGCCGAACCGCACGGCGTCCACCGGCACCCGCTCGTCCACGCCGTGGAACAGGGCGGTGAAGTCCAGGTCGGCGGGCAGCCGCAGCGGCGCGAACCCGAAGCACCGGATACCCAGCGTGTGGATCGCCTTGGCGTCGGTGCCACCGGACAACACGTACGGAATGGTCCGAGCCCCCGGATCCTCCGCCTGCACGGCGGCGGTCATCGCGGCCACGAGATCCCCGTCGAAGGTCGTCTCGACGGCGGGCAGCCGAGAAACCCACTCCCGCTCCACGTCGGGCCCGAGAATCTCGTCCACCTCCCGTAGGAAGGCCTCCTCCCGCCCGGGCAGCACCCGGCAGTCCACCACGGCCTCAGCCACCGAAGGGATGACGTTGGCCTTGTACCCGGCGTTCAACATCGTCGGGTTGGCCGTGTCACGCAGAGTAGCCCCCACCACCCGAGCGAAGGGCCCCAGCTTGGCCACCGCCTCACTCGGGTCCTCAACGTCGAACGAGGCCCCGGTCAGGTCGGTGACGGACTCGAAGAACGCCCGCACGGAATCGGTCACGACCAGCGGAAACTCATGCGCCCCCAACCGCGCCACAGCGGCCGCGAGCTTCGTGACGGCGTTGTCGTCGTGCAACATCGACCCGTGGCCCGCCCGCCCCCGAACCCGAAGCCGCATCCAGGCGATCCCCTTCTCGGCGATCTCGATCGTGTAAGCCCGAACATCCTCCCCAAGAGTGACGGAGAAGCCCCCAACCTCACCCACAGCCTCGGTAACCCCGTCGAACAGATCCGGCCGATGCTCGACCAACCACTGCGATCCGTAGTGCCCCCCAGCCTCCTCATCAGCCAAAAAGGCGAAAACGAGGTCCCGAGGAGGGACGATCCCGTCCCGCTTGAAGCGCCGAGCAACAGCCAAGGTCATGGCGACCATGTCCTTCATGTCGACGGCCCCGCGCCCCCACACGTAGCCGTCCTGAACGGCCCCCGAGAAGGGGTGCACGGACCACTCGGTGGGGTCAGCGGGTACCACGTCGAGGTGCCCGTGGATCAGCAACGCCCCGCGCGAGGGGTCGGCCCCAGAAAGCCGAGCGAAGACGTTCCCCCGCCCAGGCGCCCCGGACTCGACGTAGGTGGTCTCGTACCCCACCTCCTCGAGCTTCGCCCGCACATACTCAGCGGCGGCCCGCTCCCCGACGGTCGTCTCCAGCTCCCCGGTGTTGCTCGTATCGATCCGGATCAGCTCGGACGTCAACTCCACGGCCTCGTCCTGGGCCAGCTCAATCAGCTCGGTCACGTGGGACTTCCTACCATTCCAGCCCCGGTGCAAGCCCATCGAAGGACGTCCGCTACGCTATGCGCACCACAGAGTCCGAGTGGCGGAATGGCAGACGCGCTAGCTTGAGGTGCTAGTGCCCGACAAGGGCGTGGGGGTTCAAGTCCCCCCTCGGACACAGGCATCTAGGAAATCCCCGGGCAGCAGCCAGTATTCTTCCTATCACGCTGCGCTCTTCTCTCGCGACCTCCCCGCGTTCGTTCCCGGGGGTGGTTGCCGTGGCTGACCGCAAGATCGCTCCGCTGATCCCGCCCAAGCTCACCTGCGGCGCGGGACATCAGCGGCTCGCCGCCCGCAACGCCCACCTCGACGTGGTCGACCTCCTCGCTCCACCTCTTACTGGTTCGCTCGTGTACGGCATGGTCAAGATCGACACCTCGGGTGCGGTGTCGAACCGGTCCACTGTCGACGCTCTCGGATGAACGACCGGCTGCACATCGCGCTATTTGGCGAGTCGGTAGTGGCCCACCGCGACAAGACCGGCGTGTTCGTGATGGGGCACCAAGCCCTACTTCGTGGTCCCTGCCGCTGTGCGGCACCGCAGCGGCCTGCGCTCCCGCGACCTCGTCCTGATGGCCGCCGACCCCAACCACGACGTCCTGGTCGTCCACCCCCTCGCGGCGCTGGACACGATGATCACCACCTACCACGCCACGCTCACCACGACCGGCACAGCAGACGGGCCGGGCGGTGGTCCGCGGTGACAACCAACCTCACGCCGCCAGGACCGGGCACGGCTGCCGACCGCGAGCTGATGGCGGCGGCCCGGATGATGCTCCAGCGCATGGGCGTCGACCCCGCCGACCTGATGACCGACCCCCGCCGACCGGCCACCGGTGCCCTCCTTCGACGCCTACATCCACGAAGTCGAGAAAGCCGTCTCCCCCGGCACCGCCAAAACCTGCGGCTCGTACTGGAACCGCATCCGCGCCAAGTGGGGACCGCGGACCCTGCTGGAACCGACCGCGACCGAGATCAAGCAGTTCGAGGAAGAGATCAAGGCCAACGCCGTCCAGCGCCGCAACTCACGCGGCGGCCGCGGGACCGCGGAGATCTCGGCCAGTTCCTGCCCGATGGTGACCAACTCGTCGCTCACCGACACACTGTTCACCGGTCGGGGTGGTCGCCGTTCACCGGCATCGTCGTGTCCACCGGCACAGTCTGCGCTGCTGGCACCGAGCACGTACAGGGGTCTTACAGACCGAACTGGTAGAAGGGCTGGAGCCAGGTGGAGGAGACGAGATCGTGCCGGGGGCGGCAGCGGCGGGAGCATGCCGGTGTTACTTGGCTGAACGCCGAAATCCGGCCTCGTACCCGGGTACGGCCGCCCCCGGCGTTGGTCTCCGTACCCGGTGGCACCCGGGAGAAACAGCCGCGCTCACAGCATCGGTCGACGTCGATCTGACGGCCAGGGAAAGCGGGGTCCCCCGATGAGCTCATGAACGCTGGGGAACGAGCAGGTACACCCTTCCCCGACGTGCTCGGACGGCGCGGAGGGATGTGCGGCATGTCGTCGACCAACCGGGGCCGCAATCCCGCTGCGCCGGCCGGGGCGGTGGAACCACGACCGGTGATGGTTCCTACCTGGCGCCGGTGATCGCGAGCAGCGCGATCGTGGTGTCGAGGTTCTGGGCGGTGGCGCTCGTCCGTGCGATGGCCTCGGCGTCTCGTGTCCCGGTGTCCGGTGGGATGACCAGGAGGGTGACCCGGGTGCCGGACGAGCCGCTCACGTCCACCGTGTTCGCACCCTGGTGGTGGAAGCCGCCGAGCTTCACCCTGCGCCCGTCGTTGTCGATGCGTCGGGCGGCGGGTGCCCATTCGGTGATGCGGTAGGCGACCCGTTCGATCGTGCCCAGCCTGTCGGTGAGGGCCGCCAGCAACGCGGGCAGTTCGTCGGAGAGGTCGCGGGTGCGGGGCCACCAGCCGCCGTCGACGTAGCCCGCGTGTCTCGTGGTGTCCGTGGAGGGCTTCATCCGCAGCCGCAACGACTGTTCGGCCGGTGTGGCCGCCGGGGTTCGGGTGGCTCTGGGTGCTGGCGACGTCATGTCGCGCTCCTGCCTCCGGCCGGTGAGCGGCCGGGTGGTGTCCGTCGAGGACGAAAGTGGTTGGCATGCCATCGACGATGTCGTTGGTGTTGCACCGAATGCCCTGCGGTGGATTCAGGCGGAGGCGCCTGCGGGTGTCTTGAGTTTGGCGGCGAGGCGTTCGGGTTTGGGCCAGCGGACCTTGGACACCCAGCCGAGCTTCTCGAAGAACCAGATCAGGCGGGCGGAGATGTCGAGTTGGCCGCGGCGCACGCCGTGGCGGGCGCAGGTGGGGTCGGCGTGGTGGGAGTTGTGCCAGGACTCGCCCATCGAAGCGATGGCCAGCGGCCAGAAGTTGGCGGACTTGTCCCGTGCCTCGAACGGCCGGTCGCCGATCATGTGGCAGATGGAGTTGACCGACCAGGTGACGTGGTGCAGCAGCGCGACCCGGACCAGGCTGGCCCAGAAGAACGCGGTCAGCGCACCCCACCAGGACATCGTGATCAGTCCGCCGAGCACGGCGGGGGCGAGCAGGGTGACGACGGTGAGCACCGGGAAGAGCCGGTCGACGCGCTGGATGTCGCGGTCGGCGAGGAGGTCCGGGGCGAAGCGGACGGCGTTGGTCTTCTCGCGTTCGAACATCCACCCCATGTGCGCGTGCCAGAACCCCTTGGCCAGTGCGACCGGCCCGGTGCCGAACAGCCACGGCGAGTGCGGGTCACCCTCCTTGTCGGCGTAGGCGTGGTGGCGGCGGTGGTCGGCCACCCAGCCCACGACCGGCCCCTGCATCGCCATGCTGCCCACCACGGCCAGCGCGAGCCGCAGGCCACGGCGGGCCTTGAACGCGCCGTGCGTGAAGTACCGGTGGAAACCGACCGTCACCCCCAGGCAGGTGGCCGTGTAGAAGAACGCGGCGAGGCCGATGTCGACCCAGCCAAGTCCCCAGCCCCAGGCGAACGGCACCGCCGCGATCAGGGCGAGGAGCGGCACGATCGCGAACAGCTTCACCAGCGCGAGCTGCCCTCGGGACTTCTCACCGGCCAGCATCGGCTCGGGCCCGGCCCGTCTGTCCGTGCCGGGCTGCTGCAGAGTGGTGGTCACGAGATCATTACCTCCCGGTAGACCGGATGTCGGTGGCCCACCAGGACCACGTGCGATTGCTATAAGGCTTGACGGCGGAGAAGGCCTTCAAACGCCGAGTTGTCACGCGGCACGGACGGCGACGGCGCGCAGGACACGCTGGTGGTGTTCCAGGGTGAAGGTCACGACAGCGCCCTCTTCGAGCACACCGGTGGAATCCGCGACGTGCGAGTGGTGGACGAGAACGTCAGCGCCGCCGACGTCACGGGAGACGAAGCCCGCGCGAGAGATCAAGCCGAAACCCGTTCGAGGGTCGAACCGCTTCACGATTCCATGTGCCAAGAGGTGTGCTCCTTCAGGGGTGTTACGAGTACCGCGGGTACGCGGCACCAGCCGACTCGATATGGCGGCCTTCTCCAACTCACCCTGAGATGTGGAGTCCACGCCCGAAAAAGTTCTCCGCGAGCGTGGAAACACGAACACACAAAACTGACGACTACCCCTGACAACGGGCTTGAACCAGTATTTGTTCCCGGCCATCAGGCACGATCTCGTCGATACGGTCCAGGACGTCATCGGACAGCGTGACATCGGACGCGGTCGGCGCGACGGTGCCTGCCGCGCCCGAGCGCGTCGCGAACGTAGGGCACCCCGCCTTCGCCGTGTCTTGTCGACGACGTCGTGGTGGTCGCGCCACGGCCTCGATGCACCACCGCTGTCACAGCTCGCCCTGTCCCCCCGACCCGCGGCTGGGTGATTGCGCGTATGGTCGGGGTATCCGGACTGCAGGCACCCGCGTTGAGATGCCAGTTTCCCGGCCTTATGCGCCGACGCGGCGTGGCAGGGAGTGCATGTGCGACCATTGAAGGCCGTCATCCGCCGGGTGTGGCGCCGATGACGACGGCCGACGCTCTCGCGGGCACACCGACGGTGGAGTCCGGCAGGCACGACTACGGTGAACTATCCCGCATCGTCCGGCTGGCTGGACTGCTGCGCCGTCGATACGGCTACTACGCGGTGAAGATCTCGCTCAACGTCCTCGTCTTCGCCGCCGGCTGGGTGTTCTTCGTCCACCTTGGCGACTCGTGGTGGCAACTGTTCGTCGCGGTGTTCTTCGCCGTGATGTTCGCGCAACTGTCCTTCGTGGGGCACGACGCCGGACACAAACAGATCTTCCGCAGTCGCAGGGCGAACGACGTCATCGGGTTCTGGCACGGCGGTATGGTCGGTCTCAGCTACGCGTCCTGGATGGACCAGCACACCCGGCACCACGCCAATCCCAATCACGAGGATGACGATCCGGACATCCATATTCCGGCCGTCGCCTTCACACGAAAGCAGGCAGCGGAGCGACGTGGGTTCTTCCGCTGGATGGCCAAGTACCAGGCCTTCCTGTTCTTCCCGCTGCTGCTGCTCGAAGGGTTCAGCCTCCACGTCGAGAGCGTGCGCGCGCTGTGGCGGCGAGACCTGCCCGGGCGGTGTGTGGAGATCCCACTGCTGGTGGTACACTTCTCTGCCTATCTCACGGCAGTCTTCCTGGTGCTCTCACCGCTGACGGCGGTTGCCTTCGTGCTGGTGCACCAATGCCTGTGGGGTGTCTACATGGGCTGTTCGTTCGCGCCAGGGCACAAGGGCATGCCCATCATCGCCGCGGGAGAGCGGATCGATTTCCTGCGCCGTCAAGTGCTGACGTCCCGCAACGTTCGCGGTGGCGTATGGGTCGATTTCGTCCTCGGCGCGCTGAACTATCAGGTCGAGCACCACCTGTTCCCGCACATGCCCCGCCCGAACCTTCGCCTCGCCCAGCCTCTCGTGCGCGAGTTCTGCGCGCGGAAGGACATCGAGTACTCGCAGTGCGGTTGGTTGCAGACCTACGGTCACGTGCTGCGCCACCTGCACGAGGTCGGCGCTCCTCTGCGTGCGGGACATGCGACGACGGCGGGGGTACCCGCGTGAACACGAACCTCGGCTTCAACGGCGCTTCCCTCCTGGGATCACGGGCCCCGGCCGCGACCTCCTGCTTCCGGACAGGTCGACCGCACCGGGCGGCCGAGGTCCAGCGAACTGGCCGGACTCGATGACCGGCTTGGACGGTCTACCGTCCTTGAACCTCCGACCCGTGGTCCACCACGCACTGCCGCTGCGCAACGAGGTCCGGGTCCGCATGAAAGGAAGCCCCACCACACACGACCTGGACGGTGCGTGGTGGCCGCGATCCCGCACTCCAGGGACGGAGTTCCCAGAACTCGTGCTCGTCATGAGCTCGTGGGTCGGCCCGGTCAACCGGGTGCTCTACCGCACCGGTGACTGGGACCTCGCCCAGAACTCGGCGACCAGCGAGGGCTGGCCATTCGACCTCGAGGAAGCCGGCACTCTTCAGCCGGACACCGTGATGGTGGTCGGCACCCACCAACGCAGGAGAACCTTGCTGGTGGTCCCACCGGAGGTACCTGAACGTGTCGCCCGCGCCCTGTTGAGCTGGGCGGCCGGACCCGATGCCGTGGGCAGCGCGGAACAGGTCCTGGCGCGCAACGGGATCCGCCCACGTCCGCACACACCGCGCCAGTAGACCGTTGGGTGCAGCTCGACCACTGCCCCGCCCCTCTCGACGCGATCCGCTGCACCTCACCGCTCCAGTCCATTGTGGCAAGGCTGATCGTGATCGTTCCAGCCGTGGCCATGTTGCTCACGACCACAGCACGACGCGGCTCCTCTCGCTGCACACTGCTGTTGCCACCGACTACCCGAAGGACGTACGGTTTGAGGAATCTGCCAAGCAGGGAAACCGCGGACTCGCAGACGGCTGTCGGCAGGGTCTGCGCTGTGTGCCCTCACCTGTGGTCCGACCACGACGAGATCTCCGCCCGGTTCTGTGCGGCCACCGCAGTCGGCAGGAACGCCCGCGCATGCGTCTGCGTACCACCCGCGGCAGGCGGACCAGCAGAGACGGCAGTGAGACGACACCCTTTTCGGGAACAGCCGACACGCGGGTCCCGTTGCGCGTCGACGTCGGTTGCTCGTTCACCTACCTCGCCGAGATCCCGACTCCTGTCATCTTCCAGATCCAGCCAGACCCGGAACCGGCTCAACGGGTGCGATCCGAGAGCTGGTCGGTAAACCCGTTCGTCGCGTTGCACGACTACGAGGACCTGTACGGAAATCCGTGCATGCGCACCGTGCTGCCCCCCGGACGTACCACCGTTCGGTACTCGGCATCGGTCGAGGTGCCTGACGGGCCGGAGCAACACGAGCCCGAGACCGCGGAGACAGCGCCGGCGGACCTGCCGGACCCGGTTCTGCTGTACACGCTGCCGAGCCGGTACTGCCTGCCCGACGTGCTCGCGGACGAGGCATGGACACGTTTCGGTGGGCTCGCGCCGGGCTTCGGCCGGGTACTGTCGATCTGCGCGCATGTGCACAATCACCTGAGCTTCCGCTATGGCAGCACGACCGCGCTGAGCACGGCGGCCGACGTCAACGCGAGCGGCCTGGGTGTCTGCCGGGACTTCACGCACCTGGCGATCACGTTCTGCAGGGCGCTCAACATCCCGGCCCGCTACGTTTTCGGATACCTCCCCGACATCGGTGTGCCGGCCGGTTCCGCCCCGATGGATTTCGCCGCCTGGATGGAGGTCTGGCTCGGCGACCGGTGGTGGACGTTCGATCCGCGGAACAACGCGCGCCGGGCGGGCCGGGTGGTGATCGGTCGTGGACGGGACGCCGCGGACGTCGCGATGGCGACGACGTTCGGTGGGCCGACGCTGGAGGAGATGACCGTCCACGCGGAACGCTCCGGTGGTCGAGCATCGGCTGGGCATCTCCCCCTCGTTCCCCCGCAACGACAACGATGAACGACGGTCCGGTTCCCCGGATCGCGCGGTCAGATCAGGAGCACACGATGGCGCAGGGCACCATGCGATGGTTCAACGGCACGAAGGGATTCGGGTTCATCACACCCGCGGGTGGCGGGGCGGACCTGTTCGTGCACCAGTCGCAGATCCAGGACTACGAGTCCCACGACAGGATCGCCGAGAACCAACAGGTCGAGTTCGAGGTCGGCGATGGCCGCAAAGGCCCCGAGGCCACCGGGGTGAAGCTGCTGTGAGCCACGGGGACCGGGCCGTGGCGTGAAACGGCCCGGTCCCCGGTTCGGCAGGTCAGTGCGCGGCCATTCTCTCAGCGAGCACGGCCCGCTCGATCGTAGGCGGGACCGGACGGATCCGGTCCACATCGCCTCCCTCAGCGACCTCGGCCGCGAACCTGGCGACCACGGACGGCGGGGGCACCAGCTCTCCGACGAGGTAGCCGATGACGACCGGCGTCTCGGTGGGTGCCGTCTCGGCGGCGACGTACCAGCCGAGGAGTTCGTCCCACACCAGCATCAGGTCGTGCTCGGGTTGGGTGGCGCTACGCCGGTCGAGGGGGATGTAGGCGGTGGCCGTGTCGGTCACCTCGTGGCTGACGGCGTCGGCCGACACACCGACGGCGACGGCGACCTGGCGGACGTAGTCGGCGAGACGCTTGTCGAGTGGCACCCGTTGGGACATGGGGTTGTCCAGACCTAGCATGGCCAGCAGCGCGGTGAACTCGGCTCCATCGCGAGCGTTTCCCGCGACGGTGCGGACGGCCCGCCGTTGTTGACTGGCCAGCTCCCGCTCCGCCCGTGAGCGGCCTTCGTCGAACTGTGTCCTGGGTGTTGCGGGCATCATGCTCCTACCGTTCGGTGGCCGGGTGGGCGCGAAGTGGTCGCCGCGCCGCGGTCCAGGTCCGCCTGACGCAGGCGGAACACCTGCAGTTCAAGCCCGAAGTACTTGGTGGTCTCGCCGACCCAGTGCATGCCGTTCTGCCGCACTGTCGCGGTGGTCTGTGTGTTCTCCGGGCGAACGACCGCGAAGACCTCGTGGACTTCGTGGTCGAACGCCCAGGACGCGAGCGTGAACATGGTCTCGCCCGCATAGCCGTTGCCGATCGCCGACGGGGTGAGATGCCAGCCGATCTCGAGGTCCTCGTCACCCGGCGGCAGGGGAAGCAGCACCGCTCCACCGATCACCTGCCGGTCAGCGGTGCGTTCGATCGCCCACCGGCCCGCAGGCGGCGCATGACGTGCGTCCTCCGCGATCCACTGCTGGAGCAGTACCCGCATCGTCGCCAGGTCCCGGACCTGGTCCATCGCCGGGCTCAGCCAGCGGGCGACCTCCGGATGGCCATACACCTCCAGCGCGGCCGGGGCGTCGCCGATCAGCCACGGACGCAGGGTCAGACGATTCGTGGACAAGGTGTTGACCATGACACGCTCATTCTGTGACCAGGTGCGACTGGACACCGGTCCGGCAGTGACTGGTCAGGCATACGTCGCGCTGAAGGCGGATGCGGTGACCGTACTGAACACGCCGACGACGAGGCTGGCCCTGATGCCGGCATACGAGGTGCCATCGGCTACCACAACACTACAGCACCCGGCCTGAACGGTTGACTCACTTCTCACCGTGTACCGTGGAACACACGAGGAGACGTGGATCCTCAGTTCGAACCGCTTCGCGTTCGCTCCACGCTCTCGCCCCCGCGCCCCCGTTCCCAACGGGTTCCCGCGATCTCGCACGGTCCTGAGAGGACAACCATCATCGCCGCACCGCCAGAAGGCATGGAATTCAGCCACTCCATGGACCAGCGCGAACACAGCACCGTGCCGACCCGGCCAGTTCCGCACGAAAACCTGTTCCTCGAACCGGTCGCCAAGACCTCAACACGGGCGTCCACTTCTGTGGCTCGCACCCACCGGAGAATCCCGCTGCCCGCGCGCTGAGCGGAGCAGCACAAGCACGCAACACGCGACGAATCCACCCCCGGGGCCCCGAAAGCCGGGGGGCCCGTATCTGATGATTGCCCCGGCGCGGCCACGTCCTCGACGCACTCCGGGTCCTCACCGAGACCGCTTGCCGCCGCGGTAGCGCCTTCGATATCCACCTCGAGGACCTCGACCCCGACCGCTGCCCCGCCACACCACCCTCACCTGGGTCGAACGACACCACGGCTACGGGGTCGCGCGGGCCTACGCCGGACACACCGAGAACATCGGATCGGCCACCACCACCTACATCAAAGCCAGCCGCCAAGAGGTCAACCCCACCACCGCCCTCACGGCCATGACTGGACAACCCCACCCACTGGCCCAACCATGAACACCACGCCATCCAGCCCCACCCGTCCATCACCTCGAGACAGGGACGGCGTGAAGTCGCAGCCAGCGGCGCCTCGCTGGTACCCTGGAGACATGAGAAACCTCCCGGAAATCGGGAGATTGCCCTCGAACAGGTGTTCTAATCCCCCCTCGGACACGCACACTATTCACCCGCATCGAAGTCTCAGCGGTGGAATCCCCTTGCTCATACAGAACCTGCAGGGCTGTGCCTGCATAGAGTTCGACCAGCTTCTCTGCTCCCCCGGTTCAGCGTCGCAGGCACGTCGCCCAGTGAGTCGATGCGTGCGTACACCTCGGCAGCTTCCATCAGGTTCGGCGCTGGTGTGTTGTTGATCTCTGCTTGAACTGCCGCCCGCTTGGCCTGGGCGGTGTTGATCGCCTCCACGAGCGCGGTCGGATCGATGTCCGCGGCGATGTCTGCTTGGAACCTCCGGATCTCCGCCTCGGCTTTGGCGAACCGGTGTTCAGCCACCTCCCGGCCGCTTACCTTCTGCCCGGCTCCGTCCTGTGAGGCCACGAGCGCCGCAACGGTCCTGTCGGCGTCGTCTCGATGGAAGAGTTCGGCGAACCACTCGTTGACCGCGTCCCGAATCGTGTCCTCACGGAGGTAGCCCGCGGCCGGATGCGTTGCCAGGCGCACTCCGCCTCGCAGCGGCGCGGACATCCGCATTGACGAGCACGGCCACAAGGTCCTCCCCAGCCTCGGGACATTGTTTGCGCCGCGGCCTCCGTAGCGAAATCGTTCTTCCGGGCGACCTTCTGGAAAGTCCATCGGAAGGGAGCCGGTAATGGACATCGTGGTTCTGCTCGACGGTACGTGGAACGATCTCGCGGTCAACACGAACGTCTGCCAGATCTACCGGCGGCTCGGCGACGCCGGTGACGGCTATCGATGCGGCTACATCGAAGGTGTCGGCAGCAAGAGATTCGAGCGCCTTCGCGGTGGCATCACCGGATACGGGCTGGACGACAACATCCGAGAGGGTTACCGGTTCGTCGCGAAACACTACCGTTCCGACGACGACCGTATCTTCCTCATCGGGTACAGCCGGGGCGCGTTCACCGCGCGAAGTCTCGCCGGGATGATTGCCAAGTGTGGAATTGTCGACCCCTCGCGAATCTCCGACAAGGAGTTGTTCGAGCGGTACCGTGACTCGTCCGCCATGGGGCTTCGGGAGATGCGGAAGAACCCCGGACTCGCGGTGACCGCCCTCGACAAGAAGGTGCTCGCCGAGTCGCGGCTCGCGCGGATCCGGTTCGTCGGGGTGTTCGACACGGTCGGCAGTCTCGGCATTCCCACCACGCTGGGTCGTTGGCTGACTCGCCGGCGTTACGAGTTCCACGACACGAAGCTCAGCGGGCTCGTGGACTACGCGTACCACGCCATCGCCATCGACGAACGGCGCAAGCAGTTCGCCCCCACCCTGTGGACGGAGATCCCCAAGCCGATCCCCGGCCACCCGACCACCGTCGAGCAGCGCTGGTTCGTCGGCGTGCACGGCAGCGTCGGCGGCGGCGGTACCGACCAGCCAGACGAGCGCAATCCGCTGTCGGCGCTCACCCGCGAGTGGATCGTCGAAGGCGCCGCCAAGGCGGGGCTGGCGATCACCAGCGCGAGCACCCCGGCGTTCGCGTGGCGGGGTGCGTTCACCGACTCACGCCGCGGGTTCTGGCGGATTCTCGGCAGCCTGCCGGGGAACGGAGCCTACCTGCGACCGGTGCGCACGACGACCGTCGCGGAGACGCTCGACGAGTCGGTGCGCCACCGCTGGCGTTGGGGTGCACCGCCTTACCAGCCCAAGAACCCGAACCTGGCCGAGTGGGTGAAGAATCCGTGAGAGGGCATCTGATCTTGGTTTAGTCCCTGCACCTCCGGCGGCGGCTACTTGCGCGAGGTCGACCTCGTCCAACGTTCTCGACATCCCCCGTAACGGCATCCGGAAATTCGCCGAGATTGGTCATGACTTCGCGTGTGTCCTCGGGGGAGGTCGCCATGGTGGGCGAACAGCGGAATCCGACGGTCGGCAAACGTCATTCGCGCACGGCGCTCGTGATGATGATCGGGGTGCCGGTGCTGCTGGTACTTGTCGGGGCTATCGCATTGCTGCCGCAGAATTCCCAGCTGGTCGCATTGCGGGGGACGTTCATCCTCGTCGTGTGCGCGCTGCCCGCGATGCTGTGGTATCTGTTCATCGCCACCCGGAAGGCGAGCCTGCTCAACGAGTTCCTGACGAGCCTGGAACGGCTCGGGCTGCTCCGTGCGCAGCGGCACGAGACCGACGCGGCGAAGGACCGGCGGATCTCCAGTTACCTCGAGCGGTTCAGCGCGATCTACGGTTCCCTGCCGGAGAAGGTTCACTCAGACGTACAGGCGGGCAGGTTCACCCGGTACGCGCGCACGGTGATCAACGAGCGCGCCGGACTCGTCACCACCGCGGTGCCGGTGATGGCGGCGACGGCCCTGATCACACTCGGCTGGTTGCTCACGCTGCCGCCGGCGCGGGTTGTGCCGTCCGGCGAAACCCACGCCACGGCGTGGATCCACGCGCTCACCCCCACACTGCAGCCGGTGACGCTGGGGTTCATCGGCGCGTACTTCTTCTGCATCCAGATGCTGTTCCGCCGCTACGCGCACCGGGATCTGCGCGGCAGCGCGTACGTAGCGGTGTCGATGCGGATAATCCTCGCGACCGTCGGCGTCTGGGTGCTCACCGCTGTGGACGCGACGACCGGTCTGCTGACCGAGGGCGAACTGTTCGCGCTGTCGTTCGCGATCGGCATGTTCCCGTTGGTGATCTGGCAGTTCGTCGAGTACCAGCTCAAGCGGCTGGCGGGCACCCGTGTGCTGAGGATCGGCATGCCGAGCATGAGCGCCAAGCTGCCCATCAGCGACCTGGACGGCCTGACGGTGTGGCACGAGGCCCGCCTGGTCGAGCACGACATCGAGAACGTGCCCAACATGGCGACCGCCGACCTGGTCGACCTCCTGCTCAACACGAGGATCCCGCCGAACCGGCTGATCGACTGGACCGACCAGGCGATGCTCGACACCCAGCTCGGCAAGAACAACAAGGAACTGCGCAACTGCCTGCACAAGAAGGGCATCCGGACCGCCACCGAATACCTGCAAGCCGTGGACGACCACAAGCTGGCGGACCCGGCGCTGGCGCAGTCGCTCAAGGTCGCGCTGCGGACGAGCACCAACCTCGAACCCGTGCTGTGCTGGCGTGGCCTGTCCGGCGTCTTCCCGCCGCCGGCGGGCGGCGACGGCGCGTTCGCCCTGCCGGCGAACCCGACCGCGCCGCACAATCACGCGGTCATGGCCACCGGGGCACCGCGTCAAGAGGAAGCGAAGGGGTAGGCACGGGTCAAGGTGGGAGTCGCCCGCGCCCACCGAGGTGTATGCATCCGGGCAGCAATATACGATGCTCTTCGCCGACCGCTCGGCACCCATCCGCTGGCACCAAGGCTGCCGGCCCCTGAAAGCTTCGGGCCGTGGTGGCGGCACGACCCGGCGGAACCGAGCCGCGAGTTGTGGCACACCACGGGATCATGCCCACCTTCCACTGTGTCCAGTGTGGTCGGCGGCCCATCCACACCCCTCGCGCACCGTTCGCCCCCAGTCGGTAACGGTTCGGTGATCCAACGCTATGTAAAGAAGTGCGTGGTGCAGCGGGGAGGGGCATGCTGTGGCCTTACCGCGGTCGCGTCGAGTCGCGGCTGTGAGGAACTCGGCGGTACGCGGTGGTGCGGCGGTGCTCGTCGGCACCTCGGCGATCGCCCTGCACGCGTCCCGCTTCGGGAACTGGATCGTCGACGACGCGGCCATCACGTTCGCGTACGTCCGCAGCTTCGCGGCGGGCGAGGGGCCGATCCTGCAACCCGGTGCCGAACCGGTGGAGGCGTACTCGAATCCCGCATGGCTCACGCTGCTGTGGCTCGGCCGGCTCGTCGGGATGTTCGACCGGGGCACGATCTTCGGGATACCCGACCAGGTCGTCTACCCGAAGGCGTTGGCACTGCTGTGCTGCGCGGGCATTCTCGTCGCCTGTCACTGGGCCGCTCGTGCGGTGTCCGGCCGGCCCGCACTGGTCACGCTCGTGACCGGGCTGGGGGTCGCGACCGTTCCGTCATTCGTGATCTGGTGCTTCTCCGGTCTGGAGAACGCGTTGTTCGCCTTGTTCGTCGCGGTGCTCGCGGCCACGCTGTGCCGTGCGGCGGTCGCCGAGCGGCTCGGCGCGCCCCGGGTCGCGGTCGCCGCCGGGCTGTTGGCCGCGGGCGCCGCGCTGACGCGACCGGACGGCGCCGTCTACGCCGTCGCGCTGCCGTTGGTCGTCGCAGTGTGGCTGCCGCCACGGCGGGCGGTGCGGCAGTCGCTGTTGTCGGTGGGTGTGTTCGCGGTTCCCTTCGGCGCGTACGTGCTCTGGCGTTTCCTGACGTTCGGGCGACTGCTGTCCGCGCCGGCCATCGCGAAGGGGCAGGAACCGCCGACCGCGGCGACGCTGATGCGCGTCGGCGAAGTGGTCACGTACGGGGGCGCACTGGTGGCGCTCAT
>NZ_JBITMQ010000034.1:0-22292 GCF_044466355.1 Actinophytocola sp. NPDC049390
ATGAGCGCCACCAGTGCGCCCCCGTACGTGACCACTTCGCCGACGCGCATCAGCGTCGCCGCGGTCGGCGGTTCCTGCCCCTTCGCGATGGCCGGTGCGGACAGCAGGCGCCCGAACGTCAGGAAGCGCCAGAGAACGTACGCGCCGTAGGGAACGGCGAACACACCCAGCGACAACAGCGTCTGCCGCACGGCCCGCCCTGGCGGCAGCCATACCGCGACGACCAACGGCAGCGCGACGGCGTAGGCGGCGCCGTCCGGTCGCGTCAGCGCGGCGCCCGCGGCCAACAGCCCGGCGGCAACCGCGACCCGGGGCGAGCTGAGCCGCTCGGCGACCGCCGCCCGGCACAGCGTGGCCGCGAGCACCGCGACGAACAAGGCGAACAACGCGTTCTCCAGGCCGGAGAAGCACCAGATCACGAATGACGGAACGGCCGCGACCCCCAGCCCGGTCACGAGCGTGACCAGTGCGGGCCGGCTGGACACCACACGAGCGGCCCAGTGACAGGCGACGAGAATGCCGGCGCAGCACAGCAGCGCCAGTGCTTTCGGGTACACGACCTGGTCGGGTATCCCGAAGATCGTGCCCCGGTCGAACAACCCGACGAGCCGGCCGAGCCACAGCAGCGCGAGCCATGTGGGATTCGAGTACGCCTCCACCGGTTCGGCACCGGGCTGCAGGACCGGCCCCTCTCCGGCCGCGAAGCTGCGCACGTATGCGAAGGTGATGGCCGCGTCGTCGACGATCCAGTTCCCGAAGCGGGACGCGTGCAGGGCGATGGCCGAGGTGCCGGCCAACACCGCCGCGCCACCACGTACCGCCGGGTTCTTCACAGCCGCGCTTCGAACGCGGCCGCGATCACGCCACGCCATACCCCTCCCCGCCACACCACGCAGTTCTTTACGTAGCGTTGAATCACCGAACCGTTACCGGCAGCGGGCGATCGGTGCACCAGGGGTGTGGATGGGCCGTTCGGGTCCTGGTACGAACCAGAACCCGAACGGAGAACACGGGTTCATGCTCCGCGTGTGGCGCCCGGGGTGGGCAGAGTCCCGGAAACCGGACACGCCCCACACACGCGAAGCTAAATACGTCATCGCCGCAGGGACAGAGTCGAAAGTCCTGGCCAGTTTGGGAGAACTCATCCGGTCATAATGGACATAGGAAGGGCGGGCACCGTCCCGTCGGCCACGCTGTCGCCCTTCGCAAGGGCCGCGCGGGCGGCGGGCGGGACCTGGCCTGGTTGCCGAGAACCCGCGTACCCGCCTGGGCCTGCTCACGGCGTCCTGGTTCTCATCGGCGGCCGCCGGGAATGATCCCGTGGTGCGCCCGACTCGCGGCTGGGTTCTGCCGGTTGCGGTGCCACCGCGGCCCGCCGATCCGCAGGCCGAACCCACTCGCGATGAGCAGGACGGCACCAGCGATGAGCGCGATCAGCGCGCCACCGACGGCACCATCGGTCCAGTCCCAGATCGCCTGGGGGATGGCGATGGTGAGCCCGACGATCCCGGCGACGAGCAGCACGGGGGAGCGGTGCCAGAGGTTGCCGGTGAGCCAGACCAGGGCGACGACGAACGTCAGGCTGTAGGCCCAGGCCGCGCCACCGGGTTCGCCGAGGGGTTGTTGTGCACCGACCAGTGCGACCGCCGCGCCCACCGCGAAACCCGCGCCGCGTGGTGTGAGCGAACCTGACGCGTCGAGCACGTTCCAGGCGAGCCCCACCGCCACGAGCGCCAAGCCGAGCGCCAGCGTGCTTGCGTCCAGCACTTCGCCGACGAACATGCCGACGGCCATTCCGCTGAACACCGCCGCAGCCAGAATTCCGATCACAGACCGCACGACCAGGTAACCCAGCGTCGCCACGACGAACCCGGCGACAGCGGCCCAGAAGCCCTTCTCCGTGTCTGCGATCGAGCCGGCAGTCAACGCGGAAGTGCCTGCACCGAGGCCGAGCAGCACCGCGGCCAGTCGGGACCGGCCGCCGGTCATGGACCGTCGGGGCAGCGGCCTGCCGCTGACCAGCAGCCCAGCGCTCAGAAACACCACGGTGACGGCGGTCAGCAGCGCGATCCGGCCGGGGCGTGTCAGATCCGCCCAGGAGGTGGCCACGAGCAGCGCCGCTCCGCCGAACATCAGGCCGCCGCCGAGATAGCCGGCGAGCTCGGCCAACGCGTGTCGTAGCGTCGAGTGTCGATCTCGGGAGGGTGCCGCCGGTGACAACTGGCGAGTCAGGTCGGACAAAGCGTGTGAGACCGCCGCCATGTCCCCGGTACCCATCGGGCCGTGGCCTGCCTCACCGACGCCGACGAAGGTTGTGCCGTCGGGAGTGCGCAGTCGCGTCCAGGCGCGGGTTCGCTCCCCGGCTGTGATGTCGTCGACACGGACCTCGACGCGCCACGGCGTCTCCTCGGTCATGACGCCTCCTCGATCGTCGTACACGTCTCCTGCACCCATGCAAGTCAGATCGCCGTGGCCGACGGCAGCGGCGGACGGCCCGCTCGCACGATGACCAACGATGCGGACGAGGCGGTGACTCCGTCCTCGGGTGGCGCGGCTGAAGGTCCTGGCCGGAGCGGATGTAGGGCTTTGAGCCCGAGCCGCACGGTGCTATGACGCCAGGGAGCGACGCAGGCGCAGCGATGCGAGCACGAGCAGCGCCACGGCGAACCCGGCGAGGATCGCGAGCGGGCCGCCGATGTCGGTGAGACCGCCTCGGTTCGACAGGACCTCGGTCCAGCCGTCGATCGCCCACGAGTGCGGGGTGAGGTAACCGACTGCCTGCTCCGAGGCGCGGAACACGGTGCCGCTGAGCATTCCCGCACCTGTCCCGACCAACGCCCACACCGTGATCAGTGCGGCCGCCGCGAGCGGGTCGCCCCAGTCGACGTCGAACAGTGCGGCGCCCACGACGACGATCAGCACGGACTGCAGCAGCGCGAGTGCGATGTACAGCAACGTCTCGCCGAGCACGACGTCGCGCGCGTGAATCGGCGCGGCGAGCGCCCGGTCGTAGATGCCGAGTCTTCGAGTCTGGATCATGGCCGCTCCGCCGGCCAGCGCATTGATGAACACGAACAGCACCAGCATCGTCGGGCCGCTGTAACTGAACCCGAGCGGCAGGAAGTCACTGTCGGCGTTCACCGCCTCGGTCTCGACCATGACCTGGGGCAGGCCGGTGCGGACCTGTTCCGCCACGGGCAGGTGTGAGCCGACGGTGCCACCGGCGTGGTCGGCCGCGAACCCGGCGGCCTGCACGACGGCAGCGTGTTCCGCGACCGCCGCCTCGACGGCCGCCCACACCGCCTGGCCGGTCAGCACGGGGGCACGTACCCGACGAGGGCCTTCGCCTGGAGCGCGGTCGCGGTGGTCGGGCCGACCTGGTGACCGGCGATGGTCACGGCGCCCGCGTCGGCTCGCAGCAAGCCACACACAAGCCTGATCGTGGTCGTCTTGCCCGCACCGTTGGGACCGAGCAGTCCGTAGGTTTCACCGGGTGCCACGTGAAAGCTCACGTCGACGACCGCGGTCCGGTCGCCGAAGCTCTCGGCGATCCAGGAACCCAGCGGCGTGGGCGGTCGTCATCGCTCAGCCCGCGTTCCGGGCCCGCACGTGGAGACCGGCAGAGGTCCCTTGGTGCCAGTGACCTGTGCCGCGCTCGGTGGGGTCGTCGTGCCCTTGGACCGGACTACTCCGAACCGCCTGCCTGCCGGAGCCCGAGAGCGTCGATGAGGTCCGCCACGTGGTGGTGTGCTTCCAGCGGGTGGCGCAGGTGACCATCGGGGTTGACGCGGTAGTGGTTGCGGCGGCCGACCTTGGTGCGCTCGACGTACCCGCCCTCGACGAGGTCACTGAGGATGAGCTGGACCGCGCGGGTCGTGATACCGACCTGCTCGGCGATCACGGGCAGGGTCTGGTCCGGGTCCGCGGCCAGGCACAGCAGGACGTGAGCGTGGTTGCTCAAGAACGTCCACGCGCCGCCTCTTCCGCTGACCACCAGGCGTCTCCGCTTCCGTGACACTTCGTCGGGCTGGGTTGACAGACGAACTGTACTTCGTCATTCTGGTGGTGCGGAGGGGAGTACCCACCTCGCCGGAGACCGTCACTACGGCAGCACAGCTGCCCGGTCCCGGCGCCACAACGCACGTCGCGGAGTGGTCGGGGAGACCTCCGGTTCACCTGACTGGACCGGAGGTGTGGAAGTGACTGTTCCGCTGTGGGCGTGGGCCGCGGTGCTCGCGGTGATCCTCGTGATGCTCGCCATCGACCTGTTCGCGCACCGTCGTGCGCACGTCGTCGGAATGCGTGAGGCCGCTGTCTGGTCCGGCGTGTGGGTCGCGCTCGGAGTCGGGTTCGGTGCGATCGTGTGGTGGGCCTGGGGTGCGGAGTTCGCCGCCCAGTACTTCGCGGGCTACGTGATCGAGAAGTCTCTCGCGGTGGACAACGTGTTCGTCTTCGCGATCATCTTCGGCTACTTCGCCGTGCCGAGGGAGTACCAGCACCGGGTGCTGTTCTACGGGGTGCTCGGCGCACTGGTGTTCCGTGCGGTGTTCATCGCCGCCGGCTCGGTGCTCATCGCGAGCTTCGCCTGGATCCTGTACGTGTTCGGCGCGTTCCTGGTGGCCACCGGTGTCCGCATGGCGATGCATCGCAACGAGACCATCGACCCCGAACGCAGCGTCGTGCTGCGCGCCTTCCGCAGGTTGATCCTGGTCACCGACACCTACCACGGCCAGAAGTTCTGGATCAGACGTGCCGGGCGCTGGGTGGCAACGCCGCTGCTGGCGGTGCTGGTGATGGTCGAAGTCACCGACATCGTGTTCGCGGTCGACTCCATCCCCGCCATCTTCGCGATCACCCAGCAGCCGTACCTGGTGTTCACCTCCAACGCGTTCGCGATCCTCGGCCTGCGCGCCATGTACTTCCTGCTCGCCGACCTGATGCACCGCTTCGCCTACCTCAAGCTCGGCCTGGCACTGGTGCTGGTGTGGGTCGGTGTGAAGATACTGCTGCTGGACCTGTACAAGATCCCCACGTGGTTCTCGCTCGCCGTGGTCGCCGCCCTCCTCACCGTCGCGGTCACCGCCAGTTGGCTGCGCACCCGCGATCCGGGCTCGGCGTTGCGACCACCGGAGAGCGGCGTCGGCAGCAGGGAGGACACCGGGGCAGGCACCGCGACCGCGACGGCGGCCGGGGACGTGGCGCCGTCACCGGACTCTCCCGTCGTCCCGTCGGTGCGCGACTGACCGCGCGCCGACCGTCCCCGGTGCCGCCCACCGCCCTCCCCTCCCACCGCGCGGTGGGAGGGGAGGGCGGTGGGCTTCCCCGCGGGCGTGGGTGTGACGGCTATGGCTGCCGGACGTCGACGTAGACGACCTGGTGCCCGTTGGCCATGCGGTAGGTGCCGACCCGGAAGCCGTCCTTCCCGGCTAGACCGAGTGCGATGGAGACGTAGCCTTCGAAGTCACCGTTGACTACGTAGGCCTTCAGCGAGGGGTAGTACACCGTCACCGGATTCGTCGGCGTCGTGGTGCGGCCGGCGTCGTCGTGCGCCTGTGCCGGGGTGAGGACGACCTGGAGGAATGCCCGGCCGTTGAGCTGGACGGGAAGGCCGGACCCGTCGCGGACGACCGTGGGCCGGTAGCCGGCCTGGTAGCCGGTTTGCGCGTCGAGCTCCACCGCGATGCGGTCGTAGCCACCTTCCGGGTGGGTGCCGATCCGGATCGCGGTCACCGTCGGCACCGGTGGCACGGCGCCGCGGAACGGTCGCGACACGTCGTGCGTCGGCCACCGCACCTGTGGTGTCGTGGTGTGGGTGGTCGGCGGGGCGGGGCTCGGCGTACTGGTCGTCGGCCCGGTCGTGGTGGTGGGCGTGGACAACGTGGACGGCGTGGACGACGTCGTGCTGGTTTTGGTCGCGGCGGGGCGGCCGGTTTCCGCGGTCCCGCACGCCACGACGACGGCGAGCAACGCGACCAGGGCCGCCAAAGCGGGAAGTCTGGACATGTACCCAGATTTCGGCCCGTCCTGGCGCGTCACCACCGACGTTGGTCACCGGAAACCAGCCGAACGGCGTCTCGACCGGAGACTTCCGGCCCTCTTGCGTGCCCGCCGCCGACCAGGTGGAGCACCCCCGCCGCCCGAAACGGCACGATGGGCGGTGTGGCTTCCGCTGAGCACGACCGGACGGTCGCGGTGACGGCCCCACGGGAACGTTGGGCTCCGGACTCGTGCCGCGGCTGGAGGCCGACGACCGGATCGTCCGGGTCGTCGGCGTCGCCCGCCGGCCGTTCGACCCCGCCGCGCGTGGCTGGTCGAAGATGACCTACCGGCAGGGCGACGTGCGCGACCCGGCCGCGCTGGCCGACACGTTCCGTGCGGCCGACGTCGTGGTCCACCTGGCTTTCCTGGTGTCGGGCAACGCGTCTGTGGAGACCATCCGGCGCATCAACGTGGAGGGCACGGTGAACGCGTTCCGCGCCGCGGTTGCCGCCGGCGTGCGGCGGTTCGTCTACGCGTCCTCGGTGGCCGCGTACGGGTTCCACCGCGACAACGCGGTCGGGCATGACCGAGGGGTAGCCCGTGCGCCCGGCGGGTCGCTGGCGCCGTCAGCCGCTTCCCGCTGCCGGTTCCCGTTCCGGAGTTTCCGCTACAGCTCGTTCACGAACAGGACGTCGGGCAGGCCCTCCTGCTCTGCGTGGTGGGCGCTGGGCCGCCCGGCGTACAACATCGCGGGAAGGGCGTGCTGTCCACGGTGGACGTGGTGCGCGAGCTCGGCATGGTCCCGCTGCCCGTGCCGAGTGGCCCGGTCCGGTCCGCCGCGCGGATCCTTGCCTGGCTGCTCGGTGCGCCGTTCATCCCTCCCGCCGTCCAGTGGGTCGAGGCCGTCGGCCATCCCGCGATCATGGACGTGACCAAGGCACGGCGCGATCTGGGCTGGGCACCGCGCTTCACCGCACTGGGAGCGCTCCGCGACACGATCGCCCACCGCGGGTGAAGGGAGCCCGGACCCGTCGGACAGCAAGCCCGCGCGTACCGCTTCCGGCCGTCAGGTCCGCTGCCATTCGTCGTTCCACGGTGTTCACTGGCCGTCGGCGTCGCGGGATGGTCAGGTATGTCCTGACGGTCGGGGCGATGCCGAAGACCTGGTTGGTGCCGTCCTCACCGACGGTGACCTCGACCCCTTGCGACCGCGCAGTAGTACGGCACCAGAATGATCCGCCCCCGTCCCGTACGCCGACATCAGACCCTGGCAGGCGGGACGTTCGCCGCGTTCGGTCCACCGAAAGTCCCTGTCCGGGTTGGTCGGAGCGGGATCACCGTGAGATATGACCCGAAGACAACGGACACCGTGGTTGTGGGCGCTGGCAGGAGTGCTCGCGGTCGGGCTCCTCGTAGCCGGCCTCCTCCTGTGGAGCGGTGACGATGACGAGACAGCCGCTCCGGCGACAACAACGACCACGACGACCCGCACCATGACGTTGGTGCCGCCGACGACCACGACCACCACCACGGCGCCATCCACGACGACGACCACTACCGTGCCACGGACGACGACGCCACCGAAGACGACGACGGCCATCTCGCCGGTTCCCGGTGCGGTCACGGCCAATGCGCACGCTGGTGCCGGGTCGGGGGAGGTGCAGGTCGACTGGCAGGCGGTCCGGCGGGCGACCGGTTACCGCATCCTGCGCACCCACGCCGACGGCCGCAACCCACGGATCGTGGCGGACCTCGACATCACCACCGGCCGCACCAGCGCTGCGTCCGAGGTCGTCAACATCTACTCGGCCGGGCACACCTACCGTCCCGACAGCGGTCTTCTCAGCGGGCCTGACATCTCGTCGTCGTTCACCTACATCGACTACGCGGCAGGTCGACGCTGCTACCGTCTCCTCGCTTACAACCTGGCGGGCGCCGGCCCGATGTCCGCGGTCGTGTGCGCGGCCTCGCTTGGGGACGACTCATGAACGGGCCATCGCTGCGGTTCCTGGGCGGTGTGGGCACCGTGACCGGCAGCAAGTACCTCGTCGCCGGTGATGCCGCCGAGGTTCTGGTCGACTGCGGACTGTTCCAGGGGCTGGCCCCGCTGCGCCGCAGGAACTGGCGACCGCCGCCACTCGACGTCGAACGGCTGTCCGCCGTGGTGCTGACACACGCGCACCTGGACCACTGCGGGTACCTACCTGTGCTGGTCCGGGCAGGGTGGCGCGGACCT
This sequence comes from Actinophytocola sp. NPDC049390, assembly GCF_044466355.1. Classification (NCBI taxonomy): domain Bacteria; kingdom Bacillati; phylum Actinomycetota; class Actinomycetes; order Pseudonocardiales; family Pseudonocardiaceae; genus Actinophytocola; species Actinophytocola sp. NPDC049390. The sequence continues at coordinate 8,216 of NZ_JBITMQ010000034.1, forward strand.
GTCTACGCGACTGAGGGGACCGCGAAGCTGGCGTCGATCGTGCTCGCCGACAGCGCGCACCTGATGGTGGAGGAGGCAGCGCACGCCAACAGGCACGGCTGGAGCAAGCACCACCCCGCGCTGCCGCTGTACGACGAGCAAGACGCCGCTCACGCGTCGGCGCTGCTGCACACCGTCGGCTTCGGACAGGCGGTGCCGGTTGCGGACGGTGTGACGGCGGAGTTCGGTCGTGCCGGGCACATCCTCGGTTCGGCGTGGGTGCGGCTGGCGATCGGCGGGCGAACGCTGGTGACCAGTGGGGACCTCGGCCGTCCCGGCCACCAGGTACTGCTGCCGCCCGACCCACGGCCCGAATGCGACGTGCTGCTGCTCGAATCGACCTACGGCAGGCGGGAGCGGCACGACGAGGAGGATGCCGTGGCGCTGTTCGCCGAGACGATCCGGCGCACGACGGCCCGCGGCGGAAGCGTGCTGATCCCCGCGTTCGCGGTCGATCGCACCGAGGTGATCCTGCTGGAGTTGGTCAAGCTGATGCGTTCTGGCGCGATCCCGGCGCTGCCGGTGCTCGTCGACAGCCCGATGGCGCTGGCGTCGCTGGACGTGTACCGCGACGCGATCGCAGGGCACTGGCCCGAGGTGCGGCCGGAGCTCGGGCTGGCGGCCGACCCGTTCGACCCGGGGACCCTCGCGGAACTGCACACCGTGGCGGAGTCGATGACCGCGAACCACCCCCGGCTGCCGTCGATCATCATCTCCGCGTCCGGGATGGCCACTGGCGGGCGGGTCCTGCACCATCTCGAGTCCCTGCTGCCCGACCGGCGGAACACGGTCGTGATCGTGGGCTACGCGGCCGCGGGCACGCGCGCCCGCACCCTCGTGAACGGGGCCACCGAGGTCAAGATCCACGGGCGGTACGTACCGGTGCGCGCGGACGTCGTGTCGCTGGACGCGTTCAGCGCGCACGCGGACGCCAGTGAGCTGGTCGACTGGGCGACCGCGGCACCCGCCCCGGCCACCGCCTACCTCGTGCACGGCGAAGCCGACGCCGCGCACGTCCTCGCCGACCAGCTTCGGGACAAGCACGGGTGGAACGCGGTCGTGCCGAGGGACGAGGAGCGGGTGCTGATCTGACCACGTCAGGCCGGTGGAGCCGGGGGCGTGCCAGGTTGCTCCGAACCTGATGCGCGGGAGGTGCCCGTCGATGGAAGAGAGCATGTTGGCCGGCGGCATGTCGTGCCTGCGGGTCGGCGCCGGGCGGCCACTGGTGTTCCTGCCCGGCCTGACCGCCCATCATCGCCCACCCCGGGGCATGGACCGGCGATTCCAGCGCGGGCAGTGTGCGCTGCTCGCCCACGGTCGGGAGGTGTGGTGGCTCAACCGGCGCCCCGGCCTGTCGGCGGGCACGCCGATGGCCGACATCGCCGGTGACTACGCCACCGCCCTGCGGGACCGGTTCGGTGCGCCCGTCGACGTGGTCGGGGTGTCCACCGGCGGTAGCGTCGCCCTGCAACTGGCCGCCGACTACCCCGAGCTGGTGCGCCGCCTGGTCATCGTCTCCGCCGCCTACCGGCTCGGTCCGTTCGGCCGCACCTGCCAGCGCGAGACCGCGGCGGCGTTGCGTGCGGGCCGGGCCCGGCGCGCGTCGGCCGCGATGATGGCCATCATCGGCGCGCACGCCACGACCCGTCGCGTCATGCGGGTGGTGGGCTGGCTCCTGGGGCCGGTCTTCCTCGGCCGCGGGGACACCGACCTGCTGGCCACGGTCGAAGCCGAGGACGTCCTCGACCTTCACGACCGCCTGGCCGACATCACCGTGCCCACCCTCGTCGTGGGTGGCGGCCGGGACGCCTGTTATGGCCGCGAACTGCTCGAGCGGACGGGCGAACTCATCCCGCACGGCGCGACCCTGATCTACCCTGGCAAGGGACACATGGGTGTCCAGAACCGCCGGGTCGCGCGGGACATCCTGGCGTTCCTCAGCCCGTCATAGGGACCGTTCCCCGCACGATCCGTGCGATGTCCAGTCGCTGGACGCCGTGGACGGCGGGGTGCTCGAATGCCTGTCCGGTGTAGAGGTCGAAGTGCCCGAGCGGGGAGTGCCGGATGTCCGCGTGCGGTGCCCGGGCCGAAACACAGGCCGCGAACCGGCTGGACGCCTGCAGATCGTGATCCGCCAGGCACATCAACAAGGGCATCGACAACCGCCTCGCAGGTGGCCGTCGCCTCCGGCTCCCGGTGACACGGCCACCCGTCGATAGTCCTCGCGGTGAGCGGCGACGCCGATCACCGCTAGCTAGCTGGAGTGTAATGCTGACCGTGCCCGCGGCACACCGCGGCAGATCTGTCGTTTCGATGAGTGGCGCACGCGGTACCACGAGAACGACGCAAGGTTCCGACGGCGGATGCAACGCCGGTGCGCTTGTTGTCGCCACATGGGGTTGCTCCGCATGCCTCCAGCAATCGTATGGCGGTGCTTGGTGCGGCTCGGGCGGTCGACGGTGGATGAAGGAGAAGGAGAAAATCGGGAGAGTTCACTATGCTGGGTGTGGGGCAAACTCCCTTCAACGAATCTGAATCGTCCTGTTTTGTGCAGGGGTTTCTCTATTTCTGCAGGCCAGGGAATTTCGATAACGACGCTGGGGGTCAAGGGGTCGCAGGTTCAAATCCTGTCAGCCCGACGGTCGGACAGAAGCCCTCTGAACTGGTTGTTTCGTCAGCTCAGAGGGCTTCTGTTGTTCTCCGGAGTGGATCATCGCCAAGATCGTTTCCATGATCCTCTGGGGACCATTTGGGGACCGCTGACCGTTCATGGCTCGGTCGGGCTCGACTTGTTCGCCGACCGCGAGGGAGCGTCGTCCTCGATGGCACGAAGGGCTTGGATGCAGAGGCGACCGAACTCTGTGGCGTACCACCTGCTTCCGAACCCCATTCCGTGCGTCTCGTCGCTGATTACGCCGAGGTTCTGCAGCCGTGCCACTACCGAGTCGATGATCGGAGTTGCGGCCGGGACGAGGTCAGTCAGGGGCGTGATCTTCCGCCCGGGGTTGGGGCGTTTGATCGCTGACTCGATCGAGCACAATTGATCGAGCACGAGGACATCTACCTGGTCCATGGCTGCCAGCGCCGTGATGATCTTGACCTGTTCATTCAGTTGTTCGTCGGTTTCGGCGAGGACGCCTTTGGCCAACGCTGCGCCGAGAGCGCGGATCTTGCGACGGTCGTCGCTTGTCGCGGCACCCTCGAGAGCTTTTGTCAGCAGCTCAAGTCGGCGGTCGTCCATGAGAGAGCGATGCACTAGCTCCGTTTCGTCAATCTGCCCCTGTTGTGTCGCCACATCAATCGCGAGTTGCACTCGGGTTGCCCGTCGCTCCACGACTGCCCGTAGTGCGTTCGAAGCCTCTTCCATCAAAGGGCCGCTAACCGCACCGACCAGCGGCCCGAGTATGGGTCCGAGCAACAGCGTGGCGACGACGCCGACACCGACAGCTCCTGACGCGGCCACTATGCGATCAGCCGTGGGTCCCGCTCGTCCTTCCAGTTCCTTCATCACTGCGCCCCTCGATTCCTGTTGATATAGGCAACTCATCGTCCTGGCAGAGACCTCCGTAACAAGGCAGACTGCGTGTCTACGTCATTACTCGATGTGCGCTGCTGCTATACAGCTCGCAGGTTCGCGCGGCGGGGTGCCCGCAGGTGCTTGGACAGCAGGTCTCCGGCGTCGGTGACGGACTGGCGGTCCGGGTGCAGGTAGCGCTGTGTCGTGGTCAGCGATCCGTGCCCAGCGATCTTGCGTAGGTGGTGCACCGGCACGCCCGCGTCGGCCATCCACGTGAGGCCGGTGTGCCGCAGGTCGTGCCGCCGTAGGTGCTCATACCCGAGCTTGCCCACGACGTCATCCCAACCGGTGACGTCTCGGAGTACGGCCGTGGTGATCCGGCCGCCGCGAGGCCCGACGAACAGCCGTGCGTCCGGGTCCCGGTTCACGGCCGCTATCCGTTGCTGAACCAGCTCCCGAATCTCCTCGATCAGCGGCACGGTGCGAGCGCGCTTGCCTTTCGTGCCCTTGTCGACCAGGCCGCCGGGGGAGGGGGTGGTCTGGCGTCGAACAGTCCACGTCCACTCGTCCGTGTTGATGTCCTTCACCCGGCAGCCGGACACCTCACCGATACGGGCTGCCGTGCAGGCTGCGAACAGCACCACGTCACCCCAGCCTTGGTACTCGCCGGAGGAGTTGGCGACCAGCGCGTCAGCGAGCCGGGTCAGCGTGTGCCAGTCCGGCAGGGCGAGTGAACGCGGGTCGTCCAGCTCGTCCTCGGCTTGCTTGTCCCAGGGGATGGGAGGATGCACCCGCCGGGAGAGAGGGGTAGCGGGCAGTGACGCGGTCGAAGGTGGGCTGGGGAACTGCATTGGTCCGCTCGTTACACCGCTGTGTTTGTCATCGCAGCAGGTCAGGCAAGTGGGTGATGATCAGTAACCTGTTCCCGGGCGCCAGTCGGAGCGTGTCCGATAGCTGGAGCCTTCCTGTGTGGCACCGGACAGTGCGTCCTTGCGGAGGTCGCTGGTGGGCCATCGGGTTCCCTCGGAGAATTGTACCGATCCAACGTCCGCCCCATCGAGCATCGCACCGGTGAGGTCGGCACCCGATAGGTCAGCGCCGGTCAGCCGGGCATTGCGCAGGCTGGCTTCACGCAGCTTGGCTCCGGTGAGCACGGCGTCGGTGAGGTTGGCACCGGTGAAGTCGGCACGGATCGACTGCGCGGAACCGAGGTTGGCCTGGCTGAGGTCAGCCCTGGCGAAGTTCGTGTGGTCGAGCTTAGCGGAGGTGAAGGTCGCCTTGCTCAGCTTCGCGTCGGCGAACGCGGCGTCGCTGAGATCGGTTCGTTCGAGTTGGATGCCGCGTAGTTCGGCGCTGGTCAGGTCGATGGTGAGCCCGGACCACCGCTGGCTGTCCTGGCTCTCCGAGCTGATGGTCGCGGTCAGCCTGCGGTGCAGGATGCGTTGCGCTGTCAGCCGTACCTGTCGTTCCTGAATCCGCTCCTGATACATCTCGTCGTCAGTTGAGTCATCCTCGGCTGGTGGGGTGTAGGGCATGCGGAGGTAGGCGCAGATGACGTTGGCGATTGTCGGCCGTTGATCGGCGGCGCCGCTGCCCACCCTTTCCAGTGCGTACAGTCCCGCGAGCCGCACTGGTGCCTTGTCGCTGCCGAGTTGGTCGGCCGCCTTGGTGTAGAGCTCGGTGATCCTCCGCTCGACTGCGTCGAGTTCGCTAACTCGGTCGGCCTCGTACTGTCGGCTGAGCTCGAGTTCGGTGGACCGCTGCCGCCGCGCCGCGAGCCACAGGGCGACCACGCCACCGGCGCCAACGACGAGTGTGCCGGCCACCCTGATGGCTTCGAGCCGTCCGCGATCGGCCGGCGCACTACCGCCGAACAGCCAGGGCAGCGTGATCCCGGTAGCCACGGCGACGATGAGCAGCGCAACGCCGGTGACTGCGATCGCTTTGTTGGTGAGCGGAGCCACGGCGGGGCGACGAGTAGGCACTTCCTGAGACGTCATGCCATATTTGTGGCAGATGAGACGCCCTGTGTCAGCGGTACGCGCCGAGGTTTGGGGGGCCTGTGTTCGGACGTCGTGGGATCGAGAAGGACCGCCACCGCGCGTCGAGTGAAATTCGGCAGTCAATCGCCTGCGCCGAAGCGGGGGCGCTGGCAACGGCGATGATCCACAGCAGGCGGGCGGAAGACTGCATCGACCGGTTGATGCGACATGAGCCTGATGGGCTGTATCACCGGCTTGTCCTGGCCGGGCTGCTGTACAACCGCGCGACCATCTTGGATGGGCTCGGCGAAGGCGACGACTCGCTCGCTGCCGCTCGTACCGCCAACGAGCTGTATGAGGACTTCGACCCCAGCCACGGAGATCCCTCGGCGGTCGCGCCCTTGCTCCGGGAGTTTCGGTCGGACAGCCAGGAGGTGGAAACACTCATGGCGCAGGCTGCCGACGCTCGTGCGCGGTTTGCTCGGCTGTTGGCCAAGTACGACGGCAGATCAGCGGTCGAGGCGGTGCACCGGCACGGCTCGGCAGCGGTACAGACCTATCAGGCCCTCGTCCGAGCTGGACATCATTTCGGGCAGTCCGATGTCGCTAGGGTGACGGACCAGTACGACGCTGCCAAGAACCACCTCCGTGAGTTGGATCGGTGATCGCTGATGGCGGGCGCGGGGAGAATCAACCGGGCGATCAAGAAGTCCAGATCGCTCATCGAAGCCAGGAACTACCGCAAGGCGTTGACCCACAATCGCCACGCGATCGGCATGATGGAGCGGGTCGCCCGATTCGACGCCTTGTACGGCTTGACAGATCGGCCGACGTTGGCCGGTCTGTACTACGAGCAGGCTGGGATTCTGGCCCAGCTCAACGAGTGGGAACAGGCAGTCGTTGCCGCTCAGATCGCCGACCATCTGTACACCGATGTGGATCCCACTCGCGGGACTCCCGATCTCGTTGCGCCGAAAGTGCGACAGTTCCGGGCGGAACACGGTGACCACGCGGTCGTGCCGTTCGAGGAGCGTATCGGCGACGCCGCCAACGCACGCAGCTTTCTCGCCCTCTTGCTCGCCCGACACCAGGGGGCAGCAGCCGAAAGCGTTGAACGGCTTGGCCGGAACGCGATCGAGACCTTCAGCGAACTGATCCAGGTCGGCCTCGCTTATGATCGGGATGATCTCGGCCGCGTGCGTGACCAGGTAAGCCAGGCGCGCCGACTCCTCACACCCGAGTTGCCATCCCCAGCATGGCGATTGAGTTCTGCCGACGTACTCTCGGCCAGTACCAGCAGAAGCCGGGACTCAGAAAGCACGACTCATGCGACATCCCGAGACCAGCGCCTCGAGGTACAAGCGCATCTCGAGTCCTGTGCTTCACACGAAGCGGCCGGTAACTATCGGACAGCGTTTGCCGAAAACTCGATCGCAATTCGAATCCTCCGTGACATACGCAAGGCCGATCCAGACAACCGCGGGTACACAGTCCTCATGGGACTTCTTTACTACCGCGAGGCCATCCTGTGGGAGAAGAATCGCAAAGGAAAACAAGCGATCAGTGCCGCGCGTTCATCCGTAGATTTCTTCGAATATCTCGACCCAACCGAACGCGGGCGCCAAAGTGTGGCTGATGCCGTGACAGGCGAACCATTCGAGGGGTGGATCGGCGGCGAGATCCGCCCGGAGGATCTCATAGCCGACCTTGTCGAGGCTCGATTGCTGCTCGCCCGCCTGCTCGCCACGTATGAACAGCCCGGTCGGCGACGCGACCGCAATCTGAGAGTATCCAGTTTGGACCCGGCGCTGTCCATCAAACGCGAGTTCAACATCGTCGCCGAAAAGGCCTGCATCGCTTCTCGAGATCTGCTCGACTGTTCACGGCGCAGCTGGGAGGACCATGTCAGAGTATGCGAGCTAGCCGACGAGGCGGACCGCATCCTTCGCGCCAGGAATCCCGACAATCTGAAGGGGTTGAGTCGTTCCTGATGACCCCGTGTTGGCCAGTCCAACGCGCACGGCATTATGAATACATCGATATGTGCACGTGGTCATAGTGGCATTCGGTGATGTTGGCTGGGTTGGGGCAGCCGTAGGCGCTGGATCGGTAGGTCGCCCAGATGGGCGTGTTTGCTGACCAGTATTGGCCTTGCCAGATCAGGTACCGCACCCCGAGGGTGGTTTGGTTGGCGATGAGGCAGTTGCTGATCGCCCAGCCCTCGGCGACAGCCTTCTGGTCGTGGGGGTTGAACATGATGTCACAGGCACGACTCTGCGGGTGGTCGGAACTGGGGTTGGCGGGCCGTTGGGCGTAGCAGCCGATACCCTCGCCGGTCATTCCGGTCGATTGCAGGGTCTGCACGAGAGCCAGGGTGCGTGGGGTGATATGCCCGGTGCTGGTGGGGTCGGGCACGGTGGCCTGCTCGGGCGGCCACTCAGTCCTGAGTTGGCCGGGCGTCCCGGTGGGCGTAGCGGCGTGGTATTCGTCGGTTTGGGCAAGGACCTGGTTGACGTACCAGTCCGCGTGGTTGTAGTTCCAGATGGCGCCGCGCAGGTCGCGTCCGTCGCGGGCGCCGTTGTCGCAGAGGAGGAACGCCGCGGCGTGGATGGCGTCGTGTGGGTTGTGGCGCGAGGGTGGGGTGGCGCCGCCGGGTGGGATCTGGTGGCGGGCGAGGATACCGTCCCAGGTGGGCTGCAGTACCTGCATTTGTCCGCCGGCCCCGTAGGCGTTTCCCCGCTGGTCACCCCGGGCAGCTTCGATCGGCCGTGATCGCTCTCGATCTTGCCGATGGCGGCGAGGATGGACCAGTCCAGTCCGGGACAGAGCCGGGCGGCTTGCTGGTAGAGGGTGAGGTAGTCGGCGGGGATGTCAGCCAGTGCGGTCTGGCTGGGGGTGCTGGTGCCGCTGCCGAAGACGGCGCTGATCACACCGCCCCGCGGCTGCGGTCAGCAGCACGGGGAGCAGCAGCATCACGGCGGCCGCGCCGGCGGCGACCTTGGCGGACGTGGACATGCGGGATCACCTCCTGGGTGTCGTAGATGGTTGAGTGGCAGATCGCAGGGCGTGCCGGCGCAGATTTCGTCCATAATGGACAGCACTGTGCTGGCTGGGGTCGCCGGGTGGATTGCCGGTCGGGATGGGCAGCGCCGTGCGTTGCCTCGGAGAACACGTACTCGCACGCCACGTGCGGCTGGCCGGTGAACGCCCGCCGCCAGCCGGGCCGCAGCAAGCCGACCAGGTTCGACCACAACGCGGCACCGCCCGCAGCATCCACCGTGGGCGGGGCGAGCACGGTGACCTGACGGGCATCCGCCAGCAGCAGCTCGTGGCAGCGTCGGCCCCACCACCGTCGGCCGAGCACGATCCCGGTGACGAGCACCGCCAGGACCGGGGCTGCGATCGGACCCCAGTCCAGGGCAAGGTCACGCCGCCGGGCGAGCAGCGCGAGCAGTGCGCCGCCGGGATCGCGCAGGTAGTCCTCCAGCCACCCGGCGGCAACACGGGCCGCCGAGTGCGTGGGCGCGGTGGCGAGGAGGGGGGTGTTGCCGGTGGCTGGTCGAGAGCAGGCGATACCCACGTCAGTGCGCGGGGCAGCATGAACGAATCCCTTCACAGGCGGGGTGCGTATGAGGTGTTCGTGTGCGCGGCGGTCAGGCGGCGTCGAGGTGACTTGGACGTCGTCGCTGGAGCCGAACTCGTCCCCGTCGAAGCCCAGGTCGACGAACGTGGCCTTGCCTCGTTGACCGACCCGCCGGGTGTCGCCGCGTCGTGGTGGGCGCCGAGTTCGGCAGGGTTGCTTACAGGAAGTTCCCGACGCTCGTCAGGGGAGATCGAGCTTCTGTTCGGTTTGTGGCGGGATTCGTTGCAGCGCAACCGGACCGTCCGGCAGGACCGCGTCCTCAACGAAGCCCACGCCAGCGCCAGGCAACATCCGCGTCATCTGCGATCTCTTCGGGCTCTCCGTCGCCGGCGCCTACTGCTACACCATCACTGTCGACCGCCTCAGCGCTACCAGTGTCCCGGTCACGGCCGACAAGTGAGCCCAAACGCGGAGCTGTGGGCCGCCGGAGTTCCAATCGACGTTGCTACGCTGGCTGAACGTCACGCTGACGCAGGGGGCATCGTGGATCCGATCGCGTTGTACTACCCGTACATCCACGTCCGCGACGACACATGGTTGAAGTACGCTTCGTTGTACTGGCCCAAGATGGCCAGGCTACGCCCGTACCGCTACCGGACATTTGACTCGCCGGTTGCGAGAGCGCTGCACAACGAAGCAAATTGGTTGATCAACATATGGCCTCCGCGATGGGCAGCGGAGCAGGTTGGACTGCCGTTTCTCGATTTGATCAATGCACACTCGCAGGAGTTGCGTGATCGTTTTGGGCTTGACCGGATCGGCCTCTGGAAAATCGTTGCCGACCGCCACCTTGGCCTCACCAGCTTCGGCAAAGCCATGCTGGATCGGCGGCTGGGATACATCCATGCCGACAAGCTCACTCCCAACATGATCGAAGCCGCTGTAGACGCCAGACTGGCCATCATCGACGAGGGTTGGGGTGGAACATGGGTGGGGATGCACCCGGATCTGGCATCCGCCTATACCTGTGCTCTGATCGAACGCATCGCGATCGAGAATCACCTGCATCCGGTGACCGATCAACCGCTGCCTCACTCCGCCGTCTCGGGCTGGACCCTGGATCGGCTCGTCCAGGTGTTGATCGACAGGCCATCCTCTGACACCGACGCCACTGGCTCCCCACGTGACCTGCTGGATGCGTTCGTGCTCCTGGCGTTCGAGACCGTGATACCGGCCAACCTCGAGCAAGTGCCGATCGAAAAGATCATCCAGGTTCGCTCGCGTTTTGGCGCCGAACTGGACACCTTCCGCGAGTATGTGACCCAGCAAACCCAACGACTCTCTGAACTCCAGGACATTCGCGACCTTGCTGTTTTCCAGGAGTACCTGCGCACTGAGGTGCAGCACAGCGTGACCAGCCAGCTCACGCAGTTGCGCGAGCGGCTGCGCAGCGTCGGCCTGGAATCGACGCGCGCTCTGGTCAACGTGAAGTCGGTGGCCCTGCCGCCCCTGGCCGCGATGACAGCCGAAACCATCGGACTGTCCCCAGAAATCACCGGACCCGCCGCGCTGGCAGCCTGCATAGTCACCGCACCAGCCCAGTGGCGCCGGCAACGCCGAACGACTATCCGGGAATCGCCGGTCGGTTACCTGTTCCAAATTGACCAGGCACTCAACCCTGACAAACTGATCGGTCGGCTTCGCCGGACCTGGCCGGCGTGACGGACACACCTCGTCCGGCCAGCACGACCGCGCCAGACAATCGCCGCCGGAGACCTTGCCGTGTATACGTGAGTATTGCGAACATCGGAACCGGAGTACCTTCATGACAGCTCGACCCACCCGGAGTTCGTTCCGGAATCCTGAAGCGTTGCGAGGAACTTCGGGTCAGTGGTGACCAGGTAGTGCTCGGTCGGTGAGGCGATGCTCTGAAACGCCACCCGCTGCGTACCCGTCGACAGCAGGCCCTGACCACGGTCGGCCGACAGCAGGAACGCGCGCTCCCCGGCGGAGAGGTCGAAGGTCTGCGTGATCTCGTCGATGGCTTGCGACGCCTGGCGCAGCAGGATCTGGGTGGCCGCGTTGGCCACGACGGCCTTGCCCAGGTCGTTGCCGAGGACGTCGGCGGTGTCCTGGGTCGCCACGGTCAACCCGGCCCAGTGCTTGCGGGACGCCTTGGCCATGCGGAACAGGAACTCGGCGCCGGAGGGCTCCTTCATCAGCAGCCATCCCTCGTCGACCACGACCAGGCGTGGGCGGCGGATGGCCGGGTTGGACACCCGCCGCCACACCGCGTCCAACGTGAGTAGGGTGCCGATGCCCTTGAGTTCGTTGGGCAGGTCGCGGAGGCTGAACACGACGAGGTGGCCTTCGGGGTTGACGCTGCTGGGGCCGTCGAACAGTTGCTTGAACGCGCCCTCGACGAACGGTTGCAACCGAGCGGCGAGTTCGCCCGCGGCCCGGTCGCCGGCCTGCCCGGCGATCGCGAGCTGGTCGCGCAAGACCCGCAGCGTCGGGGACGGCCGGGTCCACGTGCGAGCGTCGGCGGTGATCCCGACGCTCTGGTAGGTCGCGGCGATCGCCCGGTCCAACGCCGCCCGCTCTGCCGCCTCCAGCTCGCCGCCGACGAGGACGGCGATGACTGTGTGCAGGAACAAGCTGCGCCGCACGAGCGCGTCCTTCGGGGCGGTGCGGCGGCCGTCGGCGCGGGTGTGGATCGGCAGGTCGAAGGGTTGAGGCGCACGCCGCGCGCGCCGAGGTGAACGTAGGTGCCGCCCACCGCAGCGGCCAGGCGGGCGTACTCGTCCTCGGGGTCGACGACCGCGATCTCGATGCCCCGGTACAGGCTGCGCAGCAGCTCCAGCTTGACCAGGTAGGACTTGCCCGCGCCGGAGCGGCCGAGGATCACCGAGTTGTGGTTGTGCATCCCGTCGTCGAACCGGTCCCAGTGCACCAAGCCTTGGGAGCCGACGTTGTAGCCGTAGAGCACCCCGGATGGTGCCGCGACCGAGGTGGGGTCGGGGGCGGGTAGGTCGGGGCTGGTGAACGGGAACGCCGCCGCCAACGCCGAGGTGTCGAACGTGCGGCGCATCCCGATGAGATCCAGGCCCATCGGCAGCGTCGACACCCACCCCTGCAACGACCGATAGGTGGTGTGCTTGGCGTCCAGCAACAGCGAGGCGCACAGCGACCACAGCGCGGCCACCTCATCCGCGAGGACCTTCTCTGAGGCGGCGTGGATCGTCAGGTACAGGCCGACCCGAAACAGCTTCCCCTCCCCGCGGGCCACCCTGGAACTGAGGTCGTAGGCGTCCTCGGTGGCGGCTTCGACCTGGGGGCCGAACAGGCGGCCGTGCTCGGCGGTGTGCCGCCGCCCGGCCTCCAACTTCGCGAGCTGCTTCTTCAGCCGCGACGCGGCGGTGGCGGGGTCGATCGACTCGATGTGCACCGAGACGTCCAGGCGACCGGGGTAGGTCAGCAGCGGCGCGAGCCATCCGGGGTGCACCTCACGCGGGAAACCGACCACGGCGAAGCTGGCGACCCACTCGCCGCCGACCTCCAGGTGCCGCGCGGCCACCGATAGGGCGTCGGGGGTGAACGCGGCAGCCGCCGACGAGGCCGCCGGGGCGGCCGGGTTGCCGCGGGTCTTGCGTGTGCGGGAGGCCATCAGGACCGCCCCCTCTCGTCCGCGTAGTCGTCGTCCTCGTAGTCCCAGTCGTCCCCGTCGTCGCTGTCCTCGGACCGCCCCGACGGCGCGCGTAGCGAGCGGGCTGAACGTCTCCGGGCGTGGGCGGCTGACCGTTCTCCGGCCGTGCGGGCCGCCCATCCACCCGGCCGTGGAGCGGGCGGTGGCCGTGTTCCCCACGCTCCTGGCCGACGGCTGGTGCGCGTGGGCGCCGTCGCTGCCGCGGTCCACCTCTGCCCGTGCCGCCTTGCGCACCTGTTCAGCGCACACGTGGGATCCCGCTGCGGCCTGACGTGCGCTGGTCGCGTGTGCAGCACGCGATCCGGCTGGTGGCGGACGGACAGACGCTGACGGCCGCCGCCTGCAGCGCCGGGTTCACCGACGGGCCGCACTTCACCCGGGTCTCCGGCACCATTTCGGTACCGAGTTCTATGACGGCAGTCCGTTCCCGGGCTGGATCGTCGATGTGACGCTTGTGATGTTGTGGGCGCCATAGACGGTGGAGCTGTTTTCTGTCCTTGATTGGATTCGTCCCTTTCAATGGCCCCGTGAGCTGTGGTGTGTGGACTTCACGATCGTTTCCGCGATGGGTCCATTAGTGACAGGAATGGCGGCGTGGTTGCGCGCCTCTCACTCGTTTGGTCGTAAGGGATTCGCGTGCGTGCTAATTCGGCTCGGGTTGGCTGGTCTGTGTGGGTGAGTTGGTCTGTTCGGCGGCGGGGAACCGACTTTCGAGTTGGGCTGTTTGGCGGGTTCCGGGCCGTGTGGGTGTGGGGTTTGCTCATTTTCGGAACCGCTTGCTTGTTGGTTGATGGTTGACCTCGCCGTAGTGGCCGGACCTGGGGGTCTCACATGTTTTCGTCGCGTTCGCGCGGCGCGTTTTCGCGTGCCGTTTTGCTGATCGTGGTTGTGGCGTTCGTGTTTGTCGGTTCGCCGGTGGGGCAGCCGTTCTCGAGTGGACAGTGGCCGGGCGCGTCGTCGGTGTGGCAGTGGCTGGGAGGTTTGTTCTCGGGACCTGCGGTGGCGTCCGCGGAACCGGGGACCGCGTCGACGCCTCAGGTTCGGGTGGGTAAGCCGAAGGAGCCGCCGCGGCGGGTGCGGGAGGTGCCGGAGCGGGGTTCGGCGTCGTCGCGGGTGTTCGTGATGTCGGATGGGTCGTTTCAGGCGGAGGTGACGCCGGAACCGACCCGGTACCGCGACGCGGCTGGGACGTGGCGGGACATCGACCCGAGGGTGCGTGAGTCCGCCAGGGACGGGTACCGGTATGTGAG
>NZ_JBITMQ010000035.1:0-16436 GCF_044466355.1 Actinophytocola sp. NPDC049390
GGGCGACTCGACCGTCCGACTTCTCATCGATCTTTCACATACGAAAGACCGACGAAAAATCAGTGAGAAAATGAAATCAAACATGAGAACCTACACGAGCATCGCCGGTGGGGCGGCTGGCCGCGAGATAGTCGTCCCCGTTCCAGCGGTAGTTGCTGACCTGGACCGGCTCGCCGAACGTCGGGGCGTGCACCATCTTCCCTGCGCCGATGTACAGGCCGACGTGGTGGACGTTGCCTGGCGTGCCGTAGAAGACCAGGTCGCCGGGAAGCAGCGGCTGCCCCGCGGGCACCAGCGGACCGGCGTTGTACTGCGTCTGGGCTGTCCGGGGCAGGTTGATGCCGGCGGCGTTGTACGCGGCCTTGGTGAGGCCAGAGCAGTCGAAGCCGGCATGGCCGCCGGCTGGTCCGTTGCCACCCCAGACGTACGGGAGGCCGAGCTGGCCGCAGGCGAAGTTGATCGCCATGATCGCGGCCGGGTTGGGTGCCTGGATTTTGTTGCAGTCGCCGGTGCCGACGGTGGCGGTGCCGTAGCGTTTTGCTTGTGCCAGAACGCCGTTGACGTAGTCTTCGTCATGGTTGTAGGCGAACAGGGCCTTGCGGATGTCCTTCTGGGCGCCTGAGTCGCACAGGTAGAACGCGGCGGCGTAGATGGCGTCGTGTGGGTTGTAGCGGGAGGGCGGGTTCGAGCCGCCGGGTGGGATCGTGTGGCGTGCGATGACGCCGTCGAAGGTGGGCTTGAGGAACTGCATGGGGCCGCCGGCTCCCATGTAGTTCTCGCCTTCGGTGATGCCTTCGCCGGATCCGCGGCCGTGCTTGGATTCGGCATCGCCGATCGCGGCGAGGATCGTCCAGTCCAGCCCTGGGCACACGGAGGCTGCTGCACGGTAGAGCGACAGGTAGTCGTTGGGGATCTCGGCGATCGCGGCCTGGCTCGGTTCGGTGCCACCGGTGCCGAACAGCGCACTGACGATGGCTTTGCCGACACCTCCGATGAGGATGGGGACGGCGATGATGGCCGCGACAGCGGCAACGGCGATTTTCATGGGGTCACCTCCGGAAGCGGCTGGTGGGAAGGGGTGGCGGGAGCGGGTCCGGCGCGGCCCGTTCCGCGGGCGCCTGCTGCGCCTGGGGCGAGGTCGAGGACGGCGCCGCGGTGGGCGGGTCGACGTGGGGCCAGAGCCGCGCGAGCTCGACAAGACGCGCCCGGCCCGGTCGTCGCGATGCCGGACCGGAGATCGGCAACCAGCGCGCCGCTGCGGGGTTGTCCTCGCCGGCCACGCCTGCGACATCTGCGGCGCTGGTGGCTACGGGCACGAGCGCTGGCCGGTCCAACTGGGACAGTGCGTCGGCGAGTGCTCGGCGCGCGGTGGTTTCGCGGCGGTTGGTGGGCAGCCACACCAGGACTGGTGTGGTGATTCCTGTTGCGGTGGCGAGCTTTTCGTAGCCGTGCAGCTTGCGGCCAAGCTTGCCGAGGTCCTCGGTGCCGAAGTCGAATTCGAGGAAGAACTCGATCTGGTGGCCGTCTTCGCGCCAGCGGCCGTAGGCGTCGGGGCGGACCATGTCGCCGAAGAGCCGACCGCAGCGCAGTTCGGACCACCACGCGGTCAGGCGTCCGCGGGCACCGGGCTCCCGACTGAGCGCGACGAGGGTGGTGAAGAAGCCGTTGACGCCCACGGTGTGCGCGAGTCGCAGGGAGTGGGCGATGCCGATGGCGTCTTCATGGCGATAGCCGAGTTGTTTGGGGTCCAGACCGTCCTCGTAGGCGAGCGCCACGGAGCCGGCGATGTCGAGGACGTAGTGCATCGGTGCGGTGCCGGAGCTGACGAACGGCTGGAAGCGGTCGACGACGCGCCACTTGAACAGGTCCAGCAGGCGGTGGTTGGCCGCGCGCATGGTGGGGTAACAGAGCTCGACGATCTGCTGGGTGGTGAAGACCTTGTGTTCGTGCAGCATCCGGGCCAGCCACCGGTCCCGGAGGGTGAGCCGCCCGGCGAGCTGGGCGTGGTGCTCCCCGGTAGTGGCCGCCCGTGGCGTGGGGCGCTGAGGCATGTGCCCGCGCAATGCCCTCTGAGGCGTGGGATTCGAGATCATGGGTAGGCACCTCCCAGGCGTTGGCCGGAATTGGGGAAGGCGAAGGGCAACGCATCCGGGCATCACCGGAGCGGGCGAGCGCAGTAGGTGAGCCCGCATGCGTTGCGGGAGAACGAGACCTGCCGGGTCAGGCCGCGCGGCGCGGGTCCACAGTGGGCTGATCCGCGCGGCGCGTTGCGCCGTCGGCGTCGGTGACGGGCGGGCGCGTGTTGACCCTGGCAGCTTTGCGGATCGCCTTGGCGCGTCCGGGAATCGCGGGCGGGAGTTTCTCGGTCACCGCGGTGAACGGCGGCGCTTCCTCGCCACCCAGGACGAGCCGGGCGGCCACGTGATAGACACCGAGGTTGGACAGGTCGTGATCAGAAAGCCGCGGCATTGTGTGCCGTGCCAGGCGTTTGGCGTCCTCGGGACTGGCGTTGAAGAAGATCTTGCTGCGAGCGTTGGTGCTGATGCCCTCTTCGAGCTCCTTCGGTAGCTGCCCGAGGTACTGGTGCGCCAACGCCATGGAGAGCCGGTAACCACGGGCCTCGGCGAGCATGTCCTCCAACGGATAGGCCAAGTTCAAGAAGTTGTGACACTCGTCCACGTACAGCCCGCAATCGCGGCGTTGACGCTGCGGTACGCGAGCTCGGCGAGTCGCGGCCTGCCAGGTGCGCGCCACGACGATGGAGCCGACCAGCCGCGCGGTTTCCATCCCCAGTGCGTCGCGAGCGATGCGCACCAGGCAGATGCCGCCGGTGTTGAGCACCTCGTCCATGTCCACTGTGGACTGACCACCGGCGATGGCGGCGCGGACGAAGGGACGCAGCAGGAATCCACGGACCTTGTTCATCAGCGGCGCGATCACTTGCGCGCGGCTGGCTTCGGACAGGTCGTCGTACCAGGACCAGAAGCCTTTGAGGACCTCGTCGTCGATCTGGTCGCAGGCTCGTTGCCGGAACGCTGGCACGGTGAGCAGCTTGGGCAGGTCGACCAGGGTCGGCGTGCCGGGCATCGCGGTCAGCGTGAGCAGCCCGGCGCGGAGGATGTCGTCGGTGCGCGGCCCCCAGGAGGAGGCGTAGATCCGGGAGAAGATGCTGACGAGGTTGTCGACCGCGCGGGCCTTGTCAGCACCTTCCAGGGGGTTGAGCACTGGCGGTCGGGCTCGGGAGTCTGCGTCGAAGAGCACCACTTTCTCGCCGAGTTCCTCGGGCAGGCGCATGAGGATGTCGGAGACGAGGTCTCCCTTGGGGTCGACCACGACGACGCCGCGGCCGGCCTCGGCGTCGGCCAGGATCATCCGGGCCATCAGCTCGGACTTGCCGGAGCCGGTGGCGCCGAGGATGTGCAGGTGGTGGCGGGCGTCGGCGACGTGCAGGCCGACCGGACGGGAGTGCCCGGAGTCCGACAGCCCGAGCGGTTTGATCTGCTCGCCGGCCGTGGCGATGCCCGGCGGGGGTGGCACGGCTTTCGCGCCGGCCCGCTGCAGGCCAGGGGTGGATTCGTCGATCGGCAGGTGCGCGATCGCGGCCAGCTCGGGGATTGAGAGCAGGTCCCCCTTGTCGAGTCGGCGTTCGGCCAGGACCTGGACCGGGTCGCGGCGCAGCCGGACCCGGCGGTAGTAGTTGTGCTCGGAGTAGGCGGCGAACGCCGAGGCGATCGCGTGCCCGCGGCCCCGCAGCACCTCCCGCACCGCCTGGACCTCGCCCGAGGTGGCGTCCTCGGGCACGGTGGTGGCCACGGCGTAGCGGATGCGGGTCTCGAACTGGTTCGCCCGTAGCTTCTCCACGACCGCGCGGTCCTGGGCGGCGTACTCCAGGCTGGTCTGCCGATCCAGTCCCGGTGTCCGCGTGCTGGCCGACGGCTTCGGGGTCTTGCCCGGCGTGATGACGTCGAGCAACCGGCCGACCAGGTGGACCGAGCCGCCCGCGTGCACCCGCCGGGCCGCTCGCCGGGCCTTGGTCACGCGGTGGCCGGCGACGGGGCGGGCGAGGATCTGCACGCAGGCGCGCTCGTGCGGGCCGAGCCCGACCGGTGCGCCGAGCATCGCCCGGATCGGGTCGGCCGGGTGCTCGGTGCGGATCGGCAGCGCTTCCGAGCGCGCCAGCCGCAGCTCGCCGCCGACCGCTTCGACGCGCCGGCCCGCTGCCGCCGTGGTCGGGATCGGCGGCTTGGCGGGGGTGGTGCGAGTGTGCGCGCCGGGCCAGGCGGCCTCGATCGCGCGTTCGACCATGCCGGGTGGCACCAGGCCGGGTACCCACAGGCCGATCTGCACGCCGTCGTCGGTGAATGTCAGCTCGAATGCCAGGTGCGGCTGCCCGCCGAAGCGGCGCAGCCATCCGGGACGCAGCAGGCCGACGAGGTTGGACCACACCGTGATCGCGCCCGTGGGGTCAACCGTGGGCGGCGCGAGCACAGTGACCACGCGGGCGTCGGTCATCAAGCGCTGGTGGTAGCGGCGGCGCCACCGGCGCCGCGCGATGACCGCAGCGGTGACGGCGACCGCGAGCACCGGCCCGACGATCGGGCCCCACGTCAGGGCGAGATCGCGCAGGTGCGCCAGCACGTTCTGGAACGCGCCGAGCGGGTCACGCAGGTAGTCGCCGACCGGTGAGGCGAGGACCTCCGCGGTCTGCTCGACCCGCGGAGGGACCAGGATGGACAGGGGTGTGGTGGTGATTGGCCAGGACATCGGGGACCTCCCCACGCAAAGCGGTCGACGGGACGGGCGCGAGCGGCGGTCAGGCCGCCCGTGGCTGGTCGCCCGGCATCGAGCTGGGCTCGGCCGTGGGCGGCTGGCGGCGGTCGGAGCGGGTGTTGTCGACGACGAGCCGCAGGTGCCGGCGGCCTCGGCGGGTGGCGCGTTCGGCGTCGACCTCGGCTTGCCACTCGGAGAACCGGCGCCCGGCCAGCCGCTTGAGGTAGGCGGGCCCGCGGTTGGCCGGCACCCCGACCAGCCGCGGGCCCAGGACCGCGAGCAGGTCGCTGGCTTCCTGCGAGGCCCAGCCCGCCTCGGCGATCGCGGACTCGTCGGGAAACACATCCGCGACCCGATCGACGGCAGGGTTCAGGGCGGCATCCTGTGTCCCGCCGTAGGAGTAGACCCACAGAAAATTCGGCGGCGGGTCAGGCTCGACGAGCGCCCGGAATCGAGACACCTCCTTGGTGTAGGCGTAGAAACTCGTGTCGGGGCGCGCCCGGCAGATATCCAGCCATGCCTGAAGATAGGAGTCGGAAAAGAAATCGCCGCTGTCGTGAATCCTGATCCACACGCCGCGGAACTTGGTCGCGCCGAGCTCGGCGACCATCGCAGCCTGCCAGCCGGCCAGGTCGTCGAGGACGTAGGTGAGGTTCGCCTGATGCTTGGCACGAACGACCGGCCAGGTGTAGGCGCCGTGCCGCGCGTAGCACGCCTGGGCGCAGATTCCGGCGCTGGGACAGGTGTTGTAGGTACGACCATCGGGCAGTCGCCCGGCCCAGGCGGGCAGCGACCAGTTCCACACGCCAATCTGGCGCATCTCGCTGTTTTGCGTCAGGAGCCGAGCGGGCCGGCGGACTGTGGCGGAAATGGGCAGTGACGTAGACATGGGTATCCCCTGAGTGCGATTCGATATGAACGGATTAGCGCTTGCGATGAGGGTGATCAGGCGGCGTCGAGTTCGATCTGCGACGCGTCGCCGTCGTCGAACGAGTCCGCGATTCCCGCGGTGTCGTCTGCGCCGAGTTCGACGAAGGAGTTCTCGATTCCCGACGCGGTGTCGGAATATCCGGCGATTTCCGCGGGGTTGGACGTGACCAACTCGTGCTCGACCGGCGAGGCGATGGACTGGAACGCCACCCGCTGCGTGCCGGTCGACAGGAGCCCCTGACCACGGTCGGCGGAGAGCAGGAACTGGCGCTCACCCATGGACACGTCGAAGGTGCGGGTGATCTCGTCGATCGCCTGGGAGGCTTGCCGCAGCAGGATCTGCGTCGCTGCGTTCGCGACGACGGCTTTGCCCAGGTCCGAACCCAGCACGTCCGCGGTGTCCTGGGTGGCGACCGTGAGGCCCGCCCACTGCTTGCGGCTTGCCTTGGCCATTCGGAACAAGAACTCGGCACCGGCGGGTTCCTTCATCAGCAGCCACGCCTCGTCGACCACGACCAGCCTGGGCTTGCGGATGGCCGGGTTGGAGACCTGCCGCCAGACCGCGTCGAGGGTGAGCAGCGTGCCGATCGGCTTGAGTTCGTCGGCGAGATCCCGCAGCGAGAACATCACCAGGTGTCCCTCCGGGCGGGTCGAGGTCGGGCCGGAGAACAGTCCGGAGAACGCGCCGTTGACGTACGGGTGCAGCCGTGCCGCGACCTCGACCCCGGCGGGGTCACCGGTGTCGGCGAGGACCTCGGCGAGGTCGGCCAGCAGTGGCGCCGGGCGGGTCCAGGTCCGCGGATCCGAGGTGATCCCCACGCGCTGATAGGTCGCGGTGATGGCCCGGTCCAGCGCCGCCCGTTCGGTCGCTTCGAGCTCGCTGCCCAGCAGCACCGAGATCACCGTGTGCAGGAACAGACTGCGTCGGATGAGTGCGTCGCGCGGCGCGGTGCGGCGCCCGTCCGGGCGGGTGTGGATCGGCAGGTCCATCGGGTTGAGCCGGACCTGCTCGGCGCCGAGGTGCACGTACGTCCCGCCGACCGCGGCGGCCAGCCGGGCGTATTCGTCCTCGGGGTCGATGACGTGGATCTCGATCCCGCGGTACAGCGACCGCAGCAACTCCAGCTTCACCAGGTAGCTCTTGCCCGCGCCGGAGCGGCCGAGGATCACGCTGTTGTGGTTGTCCAGCGCGAACCGGTCGTGATGCACGAGGCCCTGGCTGCCGACGTTGAAGCCGTAGAGCACACCGCTGGGCGCACCGACCGAGGTCGGGTCCGGCGGCGGCAGGTCGGGCGAGGTGAACGGGAACGCCGCGGACAGCGCACTGGTGTCGAACGTCCTGCGCATGCCGACCAGATCGAGACCCATGGGCAGGCTGGTGATCCAGCCCTGCAGGCTGCGGTACGTGGTCGGTTTGCAGTCCAGCAGCAGCGACGCCGCCAGCGACCGGATCGCCGCGACCTCATCGCCGAGGGCTTCCTCGGTGGGGGCGTGCACGGTCAGGTACAGCCCGAGCCGGTAGAGCTTGCCTTCGCCGCGAGCGACTCGGGCGGACAGGTCGTAGGCGTCCTCGGTGGCGGCTTCGACGTGCGGGTCGATCAACCGTCCTTTCTCGCTCGTGTGCCGCCTGCCGGACTCCAGTTTCGACAGCTGCTTCTTGAGCCTGTTCGTGGCGGTGACCGGGTCGATCGGCTCGATGTGCAACGAGACGTCGACACGTCCGGGGTAGGTCAGCAGCGGCTGCAACCAACCGGGGTGGACCTCGCGCGGGTAGCCGACGACGGCGAAGCTGGCGACCCATTCGCCGCCGACTTCCAGCGCGCGGGGGCGCACGGAGATGGCGTCCGGGGTGAACGCGCTGGCCCGCCCGAGCGGCGGCTGCACGGCCTGGGTCTTCCGGCCGCGGCGCTTGGCTGTGGTCTTCATCGGCGGTACCTCCCCGCGGAGTTGGCGTAGTCGTCGGGGTCCTCGGCGGTGTCGTCGAAGCCGTCGTCCCAGGCGTCCTCGGCCTCGCCGAACTCGCCGTCGGTGGGGAACGCGGCGCGGCCGAACGCACCTGCGTCCCAGCCCTCGTCCGGGGCGGTCGTGATGACCTCGTCCGAGCCGGCGAGACGGGAGTTCGGCGGAATCACGCTGTCGGGATTGCAGGCCGCGGCGAGCACCGCGGTGGCCTGTCCGGCGTCCAGCGGGGTGACCACGATCCCCGACGGGGACAGCAGCTCGACCGCCTCGCCGAGCCGGCGAACCAGCCGGGCTTCGGCCGCGCGCCGGGTGGCGTCGTCGACCAAGGTGGCCTGCTTGGCGGCCCGGCGTTTCGCCGTCAACGCGGCCAGCGGTGAGGCGCCGCCGAGCCCGTCGGCCGGCCCCGTGGTCAGCAGCGGCTCACGCAGGATCAGCAGGACCTGGCGGCGCAGCAGGTCGGTGGCGCGGCCGAGCTGGTCGAGGTACTCGGCGTGCTCGCGCGCCGCCCGTTCCAGCGCCGGGTGCGGCAGCCCGCCGGCCTGCTCGCGGAGCTCGGCGATCTGCCCGGACAGGTCCAGCCGCTCCGCCCGCACCAGCACCTGCACCGGTGCCGTCAAGCTGTGCAGGTACCGCCCGAAGGAGGCGACGAGGGACTCCTGCTCGGCCGGAGTGCGCAGCCCGAAGTTGATCGTGGAGCAGACCGCGACCACGGCGACGCCGTCCTTCCCGAGGTCGATGACACCGGTGTCGGTGACCGCTTCGGCGGGCAGCCGCAGCGCGGCCGGCGAGACCGTCGATGCCGCGGCATCCGCGCCGCCTGCGCTGTCCTTCCGCTTGGCGCGGCCCGTGCTGCTGGTGTTCGCTACCTGGCTGCCCAGCCACTCGGGGACGGGCCGGATGTCTTCCGGCGCGGCCACCCGGTGCTGCGGGCTCAACCGCTGCCGCAGCGCCGCCAGCACCAACCGGTCGAGGGGAATGCCGTCGCGCTGCCCGAGCGCGAGGAACGCGGCGGTCACCCCGATCGGGATGGCGACGATGAGGAACGCCACCAGCGGCACGAACTCGCGGGTGAGCGTGTACGCCCCGTACAGCACGATCCCGGTGACGGCGAGGATGAGCAGCTGCCGCGCGGTCAGCGGACCGATGACGCGGTCCTCGCGATCGACGTCGGCGGGAATCCTTACCGGCTGACTCATTTCCCTTCACCTCCTGGAGCAGGTTTCGGCGCGCGGAACACCGGCGGCGGAACCGATTGGGTGCGCCGGTAGGCGTCCCCGATGCGCGGCTCGGGCTGGGCTTGCCGGAACACCGGCGCGGCAGGAGCGGACGCCGACCTGAGTGGCGACGACGGCTCCGGCGCGGGTGGCGTGGCGGGCCGGAACTGCAACTGCGGGGGCACCGACGCGGTGCGGATCGGGCGGGCCGGCGGTGGGGTGGCGCCGCGTCGACGTGGCCCTCCAGCGGCTTGGAACTGCGGCGCCGATCCGGGCCGAGGTCCCCGCCGCGGCGGTGAGATCGGCGTGGCGGGCGTGGGTGCGGAACTGAACTCAGGAGGCATGGCTGGTCCCTGGTTCGCCGGGGTGACGGCGGGGTCGTGAGTGGTGTCTTGAGGTGAGGGCTGCAGGAACTGCGGCGCCTGCGACGGCAGCCGCGACCGGCGGGCCGCGCGGGCGCGCTCGGCGTCATGGGCCGCCTTGAGCCGCTTGTTGACCATCTCCGGGGTGGGCGCGAGGCGCGGCTGCGCGGGCCACGGCGGGTCCGCCGACCCACCGCCACCGCGGCCCCCACCGCCGCCACCGCCCCCGCCGCTCTTCGCACCGACGGCGCCGCCGACCTTGCCGAACGCGCCGGTCTTCCCGGCGACCATGCCGAAGGTCTTCGCCGCGATGTAGGCGCGGGCCAGACCGCCGAGGAACGAGCGGCCGTTGCTGACCTTGACCGCCTTCAACAACCAGAACGGGATCTTGAACAGGATGAAGAACAAGGCGATCGCGGCGACCAGCGTGCCGAGCGCGGACAGCGTCGAGCCGAACAGATTCACACCGCCGGACAGGAACGTACGTACCGCGGTGATCAGCACCAGCGCCTGAGCGACCTGGATCGACAGCGTCGCGGTGAGCGCCTTCCACCACCAGCGAGCCAGCGGGTCGGTGTGCGGCAGCGCGTGGAACATCAGGAACAGAGGGCCCGAGATGATCAGGACGAGGGTGATGACGATCCGGACCACGTAGACGACCAGCAGGCCCAGGCCGACCACGACGAGCACCAGGCCGACCAGGATGATGAACAGTCCGCCGGTCTGGATGCCGGCGACGGCGTCCTTGAGGGTGTTGCCCAGCGAGGGCGCGTTGACTCCGTCGCCGAGGATGCCCAGGGTCAGGCCGTTGGCCAGTCGGATCAGCTTGTCGGTGAAGAACAGCGACAGCGCCGAGGCGATGAACGCGATCGGGATCCGGGGCCCGATCTCCTTGATCGAGTAGCGCGCCTGGACACTCTCGTGGCCCATCACGAGGATGCCGCCGAGGAGGATGAGCAGGCCGTAGGCGGCGACCACGAGCTCCCAGGAGTTGTTCCACAACTCGCCGATGCCAGGCAGATCGCTGATCGTCGGCGTGGACAACGCGGTGTGGCCGATCAGCTCCAGGATCGGCGAGAGCGCGGCATCGACGACGCTGCGGAACGCCGAGTTGATGGCCTCGGTGATGCAGGCGCCGATGTCGGTGATCCCGCAGTCGGAGTCGCTGTCGCCGCTGCCGTTGCCGGGCTGCTGCGGGCCGGTGCTCGGTGGCGGTGTCGTCGGCTGCGGGATGCAGTCCTCACCCGTGCACGGCTTG
Source organism: Actinophytocola sp. NPDC049390 (assembly GCF_044466355.1). Lineage (NCBI taxonomy): Bacteria > Bacillati > Actinomycetota > Actinomycetes > Pseudonocardiales > Pseudonocardiaceae > Actinophytocola > Actinophytocola sp. NPDC049390. Next base: position 10,497 of record NZ_JBITMQ010000035.1, read on the forward strand.
CTCGGCGTCGTGGTCGGTGTAGACGAGGTGCAGCCGACCTGGCCGGGGAAGGTGCATGTCGTCGGAGCCGGCACCTCGGTCGGGATGGGCAGTGGCGCGGTGGGCAGGGGCTTGGTCGTCGTCGGCGCCGGCAACTGGCAGACCGGCAGCGGCGAATTCGGCGTGCACGGATCCACCGTCGGGATCGGCAGCGGCGGTTGCGGCGGGGGTTGCTGCGGCGCGGCGGGCGAAGCCCAGGCGCTGACCGCGAGGGCGCCGACCAGGAGCACGACGATGCTCAGCGCCAGCATCCAGCCCGCGCGCCAGCGCCGCGGCCGACCAGCCGGCGGCCGGTCGGCGCTGGCGTCGCGGACCGGGGAGAGCATCGCTCGGTCTGCGGCGGCAGCGGTCGCGACCGGGCCGCCGGACCGGCGGTACGGGCGCACCGTGGGCGGGGTGCTGACGGCCATCGGTCAGGCCCCCACGATCCCTTTGAGGATCTCCACGACCAGCGGCGCGAGCGCCGCCAGGCCGTAGCCCCACCCCGCGCTCTTGAAGGCGGTCTTGGCCTTCTCGACCTCGCCGGGGTCGCCGCCGCCCATCACGTAGCGGACGCCGCCGATGGACAGGAACACCGTGGCCAGACCGGCCAAGATGCCCATGATCCAGTTGCGGACGTTGTTCAGGACCGTGGTCACCGAGTCCGCGAGGGCGACGACCATCGTGTCGGCGTGCGCCGACGACGCCGACGCCAGCAGCGCGAGGATCGCCAGCTCGACGATCAGCACCACGTGCGACCACCGCCGGGGACGGAGCGGAGTCCAGTCCTCCGGCGTAATGATCGGAGCATTCGACGGCTCGGTGCCGGTGTGCTCGTCCGGCGTGCGCTCCTGCACGGGCTGGGCCGGCGGCTGCGGATTGCCGTCGAGACCGGGGCGACGCGGCCCGCTCGCGGCGGGAAGGAAACGATCGATCAGGCGCATTGGGGCACCTCCGAAGGTCGGGCTGAGCGCGGGTGTGTCCCGCAGCCCTGAACTCCGGATTTCGCGTCCGTTTTGGACACGCGACCCTGAACTTTCTGCCCTGATCCGACCTGGGCGACGGACACGGACAGTGACGACCGTGGCAAGTCGCTGACCGACGTGACCGGGCGCGCCAGGGCCACCGCAGTGGCCACCTGGTCGGTCAGCGGGTCGGTCGGATCGGTCTCGGCGGCGCCGTCGCGCAGGTACGCGGCGAGCCGGAGCTCGGCGCGTTTGCGCGTCTTGTAGACCGCCCACTCGCCGGTCTGGTGCGTCGCGGCCCAGTCCGCGACGGGCACCTCTTCCAACCGGGTTGCACCGATCAGCGCGGCCTCGGTCTGGGTCAGGACTCCGTCCGCGACCGCGCGAGCGAGGACCAGATCCGGATGCCCCCACGGCGTGTGCGGCGGGGTTGACCGGAAGCCCGGCGCGACCGGAGTCGGACCCGCCAGCGCCTCGGCGAGCGCGTCATATCCGGACCGGTACGCGGCCCACCGCAGCCGCAGCATGATCCGCGGCGGACGCAGATCGATGGTCGACAACGCGGTCAGGAAGCCGCGCAACACCTCGGCGTGAACATCGGCCGGATCGCCGGCAAACCGATCGGACAAGGTGGCCGCGACCGAGGTCAGCGCGGGCAGTGCGACACCGACCGCGGCGACAGTCCAGGTCGCTCCTTCAGTCCGGGAGCGCAGCACCAGATGCGCCCACACCGCGTCCCGCGTCGCCTGCGGGCACCGGCGCGCCAGCAGCCGGTCGCGGACCTCGTCCAGCGGGAGGTACCGGTCGGGCAGACCGGGGAAGAGCCGGCCGTTCAGCGACACCGGATGCGGCCCGGTCACCAGCCAGGTAAACGTGTCCCGCGCGATATCCAACGAGTTCGGGACAACCTCGTCGCCACGGCGACGAAAAACGGATTGTGCTGCCATGTCATGACTCCCACGGCGTCGATGCGAACAACAACGACGTCAGGAAGCCACGACCGATACCACGGAAATACCACGGCATTACTAGGCCCCAACTAGCAAACCGCGCCGAGACTACTAGCGAACTACTATTTCGCCCCGCGAGCGGGGTCGATCAAGATCAACAAACCAGCCCCGCGCAGCAGGCCCCTTGATCAACTCTAGTAGCTGATTACCTGCGGTTATAGTCACCCGCTAGTACAGCACTAGTAGTCGCACAGGGCGTCAGAGGGCGCCAGGATTGAAGATCAACCGTCGCAGCCGAAAAATCTTGAAAAATTTTTCCCAGGCCAGTCCAGCGGGCGGTTCTGGGCGAGCCCGGAGTGACCGAACCGGCGGCTCTCAAACCACGGCTTTAACAGAACTGTTCGAGTCCTTTCGAGGTGCGAGCAACGCGGGCAGTTGTGATGCAGAGAAATTTGACGAGGCGTGTCCAAAACGGGGTCGAAATACGGAGTTAAGGGGCGTCAGAACGCACAGCACCCCCTCGTCGGAGGAGACCCGCGATGACCCCGACACACGGCAACGGCTCACCAGGAGACGGCTCCCAGGAGCACGGCCCGACCGACCCACCGACCGTCCCGATCCCGCTCCCGCAGCGGCGGCGAACACCGCGTCTGCGTGCCCTGCGCCTCACGCTGCGCCATCCGCGTCCGGCCCGGCCGAGCACCGTCTGGCCGTGCGCTCAGGACGACCTTCGTGAAGGCACCGGGCTGCTCGCCAACTGGCTGCTGACCGCGGTCATCAAGCTCGTCACCACCTACACCCAGCCCGGCCAACGGGTGCTTCTGCTCGACCCCGCGCCCTACCTCGCGCCGTCCGCGTCGTGGTCACCAACTGGGAGCCGCAGCCAGTCTCGGCCCGGTCCGTATGCCGGACTGCACGAAGCGGGCTGGACCGTGGTCCGACTCGGCCGCGGCGTCCAAACCCAGACCGCCGTCGCACACCCCGACCCGGTCGACGAACCCGCCGGTGCCGCGGCAGTCGAGTCCGAGTCCGGACCCCGACCGAACCCCGACAGTCCGACCACCGACCAGTCCGACGGGCCGTCGACAGACCGCCGGACCGGATCCGATCCGACTGCAACCGGCGTCGGTCCGGACCGCTACGACCTCGTCATCACCGCGGCCGACCCGCGCACCCTCGACTGGTTCCGACCCGCCGACTGGGCCGGTCTGCTCACCCCGACCGGCACCCTCGCCGTCATCACTCACGGTGACCGTTCCCGTGATCGGCTCACCGACCCCGCCGGCTCGCTGGTGCGCGCCGCGCACCGCACCGGGCTGCGCTACCTCGATCGCATCGCCCTGCTGCGCGTCCCCGTCCGCGACGGCGCGCTCGCGGTCGCGACCCCGGCCCCGCACCCCCGACCGCAGGGTCCAACGCGACCGCTCGCGACCCCCGCTCGGCACACCCAGGTGCATGAGGACCTCTTGGTGTTCGCCCGCCAACCGGCCCTGACCGACGCCGCCGACGGGGAGGAGACCTCCGATGACTGACCGTCCGACGTCGCCCTGGCCGCTCCCCCTGCCGCCGGGGGAGGAGCCGCCGATGCCGCCGCTGTCGGTCTGGCCCACCGGCCAGCGTGACCCGCTCGCGCAACTGCGCGACGCCGGCTGTGTGCCCGGCACCGAGACCGACACCGAGCGGATTCCGCCCGCCGTCGCCGCCCACGCGATCGCCCTCTACACCCGTCCCGGCGACCTCGTTCTCGACCCCGACTGCGGCGCGGGCACCGCCCTCGTGGAGGCGCTGCGCGCCGGCCGTCACGCGCTCGGATTGACCGCCCGCAGCCGGTGGTGGACGCTGGCTCGCGCCAACGTCACCGCCGCCAAGACCGCGGGCGCCTGGCGCGACGGCTCGGTCCTCGACGCCCGGCCGAAAGTCCTCGCGACCGTCCGGGCCGCCGGGTTGATCGGGCGAGTCGGACTCGTCCTGACCGCCCTGCGCACCGCGCCAGCCGACCCCAACGACCAGGCGAACGGTCCGGACCGCGACCCGGTCGAGTCCGCCCTCGCCGACCTCGCCACGACGCTGCTCTACTGCGAGCCGCTGCTGCGCTCCGGCGGGCACGTCGCCGTCATCGCGCGACCTCTCCGGCACCCGAACGGTTCGCTGGTTGACCTGACCAGTCCGCTCATCGCCGCCGCCACCGCTGCCGGGCTGGCGCCGGTCGAGCGGTGCATCGCGCTGACCGCCGGACTGCGCGGCAGCCGACTAGTCACCCGAGCCTCACTCGCCGAACGTCGCGCCGCTGCCCGAGCCCGCGCCGCCGGTGCGCCGACCGCGCTCACCGTTCACCACGAGGTGCTCGTCCTCCAACTCGCCCACGACACCGAACTCGCCGCCGCGACGGCAGCCGGCATCCCGTGGCCGACCGAGGACGACGTCATCCGGCCCGCCGTCAACGGCGTCACCTACCCCGGCTGGAGGCGAGCGGCATGACCACCCGCCTGTACTGCCGCGAGTGCGGCTGGCACCCCGAGTTCCGCCGCAAGCGCGCCGCCCTCCGTGCCGCCGCCCGGCACCAGTGCCCCGGCACACCGGTGGCCGAGATCCGTCCACCGTGGTGGTCCCGCCTGTGGACAAACCTGTGGACAAGTCAGCCGGGTGGCTCTGCCGTCGACACCGAAGTCGACGCGGACGACCAGCCCGGTGACGACGAACTGGTTGACGCTCGCGGCAACCGGATCCAGTGGGCCGCGCTCGCCGCGCACCACGCCGAGACCACTCGCCGCGCCCGCGCCGCCATGGTCGAACTCGTCCGGGCCGGCTACCAGATCGGGCCGCCGCCCTACGGCTACCGAGCCCTGCGCATCCGGGTCACCGACCCCAGCGGCCACAGCAAGCTGCGTGCGGTCCTTGTCCCGGACTGGCAGACCGCCGCCGCCGTCAAACAGATCTTCATCTGGCGCGCCGACCACGGCCTGACGTTCGCCGTCATCGCCGCACAGCTCAACAGCGACCCCCGCCAGTACCCGGCTCCGGTGCCCAACGGGCGGTGGACCGCCAAGGCCGTCCGGCGGATCGTCACCAACGTCAAGTACACCGGGCGCCAGGTCTGGGCCCGCACCGTTGCCGGCCGCCCGGCACCGGTCGAGCAGTGGGTCACCTCGGCGCCGAAGGTGCACGAGCCACTGGTTGACGAACGCACGTTCCGCCGCGCCCAGCCGGGCGCCGCCGACGGTCCGCCCGACGCGGAGGACTCGGCCGGTACCCGGCCGAGTGCGGCATGACCACCCGTCGGTGGCGCGTCGCCGCAGTGGTCCTGTTCGCCGCGTACGCAGCGACGATCGCGGGTGCGAACTGGGCGACCACGCTCTGGCCGGCGGTGGCGGTCGCGGGCCTGCACATTCCCGCGGGCGCGCTCCTCGCCGGGCTCGCGTTCACCGTCCGGGACCTCCTGCAGGACGCTGTCGGCACCCGGACAACGCTGCTCGCGATCGCCCTCGGCGCGGCGTTGTCCGGGCTGGTCGCCGAGCCGCGCATCGCGCTCGCCAGCGCCACGGCTTTCGCCGTCTCCGAACTGGTCGACCTCGCCGTCTACACCCCGCTGCGCGACCGGAGTCACCTCGCTGCCGTGAGTGTGTCGAACGCGGTTGGGCTGCTCGTCGACAGCCTGCTGTTCCTGCCGCTGGCCTTCGGCTCGCTGACTTACCTCACCGGCCAACTCGTCGGGAAGACCGCCACCACGGCCCTGGCGGTCGCGCTGCTTGCTGGTGTCCGCGCTCGTCGGAGGGCGGTGCCGGCGTGAAGTTCTACCTCGGCGTCCATCAACCCATCTGGCTGACTCGCGTGCCGGACATCCCGCTGCTGGTGTCGCACCGGCGCCTCGGTCACCGCCGCACCCTGCCTCGCGCCATCACGGAATGGGCGCTCGACTCCGGCGGTTCTCCAGCCTGTCTGGAACCGTCTCATTGCTTCACCCAGATGCCAGTTCCGTTGTGGCTCGTTGGGCCTTCCGCAGTGGTTGT
>NZ_JBITMQ010000036.1:0-14638 GCF_044466355.1 Actinophytocola sp. NPDC049390
GTCGGCCAATCGGTTTCGACGGCCTCTGGGCGGAAGTGTAGGGGATGAACGGGTTTCCGGCCTCAGTAACTCCTGATTGGACCTTTCCGCCGCATCCCGCCGGAAGGCGTCCGCGTGGGCGGTCCCGATAGGACGGAGCCGCGTACCCGCGATCGACGGGTCGACCTCCTCCGCTCTAAAACTCACATCTATTGACGAAACCATGGCCGCGTTCTACCGTTAACTATCACTGGTTTTAGAAGGAGAGCTGTCATGGCAACCGATGCATCGAGGAGTTCGCGCCACCACCTGATCGATCGCGCACACCTGGCCGACCCCGGCTACCAGGCGTTCCTGGCGCTGCGGACCGTGTTCACCGTGGCCCCGATCCTCTTCGGACTGGACAAGTTCGCGAACCTGCTCGTGGACTGGCCGGGCTACCTGGCGTCGTGGATCGACGACATCGTGCCCGGCACCGCGCAGCAGGCCATGTACGCGGTCGGCGTGGTGGAGGTGCTGGCCGGCGTGGCGGTGGCTCTGGCGCCCCGGTTCGGCGGCTGGCTGGTCGCCGGATGGCTCGCGGGGATCATCGTCAACCTGCTGACCATTCCGGGGTTCTACGACGTCGCCCTGCGGGACTTCGGGCTACTGGTCGCCGCGGTGGCGTTGGCGCGCCTCTCGGTCCGCTACGCGCCTGGACGTACGGCAGGCGACTGACCCGGTTCCCCGAGACGGCGGGCAAGGTTTCCGCAAGGTCGCGCTCCTATCGTCGGCTCGCCAGCTGTCGACGACCGAGGAACCGCGATGACATCCCCGACCGATCAGTACGACGTTGACACCGAGGCGTTGCGGACGTTCGCCGACCAACTCGACATGCACGCCGACGTCCACTACTTCCGGATCGGGGAGCACGGCAGGACGCCGGAGCGGGTGCTCGGCGTGTTCAGCCCCGGTGAGCCGTGCGCGCCGATGGTCGGTGCCATGCTGCTGTTCCTCGACGACTACACCAGGTTGTGCGAAGCCGAGTTCGGCGCCTTCACCCGGCTCGCCGACGGCATGCGGCGTACGAGTTCCGCTCTGGACGACGTCGCGCTCCGGTACGACCAGCAGGAGGAGGCGAACGAGCACCGCCTGGCGCAGATCCACGTCTCGGATGCCGGACCTACGGGCGCGAACCCGTCCCAGTACGGGCCACGCCCAACCACCCAGCACACCCGGCGTCCGGCGTGGCGCCAGCCGAGGCACGACCCGCTGAGCCACCTCGAACACGTCGACATCACCAACCGCGGCGCCACGATCGGCACCCGGGACGACGCTGAGGAGCGGCTCAAGAAGCTGTCGCTGTCGTTGTCCGGGTGGCTCGACACGTTCGTCCAGAGCCTCACCGGCTTCAGCATGCTCAAGTCCTTCGTGATCCCGCTGATCGGGCCGTGGTGGTTGATCGAGGCCACGGGCAAGTACTTCTCGCAGAAGGCCGACGCGGTCGGGGACGTCGGGGCCGATCTCAGGACCGGCGGCGACCAGCTCACCACCTCGTTCTGGTCGGGCGCGGCGGCCGACGGCTTCGACCGGCACATCACGGTGGCGTCGGACGTCGTCGACAGCCACCGCGACACCCTGCGCGAGGCGGGCTCGTTGCTCGTGCGCATGGGCAGGACGCTGGACCGGGACGCCGAGGAGATCGCCGACGGCATCGAGGTGGTCATCGACCTCGCCATCGAGATCGCCTCGGGTGTCGGCCTCTACAAACGCGGGTTGCAGACGTACGCCGACTACCTCGCGGAGCTCGCCAAGGCACCACGAGACGTCCTCGCCCAGATCAAAGGGCTGTTCGAGGCGGTGAAGGACGTGTTCGAGACTGGCTGGCACCTCGCGGAGGCACTGGACACCCTCTGCGTCGACATCGACCCGCTCGTGAAGTCGGTCCACGAGCTCGACATCCCGCGGACCGACGGATGAACCGGCGCGCGGAGGTCACCGGCCGGCTCGACGAGCGGCTCGACCGACTCACGACGGCACTCGAAACGCTGGCGGAGGTGCGGGTGTCGGCGTCGTCGGCGGACGAGTCGGTGCGGGTCGAGGTGGACGCCGGCGGCCGGGTGGTGAGCCTGACGTTGTCCGAGGCGGTGCGATCGCGTCGGGCCGCGCGGACCAGCCGGGACATCATGGCGTGCATCGCGCGGGCGCGGGCGGCGACCGCGGCGGAGGTGCGTACCGCGCTCGTCGCCCGGTTCGGTCAGGGGGACGCACTCGCGGACGAGGTCGCGGCCCGGTTCGAGGGGCGGCCACCGGCCGGTGAGCCGCGCCCGCCGAAACCGGCCGGGGCGGACGACGAGCCGTTCGACATCGGCCAGGTCATGCGCCCCGCCACGTGACCAGCAAGCGCCGGTTCGCCTGCGCCTGCCCTGGAAACGTTGTGTCCCACCGAGGCCGCGGCGGACCGCCACAAGGTTTCGGCAAGGCCCCGTTGGCATCCTCGATGCTCGGATGTCGGCTCGGCAGGGGAGTGGCCAGGATGGGCGCGGTGGTCGTAGTACGGGGGCTTGCGGCGGCCGTCGCCGCGGTCGCCGTGGTCGGGTGCTCGACCGTGGTGCGGGATCCCGTCGCGCTTCCCGTCCGGCTGTCCGCCGAACTGCTGGAGATCGGCAACGGACTGTCGGTGGCGCCCGCCCTGCGCTACCGCGGTTCGCTGACTCGCGACGGTGAGCGGGCGCAGGTGGATGTCACGGTGTTGGCGCCTGGCGTCGTGTCGGGCACCGTGGCAGTCGGGGGGCATCGCGCCGAGCTCCTCGGTGCGGCGGACCGGCTGTTCCTCCGCGCGGCTCCGCCGTTCTGGCGGGCCACCGGAATGTCGGCGGAGACCGCTCCGCTGCTCGACGGGCACTGGGGAGAGGTCGAGCCGGACTTCCTCGGGGTCGACCAGCTCCACACGCTCGCGCAGGCCGAGCTGGGACCGTGGCTCCACACGCAGGTGCGTGCGCAGCGGGCGCGGGAGGACCTCGCCGGGTCGCGAGAGGACGTTCGCGGGCAGCCCGCGGTGCGCGTGCGGACGGACCGCGGGACGGTACACGTATCCGTCGCGCGACCCCATCGCGTGGTGCGGATCGACCACCGGGCCGGGTCGGCGACCTCGCTGGCGCTCGACGTCGACTACCTCGGGCAGCGGGACTCGGAAGCGCTGCGGGCGGCGATGGCGGCGAGCGCGGGTGGTCTGGGGAACGCCTACGCACTGCGACTCGGTGCCCGGATCGACCTGGCCGTCCAGGTGGAGTTCGGCACCGGCGCGACCATCCGGGGCACCGGCCTGGCGCCGAGTGACATGCGGGTCACCGGCGGCACCGTCCGGGCGAGCTTCTACGGCGAGGACAAGGCCGGCGCGGTGCTCGACCCGCCTCCGACCGGTGTGGATCCCCAGCTGAGGTTCACCGAGCTGGCGAGCTGCCAGACGACGCTGCCCCGGGCGCGGCCGGGGGAACGACTGCACGTCGAGTGCTTCGCGACATCCGCTGAGCTGACGAGATTCCTGCTCAAGCCGGCCCAGCCGAGCCCTCCGGTGCCGGTGCCGGACGCGTGGGTCGCACGGATGCGTGGGCTGGCGTTCGGCGTCGACGAGTCGACGGCGACGGCGCTGGCGGACGACCTCCGAGAGCCACTGTGCGAGCGCACCCCGCGGTCTCCGTTGGCGTGCACCGTGTCGGCATCCCGGCTTCCGATCCGGCAGCCGGGACTGGCCGAGGCGCTCGCGGACGCGATCAACCGGGCCATACAGGGCCAGACCGTCTTCCGCGGCGACGGCGCGACCTTCGACAACTCCGAGGGAGTCCTGCCGGCCGGGCCCGCGTACCGCAGCTGGGTCGTGGACGCTCCGGACGGCTCCGCTCCGGGGGTGCGCACGGTCGTCATCGCGGGCGACCCCGGCGAGCTGGAAGCCGTGTACTTCCGGGACTCCGCCACCGGCGAGTACGTCCGGGTGGTCTGACGGCTCGTGTTGCCCCAGGGAAGAGGTTCACCCATGCCCACAGTCCGCTTCCGCGTGGACAGCCTGACCCACCAACCCGGGCAGGCGGTCGCGATCGCCACGGGCGTCGTGCTGTCCGGCACGCCGGACGCGGGAACGACGTTGCGTGCCGGAAAGTCCGCGGCGGTACCGGTTCTCGCGGTGCACTCTCAGCTGGACCAGGGCAGGCTCGCGCTGGTCGTGCCTGCGCCGTCGGTCGCTCTGCTGCGGCCTGGCACGGTCCTGCGCGGCCGGACGTCCGACCGTCTCGTCGATCGCTGGGGCCTGCTGCTCGCCGGTGTCGCGGGCCTCGTCCTCGCGGTCGCGACCGCGACCGGCTCGTGGGTCTACAGCAACGTCATGGCGCCACGGCAGGGCCGGGTGGACGAGACCGAGGTGACCCTTGCCGATCTGGGCGGGTTTCCCGCGGTCCTCCCGGCGGCACTCGTCGTCGCAGGGGCACTGGCGGTGGTGGCGGCGCTGCTGCCCGGCCGGGCGCGGACCGTCGTCGCGGCGTTCGCGCTCGGTGCCTGCGCGTTGTCGGCGGCTGCCTTCGTCGTCGCGTCCGGGCGAGCCGTCCAGGCGAGGGCCGAGGCCGTCGAGGCGGTGTTGCGTGCGCGTGCCGGCCTCGGCCAGCCGGTGTGGCTCGTCTTCAGCGCTCCTGGCGCGGAACGTGCCGTTCTCGCGCTCGGTGTGCTGGCCGTGGTCTCGACGGTGGCGCTGAGTGCGGTCCGCGACGCGCGGCAGCAGGTGCTCGCGGGGGTCGTGCTCGGACTGGTCGCGGTGGTGGTGCCATGGGCCCGCCCGGCGGTTCCCCGCGGCGAGGAGGCTGAACTGGAGAGCCAGTGGCTGTGGTCCGCGGGTGGCGCCGGTGTGGTGCTGCTGGTCGTCCTGACGGTGGTGCTGGTCGTGGCGCCGGTGGCCGCGCTGGCCGCACGGCGGGTACCGCGCCCGGTGCTGATCCTGCTCGGAGCCGGTGTTCTCGCCGCCGCCATGGCGCCGTGGTTGCTGGGGGTCGAGACGGAGTTGGCAGCGCGAACTCCCGGGCTGGACCACCTGCCGCACGACAGCGGCGTGATCCGGCTGCTCGCCGAGATCGCCATGGTCACGATCGCGTTCGGGCTGTGGCGGTTGGGCTTCCGGAGAGGAGCGTCCCCGCGTCGCCGCTGACCACGGTGTTTCGGCCGTACCCGAATGTGCTTCCCAACGCGGTGTGACTTTGGTGCGATGGCACGCGCATCTGGCTCCAGACGGGCCGGCCGGGCGGTCGGTCCGCGTACGCGACCGGTCAGGGGGTACGTGGGGTGGCGCTGTCGTTCGGTCTGCTCGGCGACCTGGAGGTGCGCACGGGAAGCGTGCTGGTCCCGGTGGGGCCGCCGCGCCAGCAGAACGTGTTGACGTGCCTACTGGTGGACGCGAACCAGGTGGTGCCGGCGGACCGGATCGTCGAGCGCGTGTGGGGACACCGCCCTGCCGGCGATCACGAAGCCGTCTATCCCTACGTCTCCCGGCTGCGGCGCGTGCTGGGCCGGGAGGGCGACGCGCGCATCCGTCGGCGCGACGGGGGCTACGTGCTCGAGGTCGATCCGGCGGACGTCGACCTGCACCGCTTCCGCGCGCTGGTCGAGACGGCGCGCAACGTCGTCACCGCGGGACGGCGGCTCGCTCTGCTGGAGCAGGCGTGCGGACTGTGGCGCGGGGAACCGCTGTCGCGATTGGACTCGCCGTGGGCCGCGACCGCACGGGACCAGCTGCGGGACGAACTGCTGTCGGTGACGCTGGAGCGGCTCGACCTGGCCGTCGCGCACGGTGGGTGCGCCGAGCTGGTGGGGGAGCTGGCCGAGCTCGTGGAACGGTATCCGCTCGTCGAGCGGGTGACGGGTCTGCTGATGCGAGCGCTGCACGGAGCCGGCCGCAGAGCCGACGCGCTGGACCGGTTCCATCGCCTGCGCGCGGTGCTCGCGACGGAGCTCGGCATCGACCCCAGCGCCGAGCTGCACCGGATCCACCAGGCGGTGCTCCGCGACGAGGCGCCGCCGACGGGTTTGGCCACCGCCGCCCCGTGCTCCCTGCCCTACGCCATGCGGGACTTCGTCGGCCGGGCGGCGGACGTGGCGGCGGTCGTCGACGTCGCCGAGATCGCCGCCGACCGGCAGGGCGTCGCGATCTGCGCGATCAGCGGCATGCCGGGTGTCGGCAAGACGACGCTCGCCGTTCACGCCGCGCACCGCGTCGCGAACCGGTTTCCCGGCGGCCGGCTGTATCTGGACCTGCAGGGCCACAATCCTCGCGGCACCCCGCTCGACACCGTCACCGCGCTCGGCGACCTGCTGCGGATGGTCGGTGTGCCCGCGCAGGAGATTCCCGACGGCGCGGCGATGCGCGCCACTCGTTGGCGAACCACGACCGCGGGTTTGGACCTGCTGCTCGTCCTCGACGACGCGGTGTCCGCGGAGCAGGTTCGGGCGCTGCTGCCCGGTGCGCCCGGCACGCTCGTCCTCGTGACGAGCCGGCGCAGGCTGGTCGGGCTGGAGGTGACGACCGCGCTCGACCTGGACACGTTGCGTCCGGCCGAGGCCGTGCGGCTCTTCACCTCGGTGGTCGGCGACCGGGCGACGCGCGAACCCGTGGCGGTAGCCGACGTCGTGGAGTTGTGCGGCCACCTGCCGCTCGCCGTGCGGATCGCCGCGGCACGGCTGGTGCATCGTCCCTCATGGACCATTCAGGACCTGGTGTCGCGGCTGCGCTCCGAGGAGCGCGGGCTCGGCGAGCTGTCCACCGACGATCGTGGCGTCGCGTCGGCGTTCGCGCTGTCCTATCGGGACGTGGCCGAGCACGACCGCCGGGTCTTCCGCCTGCTCGGCCTGAATCCCGGTACCGACTTCGACCGCTACGCGGCCGCCGCTCTGTGCGACCTGCCCGTCGCCGAGGCCGAGGCGGCGCTGGAGAACCTCCTCGACGCCAACCTGTTGGTGCAACGGGTCACCGGCCGCTACCGGTTCCACGACCTGGTCCGTCGGTTCGCGATGGCGACCGGCACCGACGAGGAGCCCGCCCCGGAACGAGCCGCCGCCATCGGCCGCCTCCGGGACTACTACCTGGCCACCGCGGCGGCGGCGATGCGGACCGTGGAGCCGACCGAGCAGCGGATCGAGCCGGCCGTCGACCCGGTGCCCGCCATGCCCGCGCTGTCCGCCGAGGGGGTGGCCGAACGCTGGCTCGCGGTCGAGCGGCCGAACCTGGTGCACGTCGTGCTGAGCGCCACCGGCCGGCACAGCTGGCAGCTCCCGCACCTCGTCCGCGACTTCTTCTACCTGCACTCCCACTACGACGACTGGCTCAACACCCACAGCCACGCACTGGCGGTGGCGCGGGCGGCCGGTGACCGCAGGGCCGAGGCGGTCACCAGCGTCGGCATCGGCTTCGCTTACTACCGGGCAGGCCGTCTGGTCGACGCGCAGGCCGCTTACGAGCGGGCGATCGAGTTGCGGGAGGTGCTCGAACCGGCGCAGCTCGCCACCGCGTTGAACAACCTCGGACTCCTGCACCGGTCCCGGGGAAACCACCGGACGGCGATGCCCCTGCACCGGCGGGCGCGGGAGCTGTACCGATCGACCGGGCACCACGGCGGCGAGGCGTACGCGCTGTACGCGTTCGGGCTTTCCGTTGCCAGACTCGGCCATCTCGAGGTCGCGGCCGAGTTGCTGGAGGACGCACTCGAGCTGACCCGACGCAGCGGCCGCCGCTATGGCGAGGCCATCGTGCTCGGCGAGCTGGGCATCGTGCGGTGCACGCTCGGAGACCACGACGAGGCGGCGACCTACCTGGCGGAGTCGCTGGCGCTGAGCCGGGCGGTCGGACTGCGGTACTCCGAGATCACCGCACTGCGCGGTCTCGGCGTTCTCGCCACGGCCCAGGGCCGCCACACCGAGGCGATCAGCACCTTCCGGGACGCTCTGCATCGCGCCGAGGCGATCAACGAGCGTTCCCACCAGTGCGTGCTCCACAACTGCCTCGGCGGCGCACACCTCGCCCTGGGCGACCGCGCGCGGGCCACCGACCACTACGGCCGCGCGCTGGCGCTGTCCGAGGCGGTCGGCCTGCCAGGGGACCACGACCGCGCCGTCGCAGGGCTGACCGCGAGCGACGCTCCCTGAGGACCGGAAGGCGGCTTCCGTAAAGAGTTTGTCTTCGCCCACATAAACTTTGACCGAAGTGAGCCGCTTTTCAGCTTCTCGATATCCCCGCGCGAGGAATCCATGAGGCATTCCCCGTAAGCCCTTCCTGGGCACATCGGAGATGTCGCAAAGACGACTGCAGCGCGTCGACCTGGGTCAACGCGCTGCAGTCAAATGTAGCCCCGACGGGATTTGAACCCGCGCTACCGCCTTGAGAGGGCGGCGTCCTAGGCCGCTAGACGACGGGGCCTTGAACTAGAGGGAACTGTATCAGACGCGATTTCAGTTCTCTCTGCTGGGGTACCAGGACTCGAACCTAGACTAACTGAACCAGAATCAGTCGTGCTGCCAATTACACCATACCCCAACGCTGCTGGTCGCCAGCGGCCTCGCGGCCGCTCGATCAGCACCGGAGAAGATGTTAGACCACGCCCTCCCGGCACCGGAAATCGGCCCCGGCCGCGGCGGTCACGTCCGGCGTCCGGTACTCGCTGACCAGCAGTTCCGGCAGGTCGGCGAGGGTCTCGATGGTCTGGACGCCCGGCTCGGTCGACGGGTGGCCGCACGAGCGGGACAGCCACACGCCGTGGAGGCCGGCGTCCCGCGCGCCGATGGCGTCGGTCTCCAGGAGGTCACCGACGTGGACGGTCTCGGCGGGGCGGACGCCCATCCGCGCGCAGGCCGTGTGGAAAATCACCGGGTCGGGCTTCGCGGCGCCCAGTTCGCCCGCGATGACCAGGGTGTCGAAGAAGCGGGCGATGCCCAGGCCGGCGAGTTTGGCGCGCTGGTGGTGGCCGGAGGCGTTGGTGACGGCGGCGAGCTTGAAGCCCGCGGCGCGCAGCCAGTCGAGGCAGGGGACGGCGTCGGCGAACAGCTGCCAGGTGGTGTGCAGCTGGGTGCGCCGCCGTTCCTCGAGGGTGGCGACCAGGTCGTCGTCGAGGAGGGCGCCGAGGTCGGCGAAGAACGCCTTCGTCCGCGCTCGGTGCATGGCGTCGTAGGACAGTTCGCCCGAGACGACCCTGGCGACGTGTTCGTCGGTGGTGCGCTGCCACCTCGGCCACATGTCGTCGCGGCCGATGAGGTCGAAGAGCGCGCGCCGGGCGGAGCTCGTGAAGTCGACCAGGGTGTCGTCGATGTCGAGGCACACCGCCTGGATCCGCGGTGGCTCGTGCCCGGCCGCCAGTCCGGTCGCGTTGCGGTCGGAGGCAGCAGGAAACGGCACGAGCCCAAAGGTCATCAGCAGAGGTTAGGCCGCCCGGGGCACCCTTCGATTCGGCTAACGAGGTGATTGTGTGGATTCTGACTCGATTAAGTCAGCCGCTTGTGAGCCAGAGACGATTAAGCTGTATCGCTTTTCATCAGCGTGGTGTTACCGGGCTGTCAGAAACGACACGTGCGCGATCCCCGCCGTAACGGCGACTTCACCTTGACGTCGGTTCCCGCCGGGTGCATCCTGAAGTTATTCAACAAGAGGTGAATTTGGCTGGAGGGGTCATGGAACGGACCACGTGTCTGGTCGTCGGTGGCGGTCCCGCCGGGATGGTGCTGGGGCTGTTGCTCGCGCGTGCCGGCGTCGCGGTCACGGTGCTGGAGAAGCACGCGGACTTCCTGCGTGACTTCCGCGGCGACACCGTGCATCCGACGACGCTGGACCTGCTCGACGAACTGGGGCTGGGGGAGGCGTTCGCGAAGCTGCCGCAGAGCAGGCTCGAACGCGCGCAGTTGCCGACGCCGCGGGGGATGGTGCCGTTCGGGGACTTCACCCAGTTGCCCGGCAGGCACAACTACATCGCGATGGTGCCGCAGTGGGACCTGCTGGACCTGTTGGCGGACGCCGCGAAACAGGAGCGGACGTTCACGCTGCGGACGGAGACCGAGGCGGTCGACGTGGTGCGCGACCACGGCCGCGTGGTCGGCGTCGAGTACCGCACGGCGGCGGGCGAGACCGGCCGGATCCTCGCGGACCTGACGATCGCGGCGGACGGACGGCACTCGGTGCTGCGTGCCGCAACGGGTCTGAGGGTGCGCGACTACCCGACACCGATGGACGTCTGGTGGTTCCGCCTGCCGCGGCACGACAGCGACCCGGCGGGCGTGGTGGGCGTGATGAGCAGGCGGCGCGCGGTGATCATGTTGGACCGCAACGACTACTGGCAGACCGCGGTGCTGATCGGGAAGGGCTCGGACCCGGAGCAGCGGAAGCGACCGGTGTCGGAGATGGTCGCGGGCATCGCGGAGGTGGTGCCGTGGCTGTCCGACCGGGTGGACTCGGTGCCCTCGTGGGACGACGTGAAACTTCTCGACGTCCGCGTCGACCGGCTGAGCCGCTGGTACACCGAAGGCCTGCTGTGCATCGGTGACGCGGCACACGCGATGTCACCGGTCGGCGGCGTCGGCATCAACCTCGCGGTCCAGGACGCGGTCGCCGCGGCGCGACTGCTGGCGCCGCCGCTCGTGAGCCGCACCGTCACCACGCGCGACCTCGCGAAGGTGCAACGGCGCAGGCTGCTGCCGACGATCATCACGCAGGCCGGGCAACGGTTCCTGCACGCGAAGGTGCTGCGCCCCGCGCTGGCGGGCGACATCGAGATCGCGCGCGCGTCGAAACTGCCACTGCCGGTGCGGTTGATGACCCGGTTCCCGAAGCTGCGGCGCATCCCCGCATACGTCGTGGGACGCGGCTTCCTGCCCGAGCACGCACCGGCCTACGCGCGGCGGTTGTCCACAGGTAGGTGAGTTGTCCACAGCCCCCACCCGAACCGGCTTTTCTGTCACCCCCGACCGGTAGACTGGCATGGCGGGTGGCCCCCGGGAACGGGTGGGGCTTGAGGTTACGCACTGGGCGGACAATTATTCGCGTTTTCAAGGTCAGCGGCACGGCGCCCAGCGCCGGGAAAGTCGCTGTCGGGACGTGAGCCCGGAACAACCGGTGGGTCAACCTGGTTGTTCCCGGCTGCGACAAGGGCGGCCTGGTCGGCCCGCTTCGCGGGCCTCGGGTGTGCATCCGCTGGGTGCCGTGCTGCGAAAGGCGCTTTCCCGGCACCGGGCGCCGGTAACGCGCCGTTCGCGGCAACCCGCATGCCGCGAACGCGCATTTCGCGGCACCGCCCCGGGCGCTGCGCGCCCGGCCCGCGTAGCGGGCCGCTTTGTGCATGGCCGAGCTTGATCATTCGGCGGATCCGGGTTTGAGCGCCGCGAAAGCCGCTTATGGGACGTTGAGTGTCCCGAAAGCGTCTTGGGTTCAAGCCGGGCGGAAGCCCACAAAGACGGCCTGCCTGCCCTCCCGTCGACCTGGCGAAGCCCGATCACACCGGGTCAAGGGGCCAACAAAAAGCACCCCGCGCCCGAAACGCCGGCTCCTTGACGCGGTGTGATAGCCCGGAGGGAGGTCGACGGGAGGGCAGGCAGACCCATCCTCGCCAAATCTCAACACGCAAGAATCGGAATGCGCCCTCCCCGAGATCAGCCCGTCCGGCGAGGACAAGTACGCGCTAACGCCGGGTGTCCGAGTGGTCGCGCACCGACGCGTCCACTGGGAATGATCACTGTGGACGATCTAGAGCCGGTTCTGGAGCGCGTCCGCCGCGGCGAGGAGGTCCGCCGCCCAGCGTGCGCCGGGACGCCTGCCCATCCGGTCGATGGGGCCGGACACCGACACCGCGGCCACGACCTGACCCGACGCGTCCCGCACGGGCGCGGACACGCTTGCCACGCCTGGCTCCCGCTCGGCCACGCTCTGCGCCCAGCCGCGCCTGCGCACCTCCAGCAGCGCGCGCTCGCCGAACACCGCGTCCGCGAGCAACGTCCGCTGGGTGGCCGGGTCCGTCCACGCCGCAAGGACCTTCGCGCCCGAGCCGGCGGTCATCGGGAGGCGCGCGCCGACCGGAACGGTGTCGCGCAGGCCACTCGGCGGCTCCGCCGTGGAGATGCAGATGCGGTGGACTCCGTCACGCCGGTAGAGCTGCACGCTCTCGCCCGTGCGGTCCCGCAGCCGGGGCAGCACGCTGCTCGCCGCGTCCAGCAACGGGTCGACCGCGCCGCCCGCCAGTTCGGCGAGCGCGGCGCCCGGCCGCCACCGTCCGTCGCTTCCCCTGCGCAGCAAGCGATGCACCTCAAGGCCCACCGCGAGGCGGTGGGCGGTGGCGCGGGGGAGTCCGGTGCGCGTGCAGAGTTCGGCCAGGCCACAAGGCTCCTTGGCGACCGCCTGCAGGACCGCCATTGCCTTGTCCAGTACACCGATGCCGCTATGCTGTCCCACGTCTCGATATTAAGTTCCCGCTATATGGGATGTCCAGTGTTTCAGATCGTGGGAACCCAACTTCCGAAGTCGATGGGTGAGAAGGCATGGGAAAGACGCTTGCCGAGAAGGTATGGGAGCAACACGTCGTTCGGCGGGGGACCGGTGCCGAGCCGGATCTGCTGTACATCGACCTCCACCTCATTCACGAGGTGACGAGCCCGCAGGCGTTCGACGGTCTGCGCCTCGCCGGTCGTCCCGTGCGCAGGCCCGATCTCACCATCGCCACGGAGGACCACAACGTCCCGACGGTCGACATCGAGCTGCCGATCGCGGACCCCGTGTCCCGCACGCAGGTCGACACGCTCCGTGCCAACTGCGCGGAGTTCGGCGTCCGGCTGCACCCCATGGGTGACGCGGAGCAGGGCATCGTGCACGTCGTCGGCCCGCAGCTGGGTCTGACGCAGCCCGGGACGACGGTGGTGTGCGGCGACAGCCACACCTCGACGCACGGCGCGTTCGGCGCGCTGGCGTTCGGCATCGGCACGTCCGAGGTCGAGCACGTGCTGGCCACCCAGACGCTGCCGTTGCGGCCCTTCAAGACGATGGCGATCACTGTGGACGGGGAACTGCGCCCGGGCGTGACGGCCAAGGACGTCATCCTCGCGGTCATCGCGAAGATCGGCACCGGCGGCGGGCAGGGCTACGTGCTCGAGTACCGCGGCGCGGCGATCGAGAAGCTGTCGATGGAAGCGCGGATGACCATCTGCAACATGTCCATCGAGGCGGGCGCCCGTGCCGGGATGATCGCGCCGGACGAGACCACGTTCGCCTACCTGAAGGGGCGTCCGCACGCCCCGGCCGGCGATCTGTGGGACAAGGCGGTGGCGGCGTGGCTGGCGCTGCGCACCGACGACGACGCCGAGTTCGACGCCGAGGTGCGCATCGACGCGAGCGCGCTGACGCCGTACGTGACATGGGGCACCAACCCGGGCCAGGGTCTCCCGTTGTCCGAGCGGGTGCCCGACCCGGAGACGATCGGCGACGAGAACGAGCGCAGCGCCGCCGAGAAGGCGCTCACGTACATGGACCTGGCGCCGGGCACGCCGCTGCGCGACATCCACGTCGACACGGTGTTCCTCGGCTCGTGCACCAACGGCCGGATCGAGGACCTGCGCGCGGCCGCGGAGGTGTTGCGGGGCCGCAAGGTCGCCGACGGGGTGCGGATGCTCGTCGTGCCCGGCTCGATGCGGGTGCGAGCGGCCGCCGAGTCGGAGGGTCTGCACCAGGTGTTCCTGGCAGCGGGCGCCGAGTGGCGGCAGGCGGGTTGCTCCATGTGCCTCGGCATGAACCCGGACCAGCTCAAGCCCGGTGAGCGGAGCGCGTCCACATCGAACCGCAACTTCGAGGGACGGCAGGGCAAGGGCGGCCGGACCCACCTGGTCTCCCCGCTCGTCGCGGCCGCCACGGCCGTCCGCGGCACCCTGTCCTCTCCCGATGACCTGGCCTGAAAGGGGCAAACGACGATGGAAGCCTTCACCACCCACACCGGCGTCGGGGTGCCGCTGCGGCGGTCCAACGTGGACACCGACCAGATCATC
Source organism: Actinophytocola sp. NPDC049390 (assembly GCF_044466355.1). NCBI lineage: Bacteria > Bacillati > Actinomycetota > Actinomycetes > Pseudonocardiales > Pseudonocardiaceae > Actinophytocola > Actinophytocola sp. NPDC049390. The sequence continues at coordinate 13,993 of NZ_JBITMQ010000036.1, forward strand.
CCCGCCGTGTACCTCAAGCGGGTGAGCCGGACGGGTTTCGAGGACGGTCTGTTCTCGGCCTGGCGTCAGGACGACCAGTTCGTGCTCAACCTGGAACCCTTCCGGGCGGGCAGCGTCCTGGTGGCCGGGCCGGACTTCGGCACCGGGTCCTCCCGGGAGCACGCCGTCTGGGCCTTGTCCGACTACGGGTTCCGGGTGGTCGTCTCGTCCCGGTTCGCCGACATCTTCCGTGGCAACGCGGGCAAGCAGGGGCTGCTGGCGGCCCAGTGCGAGCAGGCGGACGTGGAGGTGCTGTGGAAGCTCCTGGAGAACGAACCGGGCACCGAGGTGACCGTCGATCTGCGGGACAAGACGGTGCGGGCCAAGGACTTCACCGCTCCTTTCCAGATCGACGACTACACCCGTTGGCGGCTGTTGGAAGGGCTCGACGACATCGCTCTCACACTGCGCCACGAGGCCGAGATCGGGTCTTTTGAGGCCTCAAGGGAACCCTGGAAGCCGACTACTACTACACTCCCGTCCTGAGGCCATCGAATAGCAGCCACGCAACGAAATCCGACACTCCGCCAGGGGAAATCGGGCGAGTCGCGTGGAAAAAGTGCCGAGTTAGGCATACGGTGGCCAGAAGTCGGCCGGATTGGCCGAG
>NZ_JBITMQ010000037.1:0-13133 GCF_044466355.1 Actinophytocola sp. NPDC049390
GTCAGGACTCAACGTCCAGGAACACCGAGTGCTCACCAACCGGGCGGCTACCGACCAAGAGTGTGCCGGACGGCTCACTCTCAGAACTGATTAGGAACGCCCGCGATGACCACGCCGACCACCCACACCCCGTCCGTCGCGCCGTCCGTCACGGCGGCACCGACCACGCCGACCGCCCCAGGCGGCGCGCGGAAACGCCTGGGCAACGGTGAACTGCGCGCGATGGTCGCGCGGGTCCTGGTTGACTGCGGGGGGACGGCGCAAACCCCGCGCAATATCGCCGCTGCGCTCGGCGGTCGGTCGTCGGGTGCGGTCGGCAACGCATTGAAGTACCTGGCCGATCGCGGTGAAGCTGAGATCGCGTCCGCCGCCCCTTTGATGTACCGGGCGACCGCGACCACGGCGTCCGCCGCCGCGCCCACGATCACCCCCGCCCCACCGCGCACGCCCCGCCCGAAAACCACTCCGAAACGAACCGCCAGCGCACCGCCCGCCGAGCCCATGCCCGCCGGGTCCGGTACGGGCGGATCCGCCGCCGGGTCGGCGGGCGTGGTCACCGGTCCGGTGAAACGCCCGAATGGGATGGACTATCACCCCCGGTTGCTGTCCGGGATGCCGGACGTGACCGCGCTGTGGCGGTTGCGCGATGCCGGGGTCGCCGCCCTGTTGTACGGACCGCCCGGGACGGGGAAGACGTCGGTGGTGGAGGCGGCGTTCCCGGACTGCATCACGGTCCAGGGTGACGGGGACACGGTGGTCGCCGATTTCGTGGGGGACTACACGAAAACCCCGGATGGCGAGTTCGTGTTCGTGCACGGTCCGCTCGTCCGCGCGATGCGCGACGGGGTGCCGCTGTTCATCGACGACGCGACACTGATCCCGCCGACCGTGCTCGCCGTGGTCTACCCCGCGATGGACGGACGCCGCCAAATCCTGATCAAAGCCAACGGCGGCGAGGTCGTGGACGCCGCGCCCGGGTTCTACGTGGTCGCCGGACACAACCCCGGCGTGCACGGCGCGGTGCTCACCGACGCCCTCGCGTCCCGGTTCTCCGTGCAGGTTCAGGTGTCCAGCGACTACGACCTCGCCGACCAGTTGGGTGTGGACCGCAAGGCGGTGCGGGTGGCGCGCAACCTCGCCACCCGGCAGGAACGGGGCGAGGTCGGGTGGGCACCCCAACTGCGGGAACTGTTGGCGTTCAAGAAGATCGCCGCCGTGCTGGGCACCGACGCCGCCGCCGGGAACCTCGTCGGCATCGCGCCGGAAGAGGACCGCGCCACCGTCGCCGCCGTGGTGCGCGACGCGTTCGGCCGCACCGTGACCCCGCTCGCCCTCGGCAAACGAGTTTGACCGGCACGAAAGGGACCTCCGAAATGACAACGGCAATGCCCGCCATGTACTCGCCCCCCACGCAACGCGCAGTAGACCACCTCGTCGAACTCGGGTTCACGATCACCGCGAACGGTCGCGACTTCACACACCCCCGAGCCGTGGTCCGGCTGATCGACGACGGTGCCGCCTGCTTCATCGTCCGGCCGGTACGTCACGGCGACCCGTACTACGACTTCTGGGAAGCGCAGCTCACCCGCGCACCCATGGACGTGTTCGCTGCCGCCGTGGCAGCCGCGATCCGCGAGGACTGATCACCCCACCTCGCCGCCGCCGACAAACAGACCAAAGGACGTCACCATGAGCACCCACGTCACCGCCGACTCCACCGTTACCGGCACGGCCGTGTTCCCCGCCCGCCCGGAATGGCTGACCCTGTCCGCCGCTTTCGCCGACGAGGTTCCAGTCATCGCCGACCGCGACGACCTCCTGGTCACTGTCGCACCCGGTGCGGGCGGGGGTGCGCCGGCGTGTTTCTACCCCGCCCGCGCGCTGATCGAGGTCAACGGCGACCACCTCGGGGTGGACCCCGCCACCGTGGACCCCGCGAACCTGTCCGACCGCCCCCGCTACGCCCCGGCGTGGGGTGCCCTGACCCACGAATGCGGGCACGCCAAACACACCGCCTGGGAACCACCGGACGACGCCCCGCCCGGCGTGGTCGCCGCCGCCATGCTGCTGGAAGAGCCCCGCATGGAAGCCGCGCAAGTCCGCCGCCGACCCGACGACCGCCACTGGTTGCGGGCGTGCGTGAAGGGCATCGTCGCCGCCGACCTGCAACTGTTCGCCGACCCCGCCACCGCCCCTCAGATGACCCCCGCGCACGCCGCGCACACCGCCGCGCTGCTGCTGGGACGCGCGGACGGCGGTGTGCTCACCCGCACCGAGGTCGCCCCCGTCGCCCGTGTCATCGAGGACGTGCTCGGCACCGAGACTCTGGGCAAGCTGCGGGCGGTGTGGCGCACGGCGTTGCGCACCGCCGACGACGACGGCGAGACCATGCTCGACCTCGGGCGGCAATGGTGCGAAATTCTCGGCACCGACCCGAATACCCCCGCCGACCCCGACCCCGGCGCGGCACCCGACCCGTCCAGCACCCCCGACCCATCCGGTGGCACCTCCGGCACCGGTACCCCCAACGCCCCCGCCGACCCGTCACCGCTGGCCGACGCGATCACCGCCGTGCTCAACGGGGTGGCGGCGAAGGTAGCGCGGGAGAAGGCACCCGAGGACCCCGCCGCCATCGCCGCCAACGAGAAGGCGAAAGCCGACGCCGCCGACAAGGAGGCACAGAAGGCCGCGCGGCGGGTGTTCGCCGCTGGTGGTCCCCGCACCGGAACCACCCGGCTCGCGGGCACCCGTCCGCCCACCCCGGAAGAGCGCACCGCCGCGCGGGTGCTGGCGCGCGCGTTGGACACCGCCGGGACCCGGGAACGGGTCGCAGTGCGCTCCACCTCCGAGGTCCCGCCGGGGCGGTTGCGGATGCGCGGCGTGCGTGCCGCCGAAGCCCAGCGTGCCGCCGGAGCGGTCGTGACCGCCGAACCGTTCACCCGCACCACCCGCACCCCGGTCACCGTCCCGCCGTTGCGGGTCGGGATCGCCTGCGACGTGTCCGGGTCGATGGGATGGGCGAGTGCGCATGTGGCCTCGGCGGCGTGGATTCTGGCCAACGCCGCCCGCCATACCAGGGTGCCCACCGAAACCGCGAGCGTGATCTTCGGAAACCACGTGCGCCCACTGACCCACCCCGGCCGCCCGCCCGCCGAGGTCACCGAGTTCGAGTCCAACGACAACTGGGAAGACATCCCGGTCGCGCTGGACGCCCTCGACGGCGCCCTCGGGCTGTCCCGCCCCGGCGCGGCGCGGCTGCTGGTCATCGTGTCCGACGGCGACTACCGCCGCCAACCCCGCCGCGACGGACAGCGCAAACTCAACCGGTTGCGCGCATCCGGGTGCGCCGTGCTGTGGCTGACCACCAGCGACCGCGACACCCCGCTCGACGGGTCAACCGTCCACGTGCTGACCAACCCCGCCGCCACCGCACGCGCCATCGGGCACGCCGCCACCGCCGCCCTCCGCGCGACCGACCGCTAACAGCCCGGTTCGGGCGGGGGAACGCCCCTTCGCCCCGGACCACCCGCCGCACAAGCCACGACCACGAGGTGACCCTCCATGACCGCCACGCGGCTCGCCACCGTGGGCGACGTGATCGCCGTCCTGTCCGGCTACGACCCCACCACCCCGGTGCGGATCGCCGGCCAACCCCACCACCCGATGGAACACCACCTCGCGCGGGTGGTGTGCACGCCCGACGACGCCGAGGGCGACGGCACCCCGCGCATCGACCCGCCCGTGGTGTGGTCGGCATGGGTGAGCAGGTCGGCTACCTTCCCGCGTCCGCCGCCGACGCTCTCGGATGGTCGCGATGATCACGACCCTTCACGAACTCGTCGACCAGCCCTCGTTGACCAGCCCTCGTCGCGCAGCCGCGGCGCGAGGCGCTCGGCCAACAGGACGGTGAGCTGAAGCCATGTCCGCCAAGACCGACTTCTACCTCGGGCGCGGCCATGGCGCCGAGTGGCTCGGCTCCCTGCAAGGGGAATGCGAACCCGAGAACCTCCTGCGTGTCCCGCCCGGACGCCTCGCGCTGACCGCGACCGACGAGCCCATCTATCGCACCGCTGCTGTCGCCGACCTGTTCATCACCTCGGAGACCGAAGGCATCGGCGTGTCCTACCCCCGCCGAACCGGGTGGCCGTGGCCGTGGCCGACGAGTCACGTGAGCAGCTGGATCATCGCCTTCGACCCCGCCGCGCCCGGCGTGTACGTCACGGTCGGCCGCGGGGTGCGCTGGGAACCACTCGACCCACGCAACCCCCCCGGGAACCCGCCGAAGACATCGGACCGCCAGACCTCGAAGCGTGGCTGCGCGCACCCGCCGACCCGCCCTCGGTCCCACTCCCGCTCATGCGCGACCCCCGGACCGGGCTGCTCACCGCCGCCGCACGACGCCTCACCACCCCGCAAGACACCCACCACAACACGCAAGGAGAAGACCGATGACCACCTACAACCCACCCGAAGCCGAGATCGTCACACGCAGCTTCACCGAGAACGGCTGCGAGGTGACCTCGATCATCTACGACCCCGCCGACGCACAACTGACCATGTACGGCACCGTCACCCGCCACGGCGTACTCGTCGGCAGCTACTACTGCGCCGACCCCGCCAACCAGCGGGACTGGCGGATCGTCACCGCCGACGGCCACGACCTCACCGTCGACGGCACCCCGGTACGCCCATTCGACGAGGGGGCCGCCGTCATCGTGCTGACCACCATCCTCACCGCCCGCGACAGCTTCGAGGTCGAACAGCGGCTCCGCGAGGCCATGCGCCCTCCGCAGTGAGAACGCCACCAACGTTCGGTCATCTGCCCGCCACCCGACCAACCGACCAACAATCTCACCCACGCCAACCGTTACCGATGAATCAGGAGGCCACCGTGACCACGCAGCACGACGCAACGTCGACACCAAGCCCTACCCACGTCCTTGCCGCCCGAGACTGTGTTGCTCGCCCCCACCGTTCCACACGCTGTGCCGATGCGCCTGCCTGGCGGGGCGTGGGGGCTCGTCGCGGTCGCCGTGCGGACCACCGACGCCGCCGGACCCCCAGTCCGCTATGTCGGGGACGCCCCCGCACCCGATCCTGCGCACACCGACACCACGGACCTGCTTTCCGGGGTGTGGCTACCCGAACCGCCGCCGCCTGCCACTCTGCACTTCGGAGACGTCGTGATTCGCCCGCTGGCCTCGCCCGTGGATCCCGCGTTGACCGACGTCGAGGTACTGGTAGCGATGCAGGGCCAGTGATGCACCGAGCGCATCTGGGAAGCAGTGGACGCGCGCTGGCCACACGAGGTCGCCATGACGGTGCTCACCCATATGCGCTTCCTCGCCGACGCCGCTCTCAGCGACGCCCAATGGACGACGCTGACCAGCGCCATGCCGGGCTGGTCGTGCTCGATGAGCACCTCGCCACCATTAAAGGCAGGTGGGATTCTCCACCACGGGCCGGACGCGTTCTCCGTGTCCGCCGTCAACGCACTTGCCACCCGCCTCACCGGCTACACCGCCAACGGCTGGTACCACTGGCGGCGTGCCCGCGACAACCGGCTCCTGGCCGACCTCCGCACCGAACTCGTCCGTCGCTAGCCCACGTCGAGCGCGACTTCTACATTGTCCAGAGTCGCGCCGTCGCCGAGGTCCTCAACGACCAGATGACCTGGACCAGCCTCGCCGCCGACCCACCCAGCGACTGGTGGCGACCAGGTACGACGCCGATGAGATCACCGGGGCCTACACCCACGGCGGTGCGATGCACATCATCGAACACCCCGACGACAGCGTCACCTCACCAAACACCACCGCGAGGACTGCCCCTTCATCACCAGTCGAGGAGCGCCAGGAATGCGACAGCCGCGGCGATTGGCCGCACGCGCGCGGCCATTCCCGGCCGGTACCAACGGCAGGTCGCCAAGCGCGGTGATCTGAGTGAGGGCCGGGTTGCCATCGCCAGGGACGACGCCGTGCAAGCCCGCCTCGAACGACGGATTCGGGCAGAGGTTACGGCGGGTGTCCGCTCCCACGACGAGCCCGTACGCGCCGCTCGATCAAGCGTGTCGCTGACGCGAGTAGGTCGGGCGGATCGTCGGGTTGGTCAGTCGTAAGGCAGGTGCCCCGCCGCCTCTTCTCGTGGCCTTGAGTGCAGGGGCGGCGGGGCCTCCGTAACGCGGGGGAAGCAACCCCGCGCGCCGTACTGACCAGGCTCTACTTGTCCGCGGACAGCGTCCCCGTCGTGTTCGACAGCGACTGTCACTGACTAGTAATTATGGTCAATATGACGCACTAAGTAGTAGCGACGAAGCGTGCCAGAGCATTAAAGGGCAGTGGTCCTCATCACACACTTTTAATGAATCCTCTCCTTAATGGTTGTGGCCATCATCACATGTCGAGGTTGTTGACAGGACGTGCTCGCTCCGTCGCTCCGGACCCGATACGCTAGCAGCACTTTCGAGATCGTCTCGTGGTTTGCACTTCTCGTGGCCGTGAAGATCAAGCAGGGCTACGAGGCGGGATCGAAAGAGGTCAAGCTCCGGTTTCGGGGCCTCCGTAACAAAGAAAGAAGCAAAATGAATATCCCAGTTCCTGCGCCGGATGGCGCGGGTTTCCAGTATTTGGGCATGCCCGGGGAGGTCGCCGTCCCGCTACCGCGGGACTTACTGGCTTCCGCGCCCTGGGTGTTCGTGGTGTACCTGGCGTTCCAGGAGCAGTGGCCGCCGGTCGCGATCATCGCGCTGGTCGCGGTCCTGTTGCCGGTCGCGATCCCCAGTGGCCGGCTCCTGGCCGCCCGGGTCCTCGCCGGGTTGGCGGGCCGCAGATGAGCGCCGCGCTCTTCCCGGTCCTCGCCTCGTGGTCGGCGGGGAGCCGCAAGATCGAAGTCTTCCCCGACACCTACTTCGGGGCCAGCGACAAGTACTTCGACAAGCCGGTCGGAGGACGGGAGCTGGCCCAGGAGGACATCGAGAGGCTGTTCCGGGAGATGGCGCCGCGGCTGCGTGCCTTCCTCCGCACCCGCAACACACCCCCCGAGTTGGTCGACGACGTCCTGCAGGAGACGTTCCTGCAGGTCGTCGTGGACCGGCTGCGTCGACTCGAACGCCGTGACCGGGTGTTCTCGTACCTGGTCGGCATCGCGGTCCGCGTGCGGATCAAGCTGATGAGGAACCAGTACCGGGAAATCCTCGCGAGCGACCCGCACGACCTCGAGTTGGCCGAGCCGGTCGATGGTGACCTGGCGGGGGGCGTGGTCGACAAGCTCGCGATCAGGGAGATGGTCGACGCGTTGTCCTCGGACGTGCGGGACGCGGTGCTGCTGCGCGCGGACGGGTTCGAGATGCGCGAGATCGCGGTGCGCCTCGGGGTGCCCGTGAACAAGGTGCGGTCGCTGCTGGAGCAGTTCCGTGGCGCGCTGCACCATGCCACCGCGCCCCCACCTGAGGCTGCCGAGTCGGCCGTGCCCGAGGACACGACGTGGCTGGCGGATCCCGAGCGCGACTGGGGGGCGGCTCTGGTCAATCCCCAGCCCGCGGGGCCTGCGGCCTCTATCGTGGAGCGGATCTATCGGGCGGTCGAGTTGCTGCCCGAACGGCAGCGTGAGGTCATGGTGCGCAGTCTCTTCTGGCGGCTCAAACCCCGCGAGATCGCCGAGGACCTCGGCATCACCGCGAACAGCGCCCGGGTGAACCAGCACCACGGGTACACGTCGCTGACCGCGACGCTCGGCATGTCCAAGCAGCAGTTGCAGGACATCGTGCGTCCGCTGGGGCCGGTGAACAACGCCGCCCCTGCGGCGTAGCGCTCTGCCGCCCGCCCGGGTCAAGTCCGATCGTAGGGCCTGACTCGGGGCGGACGGCGGTGTCCTCGCCGAGGGGCATCGGCCGCGTGTCGTCGAGGACGTGGCAGACCGCGGGCGGACCGCTCGGCCAGTGCTCGGCGAGCGGTCCGGCGGCGCGCTGGTTGTCGGGCTTCCTTCGGTGGGCGGTCGTGGTGGTGTAGGCCGGGCTGGCCGGTGACCACGGGAGCGGCACCGTCATCGAGTTCGGGCTGCGGTGGACGAGGCGGGGTTGTTTCGCTGGTGCTTTACTGCGTGACGATGGAGGCTTGCAACGTCGCGCTGATGTCATTGACGGGCGTGCACCACCCGACGCCGCCGCCGCCGACCACCTGACCGCGTGCTACGACGGTGTTTGGTCGCCCGGATGCGGAGCTGAAGCAGGGGCCGCCGGAGTCGCCGCGCTGGAGGCCGCCGGAGACCACCTGGAACTTGGTCAGACCGAGGGTGCAGGTGCCATCGTCGAAGCACGCGGGGACGTTGACGTCCAGCACGGTGCCGCAGGTTTCGCCGCCGTTGGAGCCGCTGATGACGATCGGGCCGCCGATGCTCGCGTCGGTGTCGTCCGCGGCGCCGACCACGAGCCAGCTGACGGTCGTGCTGGTGCTACCGACCCAGATGCGGGACGCGAACGTGATGCCCGCGGGCGGGGTGATGAACTCGGCGTCGGTGGGGCCGTTGTGGGCGAAAGCGCGGTGGGAGACCGTACCGACCCGTGACTGGGCGTTGTAGATGCAGTGCCGCGGGCGAAGCAGTGGCCGGCCGTGCTCTCGACGATGGCGCCGGTGGACCACAGGCGCCACGCGTAGCCCGAGGTGCAGTCCGAGGGGTGGCCGGGGTTTGTGGTCGTGGTGTCGTTGATCGACAGCGCCCCGTAGAACGGGCTGGTGTCCTGTCGCCGGTTGGTCGCCGTCCGCGCCGGGGGTGGGGCCTCCACGATCGTCACGGCACTGCCGTACCGGTCGGTCAGAGCCGACACCTTGCCGACCGCGCTGGTAGCGACTTCGGCGATCACCGTGTTCTTCTCGCTGTCGACCCAGGCGTTCGCCTGACCGGACAGCTCTGCCGCGATCGCCTTCAGGTACGCCCTGGTGTTCTTCACGCGCTGGAGGTGCACGACAAGCCCGGCCGAGCGGTCCACGGTCGACTCCCAGCTGCGGACCACGGCTTCCGACTCGGCCCCGCCGACGACCTGCACGACCAGTTCACCGTTCTCGGTCCACCGGCTGCCGCCGAACCGGTCAGGTCCCAGCGTCGCCGCCAGCTCGTTCACTCGTCCGGCGAGCCGCTGCACCCGGTCGTCACCACGTTCGGCGAGCCAGGCCGCCAGCCCGGTCGGGCCGGGGCCCTCCGCGGTCACCGGTTCCGCGACAGCCGCCTGCTGCACCGCCACCGTCGACCCACTGACCGCGACAACCACCGCCGCGATGACCGCCACGCGCCGTCCCACACCACACCCATCGTTCCTCCTGGATTTCGCGAAATTCCCACCGTACGGACGTCTCGCACATTCCCAGCACAGCGGCGGCGCGGGTGGGCGTGCTCGCGCGGCGGTCTCGCTGCACGGGGGTGCGGCACGGCACGGCGTCGCGGGTGCTCAGCTCGTTGCGGCGGCGCTCGCGCCCGCTGTAGGGCAGTCCACGTGGACTACGCGCAGTACCCTGGGAGTCCCGTATGCGGCACCGCCGGTCGGACCTCTGCGCTGGCGCCCCCGGTGCGTGCGACTGGCGCGGTGTCCTCGACGCCACCGCGCCGCGCAGCCAGTGCGCGCAGCTGGCGTTGTTCGCCTCGCCGGAGACCCACGCCGAGGATTGCCTCTACCACAACGTGACCGTGCCGCGCAGGGTGCGGGAGGGAACGCCGGTCCTGGTGTGGTTCCACGGCGGCTCCTTCCTCGCGGGATGTCGACGGTGATGGTTCCGTCGTCGTCGGTGTCGTCGTAGGACTGCCACGTTTGGTTGCCGTAGATGACGCCGTCTTCGGCACTGAATGCCAGCCTGGCTACGTCGAGGGGGTCGGTGATTTCGGGGTTGTCCGCGCTCACGCGGCAACTGAAGGCGCTGGAGAAGACATCGGACAGGGGTGCCCAGGACCCGGTACACCCGTGTTCAGCCCTGGGCCAGCGGTCGATCTCTATGGCAGCGGCGACTTCTACGACGGCAGGGCGACTGGCGGCTGAGGGCGGCATCGACGTGGTGACCGTCAACTTCCGGCTCGGCCCGCTCGGCCACCTCGCGCCTCCCACGCTGTCCGCGGAGAAGGCAGGCGTCCAGTCCGGCAACTACGGCCTCGGGCTCGCGGCCAAGGCCCAAGTTTCCCTAGGGGGCTATGGAAACGAGGGCTCGGGGTTGAACCTTCGCGTGGTGCCCCGATGGCTCCATACTTCTGCGGTCCCGAACCGGGCGAAGGTCCCGGCGGAAGTAGGGCGTACCTGTTCGCGCGTGATAGCCGCCCCGAACGATCGCCTCACGCGACATAGGCATCGCTACTTCGAGTCATCAACTACCAAAGTACGCCCACGATTTTCATCAATCAGACGGCCACGACGGGACCCGGACAGTGTCCACCCGGGCGGAAGTTTGCCCGCTGTGGGCGGTCTACACCCTACAGGAAACGCTTTCGCAGGAACGTGAAGTCCCCGGACGCCGTCGTGCCCCCAACGACGGTCCGCTGGAGGCACGTGACGACATGGCCCTCTGGCAACGGGAGACGCTACTCTGTAGTCGCAGCAGTCGTCGCGGCGAGGGAGTACTTCTTCGGCTTGTCGCTTGTGCGCACGGCGTAGCCGCTCTCGACCAGCCTCTCCAGCGCGTTGTGTACCGCACCGGAGGATCGGTTCAACGCCTTGCCGATCGCGTTCGGACTGAACTCGCCCGAGTTGTCCCGCAGGTAGTCCTCGACCATTCCTCGCAACCCGCCAGGTGCCAGCCGTGCCTTTTTCTTCTCGCCCGGCGCGTCTGCGTCGTCCTCGGTGGGCTTGTCGACGTTGGTGGCCGCGTCGTCGGTGGCGGGCTGGTTCACCTCGGCGACGACAGGCTCGGCGTGGACGAGGCCGGCCGATTCGGTCTCGACCGGGTGCTGCGCGTCATCGACTGCGGCGTCCGTCTGCTCGACGGGGTCGTCAGCGTCGGGCGTGTCCGGGGCGACCGATTCGGCTTGTGTGATGTCCGCCGTGTCGATGTCCGCCGTGTCGATGTCCTCCGCCGCAGAGGTGTCCACCTGGGGCGGCGGGTCGTCCTGGGTGTCGACGTCGGTGATTGCCCACAGGTCGGCGGCGCGCCGACCGCCCTGGGCGATCCCGGCGGTGCGGGTGACGCTGCCCTCGGTGGCCCATTTGACGAGGATCTTCTGCGCGGTCGACTTCCCGATCTTTGCCGTTGCGGACAGGTCGGCGGCGGTGCTGTTCGGGGCGGCGTGCAACGCCTCCCACAGCTTGTCCTCGGCTTCCGTGCGGGCCTTCGCGGCGATGGCTTGCTCGGGAACCGACCGCAGCGTCCGGACGGTTTCAGTGGTGCTGGCGGTGGTGCCGGTTTTGCGGGTGCGGGTCTTGCTGGACATGACATCCCTCGATTCGCGTTCATGATCGGTAGTGGGTGGTCATGCCCCGGCCGGAGCGGATGTGGCCCCCGGTGCGCTGCCGGTGTGTTCGGGCTACGTGACTATGAACGCTTCCTTCGGCCCATGAAGTCAAGCGGGTTCGGCAAACGTCTGTCTCGTGTAGACGGTGATGCGGAGATGGGTTCGTTTCACCCACACGGGTCCGCTTCGCGCCCGTGGTCCACATACCCGTTGACAACCACGCGATCACGAAGCGTCCATACAGGTAGGCCACCCGGCCGATCACCGGAACCGAAGGGACACATAGACAATGACGGCCGACCGCGACGCCCACGACCCAGGCGAACCGACCTCCGACGCGGCCGTGGACGCGCCGCTACCGGAACACGTGCCCGATGACACCAGCGCGACCGTCGAGCCGTCACGGCCGCACGACGAGGTGACGATGCGGGCGCGGGAAGGGCTGCAGCCCGACACGATGATCCTCGCCCCGGCACTCACCCCGCCACCGATGCGGTGCCCCGAGGACGCGTGGGCGATGCTCGTGACGGCGGTGGACATCACCGGCGACACCGACCCCCACCGCGCAGGTGAGGTGGCCCTTTTCTCCGCACAATGGGTCGGTGACCAACCGCCAGCCGACGACCAGTACGAGGGCGACCTCGTGGTACGCCTGACGCACCCGACCGATCCGACCTGTCCGTCACCTCATGACCAGGTAGCCGACATCGAAATGCTGCTCGCCTACCAGGGGCGTTGGCAGCGAGTCGGCCAGTGGTTCGGTCTCGACGACCGCTGGCCGCTCGTCGTTGCGCCGACAGCCGCCGCTGTGATGGGGCTGCACTGCCATCTCAGGGAGGCGGTCGCCGGGTTTGCGTCCACGCTGCCGCTCGACGGCGAGGTGGACGGCGAGATGCGGGCGCGGGTTCGGACCGACGGAACGGTTGTTCTTACTGACGGTCGGGTGTTCGCAACCCCGTCTGGTGCTGCCACTGCCATGAGCGGCTTCCCGCAAAACGGATGGACCGTGCTCAGGGCGTCCGACGGACGAACGTTGAACGAACTGCGCGCCGAACTACGCGCACGACGCGGGAACTGACACCCCAACGTAGAGAACCCGATTTCTTCCATCGTCGCCGGCCCGGTTGCACCGCAAGAGCTGCGCGCCGGGGCCGGGGCGAAGCCGGGCAACCCGGACCCGCTATGTCGCAATGGAAGCAGTCGGATGGGTTGTCCCGGTGTAGTCGTCGCCGTTGTAGCGGTACTTCCCGATCTGCACGGTGCCGTAGAAGACGAGGCCGCCGAGGCGCTCAGCCGGGAGGCGGTGCTGGCATGCCGAGCGCCCCCGGATCCTCGCCGTTGCGCTGGGCGGGCACGGTCCCTGGCGGTCCGACAAGGCGTTCGTCACTCAGAGCGATGCCGAGTGGCGCGTGCACTACTGCGAGGCACGTCGTACCTCACCTGGGTTGAGGGCCTGTCGGTCGAGGCTTCTTCGAGCTGGCCGGCGATCACAACATCATCACCCTCGATGCCGTCTCGCTGCCGTTGTTCACCCAGCGGATCGTGCTGGTCGATTCCTGGGCCAGCGCTTCGCCCCCAAGGTCGGCGCGGGCATGGGCGAACCCGAACCGTTCACGCCGCGAGTGTAGGTTCTCAAGATTGTTTTCGTTTGATCTTGACGCGAGCTGGGCGGACGTCGGGTTTCTCACGGGTGTTGCGCTGGCTGGTTCTCA
>NZ_JBITMQ010000038.1:0-10824 GCF_044466355.1 Actinophytocola sp. NPDC049390
CCGACCGTGCCGATGTGCCGGGTGGCCGAGCGCTACGGCGAGATGTTCGACGCCTACGCCGACCGGCTGAACGTCAACGACGGCACGCTGCTGCTACCTGACATCGGCGGCACGGCGCTCACGACGCGGCTCGAGGTCATCGACCTCGCCGGGCTGGCGTCCTACCGGATCGCCGAACTGCGGGGCACGGGCGACCTGGCCGGGTTGCGGGACCACGTGTTCGAGGAGGCCCGGCCAACGTTCATCCACACGCACGGCGCGTGGGACGCGGGCATATCCGCCGACCCGCGGCTGAAGCGGGACTACGTGTGGCTCTACCGGGGCGCAGGTACCGACAGCGACTGGGTGCGCGACGACGTCGCCGATGACGCCGATGTGGTCGCCCTGCGTGCGTACGCGGCGAGGACGGTGCCCAAGAAACGCGCCGCGGGCCCCCTTCGCCACTGCACTGCGACGTACCGCAGGTAGCCGACGCCACCGGGCGCCGCCGCGGGATCGTCTCGCCGACGAAGGTCCCGGTGCCACGGGGACTTCGTCACTGGCTCCGTCCTGGCGCACGGCCAGAGCATCGTCTGGAGACCTTCTCCGAGAGGGGCTGACGGTGGCAAGTCTGCGTGACTCCCTCGATCGGTTCCGGCCGGTCGCCGCTCCTGGCGCACCGGGTCGGCGCGGTGTCCCCGCCGATCGGGCGGCGGAGCGCGAGTCCGAGCTGGCACCGCTGTTCGCGGCCCTCGCCGAGACCGAGAGTGCGGCGGAGGCCATCCGGGCGCATGCGGTCGCCGAGGCGGACCGACTTCGACAGGACGCCAGGCAGCGCGCCGAGGCGCTGGTCGCGGATGCCAGGGCACGAACCGAGTCCTTGCGTGCCGACACGGCCGCACGTGGCAGGGCGACCGCGGACCGGGAACGCGAACGAGCGCACGAGTCGGCCCGGGACGTCGCCGAGCAGGTGCGGCTGCGTTCGGAGGCGCGGCGGCCGGGCTTCGTCGCGCGCGCCACCGCGCACGCGAAGGACGCGCTCGACCGGCTGGGCACATCACCGGTGGGACCGCCGTGACCGGCGGGGCCGGCTGGGTCGCCGGTGACGTACGGGGCCGGGCCTTGCTGAGCCGCAGGGTGGGTGCCGACGGCGCCCTTCGTCTGGCCACCTCCCCCGCGCTCGCCGACGCGGTCGCCGCCCTGGCCTCCGGGCCGTACGGGCGCACCGTGCGTGCCGGGCAGGAACTCCGCGAGGCCGAGCACGCCGTCGGCGCCGCGCTGCTCTGGCACCTGCGGGTGCTCGCCGGGTGGCAGCCACGCGCAGGCGCCGAGGCGGTCCGCCAGCTGGCCGGGTGGTTCGAGATCGCCAACGTCGTCGAGCACGCACGCGCACTCGCCGGGTTGCCCGCCGGGCCCCGCTACCGGATCGGCAGGCTCACCACCGCGTGGCCCCGGTTGACAGCGACGAACACCGGCGCGGAACTGCGTGCGGTACTCGCCACCACCTCGTGGGAGGACCCGGGGTCGGCGGCACCCGCCGTGGTCGCGGTGTCGATGGCTCTCTCGTGGGCGGCGCGGGTCGCGGCGGCCGTGCCAGAGGCCCGCGCCTGGGCCGAGGGGGCGGCCGCGTTGCTGTTCGCCCGGCGGCGTTTCGCCGCCGAGGACGGAGAGCTGCCGGAACCGGTGGCGTCGCGGGTGAACGTCCTGCTCGGTACCGCCGTCACCGCGAACACCTGGCAGGGCTACGTCGACGGCCTGCGCACCGACGCCGGCTGGCCGCTTGCCGAGTGCCACGGACCCGACGCCCTGTGGCTCGCCGAACTCGCGTGGTGGGCGCGGGTCGAACGGGACGCCGCGGCGTTGCTGTCCGTGCCGAGGGCCGGGCGCGGCCCGGTCGTCGGCATCGTCGCGTACCTCGCGCTCGACGCGTGGCGGGTGCGGGCCGCACTCCAGCTCGCCGCCCGCGGCGGGCGGCCGGTGGAGGCGTTCGATGCGTTTACCTGAGACCACCCGTCCCGTACGGATGCGACGCGTCGCGCTCGCCGCGCCACACGACGATCTGCGTACCGCACTGGCGACGGTCGCGGGCGCGGGAGTGGTCCAGTTCGACCGGCCGGACGAGAACCCGGCTCCGGGGCCGGCGGGCCAGGCTCTGCGCAGGCTGCACGCCGACCCGCACGCGGCGGCGCTGGCCGCCGCCACCCCCGACCTGGAGGCGCTCGAGCGGGCCGGGCGGGCCGATCTGATCGCCGGGGAGTCGGAACTAGAGGAGTACGCGGCGAGCGCGGTTCGGCACGGGGCGGTCGCCGCGCTCACCGGGTGGTCGCCGGAGCCGGAACTGCCCGCGTTGTCGGAGCGGGTCGCCGGGCACGGTGCCGCCCTGGTCCCCTTGCCCACTCCCCGTGGCGTCGACCCGCCCACCCTGCTACGGCCGGGCGGTGAGATCCGCGGCGCCTTCTCGACCCTGGTCAGCACCTACGGCACCGTTCCCTACCCGGACGTGGACCCGACACCGCTGGCGGGCGCCGCCTACGTGCTGATGTTCGGGATGATGTTCGGCGACGCCGGGCACGGACTGTTGCTGCTCGTCGCCGCGGCACTCCTGCGCGCCGGACTGCCAAGGCGCTCCCCCACGCTGCGCAGGGCTTGGCCGTTCGTGGGCGCCGCCGGCCTCGCGAGCATCGCGTTCGGCTCCCTGTACGGCGAGTTCTTCGGGCCGACGGAAGTGTTGCCGGTGCTGTGGGTCGCTCCGCTGGAGGCCCCGGTGCGGCTACTCACGGCGGCGGTCGCGGTCGGCGCGATGCTGCTGGCCGCGGCGTACGGGGTGGCCGTCGTCAACAGGTGGCGTGAGGGCGGGCCTCGGCTCGCCGTGTACGCGTCGTCCGGCGTCGCGGGCCTCGCCCTGTTCCTCGGGCTCGGCGCGCTCGCGGGCGGCCTGTACCTGCGGTCCGGTCCGCTCGTCGCGGCCGGGGCCGTGATCACGGCGGCCGGGCTCGTGCTCGCCGCGGTGGGGTTCCACGCCGAGGCGGGCGGCGGGGCGGCCGGGGCGGTGCAGGCCGGGGTCGAACTGTTCGACACGGTGATCCGGCTCGGTTCCAACCTGTTCTCGTTCGCGCGGCTGGCCGCGTTCGGGCTCACCCACGCCGCGCTCGGCTGGCTCGTGTGGAGTGGCACGACCGCGCTGGTCTCGGCCGGCTGGCTCGCGGCGGTCGGCGGCGTCGTGGTGTTCGTCGCGGGCAACCTGCTCGCGTTCGCGTTGGAGGCGCTCGTGGCCGGGATCCAGGCGCTGCGGCTGGAGTTCTACGAGCTCTTCTCCCGGATCTTCGCCGGCGAGGGCGAGCCGTTCCGGCCGTGGCACCTCCCGCTGGAAGACCTGGAGGAGACATGAGTGCGTGGCTGATCGGGTTGCCGATGCTGGTCGCGGCGGCGTTGGTGGTCGGCCGCCTGATGCGAGCGCGGCGGCGAGCGGCGATCGCGGTCCTGCTCGGGCTCAACGCCGTGCTGCTCGGCGGTGCTCTGGTCGTGCTGCTGCTCGCTCTGTCGAGCGGCCCGGCCGCCGCGGAGGCGGTGGTCGCGCAGGGCGGGTCGGCCGCCGACTGGGCCGCGCTGCTCGGCGCCGCGATCTCGGTGGCGGGTTCGTCGATCGGCGCGGCCATCGCGGTCGCCTACACCGGCAGCGCGGCGCTCGCCGCGATGAGCGAGCGCCCGGAGATCTTCGGCCGGGCCATGGTGATCGTCGGGCTGGCCGAAGGCATCGCGATCTACGGCCTCATCGTGGCCATCATCCTGATCGGGAGGGCGTGACGGTGGCGACCGTGGCGGTGATCGGTGAGCGGGTGGTCGTGCGCGGGTGGTCGCTCGCGGGTGCGGCGGTGACCGCCGCCGACGACGCCGACGCGGTGCGCGCGGCATGGCGGTCACTCGACACCGACGTGGCAGTCGTCGTGCTCACCCCGGCCGCCGCCTCGGCGCTCGAGGACGAGATGGCGCTGGGCGCGCCGCTGACGGTGGTGCTGCCATGACCACGACGGAAGTGTTCGTCGCGCTGCGCCCGCTGCGGAAGGCGTTGCTGCACCATGCCGAGACCGACGCTGAGCGGTGGCTGGCGGCGGCCCGCAGGGACGCGACCGAGATCGTCGAGGCCGCCGAACGCGAAGCTGCCGAGCTGTCCGACCTGGCGCGGGCACGTGGCGCGGCGGAGGCCGAGGAGGTGCTCGCCGCGGAGCAGGCAGCGGCTCGCCGTACCGTGCGGTCGGCCGAACTCGCCGCCCGCATGGCCGCCTACGACCGGTTACGCACCGAAGTCGTCGCCGCGTTGCGTGCGCTGTCCGGCGGACCGGACTACCCGCTCCTGCGTGAGCGGCTGGTCGCCGAGGCACGGCGGGTCCTCGGCGACGACGCCGAGATCGTCGACGCGCCTGGCGGCGGGGTGTACGGCCGGACCGCGAGCGGGAGGGTGGACTGCTCGCTCGACGCGTTCGCAGCGCGAGCGGTCGCCGCACTCGGGCCGGAACTCGACGGGTTGTGGTCATCGTGAACGAGTTCGCGCGCCGACCATCGACTCCGACCACCGTGCGGCGGGTGTCGGGACCGCTGGTCGAACTGGACATCGGACCGCGGATCGACATCGCGATGCACGACACGGTCACGTTGGGGCTGGAGCGGATCCCTGGCGAGGTGGTGGCCATCGAGGACCAGGTCGTAACCGTGCAGGCCTACGAGTACACGGGCGGGCTCGCGCCCGGCGCCCCAGCCATGACGGGCGGCCGCCCGCTGTCCGCGCAGCTCGGCCCCGGTCTGCTCGGGCAGGTCTTCGACGGCTTGCTGCGCCCGTTGTCGGCCGCGCCGACGTTTCTGCGGCCAGGTACGGGCACCACCGCCGACACCCGCACCTGGACGTTCGAACCCGAGGTGGCGGACGGCGACGAGGTCTGTGCCGGCGCGACGCTCGGCGAGGTGACCGGCGCCGGTCCGGTACCCCACCGCGTGCTGGCGCCCGTCGCGGGACGCGTCGAACTCCTCGCCCGCGAAGGGGACCCGGACACGGTCGTCGCACGCGTCGCGGACGTGCACGTACGACTGACCGAGGTATGGCCGGTGCGCACCCCACGCCCGTATCAGCGGCGGGTCGACGCGGTCGAACCGCTCCACACCGGACAACGCGCCCTCGACCTGCTCTTCCCGGTCGCCCGGGGCGGGTCGGCGGCGGTGCCGGGCGGATTCGGCACCGGCAAGACCGTCCTGCTGCAGCAGCTCGCGAAGTGGTGCGCCGCGGACGTGATCGTGTACGTGGGCTGCGGTGAACGCGGCAACGAGCTGGCCGACGTGATGGCCGACCTGTTCGCGCTCACCGACCCGCGCACCGGTGGCACGCTCGCCGACCGCACGGTGGTCGTCGCCAACACCTCGAACATGCCGATGATGGCACGGGAAGCGAGTGTCCACACCGGGATGACCGTCGCCGAGTACTTCCGCGACATGGGTCACGACGTGGTGCTGATCGCCGACTCGACGTCCCGGTGGGCGGAGGCGTTGCGGGAGTTCGGCTCCCGTACCGGCGCGCTGCCCGCCGAGGAGGGCTACCCGGCCGAGCTGGCGTCCGCGCTCGCCGCGTTCTACGAGCGGGCCGGTGCGGTCGAGACACTCGGCGGGCGACACGCGTCGATCACCGTGGTCGGCGCGGTCTCCCCACCCGGCGGGGACATGACCGAACCGGTGACCGCGCTGACCGAACGGTTCGTCCGCTGCCGCTGGACGCTGGACCGCGACCTCGCCTACGCGCGCCACTACCCCGCGGTGTCGTGGTCGGGTTCGTTCTCCCGGGACGTCCCCGCGGTCGGCGCGTACCACGCCCGCCACGGCGACCCCGACTGGGCGGCGCGACGCGGCCGCATCGTCGGGTTGCTCGCCGACGCCGACCGGCTCGCCGCGCTCGCCGACCTCGTCGGCGTCGCCGCCCTGCCAGGACACGAGCGGATGGTGTTGCTCGGCGCACGCCTGGTGCGGGAGGCGGTGCTGCAGCAGAGCGCTCTTTCCGCACAGGACGCGTTCTCGTCGGCCGCGAAGACCGCCGCGCTCGCCGACGTGGTGCTCGACGTCGTCGACGCCGTACAGGACGCCATCACTGCGGGCATTCCGGCCGCGGTGCTGGAGGAGGTCGACTTCTCGCCGTTGCTGCGTGCCAGGGAGGAGACCGCACCGGACGACGTCGCCGGTGTCCTGGCACACAGGGATGTCGTGCTCGCGAACCTGCGGGAGGTGCGCTCGTGACCGGTATCGAATACACCTCCGTGCACACACTGCGTGGCCCGCTGATGGTGCTGAACCGGCTGTCGGGCGTCGGGTGGGACGAGTTCGCCCGCATCCGTACGGTCGACGGCGGTCGGCGGCACGGTCTCGTCCTCGAGGTCGACCGCGACCTGGCCGTGGTCGAGGTGCTGGAGGGGACCAGCGGGATGACGACGCGCGGCACCGGCGTCG
This sequence comes from Actinophytocola sp. NPDC049390, assembly GCF_044466355.1. Lineage (NCBI taxonomy): Bacteria > Bacillati > Actinomycetota > Actinomycetes > Pseudonocardiales > Pseudonocardiaceae > Actinophytocola > Actinophytocola sp. NPDC049390. The sequence goes on from NZ_JBITMQ010000038.1 coordinate 6,460, forward strand.
AGTTCACGGGCGAACCACTGCACATTCCCGTCGGCACCGGATGGCTCGGCCGCGTGTGCAACGGTCGAGGGGAGCCGGTCGACGGCGGGCCGCCGGTGCTGGGCACCGCACGGGCGCCGGTGTCCGGCCATCCCCTCAACCCCACGCACCGCGAGCCACCGGCGGAACCGGTGACCACCGGTGTGTCGGTCATCGACGGCCTGACGACCTTGGTACGCGGACAGAAGCTCCCGGTGTTCTCGGTGCCCGGCCTGCCGCACCTGGAGCTCGCCACGCAGATCGCCGCTCAGTCGAGCGTCGGCGGCGAGCCGTTCTCCGTGGTGTTCGCCGGGATGGGCCTCACCCGCGCCGACGCCGCACTCGTGCGCGACACACTGGAGGAACGCTCCGCGGCCGGGGAACTGGTGCTGCTGCTCAACACCGCGGACGACCCGGTGCTGGAGCGGATCATCACGCCGCGGGTCGCGCTGACCGTCGCGGAGCACCTCGCGTTCACCGGCGGCCGGCACGTGCTGGTCGTGCTGACCGACATGACGAGCTACGCGGAAGCGTTGCGTGAGGTGTCCGCGGCACGGGAGGAGATCCCCGCGCGGCGCGGCTACCCCGGCTACCTCTACAGCGACCTGGCCTCGCTGTACGAGCGCTGCGGTCGCATTCGCGGCGTACCCGGCTCCGTGACCATCGTCCCGGTGCTCACGATGCCGACAGGCGACCTCACCCACCCGGTGCCGGACCTGACCGGGTACATCACCGAGGGCCAGATCGTCCTGTCCGAACAGGTGCACGCGACCGGTACGTACCCGCCGGTCGACCCGCTGTCCTCGTTGTCGCGCCTGATGCGGCACGGTGCGGGCCCTGGACGCACCCGCGTCGACCACCTCGACGTGGCCGCGCAGCTGTTGGCCGCGCTGGCCAGGGCCCGGCAGGTTCGAGAGCTGGCCGACCTGGTCGGCGCGGGCACGCTGAGCCGCACCGACCGGATCTACCTCGACCTCGAGCAGGCGTTCCACACCGATCTCGTCGCCCAGCGGCGCGACGAGGTGCGCAAGATCGACGAGACGCTCGACCGCGCCTGGCGGGTGCTCATGCGCCTGCCGGCGCGCGAGCTGACGATGCTCCCCGCCGACCTCGTTGCCGCGCACGGGGGGCCGTCGTGATCAGGGTTCCGCCCGGCCGGTCCGGCAGGCTGTGGCTGCGCGGCAGGTTGGCCGCGGCCACCCGCGCGACCACGCTGCTGCAGCAGAAACTCCGCACACTGCGCGAAGAGCAGCGCAGGCTCGCGATCCGGGCCCGTGACTCCGGCGAACGGTGGACCGCGGACGCCACCGAAGCCGCCACTTGGGGACTTCGCGCGGCGCTCGCAGGCGGCGAGCGGGCATTGCTGCTCGCCACGACCGGCGACCTCGCGACCGTGACGATCGGCTGGACCACGTCGATGGGGGTGACGTATCCGGTCGAGACGTCCTGCGCGCCACCGGCCCGGATACCAGGGCTGACCGTGGTCGGGAGCGCGGCGCTGGTGCGGGCGGGAGAGGCGTACCGGGTCGCGCTCGAGTCCGCGGTCCGCCACGCCGCGGCACGCGAGGCACTGCGGCTCGTCGAACGCGAGATCGGCACCACCCGCCAGCGGGTGCGCGCGCTGGACCGTCGCTGGCTCCCCGCGCTGCGCAGGACGAACGTGGAACTCGAACTCGCGCTTGAAGAACAGGAACGTGCCGAAGGGCTGACCAGGCGCCGAGCCAAGCGCCGAGCCGAGGAGGTGCCGTCATGATCCGCCGCATCCTGCTGGCCGTCGACGACTCAGCGGCATCACTGGCCGCCGCACGCACGGCGGTCGAGATAGCCGCGGCGACAGGCGCGCACGTGCACGTACTGCACGTCCTGGTCGACAGCGAGCTCGCGGCAGCGCTGGGCACCCACGACGGCGACCGGCAGGTCACTGGTGCCGAAACGCTGCTGGCCCATGTTTCCCGCTTGGCTGTCGCGGCAGGCGTGCCGGTGCGGAGCGAATGCGCCGCCGGGGAACCCGCGCGCTGCGTACTGGACCGTGCCCGCGCCCTGCCCGCTGACCTCGTCGTCATCGGCAGTGCCGGCCGGCGTGGGCCGGGGCAGCCCTACGTCGGCCATCACACCCAGCACATCCTGGAGTTCGCCGAATGGCCGGTGCTGACCGTGCCGGCACCGGCCTGATCGGCTCGCTGTTCCGCCGCGCCGTCGTCAGCGGATCTCCTCGGCGCCGACGGACGTCGGCGGTTCAGGGCCCGTCCACCGGCGGATGCGCAGGTCGTCCACGTCGTACGTGGTGGTGCCACCGTTGTAGCCCTCGACCTGAACCTGGTTGGCGTCCGCGAACTGCCCGGTGATCGTGCCGACGGTGCGGCCGTCGATGGAGAAGACCATGCTGCCGTCGGGGTTGCCGAGCACGGCGAACCGGTGCCAGCGCTGAGAGCGGGCGACGGAGGTGACGGTGTACGCGTAGGTCTTGGTGTGGAAGACGTACCGGCTGGTCGATGCGCCGGTCCAGACGCCGACACCCACGCGGTTGTCGCTGCCGTTGGTGATGCGGACCATCTTGAACGCAGTGCTGTCGAGGTCGTCGTAGATGTCGGCCTCGAAGAAGAAGCTGTTGGCGAGCGGCTGTGGTTTGCTCAACGCCATGCTGGTGCCGGTGGCCTGGGTGAGCCGTGCGCTCAGTGCGCCGCGCCTGACCTGCACAGTGGACGTCGACCAGGTGCCATTGCCCTGCTCACGTCGCCAGCCGCCGCCCGGGGTGAGGCCGTTGATCAGGTCCGCGTAGTCGACGCCCGTGTGCCCGATCCGCCAGACTTTCGAACCGTTGTGCGCGGAGTACCACAGGCGAACCTGGTTCGTGACGGGGTCGAAGGTGAAACTGGATCGGTAGAGGCTCTTGTCCCACCCGCCCGAGTACGTCAGCGCCGGGTTGGCGTAGGTCGTCCAGTTGACCCGGTTGGTGGACCGGGCGAACCGGATGATGCCTTCCGGCGTGCTCGGGTAGTCCAGGAACATCCAGTACTCGTTCCGGTCGGGGATGAACTCCACGTCGAAGTGCCAGACCGCGTCGGCGAGGTACACCGCCTGCGAGTTCGCGAAACTCAGGCCGTTCGCCGACGAGGCTGTCCGCGCGGCCCCGGTCCCCGAGTTCACCGCCCAGAGGTGGTAGGTCGAGCCCTGCTTGACGATGGTCGGGGCGATGTACAACGGATCGATGGCGAGCACCCAGTCGACGACAACGACCGGCGCCGTCCAGTGCACGCCGTCGCTCGACCTGATCAGCTTCAGGTAGTTGTGGTCGTAGTAGGGCTTGCTCTCGTGTCCGGCGCATTGCTTGGCGCGGCGGGTGTCCAGGTAGTACATCCACAGCTCGCCGGTCGCGTCGTTGTACAGCATGTCGGGGTCGTTGTTGTGGTCACATGGTGGTGTGGGCACCAGCGGGTTGACCCCGCCGGGTGGCACGGACCAGCGCAGCCCGTCATTGCTGACCAGGATCGAGGGATTCTCCAGCTTGTCGTTGCTACCGGGATAGGGCGTCTCCGCCATCCAGTACCGGAACCCGTTCCAACCCTGGGGGAAATGCACCACGTCGGGGTGCACGGCCTGCCCGGAACCGTCGTAGGTCGGTGTCGTCGACGGGCTCGGGGCATTGAGCAGTCGTTCGAATCCGTCGTAGAACGCGAACGTCTTCGCCCCACTGCTCGCGGGCGGCGCATTCGTGTTCCCGTAGTACATGTAGATGGTCTTCGCCGCCGACGCGGGCAGCGCCGGCACCCGCACGACGAACCACGCGAGCCTCGACGTCGTGTTGTACTCGTCCAGCCAGTGGTTCAGCAGCGTCGTCCCGTCGCTGTCGGTGAACCGGATGTCCTGTCCGGAAGAGCGGGTGAAGTCGAAGTTGGCCGCGCTGAGCGACACCGTCACCTGCTGGTTCGTCCGTTCCTGCGCGAGGGTGTTCGTGACGGTGACCGGTCTTCGGTACAGCCAGGCCGAGTCGAGCCAACCCGCCTGGGCCTCGGCGGCCACCGGCACCGCAGGTGTCACGAACAACGTCGACGCGAGAGAGATCGCGACCGCGGTTGCTGCCACGCGAACCGCGCGCCCCAGTACTCCGTTCATGGTGAGCTCCGTTCCCCAGTCGTTCGATCCATCGACGGTGCGGGCACGCTGACGTCGCGAACAGGGCACAAGGTCACGCACTTTGTTGCCACGCAATAACATCGGCGTTTTGCTCTCTGCCGAGCACGCCTCTCGGGGCACTAGGGCCTGTATCGAAGTGGATCAGCTGATGGCTTCGGGTGTGGCCTGTTCCGGCGTGTCGTTGATCAAATAGGAGAGGTCTCCGGTAGATCG
>NZ_JBITMQ010000039.1:0-8338 GCF_044466355.1 Actinophytocola sp. NPDC049390
CGCGAGTGTAGGTTCTCAAGATTGTTTTCGTTTGATCTTGACGCGAGCTGGGCGGACGTCGGGTTTCTCACGGGTGTTGCGCTGGCTGGTTCTCATCGGTTTTTCGTGTCCTTCAGGTAGGTGGCCGTTTCTCGTTTGGTTCGCAGGGGCGTGCGTCGGCGTCTTGGTCGCTGGTCGATGAGCGTTCGGCTGGTTCGAGGTGGGGTTCGATCGCTGTGATCAGGTTGAGTTGTTGGCGTAGTGCCTCTGTGGGCGGCGTGCGCAGGATGTCGCGGAGTCGGTCGGCGACGTCGGTTGGGATGGTGAGGTCGTCCAGGTGCCGGTGGAAGGTGCCGAGGTCGAGGGACGGGTTGGGTAGGTCGTTGGCGGCCCAGACGGTCCGGACCAGGTCGTTGGTCATCGCGGCTGCTGCCCAGCCGATCTCCACGGGGTCGTTGCGTTGGAGCACGGCCTGCATTTTTGGGCGCACGTGTCGCCATAGCCGGGCGTAGTGGTTCTTGATGTGTGCTGGCACCCGGTAGCGTGCATGGACTTTCGGGATGTCGGTGGTGAGGCGGGCAACGGTGCCGGTGGGGTCGTGCAGGATGACGCCGTCGAGGAACGCGTATCCCCAGGATTCGTCGCCGATCTGGTTCGGGGTGAAATGCTCGCGCCACTGTTCGGCAGTGCGGACCGTGAAGTCGACGGGCAATGGGTGTGGCCGGAGTTGCCATGGTTGCTTGTTGTCTTCGGTGGCCACGATGACAAGGTCGAGGTCGGAGTCGGCTCGCGCGGTTCCGCGAGCTACTGATCCGACCAGCATGATCCCGCATACGTCGGTATCCGTTTGGAGTTCGGCGATGACCTCGTCGAGGACGCGTTGGTGTAGTGGTGTCGGGAACTGCAGAGCCATCATCGTTCCGTGTTTGTTGTGGGACGGGTTCTCATGGACTTCACTTCTTTCGGTTGCGGAAGGTGTGGTGGTGGTGGAGTTCGTGGAGGGCTGCGCGGCGTCCTTCGGGGGTGAGGGTGTAGTAGGTGCGGCGTCGTCCGGGGCCGCGGCCGGGTGGGGCGCCGGCGAGCCAGGCGTGTTCGTCTTCGGGGCGGCTGGTGAGCCAGCCGACGTTCAAGAGGCGGTGCAGGATATCGTAGATGACCCCTGCGCTCACGTTGGTGCGGTTGAGGAGTTCGTGACCGTAGAACTCGCCGGGGTTGTCGACAAGATCTCGGAGGATGGCTTTTAGTGGTGTTGTCATGCGCAGCCGTGTGACGTTGATGTCGTCGAACCGACGGTGTTGCGGAGGTTTGCGTGGAGCCATGGCCTGGCGTTGCGCTTCGATGAGGATCTTTCCGCTGGGCTTGGGGCGGATCTGGTCGGCGCGCAGGCTGCCCATCATCACCTGCTGGATGCGATCTTGCGCGAGGTCGCTCAGCAGGGTGTGACCTCGTGGGGTTGGGTGGTGCGGCTTGTTGTAGGCGCCGCGGTGGAAGAGCGTGGCGCCGATGTCGCGTTCGAGCCGCTGGAACTGGTCGGTCAGTGTGCGTTGTGTCGTGCCGAGGTAGCCAGCGGCGGAGTGCAGGCTGGGGAAGGCCATGGTGATCTGGAAGCGGTGCAGGCGATACCAGCCGTGCAGGGTGCCCTCGACCGCGGCACGAATGTCACGGGGGACGTCTTTGCCGAGTTTGGTGATCATGTGTGGGTGGCTGAAGATCCCGGGCGGTCGGGCGGGGATGCCGAACCGGTGCAGGGCGTTGTTGACGATCATCTGGTCGGTGCCGAGTTCGGCGGCGATGTCCGCGGTCGAGCGCAGCTGGTCGCAGTACTGGTCGCGGAGCCAGTCCGGGTTGATGGGGAACGGCGCCCGACCGTTGTTCAGCGGGACGCCGAGTTGTTTGGCGATGCGAGCGATGATGTGACGCCCGATCCCGGTGTCGGCGGCGAGCTCGCTGAGGCCGCGTCCTTTGTGGATGTATTCGCGGTCGAAGAACTCGCGGGTGAACAGGCGGAGGGCGCGTTGTTCGGTGAGCCAGGCGGTCGGCGCGGCGTTCACGCCCCACGGGCGTTGTGGCCGGTCCAACCGCTCGAGAGCGAGCCGGATGTGTTCGATGTGGACACCCAGAGCACGTGCCGCTTCGCTTGGGGGACGGTGTTCGGTGACGATGAGACGGCTGATGGTGTCCATGTCGAGGGTGTCTGTGTCGATGCCGGGTAGGTCGAGTCCGCCGGCGAGTTCGGCGGGTGGTGACCAGGTCAGCGGCTCGTCGATACCGAGGTCAGTCAGCAGCGCGGCGGCGTGCTCGTGCAGCGCCTGCCGCAACGGTCCGGTCAGCGAGGCGGTGAAGTCGACGTAGCGGTTGCGGTCGCCTGGGTTGCGGAATGCGAGTGGGTGATCCCGGTTCGCGAGATCGGCGCCGGTGAGCAGGTGGTGCAGGTGGCGTTGGGCGAGCAGGAGGCGCCCGCGGGGGTTGCGGTCTCCGGGGTGCGCTCCGGCCGCGCAGGCCAGGTCCCGCCACTGCTGCAGGGTGATGGGTTCGGCGGGGACCTGGTCGTGGCGGCGCTGGTAGTCGATGGGTGCGCGGTGCTGGTCGAGGTAGCCGGTGAGGCGGCAGAGCAGGGTGAGGACCTGGCCGAGCATGGCGGAGTCGAACTGGTCGCCGAGTTCGGCCAGCATTCCCGTGACGTTGGCTCGGCGCACCCTGGGGTTGAACTGTGCGGTGAGGGCGGGCAGCAGATCACGGTCGGGGTGGCCGGGGATGAGCAGACAGACGCTGAACACAGCGCGGAACAGTTCCGGGTGGAACCCGGCTGTCGGCAGCAGGCGGGCTGCCCAGTCCGGCCACAACATCTGCGGAACCCACCGGGCTCGATCCCCGCTCACGGTGTCCCGAGCAAGGCCAGGCCGGGAACATTGCTCTGTGCCTGGAAGCTGGGCTGTGAAGAGCATGGTGCGCAGCCGTAGCCGTTCGGTAGGCAGCAGGCCGGAGTCGGCGGCGCGCAGATACCGGTTCTGGAACCGAGGCGACAAATTGTGCCACTGCGGCGGGGGCATGCCCGGAGGCGGGACCCGCCGTGAGGTCGGAAGTCTGGACAAGATCGCGCCGAGGTCGGAGACCGCGGCCTGATCGCTGCTGCTGCCGAGGATTGTCCTGGCCTGCATGAGTGCGGCTGCGGTGAGTGCGGTGTCGGTGCCGTGAAGCCGGTGTGCGCCGTTCTGGCTGTCGTGGTGGGTGGGCCGGTTGGGGTTGATCCGATTGGCGGCGGTGATCAGTGCGTCGTGGTTGCTGTGCAGCAGCCAGGACATCACCACCGGAAGATCGGCAAGCACCACAGCCGCATATTCTGCGACAGCTTCCCCCGTGTCTTCCCCGGCGTCGTGGGTGCGGTCCTCACCGGCGTTCTGCCCGGTGTGACGGCCGCTGGCATGGATGATGAGGTTCTGGATCCAGCGTTGAACGTTGAGGACGTCGTCGGTGGCAGCGACGGTCGGAGCGGTGGTCAGGTCGGTGCCGCAGCGCTGCTTTCGTGGCGTCATGGTGTGCGTGCAGGTGGCCGGAGGAAGGGGTGGGGTGACACCGCTGATTCTGATCCGGGGCGTGACCGTGCATGCCGGGCAGCTGTCGAGGAGGAGCAGCCGGTGTCGGAAGCATGCGACCGTCCAACTGAGCCGCCAGGACAGCTGCCAACGGCCGTGAGTGTCGGCGAGGCAGCGCGGGCAGTACCGGGTGCCGCCGGAGCGAAGACGGTGCGCTGCCGCGATCTCGTCGCCGACCGCGCTGTCCAGACGACCGGCTGGGTGCCCGGTGGCGGTCTCGAGGCGCCGCAACACCCGCTGGTTGACGCCGTAGATCAACCTGAAGGTGGACGGCGTGGTCGGGGTGATGCCGAGCGCCGGAAGCAGTGACCGCAGGCCCAGACGGTGGCGGCGGGCCATGGCCTCGATCCACGAATCGATGCTCTCCCCGTCCAGGATCGCGGTGCGCAGCGGCAATGCTCGCACCAGGGAATCCACACCCTCCCCGCCGCGCTTCCCGGTGCGGTTCCTGCTGACGTTGCTGTGGATGTGGGTGGCCTGGTTGACGGTCGTGTGGGTAGTCATGAGGCCGCTCGCTGCCGGGCGGTTCGGGAGGTGCGGGTGGCGGCTTCGAGCCGGTGACGGGCTTTCTCCGACGCTTCGTCGATGCGCACGCTGTCGAGCAGGTCGTGGGAGAGTTGTTCGTCGCCGGTTCTGATCGCTTTGAAGCAGCCTCGGGTGATCAGGGTCATCAGTGAGCCGATGTGCCCGCCGGTGCGGGCGAACAGATAGTCAGCAAGGCTGGTCAGCTGGCCCGGCCGGGTGTGGGCGAGGACCAGTTGTTTCTCGATCGCTTTGAGCAGTGCTCGCCAGTGCTTGCCGCGTTCGAAGGGGTCGACTGCGAGGCGGGTCCAGCGGCGCGCGGTCTGGGCCAGCGCGACCGATGGCCCGGATAGTCCTTCGTCGAAGAATCGGCGTTCGGCGAGCCCGACACCGGCGTAGATGAACGTGATCGGCAGTTCGTTGGCCAGCCACTTGAGATGGTTGCTGACCGCGAGCCCGTCGCGGCTGTGCTGGTCGATGAAGTGGACGTCGTCGATGATCCCGACTCGCGTTCCGCATTGCAGTACGCAGTCCAGCGCGTAGCTGGCCAACTGCGCGGCGGAGCCGCGCGATGCGCCGGGGTGGCCGTAGAACTCGCAGATCATCTTGTTCAGCGTGCGCAGGGTGGTGTTCGAGGTGAGCCCGACCCGGAACACCGGGATCCGCTCGTCCCCCGCCTCGGTCACCGTGCCGTGCCGGCGACGGGCGGTGCGGTCGAAGTCGCGGCCGAACAGGTTCGCGATCGTGGTCTTGCCCAACCCAGGCTGCCCATCGATCACGGCGGCACCGCAGACCCGGTCGGCATCCTGCCGGTTCGACGCGACGATCAGCTCCAACTCGTCGCGGACCGCGGTCAGCTGGGGTGTGGCGATCGTGCCGAAGTTCGCATGCCAGTCATGGCGGGCCTCGTCGTAGTCCGCTCGAACGTCACCACCCAACCTGGCCAGCGCTGTGGCGGTGAGCGTCTCGGGCCGGGTGCGGGGTGTGGTTTCGACGAACCGGCGCCACCCTTCCTTGCGGGACAAGCTGTAGGCCACCTGAGCACCCTCCTGGCCCGCTTGCTGCGCGGGTTTCTGTTGAGGCGCCTGGTGATGAGTTCGGCTCATTCCAGCACCTCCAGCGCGTCGTCGTAGAAGGCGTCCAGATCGGCCAACACCTCGGCTTCCTCGTCGTCGTCACCCGTCACCACGGCCAGATGGGCGCCAGTGCCGGTGTCCGGCTCAGCCGGCTGCGCAGTGGGCAGCGCAGTGGGAGGCGCTGTGGGAGGCGCTGTGGGCAGCGCCTCGGCAAGTTCGGTGTCGGCCAGGCCAGGGATCGCGGCCCGCTCAGCGGACAGGCGGGCGGCCATCCGGCGTTCGCGCCGGTCGGTGATCTCGCCGGTGCTCCACCGCGCCAGCACCTGCGCCAGTGTGCTGTTCGGGTCGGCGAACCGGTCGGTCCTGGTCGCGAGGGCGCGTGCGTAGCGGGCGGCCTCGGCGGAGAACGGAGTGTTCAGCATCGGGGTGTGTTCCCAGTCCAGCCGATGCCAACTACCACCACCGGGTTCGCCACCACGTTCGCCAGCGGGTTCCTGGAAGTAGACGAAGCGGACGTCGTCGTCGTTGACGCGGATCGGCCACTTCCCGGCCGCGACACCCCGGTAAGGGCTGGTCTCGTTGCGGTGCCCGTTCAGTGCCGGGCCGTTGTAGCGGCGTCCGTCGACATCCACGCCGTAGTGCTGGATCGTCCGCCACGCGACCCGCAGGAACTCGAACACCAACTCCGGCGCCGCCGGTAGCCGCAACATGCCGGCCTTGGCGATCCCGACGGCGAACATCTCGTTCGGCGAGACCGCCAGGTTCGGCCACTCCGGCACGGCCAGCCCACTGTGGTCGCTGGGGTGATAGACCGAGACGATCCAGTCCCGGATCACATCCTCCAACTCGTGCAAGAACAGAAACGCCTGCTCCTCCACCCGCAGGCCGCGGCTGTGCAGATCCGGGCCCTTATAAGCGGGCAGATGCTGGATCAGGCCCTCGCGCAACGACTTGAAGAACCGCTCCACTGTCGGCTTATCGGTCGGCTTGCGCGGCTGCGCCGGCTGGATCGAGATGCCCAGCCGGGCACAGACCCCGATCACGTGCGCAGACAAGAACGCCTTGCCATGATCGACCACCAGCGTCTCCGGCGGACACCACACCTCCCCAGCACCACTCCAACTGCCGCCCTCGCCGGTCATCTCACCACTGGTTTCGGTGAAGACCAGCCGCTCCGGCAGCCCGTGCACCGGACCCAACGCCGGCCGACCGGAACTCCGGCCGGTCACCGCCTCGAACAGCACCCCGGCGACATCCACGGCCTTGGTCGACACCGGCGTCACCTTCAACCCGAGGATCTGCCGGTCAAACAGGTCCTGCGCGACGGTCAGCTGGGCCCGCACCCACCGGCAGGTCACCGGTTCCATCGCGAACACGTCCAGGTCCTGGGTGTCCAGGATCAAGTACTCGCCGGGGCGGGTCGCCCGCAGCCGCCCATAGGCGCCCTGCGGTCGCTCGGCGATCGACCGGCGGGCCGCCGCCGAGCCGGACACCGCGTTCGTGCCCTTGGTCAACACCGCCAGCCGGCGGTAGGCCGTAGCCTGCGACGGGACCGGAACCACCCCCGGGCCGTGCTCACGTTCCAACCGGGCCGCTACCCGCATCAACAACGCGTTCCGAGTCGGCGTCGACGCCGCGACACCGGCCGCCAGTTCTGCGCGCACCGCCGCGTCCCAGCGCGGATCAACGCTGGACCAACCACGGCGATGCCGGTCGTCCAGCAGCGCGGCCTCGCCGCCGGCTCGATAAGCGGCGACCCAGTTCTGCACCGTCCTGGCCGTCACCAACAACTCGGCAGCCTTGGCCGCGTACCGGGAAGTCAGCGGCACTGCCTCGGCGTACTCCGCACGCGGCTCACCCGGACGAGCCGCCGCGGCGTGGCCCGAGGTGTATCCGGTCAGCACCTCCCGAACATGCGCCGCCCGCCGCGCCAACCGCTCACGTTCCGCCGCCGACAGCCCGGCCAACGCCAACCCCGGATCATCGTCCTGAGTAACCGACTCCAAGCCACGTGCTCGCCGAACCAGCTCCGCGACCGTCAGACTGCTGTAGCGACCGCCGGACAACTCGACGGCCACCGCGCGGCCGTCGAACTCCACCACCCGCGCCACCTCTCCGTCCAGCAGCAACGATGCGCCAACTGTCACCGTCATCGTCCGCCCGCTCACGCCCCAGCTCATGCTGCCGTTCATGACGCTGCTCCCAGCCGCACGATCGTGTCGCCGTCCAATCGGCGGGACAGGCCCGTGATCAATCGCGACTGCCACAGCAGATGCAAGATCACCGGCCGTACCTGGGTCCACCGGGCTGTTCCGGTCAGCCGCCGCTCCACGTCCGTGACCGTGCACGGCGACATCCCCGCCTCGCGCACGACCTCCAGCACCAGCGGCACCAACTCCTCGGCGACCAGTGCCGGCCGCCGGTAGCCAGCCAGGAACCGAACGTTCTCCAACAGCACCGGATCCGTACCCGACCACGCCTCGAACCGGAAACCCCGCTGCTCGCACAACCGACTCATCCAGGCGAACTGCGCCGACACCTTCGGATCGTCCATCCGCGACGCGGCTTTCACATCGACCACCGTCACCGCGCCATCGGCGTGCCCGAGCAACAGATCCGGCACGTGTCGCCGTTTCTGCTCACCGTCGAACTCTTCCACCAAGAACGGCTGCGCCGCGATCGCCACCACTGTGGAGTCCTTGTCAGCCAACAAGATCCGCGCCAACTCCAACCGACTCTCATACACCACATGGCCACCCGTCGTCGCCGACCAGTACCAGCCCGAGTAATGCCGCCGTCCGCGATACGCACGAAACTCGCGCACCGGCAACCCGGCCAGGACTTCATCGACAGGCAACCGGTCCAACGGCGTGTCCACGAACCCGCCGTCACCACCGCGATAGCGCACCACAACGTCACATCCACGCCGGCCGGGCAAAGCTCTCGGCAGGGATTCACTGCGTACAAGTTTCATGCGGCGACCATCACGCCGCTCCACGATCAACAGGTGAAGGCACACGCGACCGATCACCCCGACAGCCCAGCCATCAGACACGAACGAGTGACCCCGCACGGGCGACTCGACCGTCCGACTTCTCATCGATCTTTCACATACGAAAGACCGACGAAAAATCAGTGAGAAAATGAAATCAAACATGAGAACCTACA
>NZ_JBITMQ010000040.1:0-7847 GCF_044466355.1 Actinophytocola sp. NPDC049390
GGTTCTCCAGCCTGTCTGGAACCGTCTCATTGCTTCACCCAGATGCCAGTTCCGTTGTGGCTCGTTGGGCCTTCCGCAGTGGTTGTTGATCACGGGTGTGCGGAGGGTGTGTTGGAGTTGTTCTTTACTGACCGAAGGCGTGCGATCGCCGTCGGATCGGTGCCGGGCATCGACGGGGCCGAGCTGGCTGAGCTGTTCGGGCGGCGGCTCGCTTTGGACGGGACTCCGATCTTGCTGGAACGGGAGATGTGTCCGGTGGAGCCGGTGTCGTCGTGGTTTCGGCACCTGGCGTTGATGGGTCGCAGCGCGAAGACGATGCGCAAGTACGCCTACGTCGCGCTGAGACTGTCGGAGTTCCTGGCCCAGGCAGGCACCGATGTCGTGTCGGCGACGGAGACGGATCTGCTGGAGTACCGCGCGCTGCGGACACGGGAGCAGCCCGAGCCGGTCGCGAAGACGACGTGGGAAGCCGAGGCGACGGCGATCAACCGTCTGTACGCCTGGCTGGTGGCGGAGGGCTACCTGTTGGCGCGGCCGTGGCGAAGCGACGGTGGCCGGGACTCGTTGCGCAACGGTGTCACGCAGGACCTGCGGGTGCGGCACATGACGCTGGACCAGTACCGGTACTTCCGTGACGTGGGCCTGGCCGGGCAGTTGCCGGACGGGGCGGTCGACCGGTCGTTCCGCGGGAGATTTCCGCACCGCAGCCGCGCCGGAGTGGAGCTGGGGCTGCTGACGGGGATGCGGCTGGGCGAGTGGTCGACGCTGCTGCTGCCAGAGCTGGGGTTCGACGTGTCACCGGCAGCTGGCCGACTGCGCGACGGGGTGGAGATCCAGCTTGAGGCGTGCGCGAAGTTCGGCCGGCCGCGCATGGTCTACGCGCCCCGGTCGGCGCTGGAGTTGGTGCGCACGTACATGTTGCTGGAGCGACGGCACATCGTGACTGCTGCGCAGGCAACGCTGGCCAGACGGCGGTCGGAGCTGTTCGTTGTGGACGCGGACCAGGACGGCCGGGGCCAGCTGCGGGGCGTGTTGGACGGCCGGCGGGTGACGAGGTCGATTCGGCACATGCCGCCGGAGTTGCGGAAGGTCACGGTGATGGACACCGGGGACAGGTTGGAGCCGTTGGCGGTGTTCGTGGGGCCGGGCGGGACGATGCCGCATCCGTCCACATGGGACAAGATCCGGTGGCGGGCGTGGGAGCGGATGCGGCTGCACGCCACAGATTCCGCCGCGCCGGTCATGCCGAGCCATCCGTGGTTGTTCCACGACCTGCGGCACACGTTCGCGTTGCAGCTGCTGCGGTTTCTGATGCGGAAGGCGGCACAGGACGGGGCGGCATCCGACCTGCCGATGTCCACACTGGCCGACCACATCGCCTACAACCCGCTGCTGGAGGTGCAACGCCGCCTGGGGCACGCCAGCCCGGCAACGACCTACATCTACCTGCGCTATCTCAAGGACCCGATGCGCGAGGTCGACGAGGCGTTCGCCGAGTGGTCCGCGCACGAGGAGGCCACCTACGCCGAGATCGGCCAGCACCTGCTGACCAGCGGCGGCAAGAACAGCGGTGGGGAGGTCGGCGGCGATGCCTCGCAAAGGTGAGTATCGGCGCGATCCGCGCCCTGCCCGTCGAGACGCCGCGCCGGCCCGGATCGGCCTGCGCCGGCTGGAGGGTATCGAGCCCAGCGGGCGACATGGTTCAACCACCATCGATCCGGCCGAGTTCGTCTGCTCCGTGCTGGCCACCGAGCTCGCCGACGAGTGGGTGGAGCTGGCCGCGACCGATGATCTGGGTGTCGCCACGATGCGCTGCTACCGGCGCGCGGTCCGCAGTTTCTGCCAGTTCGTCGACACCCACCTGCCCGCCGCAGCCGAGGCGTCCCTGGCGCACGCGGTCCCTGACCTGTTGCCGGTGATCCTGGACTGGACCCGGCAGCTGCCGACCCGGTGGCCGGCCGGGTCGACCGAGCCTGCCCACCAGGCGGGGCGGCTGCGCAAGCTCGTCACGCGGCGCGCCGCACACCCCGACCGGGAGGTCGTGGCCCACCTGAACGGCTGGCTGACCGGCTCGAGTGGGCTGCGGCGCGGCGCGACCCGCGAGGTCGACGAGTTCTCCCGCGCGGACAAGAAGGCGCTGGTCCAGGCCGCTCGGGCAGACATCAAGCGGCTGGAGCAGCGGTTGCGGCGCGGCCGGGAGCTGCTGGAGCGCGGCGTCGATCCGGAGACGGGCGGCTGGTTGGAGCCGGCCAACCTGCTCTGGGCGATCGAGCACGGGGTGCCGACCCGCGAGCTGCTGGGCCGCCTGCCGAGCCCAGCCGATTGGCCGGCGGCGCTGATCGACCTGCTGCCGCCGGAAGTAGCGCTCCGCTATCGCGGCCGGGCCCTGTTGCGGGCCTTGACGGGGATGCTCTATCCGCACAACCGGGACCTGCACGGCTTCCGGATCCTGCTGATGGCCGCGACCGGGCACACCTCGGAGGAGATCACCGGCCTGGCCGAGGACCAGGTGGAGTTCACCCCGGACGGTGTCCTGCTCAGCTTCACCAAGAACCGAGCCCGATCGGTTCGGCGCCGCTTCTACACCAGCAACACAGTCGACAGCGCTGTCGAGGGCACTGACGTTGGTGATGCGGTCACCGTCACGCACCTGGTCACTGGTCGGTTGGACGCCGCCGACATTCTGCGGCGCCTGCTCGCGGCGACCGCGCGGCTGCGCGCCCGCAGTGGGCTCTCACCGGCGCCGCTGTTCCTGCGGTCGGCGATCTGGGTCTATGACCTGTCGATCAGCCGGTTCAACGGGGACTGGAACGGGTCGGACCTTAACGACTGGCTGGACCGGATGGGACTGCGGTTGTCGGGACCGGCTGACATCCGGCGACTGCGCAAGTCGGGCAAGGTCGAGAAGGCGCTGGCCTATCGGGGGCGGGTCAGCGACGTCGCCGACGATCACAGCGTCGAGGTGTTCCACGGCCACTACGCGCACGGCACCACCTTGAAGGTCATCGCCGGCCATGTGATCACCTCCGCCCAGCAACGCTGGTTCGACGAAGCGCTCGCCGGCGCGCTTGCGGGCCCGACCGTGCTGACCCCGGACGCCGAGCAGGCCCTCAACACCACCACCGCGACCACCGCGGCTTCTGCGGCGAAGGCCGTGGGCCTGACCCGGCGGCAGGTCGCGCAGTTGCGGGACGGGGCGTTGGACATGGGTGTCTCGGCCTGCCGCGACCCGTTCGACTCGCCGTTCGGCAAGGCCGGCGACCTCTGCCCGGTCGCGCCGCTGCGCTGCCTGGAATGCCGCCACGCCCTGGTCCTGCCGTCCAACCTGCCGCAGCTGCTGCTGTTGGCCGATCACCTCGACCGGCTGCGCACCCGGCTGACACCCCAGCACTTCCATGCCCTCTGGGGCCAGAGCCACGCCAACCTCACGGCCGTGTTGGCCGACCGCACGCCCGTCGAGATCGAGCTTGCCCGCAAGCAGATCGCGGCCGGCGACGCCGACCTGCACCTGCCGCTGTCCGCACACGTGGAGTTCGACCGATGACCTCTCGCCTACCCCTGCCCGCTACCCACTCCGCGTTCCGCGACGACGAGCCAGTCATCCAAACCCACCCGCTGCTGCCCGGCGCCCAGCCGCCCGTGTTCGGCCAGACCGAGCAGTGGGACCTCAACGGCGTCGTCGAGCGGCCGGTGAACCAGCCCACCACGAACTACCGGGTGTCCTTCGCGGGGCTGTCCCCGGCCTGGAACCTGCGGGTCCGCGAGACCGTGATGGTCTGGCTCAACCCCCGGCATCCCGCCGTCCTGGCCGCCGGCATCCACCTCAAACCCCAGCCGCGCGAACCACGCACCGCCACCCTGCGCGCCGGAACCCTGCGCGCGCTGGCGGCTTGGGCACACACTCAGCGGCTGCCCGAGGACTTGACCCGATGGGACGTCGAGGACTTCCACCGCTACATCGACGCCCAACGGCAGCGGCTGGCGCTCGGCAGCGTCAACGAGCACGTCGTGGTGATCAAGGCACTCCACGAGTTCGGACCCGTCCTGGCCTGCGGAGGTTTGCCCGCCGACCCCTGGCCCGGTCGACCGGCCAACCGCGTGCTGGGCATCCGCGACTCCGAGGAGCTGTCCACCCCGGCCATCCCACCGGAGTCCTGGTTCCCGCTCGTCCGCGCCGCCTGGACCTACATCGACACCTTCGGCCCGGACATCCTGCGGGCGCGGGCAGCCTGGCAAGGCTGGCAAGCCGCTACGCGCCGGCTGAACCGAGCCGAACTGACCCACGCCGTCACCGACTGGCTCGCCAACCCGCAGCACCGAATCCCAGTCCGCCCCAACACATCCAGCGATCCCGCGGGGGCGGTGAACTGGAAGGTGCTGGCCACGATGATCGGGGCAAGCAACAACCTTTTCGACTCCCACAGTGCGGCAGGCCAACACCGCCGCAGCCTCGTCCTGGACGTCGTCGCTGCCGGACGCACGCAACCGGGCCTGCTCCACGACCTACACGAGGTGACCCGCCCGGACGGCAGCCGCGGCCCCTGGCACCCCTGCCTGCACCCGTTGCAGCTCTGGATGGAATGCGTCGCGCTGCGCAACGCCTGCTACATCTTCGTCGCCGCGCTGTCGATGATGCGCGACAGCGAAATTCGGCAGATTACCCGCGACAGCGTCGTCGAGCACTACGGCGCGCCCGCTGTGACCTCCACCAAACGCAAACGCGACCCCGACCTGCCCACCCGGCACTGGTGGATCATCGAGCCCGCCGCCAAGGCGATCTTCACCGCGTCGCAGCTGTCGCTGCACCCGGAGCTGGCGTTCGGCAGGGTCCGCGACGGCGGCGACGACGATGGTTTCGCCAGCCAGCACGCCATCGTCTCCTTCATCCGGCGCGTCAACGGCTCCCGCCGCTACAGCGGCCTGCCCGCCATCCCCGACGGCAAGATCACCCCGCACATGTTCCGGCGCACCATGGCCATGCTCACCCGCGATCACCCCGGCTCCGAGATCGCCCTGGGCATCCAGCTCAAGCACGTCGCCACCCGCGCCCTGGCCAACCGCTCCACCCCCGGTTACGCCCGATCCACGCCAGCCTGGGCCCGCCGCCTCGACGACGCACTGGCCAGCACCCGGTTCCAGCGCCTGCAAGACCTCTACGACGCCCACCGCCGCGGCGAAACCATCGGCTACGGACCAGCCGCCGACCGGCTCCGCGACACCTTCGACAACGTCACCCGCGCCGTCACCCGCGTCTCCGAACAAACCCAGCACGGCGACGCCCGAGTCGAATACGACCTGCTCCGCAAGGCCCGCATCTCCATCCGCTTCGGCAAGCTCAACCACTGCACCCTCGACGAGGCCAACCCCGTCGGCGCCAAGTGCCTGGAGAACACCACCCTTCCGCCCGGACACCAGGGCCCGTTGATCGACCGTTGCCAGCCCGCCCGCTGCGGCAACAGCCTCTTCGGCCCCGAGCACATCCCCGCCTGGCGCACCGAAGAGCAGACACTGCTCACCCTCCTGGACACACCCAAGATCGCGTCTTGTCGCAAGACCGTGCTACAGCAGGAACTTGGTGACGTCCACGCTGTCCTGCGGAAGGCGACTTCATGAACACCGGCAACGACGACGTGATCTCACCGCGGACCGAGAAAGCGCTCAGGCACGCCATGAAGCGCCTTCTCGATGGCAACCCGAAGCACACCGACGGCCGTCTGAGCAAAGCCAACCTCGGACGCGAAGCCGGTGTGAGCCACGCAACCCTCTTCCGCGCCAAGGCAATCCTCACCGAATGGGACGACGCCCTCGCCGCGCTCGGCAACCGAACACATCAGCAAGCCCGCCATGACAGCGAAACCAACTCCCTGCGCGCGAGCCTCGCCAAGAAGACCGACGAATGCGCCGAGCTTCGCCGACGTCTCGAAGCCGCCGCCACCGTCATCGCCACCCTGCACCACGAGAACACCGCGCTGCGCGCCCAGCTCAACCGACAGGGAACCGTCGTCGCGATCAGCCACCACCGATCAACCGGGGTGAACCCATGACCGGGCCGCACCCCATTCACCTCGATGCGGGCGACGCCGCCGAACTCGCCGAACTACTCGCGTTCCTCGCCGACTGGCTGCGCCAAGACCAGAGCCGACTGGCATCGTCGTTGCTCAGCTTCGTCGGCAACACCAGCTACAGCATCGACACACTGCACGCCGACCTTGCCCGCTTCGGCTTTCTCCTCGGCGACAACAGCACGCAACTCTTCGGGCAGGACCAGCCATGACAAAGCAGCGTTTGACTGTGTCGACCCAACGTGACTCCGCGTCCGATCAGGACTCGAAGGAGTCCACGATCATCTGCCGGTGCCGATCGATCAGCCGGCGGATGAGGACCACGAGGACGACTTGGGCGAGGCCGGACACCAGGAACACGGCCGACACGCTGGTCCGGTCGGCGATTGCGCCACCGAGAAGGGCGCCCAGGGGGATGCCGCCCCACAGCGCCACACGGTGGGCGCCGAGCACCCGGCCGAGCAACTCGGCAGGGATCATCGCCTGCCGCAGTGACATCGACAGCACGTTCCACATTGTCACGCCCGCCGACAGTCCGAAGAACCACACACCGGCGGCCCAGAAGTTCGTGACCGTGCCAAGCAGGACGAACATCACCGGAGCGATCGCCGCGGCAATGGTGATCATCCTCGGTCGGCCGAGGCGGGAGGTCAGCGGCCTCACCGCGACGGACCCGACGAGACCGCCGATCCCCATGACGACGAACAGGACGCCATACAGCGACGGGCGCAGGTGCAGCGTGTTCAGGGCATACAGCACGGTGAGCGACGTGGCCATGGACATGAGCGCGGCGATCAGCCCACTGAAGATCGTCAGGTCACGCAGCACCGGGTGTCGCCACAGCCAGCGCAGCCCCTCGCGGATGTCCGCGCGCAGAGTCGTGGGCTCGGTGCGCTCGGCCCGGAACCGGCCAGGGACGGCGAGTACGAGGAGCGCGGCCACCGCGAAGCCGATCGCGTTGGCGACGAACGGGGCGGCGCGGAACCAGCCGAACAGCGCCGCGCCTACCGGTGGACCGATGAAGTCTTGCCCGACCGTCTCTTCGACAGTCAGCCAACTGTTGGCGGTGTCAAGCCTGCGGCGGTCGGTGACGACCTGGGGCAGGATGGCGCGGGCCGCCGAGTCATACACCACCTGGCACACGCCAAGCGCGAACGCGGCGACATACAGCACCAGGATGTGTCCCACACCGGCGACGAGGAGCACCACGAGGACGCTGAGCAGAACGGCCCGGACGAGATTGACGGTCGACATGGCCCGCCGGCGGTCCAGCCGGTCGACCAGTGCCCCGCCTGGCAGACCGAATAGCAGCCACGGCAGGAACGCGAACGCGGTGAGACCGGAGATGAGCACGGGACTGTGGGTCAGCGACGCCGCAAGCAGCGGCAGCGAAATTTTGCCGATGCCGTCGGCACAAGTGGTCGTGGCCGATGAAGCGAACAGTTTCCAGAACGAGCGATCAAGTGCGGGTTCGGACGCACGGGACGTGTTGACACGCCGAAACAAAGTATTCCCACCTTCGGAAACGAAGCTCCGTTTCCGCTCAGGTGAGGATCGTCCTCCTGTTGACGCGGAAACGCATGACACGACGCATGTTCACGGTTACCGCCTCCGATCACTTTCTAGCGAGGACAACGTTGGGAGCATATCAGCGCCCGGCGCGGCACAGACCACAGTACGGCCCCATCGACCAGTCGCACCCGCGGACGAGCAGGACGGTGTCCTCGTCCTCGTCCAGCGCACTCGCTCGCCTCGATGTCTCATGAGACACCGCGTTCTGGGGAA
>NZ_JBITMQ010000041.1:0-7007 GCF_044466355.1 Actinophytocola sp. NPDC049390
TTCTCTACCCGGTTCGTAGTTGTTGGTGGATGTTGATCTTTAGCCTGCCGCTCGTGAGAACTGCTTATGAGGCTGGTGGCTGGGTTGTGTTCCGGTATGAGTTGGAGTGTCTGGGTGGGACGGTGGACGATCCGTTGTTGGTGGCCCATGCGGGGTTGTTGGCTGGGTTGGCCGAGCGGGGGCGTCGGCGTGGTCAGCCGTTTCTGATCGGTCCGGACGGTCGTCCGGATGGTCGGGTGAACGCGTTCTTTGCGTCGCCGCGCATGTTGGGCCGGTCGCCGTTGACGTGGAAGAAGTACGCGCAGTCGTTGGGGATGTGGCTGAACTTCTTGTTGGTGCTAGGCCGGCGGTGGGACGAGGCGACCGAGGATGACGCAGAGTATTTCAAGGAGTGGCGGCTGTCGGAGCGGAGCAACCCGCGGCTGGTTGAGGCGAGCACGTTCGCGGCGAACTTGGCGGGGTTGCGCGCTTTCTATCGATGGGCCGCGCGCCGGTACGGTGTGGTCGATCCGGTCGTTGCGGTGGATGACTTCGATCTGAAGCCGCGTGGTGTCCGCGGGCAAGATGTGAAGTGGTTGGACCCGGCCGGATATCGCCGGTGGCGTGACCTCGGGGTCCGTGGTCTGGGCCTGGATGGCCGGCCGGATGGGTTGTGGCGAGGCCGAAACGAGCAGCGGGACGGCGCGTTCGTCGACGGGCTCTACAGCACCGGGCTGCGGCTGACCGAGTGGGCCAGCGTGCTGGTTACCGAGTTGCCGGACGACGACCCGGCCCGGGGTTATCGGACCTGCCGGTTGGCGGACGCCTGCGCGAAGGGTGGCTACGGCCACAAGTACTGGATCCAACGCGAGGCACTGCTCGGGGTGCTGGACTATGTCGAGGGAGCTCGGGCACGTGCCGTCCGGGATGCGCAGCGCGCCGGTCGCTACGGGCAGTTGACGACGGTGCGCTTGGTGGTCGGCTCTGAGCGAGGCCGGCTGATCATTCAGGAGCCGGACGGTCGGCGGACCGGGCCGGCGCTCAACGCGGTTGGTCCGTGGGGCCGTCGGCGGTTGTTCCGCCGCACCGAGCAGGGGCTGGAACCGTTGGCGGTCTGGCTCAACGAGGACGGGATGCCCCGGACCCCGCACGGCTGGCAGCACACCTTCGCCCAGGCCAACGACCGCATCGCCCGGGCGGGCCTGGCCGGGTTCAGTGCGACCCCGCACATGCTGCGGCACAGCTGCGCGTTGCGGTGGTATTCGGTCGGGCGGTTGGCCTATGAGCACCGGTTCGCCCATCTGAGTGTGGAGGAGACGAAAGACTTCCGGGCCCAGTTCGGCGACACGTGGGATCTGGTGGCCACGATCCTGGGCCACCGCAGCCCGGAAACCACCAAGCAGCACTACCTCGAGCCGTTCCGGGCGCTGGATGTCGAGCTGCTGTTGCAGCACGCCCAGCAGGCCGCCGTCGAGCGGTTCCTGGCCAGCTACCTTGCCGAGCACCCGCGCGTGCTCACCGACCCGGTACGGGAGGCCACGTGAGCAACCATGTGAGCATCGGTCGAGGTAGTGGCCGTCGCGCGGCGTTGCCGCCCACGGGTTACGCACCCGCCGCCCGGGTGGTCGACGACACGGCGGCTTGCCGGGTCCGGTTCGTGCCGGAGAACCCCGCGCAGGCGCCACGCGAGTTCGACTTCACCGGCTGGCCGGTGAACCTGCCGTTGCGGCAGGCGTTCGCGACCGCGTTCGCCGAACGCACCCGGCCCGGCGGCCGGGTCCGGACCAGCGAGTCGGCCTACAAGACGTTCCGCACCTTGCGCCAGTTCGCGGAATACCTGGCCGGTCTGGTGTCGCCGCCAACTACGGCCGCCGACCTGACGTCGGCGCACCTGGATGGCTGGTTCCACCCGCAGCGACAGCATGCCGGCGGGGCGATCAAGCTCGGTGAGCTGAAGACCACATTGCGCAAGATTGCGGGCACCAGCAAGGAGTTCCGGGCTGCGTTGGCACGCCGCAACCCACCGCGGGCGAACCTCACAGCGAAGACCAGCTACAGCCGCAGCGAGAACCGGCGGATTCTCAACGCCGCCCGCGCCGACATCCGCCGCGCCGCCGACCGCATCCGCGGCAACCGTGACCTGCTACGGCGCTGGCGCGCTGGCGACATGGACACCGAGCCGGGGGACATCTACCGGCGCGGCGAGCTGCTCGATTTCGTCGACCGGCATCTGGACGTCCCGCGCTATGCCTCCGTCAGTGCGGCGCCGAAGCGGTGGGTCTCGATGTTGGGCGCGGTCGAGGACCACATGACCGCGCTGCACCTGTCGAGTGTGGAGGTCGCCGCGTTCGCGGTGCTGCTGATCGGGCTGACCGGCCAGAACAAGAGCACCATCCTGACTGCGCCCGCGGCGCATCACCGGCCCGACGGCTACACCGGGCACCCGTCGACGGCGATCGTCAAGCTGGACAAGCCACGCCGCGGAGCCCGCCGGCACATGGACGTCCCGCTGACTGGTGTCCCCACCTGGGTCGGCTCCGACCCCTACACGAGAGGCGCATCCTCGGTCGGCGAACAGTCGCGGCGGGTTGATCTGCACTCGGCGTTCGGCGTCTACATGCTTCTGCACGAGCTGGCCGCGCCGGCCCGGCACGTGGTCGGGACCGACCGGCTGTTCGTGTTCTGGGCCGGCACCGGGGCGGGTGTCGGACGCGGTCTGCGCACCACATTCGACCCCCGGCTGCCCGTGGCCTGGGCGCAACGTCACGACCTGCCCACCGACACCGCTCTCGCGCAGTCCGCGCCGGACGGCCAGCGGGAGCAGTTGCAGGTCACCTTCGGCCGGCTGCGGCTGACCTACAACGAGTTGCAGCAGCGCCCGGTCGCCCACACCGAGACGACTCTGGCCAACGAGTACCTGGCCCGCAACCGCGGCAACCTGGTCGAGTATCAGCAGGTCGTCGCTGCTGCGTTGGCCGAGCAGGTGACCAAGGCGTCCACCCGCGCCCGGCTGCACACACTCAGCGAGGCCGATGTCGTCGAGGCGCGGACGCATCCGGCGCGGGTGGCCGCCCGGCACGGGATGGACACCGCGACGCTGCAGCGGGTGCTCGCTGGCGAGTTGGATACGGTGGTCGGTGCCTGTGTCGACCACACCAACAGCCCGCACACCGTGTCAGGCCAGGCATGCCGGGCCTCGTTCATGCTCTGCCTGAGCTGTCCCTGCGCCAGAGCGCTGCCCACGCACCTGCCCCTGCAGGTGCTGGTCCACGACGGCCTCCGGCAGCGCAAGTCCGCCGTCACACCGCTGCGCTGGGCGCAACGGTTCGCCCTGCCGCATGCGCAGTTGGCCGACCTGCTCGACCGCGCCGGACCGGCGGCCGTCGCTGACGCCAGACACGCCGCCACACCCGAGCAGCGTGAGCTCGCCGAACGTTTCCTCCGCCGAGAGCTGGACCTGCTATGACCCACTCCGTCACAGCCGCGCCCACCAGTGCGCTCGATCGGCCGGAGCCGGACACGCCGGTGTTGCTGCACCGCAAGCACAATCCCGCCGCAGACCCGGCCCGCCAGTCGGTGTTCGGTGACTCCCGGTGGGACCTCACACCGGGGCTGTTCGAGGCCCACGCGGTCACCTGCCGACTGAACTTCCTACCCGTCCCCGAAACGTTCCGCGACCATGCCAAGCACTACATCTGGCAGCTGATCAACCATGAACCACCCCGGCGGCTGCGCGGCACCCGTGGCACCCGGCTCGCGCTGCGCAGCGTCTCGCTCACCCTGCCCCGCATCACCGCGTTCCTGGTCTGGCTGCACACCCACCGAATCGACGGCTGCGACCAGGTCAGACCCGAGGATCTGGACCGCTACCTCGCCGACGTGATCAGCACCGAAGCCACCACCAGCATGAAATCCAGCCTGCTGATCGAGGTCCGGCGGCTCTGGGCCTACCGCGACCGGCTGCCCGAGCCGATGCGCCTCCCCATCTCGGAACCCTGGCAAGGCGAGGACCCCAAAGACCTGCTCGGCGGACGGGTCAGGCCGCGAGAGAACCGCACGCCACGTCTGGCGACGGACACCATCGAGCTGCTGCTGATGTGGTCGCTGCGGTTCGTCGACGACTTCGCCGACGACATCATCGCCGCCTTCCACGAACACCTGCGGCTGTTCCCCTACGGCCCAGCCACCCACAAACACGGCATCCAGGTCACCCGCCGGTCCGTCGACGATGTCCTCCCCGACCTGCTCGACTACCTCGACCGTCTCCACGCCAGCGGCGAGAGCCTGCCCGGCCGGCCCGGTCGCGACGGAACCCCGGAGATCGACTGGCCGCACTTCGTCCGCCTGTTCCGCAGCGGCACCGAAGCCTTCCCCCGCAGCGCCCGACTGCGGGAACCAGTCGAACACTCCGGCCTGCCGATCGCCCCCGACGCCTACCTCGACACACCCATCACCGGCCAGGTCGACGGACGTCCCTGGCGAACCACCCGCATCGGCTTCACCGAAGCCCTCGACCTGGCTATCCTGTTACGCACCGCCTGCCTCATCGTCGTGTCCTACCTGTCCGGCATGCGCACCGGTGAGGTGCTCAACCTCGAACGCGGATGCCTGTCCCACAACCCGGCCACCGGGATCTGGTCCATCACCGGCAAGAAATTCAAGGGCGCCCGGGACGAACACGGCAACAAGATCCCCGAAGGCCAATTCCGCGACGACCCGTGGGTCATCGTCGCCCAAACCGCCCACGCGGTCACCGTCCTCGAACGACTCCACTACCAGCGTCTGCTCTTCCCGGCCGAGATGCACCCGCACCGCGGCACTCACAGCACCCGTCGAGGAAGGGCACGGCACGCGCGAGGCATCCCTTACGACATCGCCGCCTTCCTGGCCTGGGTCAAGGACTACTGCATCGCGACCGGGCGTGACCACGAAGCCATCCCACCCGATCCGCACGGCGCCATCGGCACCGCACGCTTCCGCCGCACCCTGGCCTGGCACATCGTCCGCAAACCCCGCGGTCTCATCGCTGGCGCCATCCAATACGGACACCTGCACGTCCAGATGACACTCGGCTACAGCGGCTCCTACGACTCCGGATTCCCCGACGAACACGCCTACGAAGACTGGCTGTTCCGGCTCGAACGCCTTGCCGAAGACCACGAACGGCTCACCGCCGGCGAGCACATCAGCGGCCCCGCCGCAGCCACCTACATCCACCGGATCAACCAGGCACACCACACGTTCGCCGGCCGGGTCCTCACCAGCACCAGCCACGCCCACGACATGCTCACCAACCCACTGCTGCAGATCTACCCCGGCCGCGCCATGACCTGCGTATTCGACCAAGCCAAAGCCCTTTGCCAGCTACGCAGCGGCGAAGGAGACGTCCGCGCCACCCCAGACCAGGACGACTGCCGCCCCACCTGCCGCAACCTCGCTTACACCGACCGCGACATCGCCGCCCTCCACCAGCAAGCCACCGAACTGGAGAGCCTCCTCGGCGACTTCCTCGCCCCATCACCGCGCCACCAGCGCGCTCGCGCCGAACTCGACCGCCTCCACGCGCTCATCCGCAACCACACCCGAAAGCCGTGACCACGTGAAGATCGCAACCACAGCCTGGCCCACCAACGAAACCGATCCACAAAGGATCGCCATCCTCGACGCCGCCGACCGACTCCTCGCCGGCACACCACAGCGCTCCACCGGCAACCTGTCCACCGTCCAGCTCGCGGTCGAAGCCGACGTCAAGTACTGGGTCGTCGCCCAGAAACACCCCGACCTCCGCGACCACTTCCAACAACTCGCCCGCCACGCCCGCCGCACCGCCGCCGAATTCCGGAACAACCACGACCCATTCACCCAACTGCAACGCGACCACGACGCGCTCAAGAAGCACTGCACCGGCCTCGAACGACTCATCCACACCTACGCCCACGTGATCAACGAACTGTCCTCGGAGAACCAGGCGCTCCGGGAACAGGTCACCAGTCCATGCGCCACAATCACTCCACTCGGGAACCGCAAGCACAGCAGCAATGTCTCAGTAGACCGGGAGCGTTATGTCGAATCCTGACAACCTTGCCCGCTTCATATCCATTATCGGACTGCTCGTCTCACTGGCTGGCTTAACTATCGCTACTCTCAGCTATCGCCGCGGCCGTCCCCAGGTGATGATCAAGAATGTGTGTTGGCGCTCGAAGCCTGTTGCCGGTGGGATAACTGTCGAAGCAGTGCTTGCCAACCGCAGCCAAGCCAAGGCCCAGTTAACCTCAGGCGTCAGCTCGCCCGATGGGCCCATCATCGCGGAGTTCCAGCATCCCCGTGATCTACGCCTACTGGCCCGCCTCAGGCCGCGACACGCGGCACAACACGGCCGCAAGCCAGCCCAAACTCCTCTCATAGAACTGTCTCTGCCTGATCATATTGATGCTTTCTCTGCGATAAAAATCACCGGCAACCTGTTGGATGAACAGAGGATCAAGGTTCCACCAGAGTTCACAGCAATGCGCCTGCAGATCGAGTTGAGCTCAGGCAAGATCCTTTACAGTCCATGGTTCAACGCGCCACCCTACCGCGAATCAGAAAAACGCCAAGGTCTAGTGCAGTTGCGAAGGGCGTTCGGTGCGGCGATTGCTGCCGAGATGAGCGCGAGAGGCTTGTCCGTTAGCTCGGTCTGTGATGAGTCCCGCAAGCGCGGTTACAAGATCTCTCGTATTGCCGTGAATGATGTTATGAGAGGTGACAGGATTCCTCGATGGGAAAAAGTCGAGGTGATTCTAAACGCGATCAATCCTGCGGTGACGGATGAATACCTCAAAGAGTGGCGCAATCGCTGGCTCGAGCTGAACAAGTCTCACGGCAGACACTGCTCACAACAGGCCGAAGGAAGCTGATACATGCAGTCAGCGAAGCGACGCTCCGCTGAAGGTGCCGCCGATCGGACTATCCGCGGGCAAGGCCGCTACAAGGGCCGGGCTACCCCGCCACCCGTGACCGATCAACAGTGTCTGACCGGCGAGAGAACG
>NZ_JBITMQ010000042.1:0-5421 GCF_044466355.1 Actinophytocola sp. NPDC049390
CGACCGGAACAGCTACAAGGCCACCATCAGCATCAACATCACCACCCCAGCCGACCCTTGACAGCCCAACCCACGCCCTAACTGAACGGCATTGGATCTAGACCAACAGCACGCCGACGGTGGTGAGCGCCAGCAGCAGCGCGCTGCCCGCACCCGCGACGGCGAGCGACGGCCCACCGGTCCGCACGACCGCACGCAGGTCCACCGCGGCGCCGAGCGCGAACATCCCCGCCCCCAGCAACAGGTTCGTGGCCACCGTCGACAGGTTGAGCACCGGCGCGGGCACCACGCCGAGCGCGCGGACCACGACGAGCACCACGAACCCGGTGACGAACCACGGCACGAGCGGCGGCCGGGCCGCCGTCTCGACCGGCCCGGATCCGCGCACGGGCACCCGCCTGCGCACCCCGAGCCCGATCACCAGCGGCGCCAGCAACACCACCCGCGCCAGCTTGACCACCACCGCGACCTGCAGCACCACCCCACCGGCGGCGCCACCGATCGCGACGACCTGCCCCACCTCGTGGACGCTCGCGCCCGCGACCACCCCGAAGTCCTGATCGGACAGCCCGAGGAGACCGGCCACCAGCGGCAGGACACCGATGGCCACGGTGCCCAGCACGGTCACGGCGGTGATCGCCGCGGCGACGTCCTCCTCGTCGCCCTCCGCGACCGTGTTCACCGCCGCGACCGCGGACGCGCCGCAGATGGACACCCCCGTCGCCAGCAGCAGCGACCGCGCCTCCCCGAGCGCGCGGCCGAGCCGCCACGTGACGGCGAAGGTGACCGCCACCGCGGCGAGCACGACCGCGAGCACCGCCGGTCCGAACGAGACGATCTGCGCGACCGCGAGCTGCAACCCCAGCAACATCACCCCGGCCCGCAGCAACCACGTCTGCGCGAACCGCAACCCGGGTGCGAACGCGGGCCGGTCACCGGCGAGGGACCGCCACACCACCCCGAGGACGATGCCGACGATCAGCGCGCTGGCGGCCGGCACGAGCGAGCCGACCACGCGGCCGACGACGGTCGCGACGGTCACGAGCACGAGTCCGGGAAGCACACCACGAGGATGCGCTGACGTCCCGCCTGCGGCTAGCCACCAAAGGGACATCAGCTCATAGCCGACGGCTATGACCGGTCATAGCGACTTCTGATAGGCCCGGAACGCACGGGTGGCGATGAACCCGGTCACCACGGCCACCACGAACAACCCGCCGAGTCGCACCAGGACCGCGCCCCAGTCCGGGTCGGCGGACAACGCCTCGCGGGACGCGACCACCGTCCAGTCGACCGGGTTGTACGACGACACCGTCCGGATCCACTCCGGCGCCGCCTCGCGCGCCATCATCGCCGACGACAGGAACGACAGCGGCAGGGTCAGCATCGTGGAGAACCCGATCAGCGACTCGGACGTCCGCACGATCAGCGCCATCCCGTTGGACAGGCACGAGAACGCGGCCGCGAGCAGCACCGACGCGAGGAACATCACCAGGACGCCGGGCAGGCCACCGGGGAACGAGGCGCCGAGCGCGAGCCCGACCAGCACCACGACGATCCCCTGCACGGCGATCGTGACCGCCTGGTTGAGCACGGACGCGAGCATCATCGCGCCGCGGCTGACCGGCGACGCGAGCATGCGGTCCATCACGCCGCGCTCCATGTCGTCGATGAACGCCATGCCCGCCCACCCGCTGGTGAACAGCACGGTCATGACGACCACGCCCGGTGTGAGGAAGTCGATGTAGGACCCGGTCGCGAAGCCGGGCAGCTCCGTGATCCGCTTGAACAACTGACCGAACAGCAGCAGCCAGATCATCGGCTGGATCAGCATGATCACCACGAACGCGGGCTGGCGCAGCGTGGCCATCAGCAGCCGTCCGGTGAGATACCCGGTGTGGGGCGCGAGCGTTGTCATGCCGCCCCCTCGCAGGCTCCGTGGCGGCACCGGTGCCGACGATTCGCTTCGCAAGCTCCGCTCATGCCACCGCCACCTCCGCCGACGCCGACGCCGACGCGAACGTGCGACCGGTGTGCCGCAGGTAGACGTCGTCGAGCGCGGGCCGTGCCACGGTCACCGCCGCCACCGGGACGGCCGCGCGTTCGAGGGTCGCCAGCACCGACGGCACGGCCGACGCCCCGTGGTCGACGCGGGCGCGGATGGTCCGGCCGGTCACGGTGACCTCCCGCGCCATCGCCTCGATCGCGGTCCGCGCGGTGTCCACCGGCGCGTCCGGCGCCAGCTCGACCACGACGGCGTCGCCACGCAGCTCGCTCTTCAGCTCCTCGGGGCTCCCCTGTGCGACGAGCCTGCCGCGGTCCACGATCACGAGGTGGTCGGCGAGGTGGTCGGCCTCCTCCAGGTAGTGGGTCGTGAGCAGGATCGTCAGCCGCTCCTGCCTGGCCAGCCGCGCGATCTCCGCCCACATCTCGCTGCGGGCCTGCGGGTCGAGCCCGGTGGTCGGCTCGTCGAGGAACAGCACGGACGGCCGGTGCACCAGCCCCATGGCGACGTCGAGCTTGCGCTGCATGCCACCCGAGTACGCCTTGACCAGGCGTTTCGCGGCCGCGGTCAGGTCGAACAGCTCGAGCAGCTCGTCGACCCGCTCCTTGGCGGCGCGCCCGCGCATGCCGTGGATGTGGGCCGCGAGCAGCAGGTTCTCCCGGCCGGTCGCCTGCCGGTCGGTGCCAGAGCCCTGCGTGACGACCCCGATCGCGCGCCGCACGTCGCCTGCCCGGGCGAGCACGTCGACCCCGGCGACGGTCGCGGACCCGCCCGTCGGCGTCGACAACGTGGTCAGGATCTTGATGGTGGTCGACTTGCCCGCGCCGTTCGGCCCGAGCAGGCCGAACACGGTCCCCGCGGGCACGGAGAAGCTGAGCCCGTCGAGGGCCGTGACCTCCCCGTACTTCTTCACGAGATCGACGGCCTCGATGGCCGAGGAATGCCTCATCGGACGATTCCCTCCTGGTCGGTGTGACCAGGCAGGTCCGCGCGCACGGCTATTCTGGAGGTGCAGCCTGGTGCCGTGCCTTCGCGGGACGAGCCTGGGTTTCTGGTCACTGGCCGGGTGTTGCCGCACCCGGCCAGTGCTGTATCCGGATTCCGTATATCCGAAGTCGAGTATGGTGGCGATGTCACCGTGACGTCAACAGTGGTGTCATTTCTACTGCCAGTTGATGCCACTCTGCGGCTGTTCCCGCACCGCGCGGTCCCAGTCGGCCTCGCTCGGCACGCCCTCGGCCAGCTCGTGCGCCCGCTTCCACGCACGCACCTCGGGCAGGTCCTCCTTGGCCAGCCGGTCGATCGTGGCCCGCACGAAGTCACGCTCGGCCCGCAGCAGGGCCTGCGTGTAGTCGAGTTCGATGGTCCACAGGTAGGGCATGCCGCGATCGGCCATGGCCGAGAGGACGCCGTCGTTGGAGGCGATCTCCCCGTCGAGCCGGGTGCGGCGGACTTCGAGAAGCCGCAGCACGACCTCCGGGGACAGCACCGGCATCAACGACAGGGCCGCCTCGAACTGCAGGTACTCCTTCACCGGTACCGAGAGCAGCTCCGACAGCCAGTCGACCAGTTCGATCCGGCCGGGGTCGGTGATCGCGTAGACGGTGCGCTCCGGGCGCCTGCCCTCGCGGACGGTCTCCTGGACGTCGATCAGCTTGTGCCGCACCAGCGAGTCGACGACCGAGTACAGCGAGCCGTAGTTGAGCTTGATGCTCTGCTCCTTGGCCCGTTCCCGCAGCGTGCTCGACATCTCGTACGGATGCATCGGCTTCTCCGCGAGCAGGGAGAGCACCGCGAGCGCGAGCGGGTTGGCGACCTTCCGCTTGCCCATGCGGGTATCTTAGCTCAAATACTCGACTTCGAGTATTCGGTTGAATGGGGGCGTGACCAACTCAGAGGAGTACCGCCAGTTCCGTTTCACCCTCCCGGAGGGCGCCACCGAGATCCTGCTGGTCCGGCACGGCGAGTCCCAGCCGGCACGCGAGGACCGCCCGTTCCCCATGGTCGACGGCCAGGGCGACCCGCCGCTCGCCGAGATCGGCGAGGAGCAGGCCGAGCTGGTCGCGAAGCGCCTCGAACACGAGACACTCGACGGCCTCTACGTGACCAGCCTGCGGCGGACGCACCAGACCGCGGAGCCGCTGGCCAAGCGACTGGGCATCACGCCGGTGGTCGAGCCGGGCATGCGGGAGATCAACCTGGGCGAATGGGAGGGCGGGCTGTTCCGCATCCGGGTCGCGCAGCAGCACCCGATCGCGCAGGAGATGTTCACCAAGGAGCGGTGGGACATCATCCCGGGCGCCGAGTCGACCGACAACTTCGCCGCCCGCATCCGCGAGTCGCTGACCCGCATCGCCGCCGCGCACACCGACCGGCGCGTCGCGGTGTTCACCCACGGCGGGACAATCGGCCAGGTGGTCTCGATGGCCACGGGCTCGCGGCCGTTCGCCTTCATCGACGCCGACAACGCGTCGATCACACAGCTCGTGGTGTGGGGTGAGCGGTGGCTGATCCGCCGGTTCAACGACACCGCGCACCTCGACCCGCGCTTCACCGTGCGGACCGAGCCGCTGACGTAGCACCGGCAGACCTGGCAGCTCGACGCTCCGACAAGCTGGAGCTGCCCCGCGGAGAATGCCCCCGCACCCGGGAATCCCCAGGTGCGGGGGCATTTTCACGACCAGAGTTATACGCATTTTTCCGAAAGTTACACGCCTCCCCTGATCAGGTGGTCATTGCCTTTTCGCGGGCTGACAACTTGCACCCGATGATCGATTCCGGGCACAGTGACGCCACACGAGCCCGGTCCCCACTCCAACCCTCCCGGACCGGGCACATCGGCGGGTGGCACGTCGTCGAGCGGTCCTCCCCGTTGCGCTCCGGCGTGCCGCCCGCCTCCGGAAACCCTTGGGGGAACTGTGAGTGCCGAGCACGACCGGCTCATGACCGCAGTGGCTCCACTGCGTGCCGTCGGCTGGGTTTTCGTACCCACGACCCTCGCCGCCCCGACCACCACAAGAACAGTGGACGCCCTTTTCGGCCTACACAGTCACGCCGACCTCGAGGACAGTCTCCAAACGTGGGAACAATGGGCGGTCGCCTCCCGCATACGAAAATCCCACACCGGCGAAACCCCACTGTGGCACAGTTCCGGCCCCCTGGAACAAATAGTCCAAGAACTACTACACCTCCCCTAACCACCCCACCCCCAGGAACACCGAGAACAAACCCCCCGGCGAGTCGCGCCCCAGAACACAGCGAGTCGCGCGCCAAAACACCGCGAGTCGCGCGCCCGGACATAGCGAGTTGTGGGGGGGGGGGGGGGGGGGGGGGGGGCGCGGGGGCGCAACCCCCAAAACACGGTGGGGGGGGCAGGGGGCCCGCCCGGTTTGGCGGCCGGCCGCGGGTGGGAGCGC
>NZ_JBITMQ010000043.1:0-3223 GCF_044466355.1 Actinophytocola sp. NPDC049390
TTGGAAAGGATGTCCGGCGGTGTCCTACTCTCCCACACCCTGGCGAGTGCAGTACCATCGGCGCTGGTGGGCTTAGCTTCCGGGTTCGGAATGGGACCGGGCGTTTCCCCACCGCTATAGCCGCCGTAACACTATGAAACTAACAACCAGCGGAGCCAGCCAAACCGGCTCGAAACACTGGTTGGTGTTTCAGAGTTGCATAGTGGATGCGAAACAAAACAAATTTGATCGTTTGTGGAAAGTCCTCGGCCTGTTAGTACCAGTCAACTCCACACATTACTGCGCTTCTATCTCTGGCCTATCAACCCCATGGTCTAGTGGGGGGCCTTAACCCACAAAGGGTGGGAGACCTCATCTTGGAACAGGCTTCCCGCTTAGATGCCTTCAGCGGTTATCCCTCCCGAACGTAGCCAACCAGCCGTGCCCTTGGCAGGACAACTGGCACACCAGAGGTTCGTCCGTCCCGGTCCTCTCGTACTAGGGACAGCCTTCCTCAAGTCTCCTACGCGCGCGGCGGATAGGGACCGAACTGTCTCACGACGTTCTAAACCCAGCTCGCGTGCCGCTTTAATGGGCGAACAGCCCAACCCTTGGGACCTACTCCAGCCCCAGGATGCGACGAGCCGACATCGAGGTGCCAAACCATGCCGTCGATATGGACTCTTGGGCAAGATCAGCCTGTTATCCCCGGGGTACCTTTTGTCCGTTGAGCGACACCCCTTCCACCAGGTGGTGCCGGATCACTAGTCCCGACTTTCGTCCCTGCTCGACCCGTCGGTCTCACAGTCAAGCTCCCTTGTGCACTTGCACTCGACACCTGATTGCCAACCAGGCTGAGGGAACCTTTGGGCGCCTCCGTTACTCTTTGGGAGGCAACCGCCCCAGTTAAACTACCCACCAGGCACTGTCCCTGGACCGGATCACGGTCCGAAGTTAGACACCCAGTACGACCAGAGTGGTATTTCAAGATTGACTCCACCCATACTGGCGTATGAGCTTCACAGTCTCCCACCTATCCTACACAAGCCGAACCAAGCACCAATACCAAGCTATAGTAAAGGTCCCGGGGTCTTTCCGTCCTGCCGCGCGTAACGAGCATCTTTACTCGTAGTGCAATTTCGCCGGGCCTGTGGTTGAGACAGTCGAGAAGTCGTTACGCCATTCGTGCAGGTCGGAACTTACCCGACAAGGAATTTCGCTACCTTAGGATGGTTATAGTTACCACCGCCGTTTACTGGCGCTTAAATTCTCAGCTTCGCCCACAAAGTGGACTAACCGGTCCTCTTAACGTTCCAGCACCGGGCAGGCGTCAGTCCGTATACATCGTCTTGCGACTTCGCACGGACCTGTGTTTTTAGTAAACAGTCGCTTCTCGCTGGTCTCTGCGGCCACCTCGCCCTAGCCCGCAACGGGGCTTCAAGCGCTGTGGCCCCCCTTCTCCCGAAGTTACGGGGGCATTTTGCCGAGTTCCTTAACCACAGTTCACCCGATCGCCTTGGTATTCTCTACCTGACCACCTGTGTCGGTTTGGGGTACGGGCCGCATGGACACTCACTAGAGGCTTTTCTCGGCAGCATGGGATCACTCTACTTCGCCTCATTCGGCTATGCATCACGTCTCAGGATATGTGCACCGCGGATTTGCCTACGGTACTCCCTACACGCTTACACCAGACACCAACTGCTGGCGGAGCTACCCTCCTGCGTCACCCCATCGTTTGGCTACTACCGGTTCAGGTCCCACGCTCCACCTCCAACAACCCGAAGGTCGTCGAAGGCTTTGGGTGGTTAGTATCACCGGGCTCGCCATGGGCGCATCCACACGGGTACGGGAATATCAACCCGTTGTCCATCGACTACGCCTGTCGGCCTCGCCTTAGGTCCCGACTTACCCTGGGCGGATTAACCTGGCCCAGGAACCCTTGGTCATCCGGCGGCAGAGTTTCTCACTCTGCTTTCGCTACTCATGCCTGCATTCTCACTCCCACACCCTCCACAGCTGGATCACTCCGCTGCTTCCCCGGATGCAGGACGCTCCCCTACCCATCCACACCACTGCACAACCACCCGAAGGCGGAAGCGGATGTATTGTGTGAATGACACAGCTTCGGCGGTACGCTTAAGCCCCGCTACATTGTCGGCGCAGGACCACTTGACCAGTGAGCTATTACGCACTCTTTCAAGGGTGGCTGCTTCTAAGCCAACCTCCTGGTTGTCTGGGCGACCCCACATCCTTTCCCACTTAGCGCACACTTAGGGGCCTTAGCTGGCGTTCTGGGCTGTTTCCCTCTCGACCACGAACCTTATCGCCCGCAGTCTCACTGCCACACTCTCACACACCGGTATTCGGAGTTTGGTTGATTTCGGTAAGCTTGTAGGCCCCCTAGACCATCCAGTGCTCTACCCCCGGCGTGAAACATGTGACGCTGCACCTAAATGCATTTCGGGGAGAACCAGCTATCACGGAGTTTGATTGGCCTTTCACCCCTACCCACAGCTCATCCCCCAGGTTTTCAACCCTGGTGGGTTCGGGCCTCCACGACGTCTTACCGTCGCTTCACCCTGGCCATGGGTAGATCACTCCGCTTCGGGTCTAGAGCACGCGACTAAACGCCCTGTTCAGACTCGCTTTCGCTACGGCTACCCCACACGGGTTAACCTCGCCACGCACCACTAACTCGCAGGCTCATTCTTCAAAAGGCACGCCATCACAACTGCAACGGTTGCTCTGACGGCTTGTAGGCACACGGTTTCAGGTACTCTTTCACTCCCCTCCCGGGGTACTTTTCACCTTTCCCTCACGGTACTAGTCCGCTATCGGTCATCAGGGAGTATTTAGGCTTAGCGGGTGGTCCCGCCAGATTCACAGCAAATTCCACGAGCTCGCTGCTACTCGGGAACACCACCAAGAAAGACACGCCGTTTTCGCCTACCCGACTCTCACGGTCTACGGTCCAGTTTCCCAAACTGGTTCGACTAACAAACGTGTTTTATGACTTTCCACCCAGCTGGCAGACTGGATAAGGTGGGTCCCACAACCCCGCGCACGCAACCCCTGCCAGGTATCACACATGCACGGTTTAGCCTCCTCCGCTTTCGCTCGCCACTACTCACGGAATCACTTTTGTTTTCTCTTCCTACGGGTACTGAGATGTTTCACTTCCCCGCGTTACCTCCACCACCCTATACATTCAGATGGCAGTGACACCCCATGACGGGTGCCG
>NZ_JBITMQ010000044.1:0-4918 GCF_044466355.1 Actinophytocola sp. NPDC049390
ATGGTCGAGGAGGTGCGGGCGCACAAGTACGTCGGGCCGTGGGGTGGGCACACCGACGAGCAGCCGCCCGCGCCCTCGGAGAAGCTGGGCGAGGCCATGGAACAGCCCGAGACAGACCATGGCAAACCGGCCGAACCCAACTGACTCGGCGGCGCAGGGCATGAGTACACGCTGAAACGCGTTGGTCGGAGGTCACTGATGCGGCACGTCGTAAGGATTCCGCGGGGTCCTCGGCACTGTTCGTGATCGTCGGTCTGACGATCTGAGTGGACCTTGCGCAGGAGCGGGGATCATGCGTAGCGCACCCTGACGCGCTCGCAGAACGCGCTGGGCACCCACAACGGTATCGGCGACGGGGAGGATCTCCGTGAGTGCCTCGAGCGTGATGACACGCCGGACGAAGTTGTCACGCGTGGTGATCACCACGAGGGAAAATCCCGTGTGGATCCCGTGACTGGCTACGCGGGCCAGAGCCGACAGTCCGGACGCTCCGAAGAACGTGGTGTCTCTGAGGTCGACGACCATCCCAGTGGTATGCGGCAGCAATGTGGCGGCGTCGGCCAGCGCGCGTGTGAACAGTGGGGTCGATGCCACATCGACGGCTCCGGCAACGCACGCCATCAGATGTTCGTCGACTTGTTCGATATGAATGTCCAATGTCATGGGAATCTGATGCCGCTCACGAATTGTCCCGTAGTATGGATGGTTTTCTGATCGTCGTGACCTGATTACACCGTCTCATGTGCGCAACTGGCCAAACGTTCACCGCGGTGACGATGTTGCATCGTCCCAACGTTGCACGCAAGCCACGCGAGTAAAACATGAACGTCCCCGAGTCGCGCTCAACAGGACGAATATCCACCCGCTTGGACTAATGGGGGGCTGTCGTTTGTCAGGGTGTCTGTTGGAGTTGATCTTCCATCGAAGCTAGCCTTCAACGTCGTGCGACACAATTCAGTTCTTCCAGTCGAAGAGTTGACCGAAGGGCTCTGGTTCTGGCACGAACTGGCGCCTGGCCTGGGCTGGATGCTGCAGGTGGCTGCTGTCGAGCTGCGTCTCGACGTGGTGGGAATCTTCACCACCGACCCGGAACGAGAGCTGGTGGAATATCCACGAGGTCGACAGGTGAGGTTGGTGGAGTAGTAGCCAACGTAAGCTCGGGACACCGTCGGCGCCTGACGGGCATCCAGGTCGCGCACCACCTTGCCGATCGTCCGCATCATGCGCGAGATAGTGGTGCCGTTGCTGCGCGCTGCCGGGATACGGGTCGTCGATGTCGCGCGATCCGCGGTTGCCGAGGACGGCCACGAGGAGGCGCTGCTCGTGCGGGCTTTCGACTCACTGGCCCAGCACCAGGAGCTAGAGGAGCGATTCTACAGCAGCGACGCGTGGCTGGCAGGGCCGCGTGACGAGATCGTCTCCCGCATCGAGCAGGACCACTCGGTCGTGCTGGAACACCCGGACTGGGTAGCACTCGCGTAGCCGGACACCGCCTCGAACGTCAGGCGGGGCTGCGGCATGGAACGGCGGACCGCCGCGAGTCATCGATGCCACTGTCGCCAGGATGGATGTTCGTCCCCGCCGTCGCTTCGGACCTCGGCATACGCCGCACGGTTGCGTGAGAAGGCGAATACCGGTCTCGCTGCGCCGCCACGACACCTTGCCACTGTGAAGGATCCGTTGCAGACTCGACGACCGGAGGACCTTTGCATGACGGGTGTGCGGATCCGGACGGCGCGGGGACAGATGCCGGCCTACGTGGCTGTGCCGCCCGCCGCTCCGCCGTGGCCCGCGGTGGTCGTGATCCACGATTTCACGGGCATGAGTCAGGATTTGCGCGCTCAAGCGGATTGGCTGGCCGGCGAAGGATACCTTGCAGTAGCTCCTGACCTGTACTATTGGGGCAGCCGGCTTGGTTGCTTGCGCACGATCATGCGTGACATCGGTGCGCGGCGCGGGCGTACGTTCGATGACATCGAGGCCGCCCGCGCCTGGGCCGCGCGATTCGAGGGGTGCACGGCAATCGTCGGGGTGATTGGCTTCTGCATGGGCGGCGGTTATGCGCTCGCGCTGGCTCCTGGGCGTGGCTTCTCCGCCGCCAGTGTCAACTACGGTGGGTGTCCGGCCGACGCGGAGGCGTGGCTGAACGACGCGTGCCCGATCGTGGGCAGCTTCGGTGGCAATGACGGCTCGCCGATGGGACGCCGGGCTGGTGAACGGCTGGAACGGGTTCTGACCGCGCTGGACGTCGACCACGACGTGAAGATCTACCCTGGCGTCGGCCATGGGTTCATGAACGACCACGATCCGGCCGACTCCACGCCGCTGTTGCGGTTGCTGGCGCTCGTGTCCGGAACTCGTTACGACCACGCTGCGAGCGAGGATGCTCGACACCGCATCATCGCGTTCTTCGACAGGTACCTTCGAGTCGAGGCATAAGGGTCAGACGGCAGCCTCCCGGTGAACGCCTGACAAGTCAGGAAGAGGTGTCTCGAGCGTAGCTCGAGAATGCCGAGCTCCTAAAACCACGGTCCGTTGCACCGTGCTGGCCTCCTTGGCCCTGGGCCTGTGATTGTGGTTCTTCTGGCGACGCGTGGCGGTGAGGTGAGTGCGGGTGAATTCGACCGCACTATCGGATTGCGGGTTTCTCACCCCGTCGAATCCCGATGGTGGAGACGTGAGCGTTCCTTCGTGGGCATGTTCGTCAGTTGGATCAAATCCAAAAGGACTTGGGCGTCCCGGACAGTGTCGGTGAAGGGGAGGATATCGGTGAGTGAGGTAAGCGTGATCACGCGACGGACGATGCTGTGACGTGGGGCTGTCACTGCGACTGGGAAGCCGTCGTCGTGTCCGCGGTTGGCGACGGTGACCAGCGCGGTCAGTCCGGATGCCCCGAAGAACGTGGTGGCGGCGAGATCGATGATCATCCCGGTGTTGTTTGGCGCTGAGGCGGCGGCGACCAGTGTGTCCGTGAGCTTCGCTGCGTTCTCGAGGTCTACGTCCCCGCCAACGTGTACGAGCAGATGACTGCCGATGTGTTCGATGCAAACGCTCAGGGACATGAGAATCTGGTGCCGCCCACGAAATCATCGACGGATGGCTGGCTTCTGATCATCGCAACCGTGCCGTCGAGGAAACACTCCAAATACTGCCGGGTGGCCGGAGGCGGGGGAGATGGCAGCCCGTTTCTGCAAGGTCCGTCCGCCTCCGGCCGTGGCCAGATCTGGTGATCGACTCGGGGAGAGATATCCGCGCGTTGCTCCCGTTTCTCCCCGCGCGGTCAATCTTCTCATGCACCGAACTGACCATGCGCCCACTGTAGCGTCGAGTTCCTCATTCGTGTCTGAACCGGTCCTCGCTGCGTAGTGAGCTACGTGAGTAAAACACGATCTGCGAGGAATCGCACTCGACCGGAGAAACATACACCCGCATGGACCAATGGGCCGCCGAGCGCCCTCGTGTCAATGCGTAATCGTGTGAGCGCACCTATCGAAACGGCGGTTGAGCCGAGTTGCCTGCGGTGCTCGATGTGGCTGAAACGTGAACGCGACCTGGAGACTGTTGTCTAGGGCGCCTACTTTACGGTCAGCGAAACCGGGCAGTCGGTTTGGATGATTGGCAGTGGTCGTGGACAGGATGAAAGAAGTGCACGTACTCTCTAGGTCTTGGAATGTTCGAACGTTGTGTGCGGATCTGGTTGGGTGGATTGACCTGGTACCCCAACTGCCGCTTCCACACGCTATCGGCTGGGGCGTAGCGCTTGCTCGACCGAGTCGTACAAGCGCAGTATCTGGTCCAGACCCGTGATCTCGATCGGTCGGACCACCGGCCGGTTGGAGTCGACGACGATCCGGAGGGGCTCGCGTCGTTGTTCTGCTTCCTGCGTGGCGTTGAGCAGCGCGGTGAGACCTGCCGAGCCCAGGAAGGACACGCCGGTGAGGTCGGCGACGCAGCCACCGTCTCCCGCTTCGCGGAGCGCGATGACGAGCGCGGTTTGCAAGTCGGGTGCGGTGTCCAGATCGACCTCCCCTGTCACCTCGACAAGGACCGTGCGGCGGACCGTCCGCCGGGTTATGGCCAGGCGGCTGTGCGGGTCGGTGTCAGGTTGCTCTGTCACCCGGACGACCGTACAGGAGTCCGGCGGGAATTGGGTTTACTCCCAGGTCAGAACGGTTCCGATTGATCCATTCCGGGACGTGGGACGGTCACATCGGGCAGTCAGTTCCAAAACGTGGAGACGCACGGCCGACCGCTCGTCAATATCCGCCTGGTCAACACCGCTGTGCCGTCCGCCATGGACATCTGCCGGAACCGGGGCGGGCACTGTCTCGATGAAGCCGGGGCAGCAACCAGGGGCCCGCAGCCGCTACTTTGCGTGCCAGGGGCCCGGTGCCCGGAAGGATTTCCAGTTCGACGACGCGATCCGCCGCCGCGGAAGACAATCCCGGTGTTTGAATTTGGTGCTTCCTGGCATCCATCACCTTCCACGAGCGATTCGAGGCGCTGGTGGAGAAGAACTTGGTTGCCGGGATTTCGGTCAGATGACGGCCACAGAGCAGGTGGCGTTGTGTAGAGCGGCGTTCCTGGTCGCTCGCGTCACCAACGGTGCCGTGATGTCGCGTCGCTTGTGCATCCCTACAACAAGCAGTTCCGCACCGTCCGCGACCGCCCGCCAACGTCACCCCCGCGCACCGGACAGGACCTCGGTGTGCACTCGCGCGGATGGATGACGTGCGGCGTGTCCGGTAAGCACGGTGATGTTGTCTCGTGTGATGCCGTCCTGGGCGGGCACCGGCATCGTGATCACCTGCATGCTGACCTTGCGCAGCCGGTCGACAACGGGGACCACCGTCAGCCCGGGCCGCGGACCGCCTCGCGCACCCGCCCGAACCGGAATACGACACCACGCTCGTACTGG
>NZ_JBITMQ010000045.1:0-4772 GCF_044466355.1 Actinophytocola sp. NPDC049390
CCGGAACCGACCCGGTACCGCGACGCGGCTGGGACGTGGCGGGACATCGACCCGAGGGTGCGTGAGTCCGCCAGGGACGGGTACCGGTATGTGAGTGACCGGAATGGTTTCGCGGTGCGGTTCGGGGAGCGGACTGATCGGCTGGTGCGGTTCGAGCACGCGGGCCGGCAGGTCGCGCTGGGAATCGATACCGCGACGCGGAGTGTGACGCCGAGGGTGGATGGCGCGTCGGTGACGTATCCGGGGGTGTTTCCTGGGGCGGATGTGCGGTATGTGGTGACGGCGGAGGGGGTGCGGAAGAACATTGTTTTGGCGGGGCCGGTGGAGAATCCGGAGTTCCGGTTCACGATGCGGTTGGCGGGGGTGACGGCGCGGGCGGAGTCGGACGGTTCGATCAAGTTTTTTGATGTCCGGTCGCCGGAGTCTCCGCCGGTGTTCACGGTTCCGGCGCCGTTTATGGTGGATTCTTCGGGTGATCGCCGTGGGGGTTTCAGTGACAGGGTGACGCAGACCGTTGAGCAGCGTGGCGCGGATTTTGTTGTCACGGTGAAGGCGGACGAGGAATGGTTGGGGAGTAGCGACCGGAAGTTTCCGGTGGTGGTGGATCCGACGATCCGGGTGGAGCCGACTCCGACGACGGGTAAGGACGCGCAGATCTGGTCGGACACACCGAACCGCGCGGACGGCGGTTGTGTGATCGCGAACGCGGATGTTTGTTACCGGTTGTCGGTAGGTACGGATGAGTACACCTCGGGTGGTGTGCAGCGGTTTGGTATCGCGCGGTCGTTGCTGGAGTTCGATGTGTCGGTGGTGCCGGCGGGGACGGCGCTGACCGGTGCGGTGATGCGGTTGTATTACGACAACGAGCTGCACACGAACGCGAATTCGGTGACGTTCCAGTCGCGTCAGGTGACGGCGGAATGGGATGAGGACACGGTAACGTGGAATTCACTGGGGTCGAATGTGTCGCAGGTGGCGGGGTTGTCGACACCAGTGAAAGCGGCGGGGGCACCGGCGCATGTGTGGCATGAGTTTGATATCAGGAATATCGCGCAGGGCTGGGTGGGGGCGCCGTCGGCGAATCACGGTGTGATCGTGAAGGCGTTGTCGAATCTGGAAACGATCGGCCGGGGCGGGGTGATTTATCAGGCGGCGGAGTACGAATACAACGGGGAGACGGTGAACCGG
Source organism: Actinophytocola sp. NPDC049390 (assembly GCF_044466355.1). Taxonomy (NCBI): domain Bacteria; kingdom Bacillati; phylum Actinomycetota; class Actinomycetes; order Pseudonocardiales; family Pseudonocardiaceae; genus Actinophytocola; species Actinophytocola sp. NPDC049390. Next base: position 1,189 of record NZ_JBITMQ010000045.1, read on the forward strand.
CCGAAGCTGGTGTTGTCGTGGGGCCGCCCGTCGGTGGATCTGCGGCCGCCGGAGACGATCACCGCGACCGGTGCGGTGCTGGCGTGGCCTGCGTATGTCCCGGATGACCCGGACCCTGCCGACCCTGGCGATGATGTGGTGGAGCTGCAGGTCCACCGGGCGGTGTTCCAGACGTTCACGCCGTCTCGCTCGACGTTGGTCGCGCCGCTGGCGACGTCGGCGACGGGGTTCACGGACACGACCGCGGTGCCGACACCGGCGGATTCACCGGAGCCTTTCGGGAACGCGTTCTACTACATGGTGGCGGCGAAAACCCGTGCCGGGCAGCTGATCCCGGGCCCCACACAGCTGGTCAGGTTGCCGAAGGCTGGTTTGGTGCAGCAGGTGATCACCGGAGCGGTCGCGGACACCACGATCGCCTCGGCGCAGCCGACCACGAATCTGGATGCGCTCGCGGGGAAGCCGTGGCTGATGGTGGGCAACAACTCCGGCACCTATGGGAACACCCGCGCGGTCATGAAGTTCGACCTGTCGCGGCTGCCCGCGAATGCGCGGATCATGGACGCGGACATGACCGCGTGGGGGTTCTACTCCAACGGCTCTGGCGCGACGTTCGACGCCCACGTCCTGTCGAAACCGTTCGTGGAGACGCAGGCGACGTGGGCGCGGGCCTCGACCGCGACGGCGTGGACGAGCGCGGGCGGTGATTTCGGTCCGCTGCTGGATCAGGTGGTGGGGATCCAGGACAAGCCGTTCATGCATATCTGGGAGAACGCGGCGGTGGTGCAGGGCTGGGTGGACAACCCGGCCACGAACCACGGCTACCTGCTCAAGGTCCGCAACGAGGCAGGTACGGCCAAGCAGCGGGTGCTGATGCTGTCCAGCGAGGCCCCCGAAGTCCGGCTACGCCCCAGCCTGACGGTCACCTACACCGCGCCCACTGCGGAGCTGACGTATCACGCGCCGGACACGCCGACGGTGCGGATGGTGTCCGACGAGCAGCGCACCGTCCCCGTGACCGTCACGAACACCACGACGACGACGTGGCGGGCGGCGGACTACGCCCTGTCGCAGAAGTGGTCCCTGCCGGACGGCACGGACATCACCGGCACGAACCGGATCGACACCGCCCTGCCCACCGACATCGCGCCGGGGCAGACGGTCACGGTGGCGGCGAACGTGAAGACCACCTTGCAGGGTGTCGAGAACAACATGCGTGAGCAGCAGGTCCTGTCCTGGGATCTGCGGAACAAGACCACCGGTGCGTGGCTGTCCGCGTCGGGTGGGCCGCCGGCGTTGCCGCAGAACGTGTCGGTGGAGGACCCGACCTCGGATCAGCTGGGGCTGGAGAAGTTCTACTCCTACACCGGGACGGCGACGGGTGCGGGCTCGAATCTGCTGGTGAACCAGTATGCGGGGAACGTGGTGTTCTCTTACGACGCGTTCACCAATCCGGGCCGTGGCCTGAACACCTTCCTCCGGTTGACCTACAACTCCCTGGACACGGCCACCACGACCTCCGGTTACGGCTGGTCCCTCGCGGCGTCCGGGCTGGTGCGGTTGGGTGCTTCGCTTGAGTTGCATCCGAAGGGGCAGGACTATCCGTCGCGGGTGACGTTGCCGGACGGGGACGGCACCACCCATGTGTTCCTGCTGGACAAGCACGACTCCACCGACCCCGCGGCATGGACCTACGTCAGCCCCAAGGGTGTGCACCTGTATCTGCAGCGCAGGGCGGGTGCGGACACGTCGCGGCGGTGGGTGATGACCTCACCGGACCGCACCGAGTTCTGGTTCGACACCGAAGGCTGGCTCTCGGCGATCCGGGACCGCAACGGCAACGAGCAGTCCTTCACCTACACCGAGCGCAAGTCGAACAACCAGCCGCGGAAGTTCCTCGCCTACGTCACCGACCCAGCCGGGCGGCAGACGATGGTGCTCGACTACTACACCAAGACCGACACCCAGAACCCGCACATCATCGACCAGATCAAGACGGTCCGCGACATTTCCGGCCGGACCCTGACGTTCGCCTACAGCGACAAGGGCCTCCTGACCGACGTGGTCGACGGGGCAGGCAGTTCGCAGCCGAAGCCGTTCCATTTCGACTACGACGCCACGCAGGGCAACAAGAACGTCAAACTCGTGCGCGTCACCGACCCGCGCGGCAACGACACCAACCTGACCTACTACACCGCCCCGGTGGATCCGCAGGACAAGTGGAAGGTCCACACCATTCGCGATCGGCGGGACAACGTCACGACGTTCGCCTACACCGACCCGGACGGCCCGCAAGACGCCGAGATGGACGTGGTCGTCACGGACGCGGAGAGCAATACGACCCGCTACCACATGGACGGGTTCGGCCGCCCGGTCACCTCGCTCAACGCCAAGAACGAGACCACCACCCTGACCTGGGACGCCGACCACAACGTGGTGTCGCTCACCGAAGCGAACGAGGCGGTCTCCACGTGGCGGTACGACCCGAAGACCGGGTATCCCCTCGAAATCCGGGACGCCGAGGCCGTCGCGAACAACACCCCGCCCACGGCCCTGACCTATCAGACCGGACTCGGTGGCTACACCGCTGAACTCGCCAGCAAGACCAGCCCCGAGGGCCGCAAGTGGGTGTTCTCCTACGACCCCAAGGGCAACCTGACCCACGTCACCGACCCCAAGGGCGTTGCCACCCCCGAGGTGGGGGACTACCAGACCGTCTACACCTACGACCAGTACGGCCAACTCGCGACGGTCACCGACGCCAACAGCAACACCACCACCTACGGCGACTACCACCCGAACGGGCTGCCGCGCAGCACCACCGATCCGCTGACTCACACCTCGACGATGGTGCTCGACCCGCGCGGCAACCCCACCTCCCTCACCGACCCACGCGGCAAGACGTCCAGCGCCACCTACGACACGTTCGGCCGTCCACTCGAGACCCGGGTCCCGAAGGACCAGGCCGCGGGGGAGTACATCACCACCCTCGCCCCGGTCTACGACCCGAACGACAACATCGAGCAGGCCACCGCCCCCAACGGCGCGGTCACCACCGCGACCTACGACCCCATGGACCAACCGGTCACGGTCACCGCCCCGAAGGACACCCCGACCGGACCGGCGCGGGTGTCCGCGTTCGGCTACGACAAGGTCGGCAACCTCCTCACCCAAACTCAACCGCTGGGCACCCTCACCCCGACCGACCCGAACGACTACGTCACCCGCTACACCTACGACCCCATCTACCAGCTCACCGACACCGTCGACGCCGCCGGCAACAAAACCACCTACCGGTACGACAACGTCGGCAACGTCACCACCATCGTCGACCCGCGGAAGAACGCCACCGCGGACACCGAGGACTACACCGCGAAGGTCACCTACGACCGCAACCACCGGCAACGCACCGGCACCGACCCGGACGGCAACATCACCAGCGTCGACTACGACCGCGACAGCAACGTCGTCACCCAAACCGACGCGGAGAACAACGCCACCACCCTGGTCTACGACGAACGCGCGAGCCTTGTCGAGGCCCGGGTTCCGCACAAGACCGGGATCACCCGCACCACGAAGTTCGT
>NZ_JBITMQ010000046.1:0-2739 GCF_044466355.1 Actinophytocola sp. NPDC049390
CCCCGCCGCCGAACAGACCAACTCACCCACACAGACCAGCCAACCCGAGCCGAATTAGCACGCACGCGAATCCCTTACGACCAAACGAGTGAGAGCCACGCAACCACGCCGCCATTCCTCACTCCTGTCACTAACGGACCCATCGCGGGAACGATCGTGAGGTAGACACACCACAGCTCACGGAGCCATTGATAGGGACGAATCCACTTAAGGACAGAAAACAGCTCCAGCGTCTATGGCGCCCACAACATCACAAGCGTCACAGCGACGTTCCAGCCCCACGACGGACTGCCTTCATAGAGCTCGGTACCGAAATGGTGCCGGAGACCCGGGTGAAGTGCGACGCGTCGGTGAACCGGCGCTGTGGGCGGGCCGCAGCAGGATCCCCACGTGTGCAGGGAACAGGTGCGCAAGGCGGCACGGGGAGAGGTGGACCGCGGCGGCGACTGCGTCGAGGCGTCCCGGCCCGCCTGCCAGGAGCGTCGGGATCACGGCCACCGCCCGCTCCACGGCCGGGTGGAAAGGCGGCCGCGCGTCGCGGTCGTGGCCGACCCAGTCCTCGACGATCCTCAGCGCGGACGCGGCGTGACCGTTCGCGGGCCTGGCGAAGGCGAACAGCACCGCCTGGCCCTCGAGCGTGCGGCCAGGCAACGGCGGACCCCACGTCTCGGCACCGGTCACCCGCCAAAACGGGCCAGCAGGGAGCCCGAGCCCACTACTGGGTTCGACCTGCGCCAGGACGGCACCACGCGCTCCCGTGACCAGTGTGTACGGCGTGTCGGGCGGGATGTACAAAGCTTCTCCGCAACGCTCACAGCTGACGCTGGGTGCTCCTTGGGTGCTCCGCAGCAGCGACACGCACTGGCATAACCCGACATCCGCCGATAACTGGGAACAGCAACTACCTGCAGAACCGGCACGTGACGACAGCTCGCGACTTCGAGCGACACGACCGACCGCTGGCTCTTAACCAGCGGGGTCGGTTTCGAGCCCTGGCGACGAACGCCCAGACCGCAGGGTCATCACGACCTCCCGGCCGCATGAACGACACCGGCCACCGCTGCGCCACCCATCGCTGGCGCGTACAGAACCCGCACACGGCCCAGCAATGGCTGAAACCACCACACCCCCCGACGGGTTGTCGGCGTGGGTTTGCGCCCCTCCCGAAGATCCGGGCCAACAGCACCCGATCGGGCCACGTGACCTGGAGCACACTCGTGACCCTGTTTCACCAGGGTCAGAGCCCTGCTCCAGTTTTGCTCCAGTTTCACGTACCACCGTCCACAAGCGACGGACAAATCAAGATCGCCCGCCGACCATGTCTTCGCAGGTCGACGGGCGATTCTCGTGTGCTGTTCGATTGTGGAGGTTAGGGGACCTTACTCGAACATAAAAGACCAGGTCAGGGCGCTGGAAGAGCTCCGCGAGAAGCTTCCCAGCCTCGATATCCCCGAGCCGTCGTCGATCACGCGCGACCGGCCCCGGCGGGCCCGGCAACTCCGTTCTGAGCAAGTCGAGGAGTTGATCGCGGGCTACCAGGCGGGTGCGACGGTGTACGAGCTCGGTGACCGGTTCGGCATCGAGCGGCGGACGGTCAGCAACATCCTCCATCGGCACGGCGTGCCGATGCGCCGCCGGGGTCTCTCGCCTGAGCAGGTCGACGACGCCATCCACCTCTACAAGCTCGGCTGGTCGCTGGCGCGAGTCGGCGAACACTTCGGCGTCAACCACACCACCGTGCTGAACAAACTGCGCGAACGCGGCATCCCCACCCGAGACACCCACGGGCGCCCGCGCGTCGAAGCAGGTGACCCTCGATGACCAAGCCCGCAGTTAGTTTGTCAGCTCGATCAGCTTCGGACGGCGCTACCGTCGTTCGAGCCGTCACAGTGATCATGGGCGTTGTCGTCGGCCTCACCTTCCTCTTCGGGTTTGGCAACGTTCTCAACCTCGCCCTTCGGTTGGGGGTGCCGGTCTGGGTGGCGCCACTCGTCGCTCCGGCAGTAGACCTCTCGATCCTGGGACTTCTGCTCGGCACCCGGCACCTCGCACTTGCCGGTGCCTCCGACGAGGTGTTGCGACCAGCTCGCCGGCTCCTGATTTTCGCCAGCGTGGTCACCCTGGCATTGAACGTTGCGGACCCACTCGTCGCCGGCGAGTACGGCAAGGCCGCGTTCGATGCCGTCGGACCTCTTCTCTTGATCGGCTGGGCGGAGGTTGGGCCAGGCTTCTTGCAGGCGATCGGCACTACCTATCCCGCCAAGACTGTCGCCGATGGCGACAGCGTCACCGGCGCCGAGGCAATAAGCGTCGAAGCCAAGGAGTCGGTGGCCGATCCGGGGCGATCTGGGGGTGATCGTAGGCATGCGAAGCCGTCGAAACTCGATCAGCGGGCGCCCCGCGGCCGTCCGTGGGAGGTCCTCCTGGAACAGGCGCGGCAGGAGGACACCGCTCACCGGGCGACTCACCAAAGGCCAATATCTGCTGACGCGCTCCGTGTTCGGCTGGGGATTGGTGCCACCTCAGCTCGACGACTCGTCAAGATCGTTCGTGCAGAGTTCGAAGCGAATGGTGCTCGCGATCGAGGAGACGAGCAGCGGACGCACGAGTTCCAGAACGCTGACGCAACCTTGGCCGCGTGACGCCCGGGTTCCGCAGCTAATCGCGGTTCTGGGTTACGGCTGGGGTTGGATCTGCTGGTCAGTGGTCTGGAACATGGTGTGAAACACGGTTCCGCCT
>NZ_JBITMQ010000047.1:0-1965 GCF_044466355.1 Actinophytocola sp. NPDC049390
CCCGGGTTCCGCAGCTAATCGCGGTTCTGGGTTACGGCTGGGGTTGGATCTGCTGGTCAGTGGTCTGGAACATGGTGTGAAACACGGTTCCGCCTAGATACACGCTTGTCGGTGATTTCGTGGATGTGCATGGCTTAAGGGGCTATCGTCTAGTCCATGTACCTGCGGTCGACGCCTCGGCGGAACAAGGATGGCACCGAAGTCCGCTACCTGCAGTTGGCGCACAACGTGTGGGATCCCGCGTTGAAGCGGTCGAAGGTGCAGGTCGTCTACAACTTCGGTCGTGAGGACGCCGCGAACCGGGAGGCGCTGGGACGTCTGATCGCGTCGGTCACCCGGTTCCTGGACCCCGACGCTGTCCTGGCCGCCACTGCGGAGGGGCTGGCGTTCACCGAGTCCCGGCCGTTGGGCGGCACCTGGGTGCTGGACGCGCTCTGGCAACGGCTGGAGATAGGCAAGACGATGAAACGCCTGCTCAAGGGCCGCCGACTCGACCCGAACGCGGAGCGGGTGCTGTTCGCGCTGGTCGCCAACCGTGCCCTGGCCCCGTCCTCGAAGCTCGCGGCCTCCCGCTGGGTGAACAACGACGTCCATATCGACGGGCTTGCCTCCACCAGCGACGACGCCTGTTACCGGGCGATGGACTGGCTGATCGAGATCTCCGCCAAGCTCGAGGAAGCGGTGTTCGGTCAGGTCGCCAACCTGCTGAATCTTGAGGTGGACCTGCTGTTCTTCGATACCACCAGCACCTACTTCGAGACCGAAGAGGCTGATGAGGCCCTTCCTCGAAACGAACGAGGCGAGGTCGTGGCCGAAGAGAAGGCGACCGACGAACACAAGCGCAAGGGGTTCCGGTCGTTCGGCAAGTCCAAGGACCACCGCGACGACCTGCCCCAAGTCGTGATCGGCATGGCCGTCGCCCGCACCGGCATCCCGGTCCGGGTCTGGTCCTGGCCCGGCCACACAGGCGACTCGGCGTTGATCCGGCAGGTCAAGGACGACATGCGCGACTGGACCCTGTCCAAGATCGTGTGGGTCGCCGACCGCGGCTTCGCCTCCGAACAGAACCGCCTACACCTACGCAAGGGCGATCACCACTACATCATCGGCGAGAAGCTCCGCTCCGGATCGGCCGAGGCCACTGCGGCGTTGGCCCGCCAAGGCCGCTATCAAGAGGTCCGCGACAACCTGCGGGTCAAGGAAGTCCGCATCCGCGAGGACGAGCGGTTCGTCATCTGCTTCAACCCCGAAGCCGCGACACGCGACGCGAAAACCCGAGGCCGACTGGTCACCCAACTCACCGAACTGATCGACGGCACCGACGCACTGAGCGCGACCAAACGGGCCGAACTACGCGGGGTGATCTCCACCAAGCCCGGCCTGAACCGCTACCTGCGCACCACTCCCGGCGGGCTGCTGCGCATCGACGCCGCGAGGATCAAGACCGAGGAGAACCTGGACGGCAAGTACCTACTGCGCACGTCTGATCCCAAGATGACCGCCGAGGACATCGCCCTGGGCTACAAGCAACTTCTCGAGGTCGAACGCGGCTGGCGAGACATGAAACAAGTCATCGACCTGCGGCCCGTCTTCCACCGCCGCGAAGACCGCATCCGCGCTCACGTCCTGCTCTGCTGGCTTGCCCTACTCCTGGCCAGGATCGCCGAGACCACCACCGGACACACCTGGCCCACCCTCCGCCACGATCTCGACAAGATCACCCTCGGCACCTTCACAGGCCCCGCCGGCACCTTCCAACAGCGCACCGAGATCACCAAACACCAACACGATCTCCTCCACGCTCTCCAGATCGACACCCCGCCCAGGATCTACAAACTCACCCCACCCAGCCGCTGACCAGACCGAACTCCTAGATACACACCGTCCCACCAACCGACGGCACGTTTCCGCACGTCAACCCCCAGATTCACGGACTATCTCGCTACAACAGCTGCGGAAGCCAGG
>NZ_JBITMQ010000048.1:0-1940 GCF_044466355.1 Actinophytocola sp. NPDC049390
TGTCCTGTCTCGGTAGATGCTTGACGTTCCTGTCCCACCTGATGCTTGACAGTGGCCGTGATCGGCTTGGCTGTCGCGCAGTGTTGTGCGCGTCAGGAGGCCGGGATTGGCTCTGGTGGAGTTGTCCGTTGTCGAGCAGCGGTATCGCGCGGTGTTGATGGTCGAGTCCGGGGTGTCGGTGACCGAGACGGCTATCCGGTTCGGGGTGTCCCGCCAGTCGGTGTCGGGGTGGCTGTCCCGGTATCGGCGGGACGGGCTGGCGGGGTTGGTGGACCGGTCTCGGCGGCCGGAGTCGTGTCCGCATCAGACTGCGGCGGAGGTGGCGGCGGTGATCTGCGAACTACGCAGGGAACACCCGCGGTGGGGACCACGCCGTCTCGTGCACGAACTCGACCGTGGCGGTGTGGTGCCGGTGCCGTCGCGGATGTCGGTCTATCGGATCCTGGTCCGCCACGGCCTGATCGAACCGAAAGCACGGCGGCGGCATCGTCGGGACTACCGGCGGTGGGAACGTGATGAGCCGATGGCGTTGTGGCAGATGGACATCGTCGGCGGCGTCTTCCTCACCGATGGGCGCGAGGTCAAGATCGTGACCGGAGTGGACGATCATTCCCGCTTCTGTGTCATCGCCGCTGTCGTCGCCAGGGCGACCGGTCGGGCGGTCTGTCTGGCGTTCGCCGAGGGGATGCGCCGGTTCGGTGTCCCGGAGGAAGTGTTGACCGACAACGGGAAGCAGTTCACCGACCGTTTCGGCAAGGGCGGTGAGGTCTTGTTCGACCGGATCTGCCGGGACAACGGCATCACCCACCGACTGACCCAACCCGCCTCACCCACGACCACCGGGAAGGTTGAGCGGTTCCACCAAACCCTGCGTCGTGAGCTGCTCGACGACCACCCACCGTTCCCGTCGATCCTCGCGGCGCAGGCCGCGGTGGACACCTGGGTGAGCGAATACAACTGCGACCGCCCGCACCAGGGCCTGGACAACGCCTACCCGGCCGACCGGTTCACCACCGGCCAGCCCCAGCGCCAGACCGCTGGAGAGCTGCTGCCGCTGCATCTCCCGCCCTCGCTCAAGCCGGTTCAAGACACGGCCGCGAACCTGACCCCGGATGGGGCCGAGAGCCTGCCGGAGGCATATCAGGGCGGGCCGGTCGAGTTCGAGCGAGTGGTCCCGGCCAGCGGGAACCTCGGCGTCGCCGGGAAACAGTTCTGGCTGGGCACCGCCCGAGCAGGCGTGACGGTGACGTTCTGGGCCAGCGTCGAGGTGATCCACCTGCTCATCGCGAGCGCGCGGGTCAAGACGGTCCGGTCTCATCTCTCGGTCGCCGACCTGGCCGCTCTCGCGAACGCGGGTGGCCGCCCAGCAGGTCCCGCTCCGCTGCCACCCTCCGAGCCCGGGCCAGCGGTCGAGGTCGACCGGACAGTGAGCACCGCCGGCACCGTCTCGCTGAAGAACCTGCAGGTCCTGGCCGCGGAGATCCTCGCCGGGCGACGGGTCACGATCCGCATCGACGGCCCCACCCTGACCTTCTTCGATCCCGACACCCGCGAACTGCTCCGCACCCGCCCCAACCCGCTCACCAACCAGCAAACACACACCCTGCGCGGCGCCCGACCAGCCGGGCCACCACCACGCCCCACGGTCGAACCGGTCCGGGTCCAACGCCGGGCCAGCAACAGCGGGATCGTGATGGTCGTCGGCCAGAAGATCGCACTCGGCCGCATCCACGCAGGTCAGACCGTCACCATCCACGTCGCCGAACACACGCTGACGATCGACCTGCCCGACGGCGACACCCGCACCATCCAGCGGACCACCACCCAGCCAGTTCGCCGGATCAAGACCCACAGACCCAAGACGAGTGCCCTATGAAACCTAGGCCAACCGTCAACCATCACCTGGGATCGAACCGTCAAGCATCAGGTGGGACTAGACA
>NZ_JBITMQ010000049.1:0-1667 GCF_044466355.1 Actinophytocola sp. NPDC049390
GCCTCGCCCAGCTTCTCCGAGGGCGCGGGCGGCTGCTCGTCGGTGTGCCCACCCCACGGCCCGACGTACTTGTGCGCCCGCACCTCCTCGACCATGTGCGGGTAGTGCAGGTCGAACGCCGGACGTTCCGAGCGGATCTTCGGCAGCTCGGTGAAGTTGTGCCGCGGCGGCGGCGACGACGTGGCCCACTCGAGGGAGTTGCCGTACCCCCACGGGTCGTCCACCGTGGCCGGGTCGCCGTAGCGGTAGCTGCGGAAGACGTTCCACACGAACGGGAGCACGGACGCGCCGAGGATGAACGAGCCGATCGTGGAGATCGTGTTCAGCGCGGTGAACCCGTCCGTGGCGAGGTAGTCGGCGTACCGGCGCGGCATGCCCTCGTCACCCAGCCAGTGCTGCACCAGGAACGTGCCGTGGAAGCCCAGGAACGTGGTCCAGAAGTGGAGCTTGCCGAGCGGTTCGTTGAGGTACCTGCCGGTGATCTTCGGGAACCAGAAGTAGATACCCGCGTAGGTGGCGAACACGATCGTGCCGAACAGGACGTAGTGGAAGTGCGCGACCACGAAGTAGGTGTCGGTGACGTGGAAGTCGATCGGCGGGGACGCCAGCAGCACGCCGGTGAGCCCACCGAGGAGGAACGTGACCAGGAAACCGATCGAGAACAGCATCGGCGTCTCGAAGGTGAGCTGGCCCTTCCACATCGTGCCGACCCAGTTGAAGAACTTGATGCCGGTCGGGATGGCGATCAGGAACGTCGCCATCGAGAAGAACGGCAGCAGCACCGCACCGGTCGCGAACATGTGGTGCGCCCACACCACCATGGACAGCCCGGCGATCGCGAGCGTCGCGTACACCATGCCGCGGTAACCGAACAGCGGCTTGCGGCTGAACACCGGGATGACCTCGGTGATGATCCCGAAGAACGGCAGCGCCACGATGTACACCTCGGGGTGCCCGAAGAACCAGAACAGGTGCTGCCACATGATCGCGCCGCCGTTGGCCGGGTCGAACACGTGTGCGCCGATGACCCGGTCGGCGAGCAGGCCCATCAGCGCGGCGGTCAGGATCGGGAACGCGAGGAGGATCAGGATCGTGGTGATCAGGATGTTCCAGGTGAAGATGGGCATCCGGAACATCGTCATGCCCGGCGCCCGCAGGCAGACCACGGTGGTCAGCATGTTCACCCCGCCGAGGATCGTGCCGAGACCGGACAGCACGAGACCCACGATCCACAGGTTCCCGCCGACGCCGGGACTGCGCGTGACGTCCGACAACGGGGCGTAGCCGGTCCACCCGAAGTCGGCCGCGCCCGCCGGGGTCAGGAACGAGCTGATGACGATGAGCCCGCCGAGGAGGAACAGCCAGTACGACAGTGCGTTCAGGCGGGGGAACGCCACGTCGGGCGACCCGATCTGCAGCGGCAGGACGAAGTTCGCGAAGCCGAACAGGATCGGGGTCGCGTACAGCAGCAGCATGATCGTGCCGTGCATGGTGAACAGCTGGTTGTACTGCTCGGGCGACAGGAACTGCAGGCCCGGGAAGCCCAGCTCGGCGCGCATCAGCAGCGCCATCACGCCGCCGGTCATGAAGAACACGAACGAGGTGACGAGGTAGAGGACGCCGATCAGCTTGGGGTCGGTGGTCCGGAAGATCCCGAGGAGCGCAGC
>NZ_JBITMQ010000050.1:0-1501 GCF_044466355.1 Actinophytocola sp. NPDC049390
CCAATGCCGTTCAGTTAGGGCGTGGGTTGGGCTGTCAAGGGTCGGCTGGGGTGGTGATGTTGATGCTGATGGTGGCCTTGTAGCTGTTCCGGTCGATGGTGCCTTTGGCGTTGTATTTGGAGATGGCTCGTTTGACCACGCGTGGTGCGGTGCGGATGCGTCGGTCGGGCATGAGGTGGGCCAGCACGAGTCGGCCGATGCGGCCGATGAGGTCGATGTCGTTGTCGGCGATCACGGCGGCGGCCTGGGTGACGAGGTCGCGGGCGGCGTTGAGGGCGATGGTGAAACAGGCCCGGTCGGGGTCGATGTCATGGTGGGTTGTGGTGGCGTCGGCCATGGCTAGGCGTAGCAGTTGGTAGGTGATCAGCAGGGCGTAGGCCTCTTGCATCACTCCGGTTGGGGTGCGGGCGCGCAGGACCCGGCCGCCGAGGATGGTGGATTTCAGTTCCAGGTAGGCGGTTTCGATTTCCCATCGCTGGTGGTAGAGCACGATCAGCTCACCGGCCGGGTAGCGGTGGTGATCCAACAGGGTGGTCGCGAGCCGGTAGATGCTGGTGCGGCGACCGGTGCGGGTAGTGATGGCGATCTCGGCCTCGATGATGCGGACTGTCGTCCCGCCGAGCAGGGACAGGTAGGAGCCGTCCGGGTAGCGGTTGAGCATCGGCATGACCCGCTTCTCCCGACAGCGCACCAGAACTTGGGTGCCGGTCGCGGCCAGGGTGGCGATGAGGTCACGACCGGCGAAGTTGCGGTCGGCCAGCAGGAGCATTCCCGCGTGCAGGGCGCGGGTGAGCTGGCGGGCGTGGGTGAGTTCACCGCTGCTGGTCGGACCGAACACCGCGTCGATGATGGTGCGGGTGCCGCAGGCGACCAGCGCGGTCAGCCGCAGCTGCGGATAGCCGGAACCGCCGTTGTTGCAGCGGTGTTTGCGGTACTCGGTTACGTTGGCCGGGCTGTCGGCAACGCTCATGACGGTGCCGTCGATCGCGCAGACCAGCAGGCCACGCCAGCGGGCACCAGGCGTGGCGATACCCGGGGCCGGGCCGCGCAGCAACTCGAACAGCCATCGCAATGGCGCGGTCCCGACTCGACGACGGGCTTGACTCAGCGCGCTGCTGGTCGGATTGGCCACGGGCAGGCCGTGCAGTCCGGACACCAGCCGGTGCCATACCTGCCGGTAGCCAAGTTCCGGAAACAAGCACGCGGCCAGCAGCAGGTAGACCACCACCCGCGAGGGCAAGTCCCGGATCCGCGACTGTGTTCGACGGGTGATGGCCAGCGCCTCATCGATCATCTCGAACGGCACCAACTGGGTCAGCTCACCCAGATGCCCCGGCGCGAACGGCCCCTGGGCCACAACAACTTCACAGGTACTGACAGACTGAGTATCCAACGGGGTTCCTGCGAACATCGATCTTGGTCGACGCTGTTCTAGCAGGAACCCCGTTGCCTATCTCAGCCGCCTTGACAACCCACCCACCGCCCTAACTGAACGGCATTG
>NZ_JBITMQ010000051.1:0-1404 GCF_044466355.1 Actinophytocola sp. NPDC049390
GGGCCTATCCCATGATCGGTGTTTCCGGCGTTGTTGATCAGTAGGTCTCGGCTCCCGGCCAGCGGTCACCGAAGGTGATGGCGAAGGCGTTGATCACGGGCTTCCAGCGCATCGTCCACCGCGCGCGGCCGGTTCCGGTCGGGTCCAGGCTGCGGGTCACAAGATACAGGCACTTCATCGCGGCTTGCTCTGTCGGGAAGTGCCCGCGTGCGCGGATCGCCCGCCGGTAGCGGGCGTTGAGTGATTCGATTGCGTTGGTGGAGCAGATCATCTGTCGGATCTCGACGTCGTAGTCCAGGAACGGAATGAATTCCTCCCAGGCGTTGCGCCAGAGCCGGACCATCGCGCCGTGTTTCTTCTTCCATTTCTCTTCGAGTTCCTCCAGTGCGAGGAGTGCGGCGTCGGGGTTGGGTGCGGTGTAGATGGGTTTGATGTCCCGTTTCACCGCGTCCCAGTCCTGACGTGCCACGAGCCGGAAGGTGTTCCGGATCAGGTGAACGATGCAGGTCTGGACAATGGTCTGCGACCAGACATTGGTGACGACCTCGGGGAGTCCTTTGAGGCCGTCGCAGACGAGGAAGAATACGTCCCGGACACCGCGGTTCTTCAGGTCGACCAGCACGCTCATCCAGAACTTGGCGCCCTCTCCACCGGTGCCCATCCACAGGCCCAGCACGTCCTTGCCGCCGTCCACGGTGACGCCGATGGCGGCGTAGACGGGCCGATTGGCGACCTGGCCGTCACGGACCTTCACCATGATGGCGTCGATGAACACCGCCGCATACACAGCGTCAAGTGGCCGGTTGGTCCACTCGTTCATCTCGGCGACGACTTTGTCGGTGATCCGCGAAACCGTCTCCTTGGACACCGAAGCACCGTAGATCTCGGCGAAATGCGCGGAAATCTCCCCTGTGGTCATTCCTTTCGCATACAGCGACAGCACGATCTCGTCCACGTCCGTGAGCCGACGTTGCCTTTTCTTCACGATCTGCGGCTCGAACGTGCTCTCCCGATCCCGCGGCACATTGATCTCAACCTCACCCGCGGCATCCGACACCACGGTCTTCGACCGGCTGCCGTTCCGCACATTCGTCGACTCGCGCTCGGGTTCGGCCTGGTTCTTCTCGTGGCCGAGGTGTTCAGTCATCTCCTCGTTGAGCGCGGTCTCCAGCACGGTCTTGGTGAACAACTTCAACAGGCCGTCCGGGCCGGTCAACGCCAACCCCCGAGCCTTGGCCTCGGCCACCATCGCCGCCGCGGCAGCCTGCTCCGGCGACAGCTCCCGCGCCGGCTTGTCACGCTTGCGTGGACTCACAACATCAGATGTCATCACTCACAGTGCCCATCCCGCCAGACCATCAGCCCGGCGTGTCGGGCCAGAAACACCGATCTTGGAACAGTCCC
>NZ_JBITMQ010000052.1:0-1126 GCF_044466355.1 Actinophytocola sp. NPDC049390
AATGCTCCACATCGGATCCGCTCTGGCGCCATATGGGGTGAGGCATAAGGCGGCAGGCTCATGGAGTCAAGACTCTTCGCGCACGGAAAGACATCGGTTGCTTTCACACAGTGAGAAACGGGGATGTCGTGGCGTTCGTCGGATTCGGGTCATGTCCCTGAACGACGGGAGAACGTCATGAGATGGCGATCATTACTGACAAAGTCGGTACTGGTGCTGGCGATGGTGGCGGGTGCGGTGGCCGGTACGGCCGGGGTGGCGTCGGCCGCCACGGCGACGGTGGGCAACACCGACGGGGACGGGTTGAACATCCGCACCGCACCGACGACCGCCAGCGGGAGTCTCGGGCTCGTGTGGGACGGGCGGGTGGTGGACATCTCCTGCCAGGCGCAGGGGCAGTCGGTGACCAACACGCGGGGCTTCACCAGCAACCTGTGGGACTACGTGCCGGCGCTGGGCGGCTACCTGGCGGACGCCTACATGGCCACCGGCTACGACTACCGCATCCCAGGAGTGCCGGACTGCGGCCAGACCTCTGGCGACCACGTGCCGGTGTCGCAGTTCCAGGGCCAGCCGAACCAAGGGGAGGACTGCGGCCCGACCAGTGTCGTCACCGCGTTGCTGGCGGCTGGTGTGACGCCGCGGTCGTGGAACTCGTCGAACCCGGTCTACGCGATCAACCGTGCCCGGGCCGACATGGGCTACGACCCGTCGTGGAACGACCCGAACCAGTTCGGCACCAACGAGTCCGACGTCCGGCGTGCACTCGCGGCGAACGGCGTGTCGGCGACGGTGGTGTTCGGTGACTTCGACCGCCTGCTGTCGCACGTGCGGGCGGGTGGACCGGTGGTGATGGCGGGGAACATGAAGGACCTGCCATGGTCGGGTAACGACGTGCCGCACTTCCTGACCGTCGCTGGCTACGAGGGCGGCCAGTACCTGGTGCTGGACCCGGCTTCGGAGCCGATCGTCTACCGGACCTCGGCCACCGTCCTGGCCGCGTACTGGGACAACTACCTCGGCCGGGCAGGCGTCATGTTGTGATCCAGCGCGGGGCCGGACCGTCGTGGTCCGGCCCCGTCAGTCCTTGTGGAACGGTCAGCGTCAAGCCGCCCTTCGTCCCGGC
>NZ_JBITMQ010000053.1:0-1051 GCF_044466355.1 Actinophytocola sp. NPDC049390
TCTAGGCCGTGTTTCAAAGTAGCCACTCGTTGATCGCGGCCAGATGGACGACGGCTTCGTACCGGACCGCCAGCTTGTCGTAGCGGGTGGCCACGGCCCGGTTGCGTTTGAGCCGGTTGATCCCGCACTCCACCGCGTGGCGTTGCTTGTAGAACTTCGGGTCGAACGCTGGTGGCCGGCCACCAGCACTGCCCTTGGCCTGGCGGTGCCGCACCTGATCCTTCTTCTGCGGGATCGTGCACCGAATACCACGACGACGCAGATAGTCCCGGTTCGCGCGGGAACCGTAGGCCCTGTCCGCCAACACCCGATCCGGTCGGGTCCGCGGTCGACCACCACCCGGTCGGGCGACCCGGATACCTTCCAACACCACCTGGAACTGGGGCGAATCACCGCGCTGTCCTGCGGTGATCACCACCGACAACGGCTTCTGTCCCTGCTCAACGGCCAGATGCAGCTTGGTGGTCCACCCACCCCGCGAGCGCCCCATTCCGTGATCAGCCGGCTCCGGATCACCCACTCCGCCCGGCGGCTCCTTCTGCGCCGCGCCGTCAGTCCGTGCGCCCGCCGCGTGCTGATGCGCCCGGTTGATCGTGGAGTCCACACTCACATCCCACGTGATCAACCCGACGGCATCAGCACGCGCCTGCAACGCACCCATGATCACCGCCCACACACCGGCGCGCTGCCAACGCCGGAACAACCCATACACCGTCTGCCAGCAGCCATAATCCGGTGGAACATCCCGCCACGGCGACCCCACACGCACACGCCAACGGATCCCGTCGATCAACTGCCGTTTGGTCCATTTCGGCGGGCGGCCTGGCTTGCGACCGACAGGCAACAGCGGCTCCAGAACCGCCCACTGCGCGTCAGTCAGGTCAGCACGCCCCGCCGCCGCTACGCTGGCCACGAGGTCTCCGGGTGATCATGATCGTCTTGGTCGATGATCGATCTACCGGAGACCTCGCCCTATTTCGATCAACGACACGCCAAACAAGTCAACACCAGGCAACATCCCGCTGGTCACAGCTCTGAAACACGGCCTAGA
>NZ_JBITMQ010000054.1:0-1039 GCF_044466355.1 Actinophytocola sp. NPDC049390
CCTGTATCGAAGTGGGTTAGAGCCATTCGTTGATCGTGGCGATGTGGACGGTGGCTTCGTAGCGGACGGCGAGTTTGTCGAACCGGGTGGCGACGGCTCGGTAGCGTTTGAGCCGGTTGATGCCGCATTCCACGGCGTGACGCTGTTTGTAGATCTCGGGGTCGAAGGCGGGTGGCCGCCCGCCCTTCGATCCCTTCTTGCGGCGGTACGCGTCCTGGTCGGCCTTGGTCGGGATGGTTGCTTTAATCCCTCGCTTGCGCAGGTGGTCGCGGTTGGCCTTGGACGTGTAGGCCTTGTCGGCCAACACGCGATCCGGTCGGGTGCGGGGCCGACCACCGTCGAGCCTCGGCACCCGGATCGCGGTCAGGACGGGAATGAACTGCGGGCTGTCGCCGCGTTGCCCACCGGTCAGTACCAGCGACAGAGGCTTCTGGCCCTGCTCACAGGCCAGATGCAGCTTCGTGGACAACCCACCCCGAGAACGACCCAACGCGTGATCAACCGGCTCAACCCGGACACCACCCGGTGACTCCGCCTGCAGATCCCCCTTTTAGACGCGCCCGCAGCATGCTGATGGGCCCGCACCACGGTCGAATCCACGCTCACGTCCCAGCCGATCCCTCCAGCCGCGTCGGCCAGTGCCTGCAACGCGATCACCAGCCGGCGCCAGGTGCCGTTGCGTTGCCACCGCCGAAACAGTCCGTACGCAGCAGCCCACGACCCATACATCGCGGGCAGGTCCCGCCACGGCGACCCCGTACGCACCCGCCACCGGATCCCGTCGATCAACTGCCGCTTGCTCCACAACGACGGCCGCCCCGACCGCGCAGGCTGGGGCAACAACGGCTCCAGCAACGCCCACTGCGCGTCGGTCAGGTCGAACCGCCTCGTCACCGCTAAGGTGCCCACGAGGTCTCCGGTGCTTTGATCTTCTTGGTCGACGATCGATCTACCGGAGACCTCTCCTATTTGATCAACGACACGCCGGAACAGGCCACACCCGAAGCCATCAGCTGATCCACTTCGATACAGGCCCTAG